>NZ_JBSHMI010000001.1:0-270721 GCF_053645235.1 Sphingobacterium sp. NPDC055346
TATCACTGACATAGACAAGCAAAAGACTCCTAGCCCTCTTGATTTTTTATAAGAATAAGATGAACTTTTCACGCTCTATAGAAACAAGCATTATGTTCCAATCATTCTTTAAGAAGGGTTATTCTTCTAGCTTAACTTTGCTTAGGTTATTGAATAATCAATATTCAGATATAATTTGTCCGAAATGTGCCCGAAAAAAGAAAAAGCCACTGATTATCAGTGGCTTTTGTCGGGGTGGCAGGATTCGAACCTACGACCTCCACATCCCAAATGTGGCGCGATACCGGGCTACGCTACACCCCGAAAAGGTATCACCTTTGATTTTGTGTGGCACAAATATAAGGGGATATTTTTTAAATCCAATACCTTAAATAATTTTTCTGTGTAACCCATTGACTATTTGATGGATATTTTTAAAATCCATCGTAAAAAGCAGATAAAAAGACTATTTTAAGGTCACATCCAAATACACTGAATGACGGCCATACGTATCATAGAACGGTTTATAAACCACGCCGTCAATCTGGAATTCCAACTTCTCAGGATTGCCACTGATGGATTTTCCTAAATCCTTTGCGTCTAAGGTTACCTTCCTCCACTCCTTTTGAGGTTCGGTTTCTTGTGCCGCCAATAGAATTGGACCATAGAATAAACTCGCAATATTGGGTTGATCCATGACCGGATCCAAATGGAAGTCAAATGGCATGGTCAATTCTATGTTATCGCCATTTTTCCAGTCCCTTTCAATTGCAAGATAAGTACCGGGCTTAGCTTCCACTTTTTGATCTTGACCGTTAATCTTCACAAAGAATCCTTTTGTTGCCCAATTAGGTACACGAACATTTACTGCAAACCTGCCATTTCCCTTGATGTCCAAGCGGGTGCTATTTTGTTTAGGATAGCTGGTAGTCTGCGTTAAAGTGATCCCTTTCTCCTCCCAGTTCAGGGTAGAGGGAATAAACAGATTCACATAAAGTGCATTATTGTCCTTACTTCTAAAATAGATCGTATTCTGCAATTTTGTACTGCTTTCGATTGCGGTACCATTACAACAGGTAAATCCTTTCATGTCGGGGTTACCAAATTGCTTGTTTGCTCCCGGTCTCAAGGATACGTGGTAGGTATTTGCAGGGCTGTTTTCAGCTACTGAAGCCAAGATATGGTTATAGAGCCCTCTTTCATAATAATCCATGAGTTCTGCGCGCTGATCGAAGCGGAACAGATCACTGGTTAATTTCAACATGTTGTAGGTAGCACAGGTTTCATTCTGCCCACCAGCTGAAAAACCGTTCTCATATAGTGTAGCTGGCTGGCTGATAAAGCACTCTGCATTTGCAGGGTTTCGTGCTCCTGCCACACCACCAATGCTGTACATATAGTCATTGACTGCCTTGTACCAAAAGTTATCCGCAATCTTGAAATAATTCGGATCATTGGAAGCTTTGTACATTTCAATACTTCCTACAATCTGAGGAATATGCTGGTTGGCATGTAATCCACGGAAGGTATCTACGTTCTTTGCTAGGCCATGTGAATGTTCAGGATCACCATAGAACATTTTGATATTATCGAATAACTGGGCCGTAGCAAGGAAATGAGGGTTCTTCGTGATCTCATACAACCTCGCCATGGATTCATTCATCCCTCCAAACTCACCTGCGATATAGGTGTTCCACATTTTGATCAGGTTATCCTTCGGGATTTTATTCAAGCGTTTATAAACCCACTCGCCCATTCCTTCGGCTACCTGAAGCGCTTTTTTATTTCCAGAAACCTGATGGATATCAATAAGTCCAGCCAATATCTTGTGCAGGGTATAATAGGGTGCCCAAACCTGGGTAACCTTGGTGCCATAAGTAGCTCCATTCTCCAGCATAATGAATTGATCCGGTGGATAGGCACTGATAAATCCTTCGCCCCAGTTCCAATAATCGGTACGGATACCAGCTTCTGTTAAATCAGAATCAAAAGCGGTTTTGCCAGGACCAACAGGTATGGCAGTGGGGTCTGAAACATGTTCACCTCCATTACTTTTAGCTTTTCCAGACAACTGTGCTAAATCATACAAAGTATTCACCATGTAGTCCATTTTTTGGGCAAAGTTATCCTGTAGAGTCTTATCATAGGCGGTACTCGCATAGGCCTGAGCAATAGCAGTCAAATAGTGTCCTGTGGCATGTCCGCGGAGTTTGGTATCCTGACTGTCCCACACCCCTAAAGGAATGGCTCCAGCAGGCTGTTTCTGGCCAAAGGCATGGCGAAACATGTACAAGAAAGAGTTTGGGTCGGTCTTGGCTAAAGTATGGACGAACTTATCACGGTTTTCGATAAATTTAGTTTCTTCATTATGGCTATCCGCATTCAAGGAAACCTGGCTCAGTTCAAAAGGCAATAGTTTCTCGGATGGGGTCCTGCTGTCAGCAAAGCCCTTCACCGTTACAAAAGCTTTGGGTTGTAAGTCTGTTCCTGGAATCCGCCCAGTTACCACATATTCTCCGGCTTTCAATACCGCATCGTTATCAATATCTGCTGGCCATAGAACACGAACCTTCGGTCCTTGAAAACCTTCTTTATACTCACCCTCCACGAAAGAAGGCAATCGAGGAAGCTCACCCAATGCAGTCTCCACCTTAACGTCCGAAACTTTAAGCAAATACTGGTTATAAAGCTGTGCTTTTGTCAATTCATAGGTCGGAAGATCATCTTCTGCCTTTCCCATTGTTTTCTTGTCCTCACGAACGGTATTCTGACCGTTAAAATAGATTCCCGAAACCTGTTTTTTGGTCAGGGCAACTCTATAGATTCGGAAATCATGAACTAACGCATTTAAAGTAGACCCATCAGCTGACAAGGATTTCCCGATATTGAACTTTCCAGAGGGTTCAAACAACTTGGCAATTTCTTTAGGGATTTCATTGCCTTCAGCGACCTGTTTTCCATCTACATAAGTAATGATGTTTTTCGAAAATACATCGACAACAACTGCAACATGTAGCCATTTATTCAATGCAGGCACTGCTGCAATGGCTCCGCCTTTATTTTCTACTTGCTCGGTGATCAATGCCTGAAAACCCTTTTGAGAGGAAGTACCAAAAGGTGCAGCAAAGAAATGTTGGTTATTATCCTTTCCAAAGTCAAAGATATACTGTCCTGTTCCGTCCGATTTCAAGGAAAGCCAAACCGAAATACTTAAGGACTCCAAGCCGTTTAAGGTCCCAACAGGCAAGGTCAGATAATCATCCTTTCCTCCAGAAAGTGAAAGCACATTGCCGAACTTTTCATCTTTAATGAATTTGGGCTGGTTGTTTTTCGAATTGGCATGCAAGCCATTCCTTGACCAATCCTTGAGATTACCATCAAACACATACCGTGCGATCATGCCCGTTTCACCAATTCCATCCAATATCTGATCCCCCGACTCTTGAGCAACCAACAGGTTAACTCCGCCAATCCAAACGATCAACAACCCAAATATCTTTGCCATGCTATTTGTAAGACCCATAAAAATTCTTGAATACTTAAATAAATAATCTTTTTCCTGATCTAGATTTCTCAGATTATAAAGTTGAAAAAAAACTTCCTACATCTTCAATCCCTTTTTAGCCAGTATTTGCAGGATTTTAACTTCCGTAAAAAACAAAAGAGCCATCCGTTGATGGCTCTTTCTAGGTTTAGGTTTTTGTTTAACAATAATTAAAATTTTCCAGTTCTTTTATCCCACCACATCTGTTCACCCCAAACAAAATCTTTCAGTTTTTCTGCTTCTTTATTTACATTGGCTGCATTATAAAGGTATTCATTGTTTGGATATGGTAATCGGAATGGCTGATCGTTATGCGCTTTGCCATAAATAGAGTTCAATGAAGGGTAATTGGTAGACGGAATACCGGTACGACGGTACAGGGTCCATGCTTCGAAATTATTCTTGAACAAGGCTACCCACATATCCCAATAGATACGGTCTTTCGTATTATTCCATTTTCCTTTGCCAGCCAAATATTTCACGATATCAGCTTCTGCAATCTGGTTGTCTTCCATAGAAATCCTGACTGCTTTTTCATAAGCCTGTTGAGCGGTCATTTTAACATTATAACCAAGCATCGCAGCTTCAGCTAGGATATAAAAAGTCTCAGAAGATTTATAGAATGGCGTAAATCCAACAGGATCATTCATGTATTTATCACCAATGAATGAAATGGAAGTTAAGGGAGTAGGTCCGCTTTTCGCTCCATTTTGATAGCCACGATAAACTCCATCGGAGGTTTTGTTTGCTACTTTGGCAATCCTTGGATCTTCTGTTTCCAATAAATGATCGATAAAAATATCAGCCATCCCAAAATTGTCTATACGCTTGCCTACGATACCGTTGTTATACCAAGGTTCGTAATATGGAGCTGCTCCAGGATATTTAAGGTAACAGTTCTCGGCATTGGTTTCCAAAACGGGGTATTTGGTTGAATTGCCTGCAATCTCTTCAATGGTCGATTTGGCTAATGCTGGAGCCACCCCCGAAATACGCATGGCAAGGCGAAGACGAAGGGAATTACAGAACTTCTGCCATTTTTCCATATCACCTTCATAGATGAAATCGCCGGCACCCAGCTCATCTGTCCCTAATCCTGCCGCCATTTCATCAGCAATGGTTTTTAAGTCCTGCAAAATCTTAGGATAAATATCCTCTTGCTTATCATAGGCAGCCTTTAGGATATTGCCCTTATCTTCCGCCCCTTTCAAGGCCTCTGAATATGGAACATTACGCCATCCATCGGTCAAATAGGACCACATATAATTTTGCCAAATACGGGACACAAAACGGATGTTTTTAAAACCATCCGGACTTGCATCGGTTAATTTCATCAGTTCCTGCAACTGCGTGTTGTTATAATAACATGCCGCCCATCTATTCCCGAAGGTATTATTGGTAGGGACCAATCCCCCCATATAGTCCATATACTGGATCTTCACGATATAACCTGCAAAAGTACCGTAGCCATCCACATCACCCCCAAAAGATTCACCGGTATTGCGCAATACATTGGCCAAGATATTGGTTGGCGGCACCTCGGTCAGCGCATCAGGATCAGTGTTGACTTCTTCAAAAGATTTGGTACAACTAGATGTTGCCAGCCCTATCATCAAAAAGCAAGCAATTGTATATCTATTAAATTTAATTCTCATGATTTCTGTTTTCTTAAAATGTAACCCCCAACTTAAGACCGATACTGCGAGATGAAGGCACTGAAGCTTGTTCAAAACCTACCCCACGGCTATCACTCGATACACCTCCTGTTTCAGGATCTATCCGCATTGTATTGGATTTATGTGTCCAAAGCAGTGCTAGATTGGAACCAATCAAGGACAGATTTACTCGTTTGATACCACGCATATTCTGTAGATATCTAGTAGGAACATTGTATGAAAGATATGCTTCCCTTAGTTTCAGGAATGACCCATCAAAAACATAGGTCTGAGCAATACCACCGCTTTCAAACCAAGTCTGTGCGTCAGTTTCGATTGTATTTTCAACCCAGTTTCCGTTTGCATCCTGCATAACGAATTTTTCATCGGTCATCACATCTCTACCTGCCACGATCGCCTTTTCACGAATTCCATTCTCTGCAGTGATGGATGCAACCCCAGCTGTATAAGAGTGGCTCATGGTTTGTGACCAGATATCACCTCCAACACGTAGGTCAAACATAAAGCCCATGGAGAAGTCCTTGTACCTGAAATCATTTCGCCAACTGGCTAAAAACTTAGGCGTAGTATTTCCAATAATCTGTGCATTCTTATTCACTACCAAACCTCGGTTATTCACCTTGATCGCACCTTTCATCGGTCCGTCTTCAACGCGGTCATATCCCCCGCCAATCAACGAGCCCCAACGTTCGCCTTTACGGGCAACATTGGCAATACCCCAAGTCCATCCAATCTGATAAACATTTAAGTCCAGCTCTGGATAGAGTTCGATAACCTTACTGTTATCTTTGGCATAATTGATATAGGTCGTCCAATTAAAGCCCTCTTCTTTTCTAATCACATCTCCTCTTAATTGCACCTCAATACCTTTATTCTCAATTTCTCCAGCGTTTAGCAGCATGGAACTAAATCCAACCACATTGGAAGTCGTTACCGCCAAGATCTGATCTTTTGTTGATTTATAGTAGTATACGACATCGGCATGGATTCTATCATCCAAGAAACCGATCTCGGTACCGATCTCCCAAGTCCTGATTTGCTCTGGTCTTAGGTTTTCATTCGGGAACACCATCGAGCGAAACATCTGTGCTACCCCGCCAAATGCGTTGTTCTGTGGGTAGTAATATGCTCTATTCTGGTATGCTGTAGTACCCGCACCAATCTCTGCCCAGCCACCTCGGATTTTCCAAAAGTTCAACACACTATTTTTCAGACTCGGGAAACTACTCGTAGGCAACCAGCTCATACTGATGGAAGGATAAAAGAAATCATCCTTGATAGTGGAACTCCAATCATTTCTGGCACTCAAGTCCATATAGATCTGGTCTTTCCAGCCTAGGTTGGCAGTCGCAAAAACAGAATTCGAACGGACATGGCTATGGTCCATTGTGGTAACCGCATCACCGACCCTATTGGCAATGGTATATACTCCCAGAACCGTCAAAGCATCCGCTCCCATTACATTGGTTTCCCACATCAGGTTCCTGTAATTCGCTCCAGCAGATGCCAAAACGTTGAAATCGCCGAATTGCTTGTTGAAGGTTGCAATGAAATCGAGGTTTAATTCTGTATTGTCTGTCTTGCGGTCGCGGAATCCACCATAAGGAAAGGCACTATTATAATAATTTTGCTCAAAGGCCTTTAAATTGTAATAATCCAGACCGGCACGTCCTTCGAATTTCAAGAATTCAAAAGGTTGGTAATACAAGGAACTCTTTCCGAAAAAACGATCCCTTTTGTAGGAGTTCGTATTCTCATAGATATTGAAATAAGGGTTCACATGATAATTGGTATTCCAGTTGTAATAGGTATAGTTTCCTTGTTCATCCCTTTGATCCCAATTGTCTTTTAGGCTTTGCATATTGATCTGTCTACCTGACCAGATAAATCCGTTCATCGGGTTGTTGCCATCATAACCTTGGTTCAAGATATTATCGCTCTCTGTACGGGTATAATTGGTGCTCACATCAAATGAAACTTTTTCTGAGATGCTGGTATTGTTGTTCAACTGCAGACTGTACCTTTTTTGGTCGGTATTCGGAACTGTACCATTTTGATCCCTAAATGACAGGGAAGCACGAGTGCTCGATTTATCACTTTGGGCTAAAATGGAAAGGTTATGGTTCATCGAGAATCCAGGTTGGAAAAAGTCTCGGATATTATCTTTTTGAGAAACCCACGGCGTAGGAGTCCGAACCCCATTATTCACCGGACTATCAAATTGCGGCAGTTTCAGCCCAACATCCAAACGTGGTCCCCATGATTCATCGAATCCATCCCATACCCCTGTTTGCCCTGTTCCATCCACATAGGCGAAACCTTTAGTCTGCGCATAATCTTGATAAGAGATTTTGCCATTCGTTGCCTGAAAGTCATTATAGTGTTTTTCATCACCATTATATCCTTGACCGTATAGGTTTTGGACTTTTGGCAAGTAGGCCGCTTGGTCCACAGAGAAGTTACCATCATAGGATAACTGTATGCCTTTGTCACCTCGCTTACCTGATTTGGTTGTAATCAAGATTACACCATTACCCGCACGCATACCATATAAGGCAGCTGAACCTCCTTTAAGGACGGTTATTGTTTCGATATCTTCAGGATTGATATCGTTTATTCCTGATCCGTAATCGACACCAGAATAGGTATTATCTCCGGAACGCTGAGTATCATTGGAAATAGGCACCCCATCGACTACGATCAGGGGTTGCTGATCAGCCTTTACAGAGGAGTTCCCCCTTAAACTGATCCGGGATGACGCTCCTACTGTTCCTCCAAATTGATTGACCTGGACCCCTGCTACCTTTCCAGATAGTGCACTGGTCACATTCAACTGACCAGCTTGGGTCAGCTCTTTCGCCCCTACTTCCTGCACCGTATATCCCAAGGATTTCTTTTCCCTGGAAATACCTAATGCTGTTACTACGACTTCATCTAGCCCTTCGGTACTGGGATCCAGTATGATTTCTAGAGTGGTCTGATTTGATAAGTTGATAACTTTTCTGCTGTATCCCAAGGCGGAGACATTCAACTGTCCAGCTTGATCATAAGAGAGAGTAAATTCACCATTGGCACCGGTTTGAGTCGCAGTACCATTTTTCAATGCTAGTGTAACTCCTGGGATTGGTGCTCCGCTTTCGTCGACTACTCGGCCTTTAAGTTGTGTTTGAGCAAACAAAACGGTCGAGAAGAATAGACTAGCTGCCAAAGAGGTAATAAATCTTTTGTTCATCTAGTTAGTGTTTATTGGTTATTCAATTTCTGACCTCCTAATTTCCAAAGATTTAAGACAGCATAGTGACCGTATTATACCCTATTACAACCGTATTTTAACCTTAACATTTAGATTTTAACCTTTCAGTAAACATTAGCGTAATCAAGAAAAACAGTACCTAAAAAGCTCATTTATTGCGCTTTATCCAGAACAAAAAATAATAATTTAAAAAACAGGTGGATATTCAGGAATAAATATGGAATTGGTTTATATTTTTTTTACTTTTGCAGGCATTCGACGAAATGTGGAATATTTTTAAAAAAGAATTTTCAAATATCAAAATAAAGCTGTAATATTGCATTCCGATTTTTACAGGTTAAATATCGTTATTAATTACTCAGAATCATGGATTTAGTAAAATTTGTAGAAGAACAAGCGGTAGTAAAAAATGAAAATCCCGCTTTCAAAGCCGGAGATACCATCAGCGTTCATTATAAAATTCGCGAAGGAAATAAAGAGCGTGTACAGGTGTACCAAGGTGTGGTAATTCAATTAAACAGCGAAGGAGCTAATGCTACTTTTACCGTTCGTAAAATCTCTAACGGTATTGGTGTAGAGCGTATTTTTCCTGTAAACTCTCCTAACATTGAGAAAATAGAAGTTAACAGCATTGGTAAAGTACGTCGCGCTAAATTATTTTATTTACGTGGTCTTACCGGAAAAGCTGCTCGTATCAAATCAAAAAGATAATCGAGAGACTTTAAAAATTATATTTAAGGGCTTCGCATTTGCAAAGCCCTTATTTATTTGTCCTAAAACCAAGCGCGCTTAATTCTGTATGACTACAGGCTTGGTTCCCATAATCTCATCAATCTTTTCTTTCACTTCTGCTGTAATCAGGGGAAGTACATCCAATGCTTTTAGGTTTTCGGTCAACTGACTTTCTTTGGTCGCTCCCAAGATTGCCGTTGTTACATTCGGATTGCTGATGCACCATGCTATGCATAAAGTTGGCAGTGAAACTCCAAGCTCATTGGCGAAAACTCCTAGCGCCTTCACCCGATTCAATTTATCATTAACGACAGCCTTATCCCGCAACCATTCATAGCCTTCCAGGGACATTCTTGAACCTTCTGGAATGCCATCATTATATTTACCAGTCAAAAGCCCAGAAGCCAAAGGACTCCAGATGGTAGTGCCCATGCCAACATTTCTAAAGATTGGATCATAATCTACTTCAATCTTTCTTCTGTTGAACAGGTTATATTCAGGCTGTTCAACTGATGGACCTTCCAATCCTAGATCCCTGGCAATCATATGTGCCTCCATGATTTCAGCCGCAGACCATTCCGAGGTCCCCCAATAGAATATCTTTCCTTGTTGGATCAAAGTGTTCATCGTTCTGACTACCTCCTCAATGGGGACATTTTGATCAGGCCGGTGACAATAATAAAGGTCCAGATATTCAACCTGCATCCTTTCCAAGGCTTCATGACAGGCTTCCATCAAATGCTTTCTGCTCAATCCATGTTGGTTCGGCTTCTTGTCTACGCCTTTCCAGCCAAAGTAAGCTTTACTAGACAGGACATAGGACGACCTATCCCAGTTCAGCTTTTTCAAAACCCTGCCCATCATTTCCTCAGAAAGCCCAGCAGAATACACTTCAGCATTGTCAAAGAAATTTACGCCGGCCTCATAAGCCTGTGCCATCAGGCGCTCATTGGTGTTATCATCAGTTTGTCTGGCGAAAGTGACCCATGAGCCAAATGACAGCGCACTCAGCTGAAGGCCACTCTTTCCCATTCTTCTGTATTCCATATTATTTGATTTTTATCCTAAAGTTAGCAGAATTCCAATTCCACAACCATCTGTGGAAAGTAAAAAAACGACTAAATACCGTTCCAACTGATTGACTTTCGTTTCGTTAACCTCACAATTGGTTTCGAACGATTTTTTTTAGGCCTTATTTAATAAAAATTCGTACCTTTGTATCCCGTACATAGAGCAGATGAACGATGCTTTTTATCTAGGCATCTAAGTTAGAAATCCATTATTGTTATGACTAAATATATCTTTGTTACGGGCGGCGTAACTTCGTCGTTAGGGAAAGGAATTATTGCAGCTTCCCTTGCCAAGCTTCTCCAAGCACGTGGTTTAAAAGTAACCATCCAGAAATTTGACCCGTACATCAATATTGATCCAGGAACATTGAACCCTTATGAACATGGCGAATGTTATGTTACAGAGGACGGTGCAGAAACGGACCTTGACCTAGGTCACTACGAACGTTTCCTGAATGTCCCTACTTCCCAAGCAAACAACGTTACAACAGGCCGTATCTACAGCCATGTGATTGAACAAGAACGCGCTGGTGCCTACCTTGGCAAAACCGTTCAGGTCGTTCCTCACATTACGGATGAGATCAAACGCCGCATGTTGCTATTGGGTCAATCTGGTGAATATGATATCGTCATCACTGAATTGGGTGGTACCGTTGGTGATATCGAATCCCTACCTTTCATTGAGGCAGTACGTCAATTACGTTGGGAGTTGGGCAATAACGACTCTTTGGTAATTCACTTGACCTTGGTCCCTTACCTCGCTGCTGCTGGTGAGCTAAAGACCAAACCTACTCAACACTCCGTAAAAACATTATTGGAATATGGTGTTCAACCAGACATCTTAGTATGTAGGACTGAACACAAACTGAACAATGACATCCGTAAAAAGTTAGCTTTGTTCTGCAATGTAAACATCAATGCCGTAGTGGAATCTATCGATGCTCCTACGATCTATGATGTGCCATTGAATATGTTGAAAGAGCAATTGGACAAAACTGTTTTGGCGAAATTGAAACTTTCAACCAAGAATGAACCAGATCTAGAAAACTGGAAATCATTCCTAGGCAAATTGAAGAACCCAACAGACGAGGTGAACATCGGTCTTGTAGGAAAATATGTGGAGCTTCCAGATGCCTACAAATCTATCGCGGAAGCCTTTATCCATGCAGGTGCTACCAATGAAACCCGCGTAAAAGTAAAATATATCGCCGCAGAAAGTGTCAACCAAGAAAACGTTGCTGAAAAACTGAAAGGTTTGGACGGTGTATTGGTAGCTCCAGGATTTGGAGAGCGCGGACTTGACGGAAAGCTAGAAACGATCCGTTACGTTCGTGAAAACAAAATTCCTTTCTTCGGAATCTGTTTAGGCATGCAATGTTCGGTTATTGAATTTGGAAGAAACGTATTGGGCCTAAAAGGTGCCAACAGCTTCGAAATGGATGAAAATACGCCACATCCAGTAATCAACTTGATGGAAGAACAAAAGAACATCAAAAACATGGGTGGAACCATGCGTTTGGGTGCTTATGATTGTGAAATCAAAAAAGGAACAAAGGCATATGGCGTTTATGGCAAGTCAAAAATTACTGAAAGACACCGCCATCGTTACGAATTTAACAATGCGTATCTAAAAGATTACGAAAAGGCCGGAATGATTGCCTCAGGTATCAATCCAAGCACTGGTTTAGTGGAAATCGTGGAACTAAGGGACCATCCTTTCTTTGTTGCTGGACAATTTCATCCAGAATTAAAGTCAACAGTGGTAAATCCTCACCCACTTTTTGTTAGCTTTGTAGCCGCTGCATTAACACATAAAAAATCAAAGTAGAGTTTAGACCTCTATATATTAATAGTAATTAATAAACAATGGATAGAAATAACATTCTAGGTTTCATCTTCATCTTTGCCATTTTGGCTGGATCCTTCTACTTCCTGAAGCCATCCGATGCCGAGATCAAAAAGGAACAACAACATCAAGATTCAATCAAAAGAGCAAAAGAAGGTTTGGCTCCGATCAGCGACTCCTTAAAAGCTGCTACCACTACCACTCCTGCCGTTGCAGATTCTGTGCTGTTGAGCCAACCTTTTGGTTCTGCTTCCGTAGGTTCGGAACAGATCGTTACGTTGGAAAACGAACTCCTTAAAGTAAACGTAAGCACCAAAGGTGGTCGTGTAAAATCAGTTGAACTTAAGGGTGAGACCAATTTTGACGGATCTAAACTTATCTTATTCGAAGGCGATGACAACCGTTTTGGCCTTGAATTCAATATCCCTGGAAAGGCTGTAAAAACGAATGACCTGTTCTTCCAAGCCCAAGGAGCTAGCTTCTCGGTCGCTGGACAGGACGCCAAATCATTGACCATGCGCCTTTCATACGCTGCAGACAAATACATTGATTATATCTATACCTTAAAAGGCAATGATTACAACGTTCAGTTTGACATCAAAACCGTTGGAATCGGAAGCTTGGTGGATGTAAGCTCGAATAAAATGTTATTGAACTGGGAAACCACTTTAATGCAAAAAGAGCGTAACGTAAAGTCTGAACGTGAGAAGTCGGGAATCTTCTATAAAGAAGTAGACGGTTCTGTAGACCATCTTTCAGAAACTAGCGATGATGAAGAGAAATTAGAAAAGAAAGTATCTTGGATTGCTTTCAAACAACACTTCTTCTCTAGCATCCTGACCAGCAAAGAAGGTTTCGTAAATGCAGACCTTAAATCAACCTTGATCACTCAAGACAGTGTGGTAAAACATTACCGTGCTTCCACTGAACTGGCATTAAACAAACAAAATGAAAGCCTTCATGGCTTCAGCTTCTTCTTCGGTCCTAACCAATACAAAACGTTAAAGGCTGAAGGGAATGGTTTCGACAAAATCATTAATATGGGCTGGGGACCAATGGGCTGGATCAATAAATTCATCACCGTTCCTATCTTCGATTTCTTAGATGGTTTCAACATGAACTATGGTATCGTAATCTTGATCCTTACCTTGTTCCTTAAACTCCTGATGTTCCCATTAACCTACAAGTCTTACCAATCTATGGGTAAAATGCGTGTGTTAAAACCTCAGCTGGACGAGATCAAAGCAAAAGTTGGTGATGACAATCCAATGTTATTGCAACAGGAACAGATGAAGCTTTACAAACAAGCTGGAGTAAACCCACTTGGCGGATGTCTTCCTCTATTGCTTCAGATGCCTTTCACCTTAGCATTCTTCTTCTTCTTCCCGAACTTGTTCGAATTACGTGGAGAAAGCTTCATGTGGATCAAAGACTTATCAACATACGATGCACCGATCACCTTTGCACCTCTTCCTTTATTAGGTGTAGACCACATCTCGTTCATGTGTATCTTGATGACCTTGACAACTTTGTTGACCACTTGGTACAACAACTCCACATCAGGAGCTGTAAACAACCAAATGAAATACATCGGGTACATCATGCCATTGGTATTCTTCTTTGTACTGAATAGCTTCCCAGCAGGTCTGAACTATTACTACTTCCTGTCTGCGGTTCTTACCTTCTTAACCCAAGTGATCATCCGTCAATTCGTAAACGACGACAAGATCCTTGCAGGTATCGAAGCAAACAAAAAGAAACCAGCATCTGAAAAGAAACAATCCTCCTTCCAAAAGAAAATGGAAGAAATGATGAGAGCTCAACAAGCCGCTCAACAGAATAAGGACAAAAAATAAAACAACAATCCCCGGTCAGAAAAAACCGGGGATTGTTGTTTTATTAGTATTGAGATGTGAGTATTGAGATATGAGATATCAACCGTAATAGCTATTTTATTAGTATTGAGATGTGAGTATTGAGATATGAGATATCAATCTTGATAAATTTTATGGATTTTAGAATCGATAAAATGTACCCTTTCTATCTCAAATCTCAAATCTCATATCTCACATCTCCCTTTACACAAAAGCACTAAATCCCGTAATACTTCTTCCAACGATCAAGGAATTGATTTCTTTGGTTCCTTCGTAAGAGTAGATAGCTTCGGCGTCTGCAAGGAAGCGAGCTACGTTATATTCCAATAGGATACCGTTTCCGCCCATTACCTCGCGGGCCTTGGATACGATATCGCGCATGCGAAGGGTACAGAAGACCTTGGCCAAGGAAGCATGTTCATCTCTAAGTTTTTCGTCGTCCTGTAATTCCGAAAGACGGAACACCAGCGTTTGCATGGCGGTCAGATTGGACAACATTTCAACCAGGTGGTTTTGGATCAACTGGAAGGAAGCGATGGGTTTACCAAATTGTTCTCGCTTGATGGTATAGTCCAATGCATTTTCATAGGCTCCACGAGCACATCCAACAGCCATCCATGCCACTCCAGCCCTCGTCATCTGAAGCACCTTGGCCGTATCCTTGAAGGAATTGGCATAAGGCATACGATCTGATTCCGGAACAACACAATCTGTCAAGGTGATCAGGCCATTCTGCACAATGCGCAAGGCCATCTTATCCTTGATCTTCTCTACGGCAAAGCCAGGATTCTCCTTGCGGACAATAAAACCTTTCACCTGTTGGTCATCCAGGTCCCTTGCCCAGATTATGGTGATATCCGAAAAGGTAGAGTTACCTATCCATTTCTTTTGACCGTTCAATATCCAATTATCTCCATCACGTTTACAGGTCGTGGTCAAACCACCAGCTGTCGCAGAACCTACCAAAGGTTCCGTCAAGCCGAAAGCACCAATCTTGTTCAGCTGTTGCATGGCCGGCAACCATTCATTTTTCTGCTCATCCGAACCGCACATATAGATAGACCCCATGGCCAAACCGCTCTGTACACCCAGGAAGGTAGCAATGGAAGGATCGACGCGGCCGAATTCAGCGGCAATAATACCATCCATAAGGGAAGTACCACCTGCACAGCCATAACCATCATAAACATAACCACAGACATTGAGTTCCCTCAACTTGGGAATGATCTCGAAAGGAAATTCATCATGTAACCAATATTTATTGACGATGGGCTGTATTTCAGTTTCCAGGAAGGTCCTGACTTTCATCTGCAGGGCTCTATCCTCTTCCGAAAGTTTTGCCGATATATCATAAAAGTCAGCATTGATTGGAGGTGGATCTTTTTTCTTTTTACTTCCAGTCAACATTTTCATGGCCATTTTGAGCTGATTTTCGTCCATTTTCGAAACTGCACCCAAAACTTCCGCCAAATCCACTTTCTTCGATATCTTCTCCAATTGCTCCAAATCTACTGATTTCATGAGTTTTAGGATGTTCTGTAGTCTTTCTAGCATAGTATTCTTTTAAAAATTTAACAGAAATATAACAATTTTTGTTTTTTCTTGTTGCAAATCAGCAAAACAGTAGTATATTTGCGCTGCCTTAAGGAAAATATTTAAAATCAAACGACTGAAAATCAAAAGGTTCAATAAAAATTTTAAAAAAATATCTTTTCTTGGGTTACCTTTTTAGGTATTGGGTATTAAGAATTAAATAAACAAATTTGTTTCAACTAAATAGAAAATTAAAAATGAAAAATTTATTCAAATTCGGATTCTTAGGTTTAGCATTAACTATCGGTGTTGCTTCTTGTAACAACGCAGAAACTAAAACTGAAGCTACTGCTGACTCTTTGTCAAACGTTGTAGATTCAACTACTGAAAACGTAGCTGATTCATTAGAAAATGTTGCTGATTCAGTTCGTGCAACTGGTGATTCTATCGCTGATTCTTTGAAAAACGTTCAATAATCCGAACAGATTTTAAAAATACATCAAGAGCTCGTTTAAGAAACGAGCTTTTGTTGTTTTAGGGCTTTTTTAGACATCAGACATGAGACATCAGACAACAGAAAACTCTCCGTCTATTAAAAGCTAAATCAAAACAGTACCCTGTCTTTTGTCTACTGTCTTGTGTCTTATGTCTAATATTTCTTATTTTTGCATCCGTACTAAAGAAAATAAAATGACTTTATCCCCATTGACTGCAATCACACCCATTGATGGCAGATATTACAATACCACCAAAGATCTATCGAATTACTTCTCAGAGTTCGCATTAATAAAATACCGTGTCTTAGTTGAAGTAGAATACTTTATCGCGCTCAGTGAATCAGGTATTCCGCAATTGAGCCATTTTGATGGTAGCTTAAATGATAAGTTACGTGATATCTACAAAAACTTCAGTTTGGAAGATGCGCAATGGATTAAGGATACAGAAAAGGTAACGAACCATGATGTGAAAGCCGTGGAGTACTTCCTGAAAAATGAATTTGAGAAATTAGGTCTGCATGACTCCCTTGAATTCATCCACTTTGGCTTGACATCCCAGGACATCAATAATACCGCAATCCCGCATTCCTGGAAGGATGCCCTGAAAGAGGTTTACCAACCTGCCATCAGCGAATTGCTGGAGGAATTGAAAAAACTGAGTGCAGAATGGGAGAATGTTTCCATGTTGGCCCGTACACATGGACAACCTGCCTCTCCTACCCGTTTAGGAAAAGAAATCAAAGTATTTGTAGAACGTATCGAAAAACAGTTGCACCTGTTGAACCAAGTTCCATTCTCAGCTAAGTTCGGCGGAGCAACTGGGAACTTAAACGCGCACCATGTTGCCTACCCGAATCATGATTGGGTTGCCTTCGGCAATAAATTCGTTAACGAAACATTGGGCCTTGATCGATCGCAAACCACTACCCAAATTGAACACTATGATAACTTCGCTGCCAGCTGCGATGGCTTAAAGCGAATCAACAATATCATTATCGACCTTTGTCGTGATATATGGACCTATATCTCCATGGATTACTTCAAACAAAAGATTACTGCAGGACAGATTGGTTCCTCAGCGATGCCACATAAGGTAAACCCTATCGATTTTGAAAATGCTGAAGGAAACCTAGGCTTGGCAAATGCGGTATTGGAACACCTAGCAGCAAAACTTCCAATCTCCAGATTACAGAGAGACCTGACCGACTCCACTGTTCTCAGAAACATCGGCGTTCCATTCTCCTATACCTTGATCGCAATCAAATCTACTTTGAGAGGATTGAGGAAATTGATCTTGAACGAAGCAGCCTTCCAAGCCGACCTTGAAAACAACTGGGCCGTGGTAGCAGAAGCGATCCAAACCATATTGAGACGCGAAGGCTATCCAAAACCTTACGAGGCATTGAAGGACCTGACCCGTACCAATACCCACGTGACCAAGGACACGATTGCGGCATTTGTGGATCAGTTGAATGTTACAGAAGAGGTGAAAGAAGAGATCAAAGCCATCTCTCCAAGCAATTACACGGGCGTAAAGCTGTAAGCTTTTACGAAGTAATGACGCTTAGCAATAGGTATTAACAGTATATTTGTGTTTTTATTTTACAATTAGAATTCATGGCAACGATTAACGTATATACAGAAAGCACCCCAAATCCAGCAACAATGAAGTTCTTGGTCAACAAACTGTTGATCAACGGAAGCTTGGATTATCCAGATAGAGAAAAAGCGCAGGAATCTGCTTTTGCAAAGGAACTGTTCAAGTTCAACTTTGTAAATGGCGTTTTCTTCGCCAGCAATTTCGTTACCATTACCAAGACTGAAGATGCAGAATGGGATGATATCGAAGCCTTATTGAAAGAATTCGTTAAGGGCGCTGTAGAATCTGAATTGGCAGTGAAACCTGTTGAACATTCAGAAGACGTAGTCTTTGAAGGAAATGATGTAGAAATAAAAATCCAACAGGTATTGCACGACTATGTTCGCCCAGCGGTAGAACAGGACGGTGGTGCTATTGCCTACAAATCCTTTGACAATGGAACAGTTACCGTGGAACTCCGCGGATCGTGTTCAGGTTGCCCATCTTCAACCATTACCTTAAAAGCCGGAATCGAAGGTTTATTGAAGCGCATGGTCCCTGAAGTGGAGGAAGTGGTAGCAAATGCAATGTAATATAGAACAGAAAGTATTTAGTAGTTAGTATTTAGACCTTGTTTGAAGGGATTTAGATTTTAAGTATTAATAAACTGAATCAAAAATTATAGGGAAGAGTTGCCTGAAAGGGCGACTCTTTTTTTGTGGCATTTGGTTCCAAAATGGACAAAAAATGTGGCATGGGCTTCGGGAATACTTTTACCCATATTCGAGACATATTCGGAAAATTCAAAACATGTCTCGAATAAGAGCAAATTAAGGCTCGGATGCTTTGGTAGATGACAATCGGAATTTTAGGTTTTAGTTATTCTAAACCATTCCAAAAATATGTGTATATTCAGAGCAGGTCAATTGACAGCCTAGACTTTAAATTTTCAGATAAATGTGAATTGTGGACAAAATTCCTTTGGAACCGTTGGTTACGGTCTAAATAATTCAGCTTTTTCAAGGGCACTCCATTAAAAATCACTAACTTTATCGGCAAAATAATCGAAACTTTATACTTTAAAATGAGTGCAGATATAAACAAATTAGAACAGATCGCTTCGCAAGTAAGAAGAGACATTGTTCGTATGGTGCATGCATGCCAATCAGGACACCCAGGGGGATCATTGGGTTGTACTGACTACTTTGTGGCCTTGTACTTTCACGCGATGAAAAATGACCCATCTTTCAACATGGATGGCATTGGTGAAGATATTTTCTTCTTGTCTAACGGTCACATCTCTCCAGTTTTCTACAGTACATTGGCTAGAGCTGGTTATTTTCCAGTGAGCGAATTAGCTACTTTCAGAAAAATCAACTCTCGTCTTCAAGGTCATCCGACTACACATGAGCACCTTCCAGGAATCCGTATCGCTTCAGGTTCTTTAGGCCAAGGTCTTTCAGTGGCTATCGGTGCAGCACAAGCTAAAAAGTTGAACAAAGACAACAATTTGGTTTATGTATTGATGGGCGACGGTGAATTGCAAGAAGGTCAGGTTTGGGAAGCTGCTATGTACGCGCCTCACAATAAAGTAGACAATTTGATCGCAGCAGTGGATTACAACCGTGCGCAGATCGATGGTTCAACTGATGATGTATTGTCATTAGGAAACCTACGTGCTAAATGGGAAGCTTTTGGATGGGACGTATTGGAAGTGAACAAAGGTAATGACATGGCATCTGTAATTGCTGGATTGGACGAGGCTAAATCTCGTACTGGAAAAGGCAAACCAGTGATCATCTTATTGCACACTGAAATGGGTTCAGGTGTTGATTTCATGATGGGCTCACACAAATGGCATGGAGTTGCTCCAAACGACGAGCAATTAGAATCTGCTTTAAACCAAATCCCTAGAACCATAGGCGATTATTAATCACTGTTTACGATAGTATTTGTAATGAAAAAATATACATACACAGAATCAAAAGATACACGTTCAGGTTTCGGTGCTGGTTTATTGGAAGCTGGCCAGAAAAATGAGAACGTAGTAGCCTTATGTGCTGACTTGATCGGTTCATTGAAAATGAACGACTTTATAAAAGCTTATCCAGAGCGTTTCTTCCAAATTGGTATTGCGGAAGCGAACATGATGGGTATCGCTGCTGGTCTTACCATTGGAGGTAAGATTCCTTTTACTGGAACTTTTGCCAACTTCTCAACTGGTCGTGTTTATGACCAAATTCGTCAATCAATTGCGTACTCAGGCAAGAACGTTAAGATCTGTGCTTCACACGCTGGTTTGACTTTAGGAGAAGATGGTGCTACTCACCAGATCTTGGAAGATATCGGTCTGATGAAAATGTTGCCTGGTATGACGGTGATCAATCCATGTGACTACAACCAAACAAAAGCGGCTACTGTTGCGTTAGTAGACCATGAAGGTCCTGTTTACCTTCGTTTCGGACGTCCAGTAGTTCCTAACTTCACTCCTGCTGACCAAAAATTTGAGATCGGCAAAGCGGTAATGTTAAATGAAGGTACCGATGTTACGATCGTAGCAACAGGTCATTTGGTTTGGGAAGCGATCCAAGCGGGTGAAGAATTGGAGAAATTAGGCATCAATGCTGAAATCATCAATATCCACACCATTAAACCATTGGATGAAGAAGCGATCCTAAAATCAGTGACCAAAACAGGCTGTGTGGTTACCGCTGAAGAGCACAACCGTCTTGGCGGTCTTGGCGATAGCGTGGCGCAATTATTGGCACAGAAATTACCTACTCCACAGGAGTATGTTGCAGTGAACGATAGCTTCGGCGAGTCGGGAACTCCAGCTCAATTGATGGAAAAATACGGTTTAAATGCTGCAAATATTGTTAATGCAGTACGTAAAGTCATTACAAGAAAATAACAATCTATGGAAGATTCCCTGATAATAGCAAAGTTTGCGGATGAAAAAACTCGTGAAGAGGCATTCCGCTTATTGCTTAAAAAATATCAGCAAAAGATTTATTGGCATGTCAGACGTATGGTCATTGACCACGACGATGCCGATGATGTTGTACAAGATATCTTTATCAAAGTATGGCGCAATCTTGAGAAATTCAGGGAAGATTCGCAATTGTATACTTGGTTATACCGCATTGCTACCAATGAGTGTATCACCTTTTTGAACAAGAAAAAGCAAAAGCAGAGTGTTTCATTGGATGATGATAGCTCTGCTTATCTTGCAGACTCCTTGGCAGACGGTGCCTATTTCAATGGTGACAAGGCACAAATGAAATTACAGCAAGCTCTTTTGATCTTGCCGGACAAACAAAGGCTGGTCTTTAACATGAAATATTTCGAGGACATGAAGTACGAAGAGATATCCGAGGTGTTAGGAACCAGTGTCGGAGCCTTAAAAGCTTCGTACCACTTAGCAGTTAAAAAAATAGAGAACTTTTTTGCCTCAAACGATTAAACCTTTTGCCGCAAAAACTATCTATTATGGTACTATGAAAGAAAATAACACATATTACGAAAACTTAGGAGGCAACCAACTACCTAACTCGTTGCGTGTCAACCCTTTCATTGTACCTGAAAATTACTTTGAAAAGCTAACCGAAAGAAGTCTGTTCTTCGCTAAACTTGATCAAATTTCAGACACAGGAAAAGTAGGATTGAGCACTCCAAATGGATTCTTTGAACAACAAGAGTCCCAACTGTTAGGTCAGATCAAGATCGACCAGTACAGAGATGCTGAAAACTTCAGTGTGCCTGAGCAGTATTTTGATCAATTGAGTGAGCAGATCCTTGGCCAAGTCCACATAGACGGGGTCAGAGAAATGGAAGAAACAGAAGTTCTTGCTGGTTACTTTGATAACTTGACTGCTCGTATTCTAGACAGAATTGAAGAAGAAGAGTTAACGCTAGAGATAGCTGAACCAGGATTTACCGTTCCTGAGGGTTATTTTGAAGAAGCTGATGATCAAATCATGGCTTCAATCTATACCGAAGAATTGAAATCTAAAGTTCAGGCAGATGGGTTTGAAGTACCTGCGGGTTATTTCGATCAGCTGTCAACCGCTATCCTTGACAAAGTTCAGGACAAGAAGGTCATTCAATTGCCTTCACGTAATGAGTCTGAAACTTCAGTTTCTGGGAAGAAAAGAAAAGTGTATGCTTGGTTGAGCTCGGCCGCTGCAGCCTGTGTAGCCGCAGTGATCGGGGTATCTGTTTACAATGCAGAATACAACCAACCCATGCAAGCGGAAAAGGTGTCGTTGAATGAAATTCCAGAAGATGAAATTATCAACTACCTTTCCAATTACAGTGATGCTTCTGACCTAGAGTACTATGCAGAGTACATCTATCAGCCAGAGGAAGCACTAAATGTGGGGGAGGGAATCGATAAGGAAGTTTTAGAAGATTACTTAAATTATAATTTATAATGATTCGTTTAAAACATATTATTTCAACGCTCTGTTTGATTTGGATAGCTTGTTTTGTTGCGAATGGACAGTCACGCCAAGAAAGATTTGAAGCAATTGAGAAGCAGAAGGCGGCTTATATTACCAAACAACTGAGATTAACTCCAACCGAAGCACAGCAATTCTTTCCACTGTACAATCAGTACTCGAAAGAAATCAGAGGTGTCAAGTCAAAGAAATCGCAAGGTCACAGCAACAGTGGCAATCGCGGCAATTCCTTCAGACCCGGCAATGATGTAATAGAATACGATGCGCAGGAAGTGGATATCAAGAAAAAATACCGGTCCAAGTTCGCCGATGTCCTCGGGCAATCCCGAGCATCTCAGTTCTTTGCCGTAGAACAAGAATTTATAGAGTTGCTGTACAAAGAACTGAACAGCAGAAGACATTAAAGAAAGAAGCCCTAGGGCTTCTTTTTTTATGCGCTATTATAATAAGGCTGTAAATTCACGGTCCTTCCCTTCTTAAAGGTTCATGAAAGTTTTTGTTTATGCCTATCTTTGCCACATCATGATAAGTAATAGAGAACTCTTCCTAAAGAACACTGCCCAAACCTCAGATTCACCAAGATTGCTAGAAATCGACCGTGCTGAAGGTATATATCTATATGGGCCAAACGGAGAGAAATATATGGACCTGGTGTCTGGTTTCAATGTCAGCAATATTGGCCATCGACATCCCCAAGTTTTAAAAGCAATCCAGGAACAGCTGGACCGTTTTATGCACGTGACGGTTTATGGTGAGTTTGTCCAAGCCCCACAGGTGCTGTTAGCTACGGAACTATTAGAAGTCTTGCCTGACTCCTTCCAATCGGTTTACTTTACCAATTCGGGAGCGGAGGCTGTAGAAGGTTCGATGAAAGTGGCCAAGAAATTCACCGGTCGCAGGGAAATCATCGCTGCCAAACAGGCCTACCATGGCAGTACGCAAGGCGCCTTGAGCCTTATCGGCAATGATGAATATCGCGTAGCCTATGCCCCACTCCTTCCTGAGATTTCCTTTATTGAATACAATAACCTGCCTGACCTGGATAAGATCAGCGATAAGACAGCAGCGGTCATCGTGGAAGCCATTCAAGGGGAAGCCGGTGTTCGGGTGCCTAGCAAAGAATATATGCAAGCCCTGCGCAAGAAATGCACGG
The DNA here is from genome assembly GCF_053645235.1 of Sphingobacterium sp. NPDC055346. NCBI lineage: Bacteria > Pseudomonadati > Bacteroidota > Sphingobacteriia > Sphingobacteriales > Sphingobacteriaceae > Sphingobacterium > Sphingobacterium sp. NPDC055346. The sequence goes on from NZ_JBSHMI010000001.1 coordinate 23,197, forward strand.
AATCTGGAGCGCTCCTGATATTCGATGAAATACAGACTGGATTCGGTAGGACAGGGAAATTATTTGCCTTTGAACATTTTGGTATCGTACCGGATATCCTGATGTTGGCTAAAGGTATTGGTGGCGGAATGCCTTTGGGTGCTTTTGTAGCCCCAAAGGAAATGATGGACGTGATTAAATCAAACCCGATGCTTGGTCATATCACCACCTTTGGCGGCCATCCGGTGAGCTGTGCTGCAGCAAGGGCATCCCTGAAGGTGATACAAGAGGAAAAGCTTGTTGAATCGGTAGAGCGCAAGGCCAATCTGTTTAGGGCGGAGCTCAAAATTCCGCAAATCAAGGAAATCCGTGGCTTGGGACTGATGATGTGCCTGCAACTGGACAACTTTGACCAAGTCTACCAAGTGAGCAATTATTGTGCATCCAAAGGCTTGATCATTGACTGGTACCTACATTGTGAAACGGCATTGCGCATTGCCCCTCCATTGACGATCAGTGAGGAAGAAATCATCCAATCCTGCAAAATAATTAAGGAAGGGATTGAAAAATTCTGTTAGAATAGCTAAATTGCTGTAACAATATCAACCTATTTAATCATAAAAATGGAGAACAGAAGAGACTTTTTAAAGAAAAGCTTGTTGACATTGGGAGCAGCCGGCTTAGGAACATCATTCGCAAACGCCATAGATTTTTCTACGGGTGCTAAGGCTAAACTGAGCATCAACCAAGGGGATGTCATCCTCTTTCAAGGTGACTCGATTACCGATGCAGGCAGAAATAAGGAAAACCTGAACCCTAACGATGGCAATGCTTTTGGAAACGGCTATGCTTTTATGGCAGCAAGTACCCTTCTTAATAAATATGCCGACAAAGATATCAAGGTCTATAATCGCGGAATCAGTGGAAACCGTGTTCCTGACCTAATCAATCGCTGGCAAAAGGATGCATTGGACCTAAAACCCAATATCCTGAGCATTATGATCGGTGTAAACGACTTCTGGAGAACCATGGATAGTGGCGCAAAAAATTCGCCTGAGCAATATAAAGCACAGTATAAAGAGTTGCTGGACAAAACCAAAGCAGCCCTTCCTGATGTAAAATTGATTATCATCGAACCTTTTGGTGTCAAGAACGTAAAGCATGTTACGGATGCTTGGTTTCCTGAGTTTCCAAAATACCTGAACGCAGCCAAAGAAATCGCTCAAGAATATGGCGCTATCTTTTTGCCCTACCAAAGCATCTTTGACCAAGGCCTGAAAAGAAACAGCAACGGCGGCTACTGGACCACCGACGGTGTACATACCACGATGGCCGGTGCCAACCTGATGGCCGAATCTTGGCTTAAATTGATAAAATAAAAAAAACTCGCCTCAGATAAACTGAGGCGAGTTTTTTTTATTTTAGACATAAGACAATGGACAAAAGACATAAGACCTTTTCTATTGTCTAATCTATACTTCCCTCAATTATAAATAGAGCCAAATTTCGCTATACTGATCTAAAGTCTGGTGTCTCCTGTCTAATGTCTCTCTATAGCACCCTAACCAACAAACCTTTCAGATACTCACTTTCTGGGAAGGAAGCACGGACAGGATGGTCTTCGGGTTGGCAATATTGATAGATAAATTGGATTTCTTTACCGGCGTCTAGAGCGGCCCAAGCGATGACCTGTTTGAAGGTATCGATGTCCATGGCTCCTGAGCAGGAAAACGTAGCCAGAAGGCCTCCGCTATTAAGAAGCATAAGCCCGCGTCTATTCAGGTCTTTGTACGCTCGGGAAGCTTTTTCTAATGCAGACCTTGTTGGTGCATATTTTGGTGGATCTAAAACGATGACATCAAACTTCTCTCCCTGCTCCCCCAATTCCCTCAGGTATTTATTGACATCAGACTGTACAGCGGTATGTTTGCTGCTATCAAATCCATTGAGCTTGATATTGTTCTTTAAGGTTTCGATAGCCAGTCCTGAGCTGTCAACAGAAGTAATGGAGCTCGCACCTTCGCGAAAGGCATTCAGGGTAAACCCTCCAGAGTAACTAAAGCAATCTAACATCTTCTTATCCTTTGCATAACTCGCCGTAATGGCTCTATTTTCGCGTTGATCGCAATAAAAGCCAGACTTCTGCCCTTCTACGATATTGACTTGATAATGTATTCCATTTTCAATGACATCAACGAATTCAGGAGGTACGGTTCCAAAAAGAAGACCATTGGTATCAGGGAGCCCTTCATATTCTCTAGATTTCAGGTCACTGCGCTCATAGATCCCTTTGGGTTGTAATAACTGAACGAGCTGATCGACGATAATATCCTTTACTTTTTCAATTCCTGCGGAATGAACCTGTACGGAAATAAAGTCGGCATATTTATCGGCTATCAATCCTGGTAGGAAGTCGGCCTCTGCGAAGATCAATCGAACGGTATTGTTGCTATCGTGCAATAAGCTCAAACGGTTATTGACCGCTTTGCTTACCCGATTGCGCCACCATTGTTCAGTGATCTCCTGACTAGGGTCCCATTCCAATAAGCGGACCGCAACCCTCGAGTTACCATTGTATATACCGTAGGCAATAAATTCATCTTCTATGTTGTAGACAGAAACGATATCTCCATTTTGCGGTTTGCCCAGGGCAGCTGAGATTGCACCGGAAAAGACCCATGGATGTAATTGCCAAGCGGCTTTATCCTTTCCTTTATTCAGGATTATTTTATTCATGAATGCAAAAATAAATAGAATTGAAAGAAATTAATTCATCATGGAATAAAAAACTTTGAATAACAGACTCCCTTTCATGATTTTTATCCTCTTCTTTTCTTACCGTTGGAACCTTTATTCTCTTTCAACATTTATTTTCATTATATTCATAACAACCACTAATAAACATCTTATGAGACTTTTCATCACTATCTTCCTATTTATTTCGATTTTCTTTCAATCCCTTTCTGCACAAGAGGTAACCATCAAAGGCACGATCAGCAACTTTGGCGACAGCATAAAGTATGTTCACCTATCCAGTTTTAATGGTTTTCAAGTGCATAAATTGAGTAACAATACTTTTGAATTTAAGATCCCTGGTGAATTGCCTAAGGAACAGGTAAACCATTCTTTCTTTGTACTGAGCAAAAATGAATATCCAACATTCGATGAGTTACATGATGAATTGTTAAATAGAAAGGAAATTACCTATGAAAGAGATGCATTGCCTATAATCGTGGATAATAATAACATGATAATAACCTTAGATGCAAAAGAGAAAAAAGCATCTGTAGAGGATAGTGAATTGAATAAGCAACTAGCTGAAATGAATGCTCTCCGAGAACAACAAAGGGAGAAATATAAGGAAAAGGAGGCCTCATTAGAAGAGATTACAGAATGGGGATTTAATGAAAAGATCAATGCACTAAATAAATACCCAAATTCCTTATTGACGGTTGAATACTTAGGGAATTTCTTAACGAATCCGTTTATGTCTACAGGCTTTCCAGAATTATCGCCGAAGCATTTGGAGCAAATCGAGGAACTGATAGCCAAAGTTAAGGAGCAAGACCTCTCTCAGAACAAAATCAATGAGCTGCAGAATCAATATGATATGGTAGACCATAAGAATAAATTGATGACTAATATAGATTTTCCTTTACTAAAGTTAAGTAACCTCAAGAATGAAAAACTCAATATCAAAGATTTATACAAGGAAGCAGACTATATCGTTATTGATGTTTGGGCAACATGGTGCGTTCCTTGCCTTCAACAGCATCCTGAATATGAAAGGATTGCAGGTACAAGTAAAAAGAACATCAAATTTATTGGGCTCTCCATTGATCAAAAAGAAGATGTTTGGAAAAACCACCTAGCCAAAGAACCAAAGAAATATGATAATTTTTGGTTAGATAAGTCAGAAGTAAAGGTTTTGGAAGATTCTTTGTCCGTACAAAGCTACCCTACCTATATGATCATCAATACAAAGACTGGGAAATTGGCGAAAATCAGGTTCCCTTTAGATAAGCTGGAAGAACTATTGGCAACTCTGGAATAACTTGCTTTATTAGAATAAAAAAAGGATCAATGCGATATTCTTGAATTGATCCTTTTTTGCATGTATAGAAGATATTAATTGTTCTCTATCAAGTAAGCCTTGAAGGCGTCGTAATCTACTTTCAACTCTACTGCCAGCTTTGGTTTGCCTTGCAGCTTCTCAGCACCCTCTGGTAGTTTAACTTCTTTATAGACCTCCTCTGAAATCGCTTCTGGGAATTTACAAGGATGTGCCGTGGATAGGAACACCGAAGCATATTCGCCAGGATGATCTTTCCTGTAGGCTTCGGACGCTAGGTAAGCAATCGCTGTATGCGGACAGGCCACATATTTGAACTTCTCATACAGCTCATCCATTCCTTTTGTGGTTTCTTCGTCATTGTAGGTGTATGAACTGATTATTCCCTGCAATTCCGAAAGATTATTATGGAATAGGTCTTGGATACGGACCCAATTACTTGGGTTTCCAACATCCATGGCATTTGCCAAGGTCTGAACGGAGGCTTTTGGCTCGTACTGACCTGATTTCAAGAAACGTGGCACCGTATCATTGACATTCGTACCTGCCACGAAATGCGAAACCGGTAATCCCATCTTATAGGCCAATAAGCCCGCTCCAATATTCCCAAAGTTTCCACTAGGTACGGTGAAGACCACTTCTTGCATACCCTGAGCTTTCAACTGCGCATAGGCCCAGAAATAATAGAAGGTCTGCGGAATCAATCTGGCAATATTGATAGAATTCGCGGAAGTAAGCCTTAGTTTTTGGTTCAGCTCAGGATCATTGAAAGCCTGCTTAACCAAGGCTTGGCAATCATCAAAGGTGCCTTCCACTTCCAATGCCCGGATGTTTTGGCCATTGGTAGTCAATTGTTCTTCCTGAACCTTAGAGACCTTGCCCTTTGGGTATAGTATGGTCACTCGGGTACCTTCGACGCCAAGGAAGCCTAAAGCCACAGCCCCACCGGTATCACCAGAGGTGGCTACCAATACGTCTAACAGTTGTTCGCCTTGTTTTGAGAAGTATCCCATAACACGGCTCATAAAACGAGCACCAAAGTCCTTAAAAGCATAAGATGGTCCATGGAAAAGCTCCAACACCGCAGTATCAGGACTTAAAAACCGTAATGGTGCATCAAAATTGATAGCGTCATTGATGATAGCCTTCAAGTCTTTCTCAGGAATATCATTCCCGATAATCGCATTGGCTATCTGAAAGGCAATCTCCTGAAAGGAGTATTGCTGTATATTTTTAATGAAAAAAGGATCTAGGCTTGGGATATTCTCCGGCATATAAAGTCCCTTATCTTGAGGAAGGGAATTAAAAACTGCCTCTTGAAAGGATACGCGTAGATCTTTATTGTTAGTACTATAGAATTGCATTGTAAAAAGTTTAGGTTTAAGAAAGAATTTTGGGTCCTTCCGCATTGACTGCAGAGACAAACTGTAAGCTATCGATACCATTAGCTGTCAAATGCTCTTGAATGCGGTCTACCGCCAATTGAGCAGCCTCAGCACCCTTGCTGATAGCAACCACGGAAGGTCCGGAACCCGAGATCCCAAAGCTTAGCACGCCAGCTTCCATCGCTATGCGTTTCATTTCATAGAATTCAGGTATCAAGATCGCCCGCGTAGGTTCGATCAATACATCATGCATACTTCTGCCGATCAAGTCATAATCACTACGGTATAATCCTGCCACAAGACCTGCTATATTGCCCCATTGATTAACCGCATCTTTTAAGGATACTTTTTCCTTGATCAATTGCCTTGCGTCCCTTGTCGGAACATCCACTTGTGGAAACACAATACCAGCTACTAAATCTTCTGGTACAGGCAGATTGATGATATCTAGGGGTTCATAACCTCTGATCAAGGTAATACCACCCATCAGAGCAGGAGCAACATTATCGGCATGGCCATGACCACAGGCCAATCGTTCACCCTCTACACAGAAAGGCATCAGCTCATTCTTGGTCAAAGGATTCCCCAAAAGGGCATTTATGGCAAACAAACCTGCCACCGTACTCGCCGAACTAGAACCTAGTCCACTTCCAATAGGCATGTGCTTGATCAGGTCGATTTCTACGCCGACTTCATCTTCAAGCCCTAAATGGCTCAACAACATCCTGACACAGGCGCTCACGGTATTCTTATCAGGGTCTAATGGCAAACGGCCATCGTCTCCTTGGATGGAGCGAATCCGAACTCCAGACTCTTCCACCCGTTGCATATAAACCTCATCTCCAGGTTTATCTACGGCAAAACCCAATATATCAAAGCCACAGATCATATTTGCTACTGTTGCTGGAGCAAACACCCGTACTTCTTTTAACCATTTATCTGGATTCAATATATTTTCCTTATTTACTAATTGTTCAGGATTTGACATGATTTCTATTGTTTTAGAATTAAGCTCCGACGTTTACTAAATCTGCGAACACCCCTCCAGCGGTAACTTCTGCCCCAGCACCAGGACCTTTTACCACCAATGGACGTTCTTTATATCTTTCCGTCGTAAATGAAATAATATTATCGCTTCCTGATAAGGCATAGAATGGATGGCTCTCATCGACCATTTGCAAACTGATTGCAACTTTACCATTCTCTAATGTACCGATATATCGAATTACCTTACCTTGCTTTTCTGCTTCTTCTTTCAAATTATTGAAGTAATCATCAGCTTTTAACAGCTCTGCGTAGAATTCATCCACCGAATCGGCCTTCAAACAGCTTTCTGGAAGAATATTACCCAATTGAACATCTGTAGACTCAATCGGATATCCAGCATCCCTACCCAAGATCAACATCTTACGCATAAAATCGATCCCTCCTAAATCATCACGGGGATCAGGTTCTGTAAATCCTAACTCCTGCGCTTTCTTAACTACATCGTAGAATGAAGCATCTCCCTTGAAATTATTAAAGATATAGGAGATGGTTCCAGATAGAATAGCCTCTATCTTCAACAAGCGGTCGCCACTCATCATCAAGTCCTTAAGAACCCTAACAATCGGCAGGCCAGCACCAACATTGGTTTCATAGAAGAAATCTACACCATGCTTTCTAGCCGTCTCATGCAATAGTTTATATTGAGCATAATCTCCAGAGTTTGCGATCTTATTACAGGTAACAATTGAGATATTCGCCTTAAAGATATTTTCATAATAGGTTGCGGGCAATTTACTCGCCGTATTGTCGATAAACACACAGTTTGGTAGGTTCATCTCCTGCATCTTTGCGATAAAGGTTGCTAAATCCGCCACTTCACCGTTAGCATCCATTTCTTCTTTCCAATTGCCAAGGTCTATTCCATCGGCATTGAAATACATCCTTCTGGAATTAGAAATACCTACTACTTTGACTTCTATATCATTTTGCTCTTCCAAGAAAGCGTGCTGTTTATGTAATTGGCTGAACAAAGTAGAACCAATATTGCCTGTTCCAATATTGAACACATGAAGCGTTTTCTTTAACTCGGCGAAAAAGGCATCATGTACTGCGTTCAGCGCCTTAGAAAGGTCTTCCTTATTGATGATGACTGAAATATTGAATTCTGAAGAGCCTTGAGCAATTGCACGCACATTGATACCATTACGTCCAAGCGCATGGAATAACTTACCCGACATGCCAGGCGTACGTTTCATGTTCTCCCCTACGATTGCCAAGATGGATAGGTCACTTTCCACAACTGGCAGGGATAACTTATTGGCCAAAAGCTCTAGTTCGAATTCATTCTGGATAAGCTCAACGGCCTTTTGCGAATCACTTGGATTTACAGCAAAAGTGATACTGTGCTCGGAAGAAGATTGCGTAATCAAGATGACGTTAATCTGCTCCCTAGCCAATAAGGTAAACAGACGACCACTGAATCCGGACTTACCAACCATTCCACTACCCGTAAGGTTAATTACCGACACATCGGAAATCGAAGAGATACCTTTGATCGGAAAACCTGACTTTCCAGTCTCAAACTGGATTACCGTTCCAGGGAATTTAGGTTGAAAGGTGTTGCGGATTACAATCGGAATCTTTTTCATAAAAGCCGGAACCATCGTTGGAGGATAGATGACTTTCGCTCCAAAATAAGAAAGCTCCATAGCTTCAGTATAGGAAAGGACAGGCAACGAAAAAGCTTTCTTAACAATTCTAGGGTCTGCGGTCAACATCCCGTTCACATCTGTCCAGATCTCAATTGCTGAAGCATTCAGCACCGAACCGAAGATGGCAGCGGTATAATCTGAACCACCACGCCCTAAAGTTGTAATCCTGCCTTTATCATTAGAACCGATGAATCCAGTTACAAATAGGAGTTTATCGGCATGTGTTTGAGAAAGTGCTTGGATTAATTGTGCAGTAAGCGGTTCGTTGAGGTGGGCATTTCCAAAATTGGAATCTGTTTTAATATAGTGGGATGCGTTGATGTATTCTGCTTCGGGGACTTCCTGTTCCATGATCTTGGCGACCAAATAATTACTGCAGCGTTCGCCATAAGAGATGATCAGATCTTTGCTCTGATTACTAAGTTCCTTTAAAGCGGTAACCCCTTGCAGCAGGTCTTCCAATTCATTGACCAAGAGTTTCAATCTTGTTAACACGGGATTTTGAAACTTCACGGATATTAATTTTTTGACCACTTCAAAGTGTTTCTCTTCCAAGAGTTTCAGATCCTCGGCAAAAGGCTTACCTTCCGCTGCATCTTCAGCCATTTTTGTCAACAGGTTGGTGATTCCTGACATCGCTGACAACACGACCAATGGCTTTTCTCCAGCTTCGTAAGATTCCTTTACGATGGCTAATACTGCTTTGATACTTTCTACGGAACCTACGGATGTCCCGCCAAATTTTAGAATTTTCATGCTTTCTTGCTCTGTTTATTTACTGTTTGTTTTATCGGAAATAAAAAAAGCCTTCCTCAAAAGAGGAAGGCTTCTAATATCTGTACTAATTACTATACAATAGAATCACTTCCTCCTGGTATTGCCCCCGGTGGTAATGATAATTGTAATAATAATAGATGCGTTTAACATTAATTTTGTTTTTGAATGTCCAAATATATTATTAAATTTTATATAACAATGTAGTTTTATTAAAAAAATTAAAAAAAATTATAAAAAGTAGCCCTATATCAGATTAAGCCAATATTTAAATGTAAATCGACAAATGAAAGGTTAAACAGGTAAAAAATCCAAATGTTAAAAGTGTTAAAACTTTGTTAAATTTCTTTAAGAATGTTTTGAATTCTATACAGTATGTATTAGATTTGCTTCAGCTCGTTTGAAAAATTACAAAAAAATGAAGGTTTTCAGGGAGCTTATGGTTGTATAAATTAGCGATTTAATGAAAACAAAGAAACTAGTGGCAGTGATGCTATTCATAGGCTTATGTCTATTCTCGCAGGCTCAAACCAGCCAAAAATCCTCAGACCCTGATAACCTAGCAAAAGAATACTTCTCTCAAATCATGGGCGTTGCATCAAACGCTACTACCAACACAAAACTTTATCAGTTTGTTTACGAATGGTTAGGAACTCCTTATCGCCTTGGAGGTGATTCTAAAAGAGGGATCGACTGTTCTAAATTCTCGTTGGCAGTTTATGAGAATGTGTTCAACACCACGATCGGTTATAATAGCCGCAATCAATATTCCAATGTAACCCCTATTCGTAAGAATGATTTACAACCTGGAGACTTGGTGTTCTTTAAGATCAGAAGCAGAAGCATTACCCACGTAGGTGTTTATTTAGGAGATGATAAATTTGCACATGCATCATCTAGTAAAGGTGTCATGGTAAGTAACCTAAATGAAGCTTACTGGAAGCGATACTATTATAACGGTGGCCGTCCTAAATTGGAAGATGGCGAGCGTATCATGACTGCTGATGCCAACCCAAATCAGAAAAGCAATCTTCACTAGATCAAACTAGAGTTATAAAATATTAAAATAAAGTCCGAAAGTCATGCTTTCGGACTTTATTTTTTAAATTTTTGCTAAATTTACCCCTATCAAAAAAGCAACAATGTCATCTAAGAAAACACTTATCCTCAATAAAGAGCAGATCCTTCAAAAGTCCAAACGTATTGCCTATCAAATCGTAGAAGATAACTTTGACGAGTCTACAATTGTTCTTGTTGGTCTAGCTGACCGCGGTTATGTATTTGCCGAACGCTTACAGAAGATACTTATGGAAATAGCACCTGACAAAACCTTTGAATTGATCAAGGTAACTGTGCAAAAAACCAAGCGTAAACTGGAAGCGACAACAGATGTTCCGATTGAAACAGCAAAGGATAAAGTAATCATCTTGATAGACGACGTTTTAAACAGCGGTAGGACCTTGGCTTATGGCCTGGGTGTGTTTCTTAACGTTCCATTAAAACGCATGCGTACAGCCGTTCTAATCGACCGTAGCCACCATCAGTTCCCGGTGTTCAGTGATTATTATGGATTAAAGCTTTCAACCATCCTCAAAGAACACGTTGAGGTGGTCCTGGAGGAATTCGATAAAAAAGAAGATGCGGCATATTTATCATAGCCGCATCTTCCTTTTAAAATTCTATTTGTTTAGGTATTCCCTCTATTAACTCTTACCCTTATAAATCTTCAGCTTCTGACCAATGCGTAGGTTAGACCCACGAAGGTTATTATCTGATTTTATCTTGTTTACGGTAGCCCCACGGTGCTTTCCAGCGATCTCTGACAAGGTATCCCCTTTACGCACCACATAGGTTACATAAGTAGGGTTACTTTTCACGGCGGTCTTTGCACGGGTTGCTGCCAGCACATTCTTGGACAGTTCCTCATCAATGGCTCTTGAAACCACCAAGGTCCTTCCTGTAATCGAACTTCTTGAAGTCAGGTTATTCCAAGCCATTAAGTTTTGGACGCTGACGCCATATTTTCTAGAAATAGTCTGCAAGGTCTCCCCTTTTGTTACCTTATGGTCCTTGTCCTCTTTTACATCCACTGCTGCGATGGCTTTTTGAATAGCCTCGTCCTGCGGATTATGCAGTGCAGCATAGATCAACGAATCGCTCATCGATTCATTAATGGGAATCACCAAACGTCTTTGTTTCTCAGGACTTGCAACCACCACTTCGCGCTTATAACCTGGATTCAATTGCTTCAACAGTTCAGGAGAACAGGTCAAGGCAGATGCAAGTTGCTTGATATTGACCGATTTATCCAGCATTAGGACCTTATGGTCTGTCTGCAGATCATTCACCTCCGAATCCAAGCCATACAGCTCTGCATGGTTCAGCACATAGGTCATCGCAATGAATTTCGGTATATAGTTTTGGGTTTCTTTAGGAAGGAATGGCGACAGTTCCCAGTAGTTCGGGCTGTTCAATCCAGAACGGATAATGGCGCGACGCACACAGCCTCTACCGCAGTTATACGAAGCCAGGGCCAACAACCAATCATTGAATTCATCATAAGCCTCCTTTAAATAACTGGAGACCGCATAGGTTGTCGAGTATACATCCTTTCGCTCGTCAAAATTAGAATCCATGGTCAGGTTATAGACCTTAGCGGTGCCATAGATAAACTGCCATGGGCCAACGGCTCCAGAAGTGGAAACGGTATGCGGGTTTAGGGAAGATTCAATAACGGACAGATACTTTACCTCATCGGGCACGCCTTGTTCGGCAAAGATCTGGTCATAGATCGGGAAATAATATTCGCTCAAGCCTAGCAGTTTTTCCATATAAGGCTTGTAATTCCTGGAAATATATTTATCCAGATAAGCCTTGACGCGGACATTATATTCCAAAGGGACCGTTTTCTGGATCCTTTGGATCCGCTGGGCGATATTGACGTCCTCTTCACTGAAGACAACGCCGCCACCTGCCACTTGCTTGACAGAATCCAACATCAGGAAAGTCTTTTCCTTATCTTTCTCTAATTGGTCAATAATATTGGCCTGAAAGGTTTCCCCAAAGACAGTTGGGTCCACCTGCTGTTCCTGTGCGTATCCAAACTTCAGGACACACAAGCCTATTGTAACTAGGAAACTAATTTTTTTGTTCATAAGTAATTGCTACTGTAAAAACTATCTGTGTTAGTTCTTCGCTTATCGTTGGCAATTTGTGCCAATTCTTTTTGGTTAGCTATAAAAAAAAAGTTTCACCAGACACATGACGTATCCAGTGAAACTTTATAAAATCTTTTAATGAAAATAATTAACCTTGTTTGTTAACTGTATCATTATTAGCTGTTGTATTTGTGTTGCCTTCAGCATTTGGATCATCTTTTTGGCCTTCTTTGAATTCTTTCACGCCACGTCCTAACCCACGCATCAATTCAGGAATTTTCTTTCCCCCAAATAACAATAAAGCCAATACCACGATAATGATAATCTCATTGGTACCGATAAATAATAATCCTGATGTATACATATTCTACTAATTTACTGATTCTTTTCTTTTAGTGTATCTAACAAATATATAGATAAATAATTTAAATCCCTGTAACTATCTTGCTATCCATATTGATGGATTCATCGAAGTTGTACCGCGATAAACGCTCAAGTCTATATAGGAATAACCTACCTCTGGATCGGAGTCTGCAGCCCCGATTACGGTCCCTGTAGAGATCTTCTGACCCTTGCTTACATTTACCGATTTCAGGTTTGAATAAGCCGTCAGATACTCACCATGTTGAACCACCACGGCATACGATCCGATATTGATAACCTGCAATACCGTACCTTCAAATACCGTTTTTACAGGTGCCCCATCCGATGTACGGATACGGATATAATCATAGAAGTCACGAACTCCACGCTCTACCGTAACACTACCGTAGTTACGTACAATATTACCCTGTCCAACCGGCCATGGCAAACGTCCTCTGTTGGATGAGAAACCAGCCGACAACTTGGTTGCTTCCGGTGAGTTGTTCAGTACAGCTGAACCTGTTTTCTTTTCAATTTTCTTCTCGGCTTCTGTAACAGTGGTACCTGTTTTCTTAGCCTCAGCTTCCGCCAATCTTCTTCTGCGTTCTTCCTCAGCTCTACGTGCTGCTTCTACCTCACGGGCAATGGCAGTCTTGATCGCTGCATCCAGGCGTTTCTTTTCTTGTTGTTTTTTCGTCAACTGACCGCGGAACGTACGCTCCTCACGAGCCAATTGGTTCAACTCCTGAGAGTGGGCCGCTTTATCCTTGGCTATGGTATTACGCTCAGCTTCCTGTTCTTTCAACAGGGACTGTTGCGTCTTTTTATCTCTTTCCAATTGCGCAATCTTCAGCTCGATCTGTTTCTTGGTTCCCTCGATCTCGGCAACCTTGACCTTTCGGGCATCGGTAAATTGCTGCAGGTATTTCACCCTTTTAAAGGCTTGGTTAAAGTCCTTTGAAGCGAAGATAAACATCATCTTATTGTAGGAGTTCTTGTTCCTAAATGCAAATAGGATCATCTTTTCATAATCCTGTCTCATTTTTTCCAACTCCGCCTTAAGCTTATCTACGATCGCATTATTTGATGAAATGTTTTTGTTGATAATGCGCAACTCCGAATTGATGGTACTGATTTTATTCTCCCTCAGATCCAACTGCTTGCTCAGCGCAGCAACTTCCTGTTGGGATAGGATCTTCTCCTGGGTCTTGGCACTTAATATTTTTTGGAGCTCAGCAATTTCTCTATCTATTCTTTCCCTTTGTTTCTTTAATTCCAAACTACTTTGTCCATAGCTCAAGCCAACAAATAGCAATAAGGAAAATATACTGAGTACAATCTTTTTAAAATCCATGAAATGTTAAATTCTTTCGTCTCTATTTTACAGAACTTCCAAAAATAAGGATATACTTAATACGAAAATAATAAAAACACAATTTCTTTACATTCAATCAGCCTAGCAATTAATTGATTGCCTTATATCTGGACGGAATACTGAAGTTAAGTTCCACGCCTTTATTGAATTCCGACTTGTTGTAAAGCATGTCTGAAGACACTTTCGCACCACTACCTTCAATGTTTAACGTGAATCTCTGTGGAAAATTATGTCCGTCAATTACAGCAAACTCACTGTACTGAGCTTCCAATTTATTGGATTTGCCCAGCTCCATCAAGTTGAACAGGGTCGGTCTGTTACTTTTGTTCACACCGTAATGAAAGGTCAATCCATCCTTCACCCCGATAACCTGCACATCGTCTTCACTGGTCGCGATCTGCAATTGATCGGTACGCAACATCTCTGTTGATATATTGCCTACCAAGATATCCTGCAACATCCTAAAGGAAATACCAGGATTGGTATACCTATATATATAGGAAAATGGTTTAGCGATATACTCGCTCTGCAATCTATTGATGATCTTTACACTGTCTGGAGTAATCAAGACCCGGGCAGCTTCAATCCCCAAGAGTGCAGTAACCGAAATCCAAATGGCCTTATCCCGTTCCATACGCACATTCAAGGTTACGTTCTGGGTCTCTTCACCAAACTGCACCCTTGCCTTTGCCCGACCTGAGAAGGTGATAAAGTTCAAATTGTTCAATTCATAGGTGCTCAAAAGGTCCTTACCCTTTGCTGTAGCAGCGGCATCCTCCTTCTTAACGGTTGCCTTTTTACTGGCACAGGCTGATGCAAGCATCAATAACGCCAAGACCAAACTGATTTTATTCAATATATTTCTTCTCACTGATTTTCTGTTTTAACTTTTCCTTATCCAAGGCACTTCCTTCCGAATAGGTCATCGCCTTCTCCCATTGCTTCAATGCTTCCTTGGTCTTTCCTAATTTGATCAGGATATCACCATAATGATCATATAATACGCCCGATGGTTCCGAATTTTTGATCGCTTTCTCGATCCATACCAAGGCTTCCTGATATTTCCCTTGTTGGAATAGCACCCAGGCATAGGTATCTTGGAAGGTTCCAGAATTTGGCTCCAACTCATTTGCCTTCTTGGCGTATGCAGCAGCTTTATCCAGATCTTTCTTCTGTAGCGAAAGATAATAGGCTGCATTGTTCATCACCGTTACATTGTTGCTATCCAATTTGATTGCTTCCTCGTACGCCACTTCAGATGCCGACTCCATCTTGATCTCATGGTAAAGGTCACCCAAACCACCGTAAATCATAGACTTCACGAAGTCATTCTCATTGCCGCTCTGATCTAGGGCACGCTCAAGGAACAACCTGGCGTTGTCGGTGTCTTTTTTCATCATATAGGCAACCCCAACAAAATAAGTGATGATCACATTATTGGGATTATGGCTCAATGCCTCTTTTCCATCCACGATGGCTTCATCTAATTTGTTCTGCGCCAATTCCACATTGATCAACTTACGCCATGCATCCACATGCTGCGGGTTCATGCTCACCGTTGTCAAGTAAAGTGACTTGGCCTGGTCAAGGTCACCACGCATCCAAAGGATATCTCCTTTAAACATATGACTATCGGGCATCCTTGGGTGCTTTAACACCAAGGTGTTCGCCAAGTCCTGCAATTGGTCTTTCGTAAAATCCTTATTGTTGTTCACCAGGTTCATCATGACCCGATGCTTGTCGATAAAGGTTACCGCGTCTGATTGAAAGGCCTTTTTGATATTCTCAAAAGCCTGCGAGCCTTTTTTCAGCGCCATATTGGCATCTGCCATATCCAGGTACAGCAGATCATCTTTTGTCGTGGCCAGCCCTTCATCCAAAACGGTCAGGGCTTCCTTCGGTTTCTTTTCGTCCAGCAAGATATAGCTCAGGCTACTGTACACCTGGCGAATCGGAGATTTTTTCTTTCTCCACTGTTGAAGAACTTCATTGGCTTCTCGTGGGCGATCCATATCCATCAGAATTTCAGCCTTCAGGACATCTAGGGTATCCGTTTCACCTAACTTAGCTTTCGTTTCTTCATATGTCTTCAATGCATCTTCCGATTTTTTACCGGCATGCTGCATCATGATCTTTTCGCGATATACCTGCGGATTGTTGGGTTGCTTCTTGATGAACTCATCCAATAACTCGACAGCAGAGGTGAAATCACCTTTGCTCTTGTACAGTTCCAGAAGATGGTTGTTGTATATGATATTCTCAGGAGCAATCTTCACAGCCTCTTCAGCAGCAGGCAAGGCAACATCAAAGTTTCTAGCTTGAGCATATAACAAGGATTTCGCATAGTAGACCTCTGCTCCATTCGGGTATTTCTCCAGGGTCTCTTCAATACTTTGCAGTGCATTTGCTAAATCCCCACTTTTCAGCTTGGACTCAATAGATGCCAATTGCTCCTTATAACCCTTATCATCCTTCAATTCTTGCGCAAACAACACTTGTCCCGCCATCAACATTACTCCCAGAACCAGGGGTTTGCACCAATGTAATCTTCTCATCTAAATCTCTTTAATTATTCACCTTTTATCTTGCTTACCGCACAGTCTAAGGCAATTCAAGGTAATAAATTAATTTTAAAGAGTACAAAAATGCAGAAAAGTTTAAATGAATATCTTTAAGAAATGTTAAATCACGATAAAATCACCTATAAATATGCCTTAACAGGAGGGATTATTCCTTGAAAGCCGTTTATTTCTAAAAGGTCATTGGTTAGGTAATTTGGATTAGATAACTGGAACTAATTCACTGAAGGCTTCTGCAGCTTTTCCTGCAAGGGCTTCCTTCGGAGGGATAAATGTTTTTATAAATTGGGAAACCCCAAGAAGGGGTGAAATCTTTGTAGACTCAAGGAATTCCTCATGGAGAACTCAAAGCGTGGGTAAAATGTTTTTCTATACATCCCCTTTACCGGCATAAAACAATAAAAAATAGTTTCCTCATCTTACGATTTCGGAATGACCCCAAATTCAAAAAAAAACAAAAAATAGATTCTTCGCTGTGCCCTGAATCCCTCTCAGGAATATCCAATTCTGAACGATGTGTGAAGAATCTGTACGTAAATATCTCATAACCTGCTATCTTCCTACACCTGCGGTGTAGGACCTGTTCACCAATACAATTATGATTGAATTGTTCCGAGACACTTCGGAGAACCTTCAGCGTGACACAAAAAAAACTTATTTTGCGATACCTAGCCACATGGGGGGCTGCATTATTTTAGATGAATGGTTTCAAACAAAATAGGGCATGTTGTGGCTTTTCTGCCATGTAGCTAAAGCCATGAAAAACAGCTGGAAACAAAAAGTAAAATTGGCTTTGAGAATTAAATATAATTATTGTACCTTTGCAGACCTAATTGTAGTGATTACAATAGGATTTAAAACATTATTAATTAATTAAATAAAAGCAAGTGAATACGTTAAGTTACAAAACTGTCTCTGCTAACAAGAACACCGTTAACAAAGAATGGATCGTTGTTGACGCTGAAGGCGAGATTTTGGGGCGCTTGGCAAGCGAGATTGCGAAAGTGATCCGTGGAAAGCACAAGCCTTCATTCACCCCACACGTAGACTGTGGAGATAACGTGATTGTTATCAATGCAGACAAGATTAGATTGACTGGAAACAAGTTGGGCGACAAGGTATATGTTCGCTACACAGGCTACCCAGGTGGTCAGCGTTTCGTTTCTCCAAAAGAGTTAATGGCAAAGCACCCAGAGCGCATCATTGAGAAAGCTGTTCGCGGGATGTTGCCTAAGAACCGTTTAGGACGTCAGTTATTTAAGAACCTATATGTTTATGCTGGAACAGAGCACAAGCATGAGGCTCAGAATCCAAAACCAGTTAAATTTTAAGGAGAACGATTATGTCAACAACTAACACTTCAGGAAGAAGAAAAACTGCTGTTGCCCGCATCTACTTAACAGCTGGCAATGGAAACATTACCGTAAACGGTAAAGATTACAAGGAATATTTTCCTACATTACCTTTGCAATACATCGTTACTCAATCGTTATTGGTAGCAGATTCTCTTGCAAATTTTGACATCAATGTTAACGTTCAAGGTGGTGGGGTAAAAGGCCAAGCAGAAGCAGTTCGTTTAGCGATTGCAAAAGCTTTGGTAGAGCTTAACCCAGAAGTAAAACCTGCTTTACGTTCTAAAGGTTTGATGACACGTGATGACCGTATGGTTGAGCGTAAGAAACCAGGACGTCGTAAGGCACGTAGAAGATTCCAATTCAGTAAACGTTAATATAAGGAGGATCAAAAAATGGCAAGAACAACATATCAAGAATTATTGGATGCAGGTGTTCACTTTGGTCACCTTACTCGTAAGTGGGATCCGAAAATGGCTAAGTACATTTTCATGGAACGCAATGGTATCCACATCATCGACTTGAACAAGACTCTTACAAAATTAGAAGAGGCAGCATCAGCGATCAAACAGATCGTAAAATCAGGTCGTAAAGTTTTATTCGTAGCTACAAAGAAACAAGCGAAAGAAATCGTGGCAGAACAAGCGAAAGCAGTAAACATGCCTTTCGTGACAGAACGTTGGTTAGGTGGTATGCTTACTAACTTTGCAACAGTTCGCAAATCAATCAAGAAAATGTCAAACATCGATAAAATGCAGAAAGATGGCACTTACGATGTATTGTCTAAGAAAGAAAAATTGATGATCCAACGTGAGCGTATCAAGTTAGAGAACCTTTTAGGAGGTATCGCAGACTTGAACCGTTTACCTGCTGCATTATTCATTATCGACGTTAAGAAAGAGCATATTGCGGTTGCAGAAGCGATGAAATTAAACATCCCTACTTTTGCAATGGTTGATACAAACTCTGACCCTACAAACATCGACTTCCCTATTCCAGCGAACGATGACGCGACTAAATCAATCAGCTTAATTGCAAGCGTAATTGGTAAAGCTATCATTGAAGGATTGGAAGAGCGCAAGCGCGATAAAGAAGAGGACGCGGAAAAAGAAGCTGCTGCTGCTAAAGCTGCAGTTGACAATGGTGAAGCTACTGAAGCGACTCCAGGAAAACGCACTCGTAAAGCGAAAGACGTAGAATAATCTTATTCTATAATATAAGCCGGATAGACAAGTGTTGGTTTCTGGAAGATCTGCTTCCTTTTACCGCCCCTGTCTTTCCGGTTTTTTTGCTGAAAGGCAAGAACCTATTGAACATTAAAAGTTAACATTCTGTTGATTTTAATTCAAGGAATGCTTAACACATCAATTGTAATTTTAACAAAAAATATACTATGTCAGTACAAATTTCTGCATCAGATGTAAACAAATTGCGTCAACAAACTGGCGCTGGTATGATGGACTGTAAAAAAGCATTAGTGGAAGCTAATGGTGATTTCGAAGCTGCTGTTGACTACCTTCGTAAAAAAGGTGCTAAAGTTGCTGCTAGCCGTCAAGACCGCGACTCAAACGAAGGAGTAATTATTGCTAAAGCTGCGGCTGATGGCAAATCAGGTATCGTAGTTGAGGTAAACTGTGAGACTGACTTCGTAGCGAAGAACGCTGATTTCGTTGCATTTGCTGAATCAGTAGCTGACGCTGCATTAGCGAACAGCCCTGCTACTCTAGAAGACCTAAAAGCATTGGAAATCGGTGGAACTAAAATCGCTGACTTATTGATCGAACAAACTGGTAAGATCGGTGAGAAAATCGACGTTTCTAAATTCGAAACTGTTGCTGCTGATAAAGTTGTTGCTTATATCCACGGTAACTACCGTCTAGGTGTATTGGTAGGTCTTTCTGCTGATGCTGCTGGTGTTGAAGAAGCTGGTAAAGACGTAGCTATGCAAATCGCTGCGATGAACCCAGTGGCTATCGATAAAGATGGTGTTGATACGAAAACTATCGAACGCGAACTTGAAATCGCTAAAGAACAAATCCGCGCTGAAGGTAAACCAGAAGAAATGGTAGAAAAAATCGCTCAAGGTAAATTGAACAAATTCTACAAAGAAAACACTTTATTGAACCAAGAGTTCGTTAAAGATTCTTCTAAATCTATCGCTCAGTTCTTGGATTCAGTTGCTAAAGGATTGACTGTTACTGCTTTCAAACGTGTACAATTAGGCGCGTAAGCATTATAAAATAAGAAAAGCCCATCCCCAAAAAGGATGGGCTTTTCTTATTTTATAGACTAAGAGACATTAGACATCAGACATTAGACCTATCCTTGCCAAGCAAGTTTTGACAAGCACAGATGGCTGAATTGTTTTTCAAGCAAAGCTGTTTGGTTTTTATGCGATAGGCTCTGTGAAAACGTCAAAAACATTGTTGGAAAAATTAAGTTAATATTAAAGCAGTAAGCTCTATTTAGGGTTATACAGTGGTCTTATGTCTTATGTCTATTGTCTGTTGTCTAAAACACTATATTTACCTAAATTGCTACTGAATATGAGAACGAAGCAGATTAACAACAATTCCATCAACCAGATCATGTTGATTATCATCATTATCTTGGTATGTATCCTAATTTTCAAGAACCTTTACTATTATTTGCCGGGCTTCCTAGGTGCCATTACTTTATATGTGCTATTCCGTAATAGCTACTTTAAATTGACAGAACGAAAAAGATGGAACAAGATCCTGACCAGTCTCCTGTTTATTCTCATATCCATTGTCTTTATTGTATTGCCTATTTGGGCCTTGGTTGATTATCTGGTTCCACAGATCACCAGTTTCTTGAACAATACGGATAAGATCGTCTCCCAGTTCAATCTCTTGAAGGAATATATGGCCGACAAGCCATTCCTGAAGGATATTGACATGTCGGATGAAGCTTTGCTCAATATGCTGCAGCGATTTACCAAATATGTACCAAGCATATTGAACTCCGTGGCCGAGGTCATGATCAATATTATAGTGGCTTTGTTTGTGCTTTATTTTATGTTGGTGTATGGTAGGCAAATGGAAAGTTATATCTCCAGTGGTGTACCCTTCTCACCAAAAAGCAAACAAGAACTATGGAAAGAGTTTGATTCCATGGTCCGTTCCAATGCTATCGGTATCCCTATCTTGGGATTTTTCCAAGGTTTAGTAGCCATGTTGGGCTATTGGATCTTTGGGGTAGATAATTTTATTCTGATGGGCATGCTGACCGGTATTGCTTCCATTGTTCCGGTATTAGGGACCATGACCATCTATGTTCCACTGGGTATCATTACCTTAGCCGGAGGTGAAACTGCCAATGGAATCGGTATCCTCCTCTATGGATTCCTATTGATCGGTAGTATCGATAATATCTTACGCTTTACCATTTTAAAAACATTGGGAAATGTCCCACCTCTGATCACGGTGTTTGGGGTATTGCTGGGTCTAAAATTATTCGGCATGTTGGGATTGATCTTCGGTCCGTTGATCCTATCTTCTGTAGGAGTTTTGATCAAGGTCTATTCCAATGAATATGGCAAGGGAGATTCAATTATCCTGAGTACAGATAACCCTGAGAAAACCGAATAAGGTAAAATAATATTCATATTAGGTAATACCAAAAATGGCGATTATCAAAAGATTGTAAGCTTTGACTTGCACTTTCCTATTAAAGTCATAATCAGCTTTTTGGATGACAAAAGTCACATAACTGCTCTTGTATTCTTTGTATCTTATTGTCAAAATAATAAGCGAACAATATGAAACAACTAAATGACAAAGTGGCTATTGTGACCGGAGGAGTTTCCGGTATCGGTAAGGCAATCGTTGAACTTTTTGTAAAAGAAGGTGCTAAAGTTGTTATAGCGGATCTGAACGAAAAGTTAGGAGAAGAATTGATCAACAATCTTGGTGAGGGGAATGTTATCTTTATTAAAGCAGATGCCTCTTCTGCCGAAGACAATAAAAAAATTGTGGAGGCTGCCATTGAGAATTTCGGCGCACTACATATTGCAGTGAACAATGCAGGAATAGGTGGCGAATCCAACAACGTTGGGGACCTATCTATCGAAGGCTGGAAGAAAGTCATTGACATCAACCTCAATGGAGTATTCTATGGAATGCACTATCAGTTACCAGAGATTGAGAAAGTGGGCGGAAGCATCATTAATATGGCATCTATCCTTGGGGCAGTAGGATTTGCGAAATCATCGGCATACGTTGCAGCAAAACATGGCGTTGTCGGACTGACCCAGGCTGCAGGATGGGAATATGCGACCAAAGGCGTTCGCATCAATGCAATCGGTCCTGGATTTATTGCAACTCCATTGGTTGAAGCCAACCTGGATGCAGACTCCCTGAAATATCTAGAAACACAACATGCTTTCCAAAGATTGGGTAAGCCAGAAGAAGTAGCAGAGCTGGCTTTATGGCTAGCTTCGGATAAAGCTTCATTCGTAACGGCATCCTATTACCCAGTGGATGGCGGTTATTTAGCGAAATAAAAAAACGGAAGGCAATTGAAAAAAATTGCCTTCCGTTTTTTTAATGAATGGGGAATGAAGAAAGCAGGCGAATTCAATTCGCCCCTAAAAATATGGACAGCTTCCCCGCGAAATAATGATCTAGTCCAAGCTCCCATCCCGAACATGCAGCTCCAAACCTAATATTGTTCTAGCTTCTTTGTAAATTAGCAAGATTCGGATTTTTATTGTCCCGATCAGTACGGAAATTTGAATATGGAAAAGACGCAACAAGAGTTAAACTATGACCGTATCGCCAAGGCGATACAGTTTATCCAGGATCACTTTCAGGAGAAACCTAGCCTAGAAGAGATAGCGGAGCATGTTCATTTAAGCCCTTTTCATTTTCAACGATTGTTTTCGGATTGGGTCGGGACCAGCCCAAAGAAATTCCTGCAATATACACAGGTCAACTACGCCAAGAAATTGTTGAAGGAAGAAAAACGGACCCTTTTTGACACCCATATCTTGACTGGTGTTGGCAGTACCAGTAGATTGCACGATATGTTTGTTCAGATCGAAGGGATGACTCCAGCAGAATTCAAACAAGGTGCAGAGGGTCTGTCCATTGCCTATAGTTTTCAGGGTAGTCCTTTTGGAAAATGCCTGATTGCTTCCACAGAGAAAGGAATCTGTTACCTCGCTTTTGTCGATAATGATTCTGCAGGATTGGAAGAGTTAAAACATTCCTTTGAGAACGCAACTTTTATCGCTGAGGAGCAAGCCATCCATCGGGAAGCCCTATTGATATTCAATCTGGAAGATTCTTCCTTAAAACGCATCAAACTGCATTTAAAGGGCACGTCCTTTCAACTGAAGGTCTGGCAGGCCTTACTGTCAATTCCTTTAGGGAAATTGAACTCCTACAAGGAAATTGCGGAAAAAGTTGGCCAACCTACCGCATCAAGAGCTGTGGGAACAGCAATAGGAAGCAATCCGATCGCTTACTTGATACCATGCCACCGTGTAATCCAGACTTCAGGACAAACTGGGGGATATCGATGGAATCCACTGCGAAAAACACTGATGCTAGGTTGGGAATTTGCAAAAACCGATAAAGAAAATCAACATGAAACTATTTAACACGGCCAATCCAAGTAAAAACCTGTTGCCCTATGACGGGACTGTATATTACTATGGAAGAATCTGTGATCCCGATAAGGGCTATTACGAAAAGTTATTGCATGGCATTAGCTGGAAAAATGACCAGGCGGTCATCTTTGGCAGGCATATAGAAACCAAGCGCAAGGTAGCATGGTATGGTGATAAACGATTTGGATACAGCTATTCCAACATACAGAAAATTGCTGAACCATGGACAGCGGAGCTACTTGAACTCAAGGAAATGGTAGAAAGAGAGTCTGGAGAGACTTTCAATTCCTGCCTGCTCAATCTATACCATGATGGCTCAGAAGGGATGGCATGGCACAGTGACGGCGAGAAGGACCTGAAAAAGCATGGAGCCATCGCTTCCCTGACTTTTGGTGCTGAACGTAAGTTTTCTTTCAAACATAAAACCTCCAAGGAGAAGATTGACCTTTACTTGGAAGATGGAAGTCTGTTGATCATGAAAGACCAGACCCAAGACCATTGGTTACATCGGCTGCCTCCTACCAAAACGGTACATGGGGCGCGAATAAACCTCACCTTTAGGACGATAGAGAATGCATAGGTCATGAAAACTATGCATTAAAAATAAAAATCCTATATTTGCAGTACCAATAATCAAAACAGGATATATGTAATACCCAATTTCTTTCCGAAAACAATTAACAAAGCATTTGCATGCTTATGTATGGTTTTATCTTCAAAGCGAAAGGAATTATGGTCATTATACAGAACGCAACATATATTCATCCCAATAAAGACATTTTATTTCAAGGCCTCCATCTGGCAATCAATAAGCATGAAAAAATTGCTTTGATAGGCAATAACGGTGTAGGCAAATCTACTTTACTCAAAGCCATCGCTGCTGAGCTAAAGCTTACTTCTGGATCGATCTTTTGTGAAAGCATCCCCTATTACATTCCACAATTACTGGATAGGTACGATGGCATGAGCATAGGCCAAGCTTTGGCCATCGATGGTAAATTAAAAGCATTACAGGCTATACTCGATGGTCAGCTGGACGAGAACAATTTCGAAATCCTAAATGACGATTGGTCTTTGGAAGAGCGGGTACAGCAAGCCTTAAGCCGATGGAATCTTGCAGGATTGCATTTAGATGAGCCGTTCAACAACTTAAGTGGCGGTCAAAAGACCAAAGTCTTTCTTGCAGGCATCGACATCCATGAACCAGAATTGATCCTGATGGATGAACCCAGCAACCATCTTGACTTGGAATCACGAGAACAGCTATACCAGTTTATTGAAAACTGCAATAAGACGCTTTTCATCGTGAGTCATGATCGTGCTTTACTGCGGTTAATTCCAGAAATGGCCGAAATGAGCAAGACCGGAATTTCACGATTTGGAGGGAATTACGATTTTTTCGCAGAGCAAAAGGAAATTGCCATCAACGCTTTGGATCAGGATGTCAAATCCAAGGAAAAAGAATTGCGAAAGGCCAAAGAAAAAGAGCGAGAAGCCTCAGAAAGGCAGAACAAACTGAATGCCCGCGGTAAGAAAAAACAGGAAAAGGCAGGTATCCCTAAAATACTGATGGGCGGTTTAAAAAATAAGGCCGAAGGAAGCAGTGCAAAACTGAAAGGAGTACATCAGGAAAAGATTTCCGGAATCCAGCAAAATCTGAGCAGCCTCCGGGCAAATTTACAGGACATCGATCAAATGAAATTTGGATTTGAAGAATCAGGCCTACCCATTGGAAAAAACCTAGTGGAGCTGAAAAATGTCAATTTACTAATCAATGGCAAAGAACTCTGGAAACTGAACGTAAATTTTCAGCTCCAATATGGAGATAGAGTTGTCATAAAAGGCAATAATGGTTCCGGGAAAACCAGTTTGATACGGTTAATTCTTGGGGAGATGCCAAGCTATTCGGGCGAATTGAAAAAAGCGGACTTCAGCTTTGTATATGTTGACCAGACCTATTCTATGGTCAGGTCTACAAATTCCATTTATGATATGGCCCAGTCCTTTAATCAATCCGGTTTATTGGAACATGAGGTAAAGATCAGATTGAACCGTTTCCTTTTCCATAAGGAAAGTTGGGAAAAGAGCTGTTTGGTCCTCAGTGGAGGAGAGCGAATGCGCCTGTTATTATGTTGCCTAAACATCAGCAGCAAAGCACCAGATATCATTATTCTAGATGAGCCAACAAACAATATCGATATACAGAATATGGAGATATTAACCGCAGCTATACGCTCCTACCAAGGAACCTTAATCGTTGTCTCACACGATCAGTATTTTTTGGAGGAAGTAGGCATACAGAAGAACATTACGCTAGACTAAAGCAGAAAGGAAAAACATGAAAAAAATTATTTATTATGTGGCTTCGTCCATAGATGGATTTATTTCCGGAGAAAACGATGATGTAAGTGGATTTTCCTATGAAGGAGAGGCTGTAAAAAGGTATTTGGAAGATCTAAAAGCATTCAATCATGTAATGATGGGCAGGAAGACCTACGAATTTGGCTATCAATTCGGAGTAAAACCAGGTGATCCCTCTCCTACCTATGCACACATGACCCAGTATATCCTTTCCAATAACCTGGAATTTGAAAATAAACATGGACAGGTCAGGGTTCTTCCCTTGGATGTTGAACAGGTAAAGCGTCTGAAACAAGAAGCAGATACCGATATCTATTTGTGTGGAGGTGGGCAATTGGCGGGCTGGTTGCTCAGTAATGAATTATTGGATGAAGTAAAGATCAAGCTCAATCCAGTAATAGTTGGATCAGGAACAAAGTTATTCGAAGGTATTAAAAAGAATTACGGATTAAACCTTTTGGGCGATGAAAAATATGAGCATGGAATGAAAATACTACTTTATTCCATCGATTATTAAAAATGCGAAATTTAATTTCCGAAATATTTTATTTCTTAAAAGAAAATATACATTTTTGTGCCGAGCATGGTTAACTTATTTTGGGAATTTAAAATATAATAAGTCAAACAAAAAATAAGACATAAGTGTTTGATTGTAAAACACTTTAGCTTAAATTTGATTTAATCAAATATACATTAACCAGCTTACCAGTAACAATAACCAAATTTGGGATATTAACATGAAAGGAAGATTTCTACTCTTTATTATTATTGGCATCCTTGTAGGATGTAAAGAGGAAGATATGTCCCCTCTTGAAGGTGAGTTTGACAAAACCCTATTGGAAAAGTACATTTGGAAAAATGATATCCTGATCGATGAGGTTTTTACGGACAACAGTAGTCCGGAACATTACAACAGAGTAACCACTTTAAGCTTTACCGCTACGCAATACAGCCATACCGTTCAGGACTCCGTCAAGGAGTCGTCCCTGTTCAGGGGTAAGATGGATCATGAAAGGACAGCTAGCAGGATTTCAGAATATTGGGGAGATTATACCTTCAACGGACAAGATTCAACCCTGGTCTTTTCATATCGCGTCAATGAAAAGCTGTTCAACAGATTAAATCTTTCCAGTGATTCGTTGATTATTTATAATACCTATAAAATCATCAATCTATCCGAAGATGAGCTGACCCTGAAATTGACGAATGATTCGGTCATGCACGGTTATAATCCAGTAATGACATATAAACCGATAAAGTGATCGGTATCTAAATAGCAAAAGGAGCTAGTGATCAGTCGCTAGCTCCTTTTTTATTGTTGTTTAATGCTTTCAATTAGAATGCATATCGCAATCCTAATTGGATTTGATATGGGCTTCCATTCAAGTTAGACACCCCTACATTAGAAGACATGTTGTACACATACTCTTGTTTTGTAGCATCAAAACTTTTGATACTATACAGGTTTTGTTTACCCAGGTTGTTTCCAACTCCCCATTCTTTGTTCAGAAGGTTAGCAACGTTGAAAATATCGATGGATGCTTCAATACCATGAGTTTTGTAGAATTTGAATTCTTTAGCCAAATGAAGGTCGAATACACCGTAGAAACCATTGATACCGCCATTTCGCTCTGCTACTTTACCTACATTGTTTTGGATATAATCTTTGATACTTTGTTCAGCATCCGGGTTGTTTAAGATAGCATTGATTCCAGTACGGATATTATCAGGAGTATTATTGCTATTCGGATCGAAAACATAGGCTAGATCATTGGAATTCACGAAATCCCCATTGACATTTCCTTGGACGGCCATGGAATATCTCGTTCCTGCGATACCACTATAGCGCAATCCCATGGAAACACCCCACATGGATGGCAATGTTCCATAAAACACTACTTTATGGCGGTATTGGTTATCGGAATAAGTCATGGTACTCAAATCACGGGGATCATCTTTTACCATTAACGATAGGGTCGCTGAATTGGCCACATTACCATTGTAAGAGGTATTATCTTTTGAATCATTCCAAGTATATGACATAGTCACTTGTCCATCTTTAAAATAGCGGTAAGTACCATCCACAACCACGGTATAGGTATTGTTTTTACCCTCGCTGTTCATTTCCAACACACGGCCCACTTCCGTTGTTTTTCTGCTGTTAACCCAGTTTGCTGCACCGTTCTTAGGATTAATGCTACTTGCCGGAACATATACCCCTCTGTCACCTTCATTTTTCAGACGGAACATCGGCTCATCAACCATATTGCGGTCAACATACATGTAATTATTTCTTCCCCAGGTACCAAAAGCTGACACACCCACTCTTAAAGAAGGAGTGAAAAAGTGGTTCAGGGAGATATTGGCCTTATATATCGTTGGCACTTTAACATCCTTACTGTTGGTGTTGATGGTTACCAATTTTTCTACGCCCGGTTGATTTAATAGATCTTTTCCAGGAGCTGAATTTGGATCTTTCCTGTAGTCTTCAAAATTAGGTCTTGGCATCAATCTCGGGTCTGTGATATCAACCCCGGCAATGCGTGTTCCATCAAACAACATATTGTTCAGCATGGAATAAGGGTTTAAGGCCGACCCGAATACACCTCCACCAAAACGGATGATATTCTTTCTTTCTTCATTGACATCCCATGTAAACTGCACCCGTGGTTGGATTTGGAAAGTATTGATTCCATTGTCCGTTGAAATTCCTAATTCATCATAAACCACCTGATTGAAGTTTGCTTTTCTTAGATATTGGGTATTATCCAAACGAAGGCCGGCAACCACATCTAGGCCTCTAGCGATCTTTGCTTCCATCTGTCCATAGATACCGACAGCTAAATTATTGACCTTGGTGGTTTCCTCATCTGTAATATATACATCACGGGCATAACGATAAGGAGTTAGGTTTTTAAAGTTATCCATTCCGGTGAAGTAGAATCTACCATTCATTTCACTACCGTAGCGAAAATCCATATTGGTATACATGATATCGGCACCAAAGGTGTATTTGATCTTTTCCGTGTTGAAATAAAGATTATTTACAGCTTGGATCATGTTTCCATGGAACCATTCAGGAGAAAAACGTTGTCCTCCGATCTGAATGCTGTTGAAATATTCTTTCTCGCCATCTTTAGATTGCACATTTTCAACAATAGCACGCGGGATACTTTGATCTTGGCCTATGCCGTTGACATTATGGAAAACATCAGAGCTTTCGTAGAAATGTTGCACCTTGAAATCATTAGTCAGTCGAGGACTGATCGATGTTCTCAAGGAAGCCATTAAGCTATTGTTAATGTATTTACGATTCATGTACGATTCGTAAGCGTTGATACCTGAATTATCCCCTTCTTGATTATTGTCTTGGTCGTAAACAAAGTTATTACGGATCGTCAACAAGTTTTTATCATTGATCTGCCAGTCAATCCTTGCGAAGGCAGCATCAGTTTTCTTCTTTTTATCGAAGGCACCGAATAATCTGTTTGCATCGGCACCATATTGGTTTTGAGCGATCTGACTGAAGGCATCCAGGGTTTCTTGGGTTACTTTATAACGGCCGATATCCGCTGCGTTCTGTATATCCGCGATATATAGAGGTCTTGAATCCGTTTGATGATCCCAAGCCACAAAGAAATGTGCTTTATCTTTAATGATCGGTCCACCTAATGAAAAACCATATTGATAAGTGGAGAACTCTTGGGTCCTTGGGGTTCCGTTCAGGTTATACTTACTGGATAACCAACCCGTTCTTGCAAATGTAAATGCACTCCCGGTCAAGGTATTGGTACCTGATTTGGTAACCGTAGTTACACTACCTCCCCCGCTTCTTCCATAAGTCACATCATAATCATTGGTTACCACCTTAAACTCACGGATGGCTTCCATGGAAATTGAATAAGCTCCACCACTGTTACCACCTGCAACGGTACTTCTGGAGTTCATCCCATCAACGGTAAAATTGGTTGAGGATGCACGTTGTCCGGCCAGGTTGGTTCCTGTACTCATTGGAGAAAGATCAATCAATGAAGAGAAGTTACGGCCATTTACCGGCATCTTTTTAAGTTCGTTTGCAGTGATTGCCGTAGAAGCTCCTAAAGATCTGATCTTGTTTTGTAGACCTTGACCCTGAACTACAATCTCATCAATGGTATTGGATTCATTTGTCAGCTGAAAGTTTACATTTAATTCATCGCCATAGTTTAATCGGAAATCAGTTTGTTTCTGTTCCTGAAAACCTAGATGGTTTGCTGTTACAGTGTAAGGAGCACCCAAGGGCAATTGTTGAAAAGAATAGTTACCGTTTTGATTGGTTACCGTTTTTTGAGTAAAACCGGTGGATTCGTTCCGAATAGTGATTGTAGTGCCGCTTAAAGGTTCTGCACCATCGGTAATCTTTCCTACAATGGTCGCTTCGGTACTTTGCGAGAAAGCATGATAGGGAACTGAAAAGATGAGGAGTAAAAAGAGCCAGGGCCCAAAAATGTTCTTAAGCATAATAATTTTTTACGTTTAGTTTGATTGTTAACTTCATACTTGTTAACTGGACAATTAAATTGGTCACGAAAATATTGAGAGGATGTTTTCATTTGATTAAGGCTTGATTAAGAAATATTTAATTCTCCTTATTTTTCATTCATTTAGTGTCGTTATTTCGAAAAAATAGTTTCAAAATCCCTTAATTTAAAGCGCTTTAGATAGTTAATAAATACTTAACCTGCTGCTTTTAGAATGTTTTCTTGTGGGATTATTCTTGTATCGAGGATGATTGATTGTAACGGTGTTTGAACCTGGATGCCATTCGGAAGGGTTCAGAGCACAGGATGGGAGGATGGACCAAGAACATCTTTTCAATTGGTCGCTGGAAAGTCCCCAATTCTGATTAGTCGTATCGAATATACCCCCTTGGAAATAAAAAGAAAAAGGAGTTGTCTGGGTAGACAACTCCTTCTGATTTACTCGTAATTATTATTAAGAAGTAGTACTTTTTGTTTCTTTCTTTTTTTGGAAAAACCCTGATATCTTATTCCAAATAGCCTGGGCTTTCATCTTATACTGATCAGCATCGAACAAGGCGGAGTCTGAGGTCGATTTATAGGTCAAAAAGATGGCTAATGGCGTCAATACTATTATGGCCATCCACATACCCCACATCGGCGTCAGGCTTGCATCCTTCGCTGCTTTCTCTGCTAAGGTCGCAATAACATGGTAGATCAGGAAAAATATAATGGCCATAACGACGGGAAGTCCCAGACCACCCTTTCGGATAATTGCTCCTAATGGCGCTCCGATTCCAAAGAGTAAGAGACAAGAAACGGCCAAGGTGAATTTCCTGTGCCATTCTATATCGTAGCGGATATCCTTTTCAGCATACGGGGTAAACTCAGCATCTCGATTGACAGCCATATCCTTGATTTGCCTGGCTTGGCTCAGACCATTGTTAATGGCCATCCTCAACTGCCCGTTCTTATCTAGATCAGGTAAAGAAACCTTCGCTGCAGTCCTTCCAGGACTGTTTTCCCTAAAATATGGAGAATAATAATTGACATAGCGTTTGGCTTCGCCAGCATTGACCAACTCTAAACTATCGATATAGACTCGATTGGAATCAGAATAGAGCCGCAATTGCTTGAGGTTCAACATTTGATGGTGGGATTTGAATAGATCCTGGTCAGTCCTATTCATCTGAAAACTACCCATGTCAAACTTAGTGGTTGTTTCTTTAAACCTGAATCGTGTAAATTGTTGCCTAGGGTCATAACGTTTGGCGTTTTCAACCCGCGCATCCTCATATCGCACACCATCCTTTAATTCAAGGACCATGTAATTATTATCAGCTGAATTTTGGATAAAGCCTTCTTTGGCAAATGTCACATTGCTCGCCGTTCCTCCAGAGGGGTGCTCATAGATCATCAGATCTTTCAAGGTGGTCCCATCTTCACTTTTTCCCTTTGCACGGATACTATATCCCGGAATGGTATTGTTAAAAACCCCAGGTTTGATAAAGAAATCCGCTTTTTTCTTACGGACATCATATAACAGGGAGCCCATTTTCAGGTTTACCACCGGAAGGATATAATCTGAGAAGAAAAAAGATCCTGCACTGAATAGTCCTACCACAATAAACAATGGGGTCATGGCTTTACGAAGAGAAACACCGGCAGCCTTAATGGCCACGAGTTCATAACTCTCCCCTAAGTTACCAAAGGTCATGATGGACGAAAGAAGCATGGAAAGTGGAAGTGCCATAGAAAGCTGTACGGCACATTGGTAAGCCAAAAGCTCTAAAATTACATACCATTGAAACCCCTTTCCGATAAGGTCATCGATGTACTTGAACAAAAACAGCATCAACAGTACAAACATGACAATAAAGAAAGTCACCAAAAAGGGCTTAATAAATGCTTGTAATATGAGTAAGTTTACTTTTTTCATGTAATTTCAATAGGACCATTTGACAAAACTCTTTGGAAAGAGATGGTCTTGCTGCAAAGATACACTTTTTGTGAACTCAAAAATGTTAGAAAAAAGTTAATGTGGCCGTAAAAGTGGTTGTGTGCAATCCTTTCCAAAATACAAGTATGGTCAGGATATAAAGAGGCCCCCAAAGAATATTTAGAGGCCTCCGTTTATTAAGTATTTCTATGCTCCGATTACCCTTTGCAGGTAACCGATAGAGTTATTCCAAATTAGTTTTCTATCGTCCAAATTATCTTCTTTCACATAATCTGTAACACTCAATGCTACATCATTGGTCAATTCATCTTGAATGATTTCAATTTCGAAGAAATACGGTTCATCATCCAACCATTTGAACTTTACGCTTTTGTTTTCTTTAGTTGCAATCAACTTAGCGCGGTGGGATTCATTGTCCCAAATAAATTCATAAATACCATCGTGATAATTCACATCATCTGCAAACCATTGAGCAAGCTCATTTGGCTCCTGAAGGTAAGGAAAGAGGATTCTAGGTGAAGAATTTAATACATATTCTAAGTTTAATTTAATCTTTTCTGCCATTTGATATGTATAAGTAGATCTTAATATTTTTGTTAGTACTCGATGTGCATGTTTTACATGCTACTTTTTGTAAGTATAATGAATAAATCCGTTATTCAAAAAAAACTACAAAAATCTTTTATTCACAAAAACAGCATTATTAACAGTGCAGAATTGCTCCAGATCAAGATGACTGCGGAAATTTAGGTTAATTTCCCTTGAGGCTATCTTTTTGAATATAAATTGATTGTAGCGATTCTGCTGAAAATTGAGGATTTGAAGTCTAAAATTGTATAAAATTTTCTTTGATAATTATTCCTTATTGCTATCTTTGCATACCGAAAAACGGCGGGGTAGCTCAGATGGTTAGAGCGCAGGATTCATAACCCTGAGGTCGGCAGTTCGATCCTGCTCCCCGCTACTGGAAAAAAGCTCATCTTACGATGAGCTTTTTTGGTATTTAGTAGAAAGTATTTAAACGTAGGGTGGAAATAGAGCTTTGCTATATTTGATTTAGGGAAAGATCTTACATCTTCCACTAACTCAACCGCTTGCAATTCTGCCGCTAGCCGAAGAAGACCTTCTTCGATCTTTTAATTGAGGTTGGTGAGGATTTTTTACCCAGAATGGTTTGGGTATTGATTCTTAATCTTTCTGTTCCTTCTCCAATTCTTTGATTCTTCTTTTCACCTCTTTTCTAAATAGGATACTTTCTTGAAAGTGTTTCTTCCTCAAGAATTCCAATAAGTATACGGTCAAAGCTCCTCCAAAAATCGCGATCCCTATCTCGGATAGGACATCTAAAATAATTCTATCGACAAATTCACCAAAGGCATCATCATCAAAGAAATAGCGAAGGAGTCTCACGGCGATGGTTAGGCCAAGGCCTAGAACAAAGAAATATTTTAAGAATTTGGCTTGGAAGATGGATTGATTGACCATGGAATCCAGTTCTGCTGGATTTTTTCGATAGTATGCTACGATTTCATCGGTAATGATGGGTTTTTCATTCCTGAGGGCGGATTCAAGGATTTTATCTTCAATATTCATCTTATCATCAATCTTTAGGAATATAAAGGATTTAAATTTTAAAAGGTTTGCACACTTGGAAAATCAAGTCCTTGTAAAAATAGAAAGCTCGATATACATCGAGCTTTTTTCTATATGTAGAATATAGGCCGTAATGGACTATATGTTGTTTTTCCAATTTCTTTAAAGCAATTCCACCAATCTTTCAGACTTCTCGTTTCCATATAGTTTCTGTAAGACCTCAGTAATCCTTTGCGTGGTCTGGGCACTATCACCTTGGTAAGCCCATTCATTGATCAGTGCTGCTGTACACAAAGCCTTTAGGGTATGTGGATTGTAAAAGAACATCGGATCGAGGTTAAAGATCTGTTTGTTTTTAATTGCGGTAATTCCTGCAAACTCCTTACGGTCATAAAAAAGGTTTGGGCTATCATTCCACATGACGATCATATCAGGGTTCCATTCTATCAATGTTTCAGGATTAATGGTAGGGAATCCGACTTCATATGGACAGACATTTTCAACACCTGCCATGGTCAGGCAAGAATGCATCATCCCATTTATTCCGGTAGTAGAAAGGATCCTTCCGTAAGCACCCGTAAAATATACCCGTCTCTTTTCATTTAATCCTGCAACTTCATTCTGCATTCTGTTCACTTCCGATTTTGTATAGGAAACAATCTCTTTGGCCCTATCCTCATTACCTGTCAGAATGCCAATATCTTCAACGGTTTTATAGACCTCCTCCTCAGAGATTGCATTCAAGGCGTATACTTGTACACCTGCATTACGAAGGGTTTCGATCAAATCTTTTTGGGTTGAAGCGGCAATGACCAAATCCGGTGAGAGCTCAATGATATTTTCAATATTTCCTTGGTTGTTCAAGCCCGGTGCAGGTATTTTTCTCTCTGCAATCTCTGCACTCATCTTTGAATAATAAGGATACAGTTCTTGGCTCATGTAGACATCATTGAAAATACCTACCAAAGACTTTTCAGCACCCAAAACAAATAAAGCATCCAAACCTGGTTCATCCAGACACACGATTCGTTTCACAGGTTTGTCAAGATTAATTGTGGCCCCCAAGGCATCTTCTACCATGATAGCTGATTTAGCTTCTTCCTTTTGGTTGTTTTGTGAAGTATTACAAGATACCACTAGGAAAACCAACATTATTCCTAACAGGTTTGATATGATCTTAATTGAATTTTTCATGTTGTTGATTATAAGTTAACACGTAGGGAAAGTCTTGCATGGATTGGCGCCATCTGTACCCAATAGTACATATCATTTGCCCCATTTCTCCATGCTGTAGAATACATTTTCCGGTTCAATACATTATTTACGATAAGGTTTATTTTATATTTTTCGTTATTCCAGCCAGCACCTACATCCAATCGGAAATTATCTTCCAGGGGTTGCGAACTGGCATTAGGGAACCTTTCTGTCCTTCCCATGAGTAACTGGTAACCGGCAGATAGAGAAAAGCCGCTAAGCTTTGGGATAGGTAAATAATAGTTCAGCCAAGTATTCTGGATATGCTTCACCAAATTGGGGGTTGCTCTTCCAATAAGCTCTGGGTTATATTCATCCTCCGTGATTTCTGAATCCGTATAAGCATAGTTGACAATGGCATTCAATCCTTTGGCAAGCTGCCCTTTCATATCAAATTCGAAACCTTTGGATTGGCTCACACCTGTTTGATAGATCAAGTTAGAAGTAGGATCGACAGAAACAAGTTGATTACGTTCGATATGGTAAACGGCCAATGTTGTGTTCCATCTTCCTTCGGACCAATCGCGTTTGAAACCTAGTTCATAATTGATACCTCGGATAGGTTCCAATGCATTCCCATCTACCGAGATACCCGATTGTGGTAAATAAGTGCGGTCATGCAAGAAATATAGGGAAGCATCTTTAGTCAAGGCATAGTTTATGCCTACTCTTGGAGTCAACACCAAGTCATCGGTTTCTGTTTTTGCACCATAGTCTGTAGAGTTTCCTTTTGATGCTGTCAATCGCAATCCAAGGGTAATCCTTAATTTATCGTTTAGCATGCTCAATTCATCCATGGCATACACGGATGCATAGAACAGTCGTCTTTCAACAATATTACCCTCAGAATAGAAATCATTCTCAGAGGCAAAGTCACCACCTATGCCATTATTCATGATGGTCGTTGAATAGACCGGATTGGATATGGAAAGTGGATAGACCGCTGTAGCAGTTCCCCAGGTATCCCGGCTGTTGGACGATTTATTATTGATATCGACTCCTGTAATGAAATTGTGTTTTAGACTTCCGGTATTGAAGTTCCCGTTCAGATAGAATTGGGTAGAGAAGACATTGTACTTATTGGAATCATAGACCAGATTACGATCAAGGATATCTGGATTTTGCTTATTAGCACCATTTACCCAAAAAATGGACCCATCATAGCCCATCTTGATATAGCTGGCTTTTGCAGTGAATTCCCAATTATTTTTAAAGCTATTCTGATAGGTCAGGAACATATTGTGATCACTGCCCGAAAAAGGACGGACGCTTGGGTCGGTTATGGTAAAATCTACAGGCAGGGTACCATATCCGTAAGGAGACATCTGAGCCTCACTCAACAACAAATAGTTCAACTGCTGATAGATATATTCTGCCGTTATGGAGGATTTTTCGTTGATTTGGTACTTTAGGGATGGCGCAAAAAGAATCCTGTTGTTTCGATCATGTTCCATAAAGCCATTGGCTTTCATGCCCATCAGGTTCAAGCGATATTGAAGCTTTTCTGCACCATCAAACTTCCCATCCAAGTCAATTGCTGCCCGCATTTGGTTAAAACTCCCCATCAGCACATCGATACTTCTCCGGGTCTCGCCTGTTGGTTTTTTAGTGACTACATTGTAGGATCCTGCTGGATCGCTCATGGCATGCATAAAACCGGCTGGACCCTTCAGGAATTCTACCCGATCGATTACCGCAACATCATCTCCAATTGGGCCTTTTCCCAAAGGTCTAAGGTCCACTCCATTTCTTTGAGCTGAAATATAGCCAGCCCTGGAATAGATATCAGGTGATATACCATTATGCAGTTCTTCACGCATGGTACCACTGACATTTCTGGTCAGGCTTTCGTTTAAGTTGGTTACAGCTTGATCACGGAAAACCTCGCCATCTAAGATCTGAATATTTTGGGATGTGTTTAACAAGGAAGTTCGAAGCCTTAATCCCTCCGACATCTCCTTGATATTATAGCGTTTGTAATATTTTGAATTGACTTCTACCTCCTCGACCTGATAAACCTTTAAGGTATCGGGAGCTGTCTGATCTTGATTTTGAGCCTTTAAAATAATTGGCACAATAAAACATATTCCTAAAAAGAGATTTTTGTTAGTTAGCATAGAAAATGAGTTTGATTTTCTCTCATACTCAAAGGAAATAAAATGCTATTAGAGGGGTATAAGTGTGATATTAGAATGAAATTAGAAATTAAAATATCTCGATTTTTGGGTGAAATCTTAATATTTTATGACAAAATATTTTATTCCATCAAATTCTCATTAATTGTCCCTAACTTTTTCAAATAAACAGGAATTGATACCTTTGAGAAAATCCAGTTCGGCAATAATTATCATAAAGAGAAATGTCCAAAGAAAAAGAGCCATTCAGCCTTAAAAAAAGAATCAAGAGTTTTGAATATTCCTTTGCTGGTTTAGCTCATCTTTTGAAGCTTGAACATAATGCTAGGATCCATGTCACTGCTGCAATCATGGTCGTGGTTGCCGGTTGGTTACTTGAAATAAGTAGTATGGAGTGGGTTGCAATCGTGATTTGCATTGGTTTTGTTTTTACTACGGAGACCTTAAATACTTCAATAGAAAATATCTGTGACCATTTGACCACAGATATTCATCCTCATATTAAGATCATCAAAGATTTAGCATCTGGAGCTGTTTTAATCAGCGCAGTGACCGCTGTTGTAGTTGCTTTGATTATATTTTTACCTAAAATTCTCAGTCTTGTCTGAGAGCCTTCTGGTTATTTCTTGTTCAACAGATAGTTTGCTACGGCATCATAAGCGGGCAGAGAGTACGGGTCGTTGGCGGTGTTGCTTGCCACCGGGTGGGAAGCCAATCTAACCAAGACCATTTCGGCCGTTGGATCTATGTAAATCGTCTGTCCATGCACGCCCCTTGCGCAGAATGCACCATGCTTATTGTTGGATATCCACCACATATTGCGGTAGCTCCAATCCTTTAAATTGCTGTAGCCTGCTTTGGCAAAATCCGATTGCTTCCCTCCTTTACGGATATCATCAATAACCTCCTTCTTTAATACCTGTTTGCCATTGAACTGACCATTGTTTCGGATCATCTCCCCAAACATGGCCAAATCCCTCAGGTTGGCATTAAAGCCACCGCCTGCAAACGCAATTCCAGAGCGGTCAATTTGATAATATCCATCGTGATGAGCTCCGATGGGTTTCCAAATCTTTTCTGAAAGCAATTCAGGGATGCTTTTACCAGTTGCCCTACTGATTACCCAGCCCATTGCATCGGTGTTAATGGTTTTATAACCAAAAGCTTCGCCATGCTTCCCTGCTTTTTTTACAGTTTCAAGAAACTCATAATAATTGGTCGGCCCTTTGTAATCTTTAGGAACCGGAACTGGATTTCCTGCTGCCGAAAACACCCAAATGTCTGCATTCGGATCAGCATAATCCTCCGAATAATCCAGCGAAGTGGTCATATCCAAGACCTGTCTGACAGTAGCATCTCCGAAGGCCGAGTTCTTGAGTTCTGGGACATAATCCTGGACTAATTTATTTTCATCCAAAATGCCCTCAGCAACCAAGCTGGCCCCTAAAGTTCCTGTAAAAGTTTTGCTTACAGACATTACTGCATGGGTACCCTCCTGATCCAGCTCTGCAAAATATTTTTCATAAATAATTTTCCCTTTATGCAGAATGATAATGCCATCGGCATAAGTCTTATCCAATGATTCTTTAAAGTTTATTGGAGATTTTTCTCCCAATGGAATAAAAGTCACCTTATCCAATTCACTGTCTATTTTGCTTTCAAAGCTATATCTATCATTTTGATTTGCCTGAACCACTTTGGTCGGCATAAATTCACGCATATGACAGACACTATAGC
Organism: Sphingobacterium sp. NPDC055346; assembly: GCF_053645235.1. Classification (NCBI taxonomy): domain Bacteria; kingdom Pseudomonadati; phylum Bacteroidota; class Sphingobacteriia; order Sphingobacteriales; family Sphingobacteriaceae; genus Sphingobacterium; species Sphingobacterium sp. NPDC055346. The sequence goes on from NZ_JBSHMI010000001.1 coordinate 62,107, forward strand.
GTAAGCCTGGAAATTGAAAAAAACTGCCATCAAACAGGGACAGGGTGCTGTCTTTAGCAGGTGGAAAGCCTTTCATCCACCCCATTTCTTTGGGATTTGATTGTTCTGCCGTTAAATTGTTTTGTGCGCTCAAGGTAGTACAGATTGATAAATTGATTAAACAGATTAATAGTTTTTTCATAGTATTTCAAAGGTAGTGTATCTGAATTAATAGCTGGAGCCAAAAAATTGTTTGGAATGAATCAATAGTACGCGATAGAATATCGAATCTCGTCAACTACCTGTTAATATAGTGTAGATATTTGTTAATTAAGGCAAAGTTCTTTAAGGCTAATTATATTATTTTCGATTATTCAAAAACATGTAAGAATTTGTAAAAAGATTTGATATGTGGGGAATAATTAACCTAAACCTATTTTAAATGGCTTAATCTATTTCCTCACATTTAACAAATCATTCTTAATAAAGAGTTAGTTAGTCAATATAGTTTTTAATTTGGTTTAAATCCACCTTGGGGAAGGTGGATTTTTCATTATCGATTGGGTTAACTTCCTCCCCTTACCCGATTCTGTTCATCACTTTCCTTTTTCCTATGTCTTCCATTGAGGTCCTTTCCAACTTTTATGGTTGCTGAAAAAATGAAAGTCCTACTATCAAGATTAAAGTTCTGTTTCATCCTTACTCCACCGGCATAAGATTCGGTTTGATAGGTCATAGATTTGAAGATATCATTGACCGCCAGTTTTAGGGCGACCTTATCACTCCATATATTTTTCATTATTCCTGCAGACATAAAACCAAATCCCCTTTGACGTAATACCCCATCTGTTTGTGGAGAATTGTATTGTCCATTTAACTCTAAGGACCATTTTTTAGGCAGTTTAAAGATATTATTGGATTGGATTGTATAGGACCATTCACGGTTATCAATTTCTTCCTTGTTGAACTCGCCGAAATAGTGGTTTTCAAAAATATTGGCGTTATTAATGGTTGTCCAAAAATTCAGGGGAACATAGGAATGGTTGACATTCACTCCCTTGTTCCGAAAGCCTTCAATATTGGCAATGGAGCGAATAGTTACGTTTTGAGCTGGGATTTGCGTCAATACACTTGTCATCACATCCTTCACATCGGTATAATAGAAGGATGCATGCAGGTTCTTTCCAAAGCTATAATTCAATTCAAACACATTGGCTAATTCGGGTTGCAAAAGAGGGTTTCCTTCGTAGAAAACAAATGCATCGATATAATAGCGAAAGGGATTCAGATCTTCATAGTCAGGTCTATTGACTCTTTTACTATATGAAAACTGTACATTATGTTTTTCTCCAATTTTTTTACTGATGGAGGTACCTGGAAACCAGTTGGTATAATTTCGCTCATTTTGAAGTTTACTGGTCAGTTGATTCCCTAATGAATAGGTCTTTTCAACCCGTAGCCCAGCCGTGAAATTCCAGTCGTTCGATTCTAAATGATAATTAGCATATCCAGCATGTATATGCTCCTCGTAAAGGAAATGATTGCTGGTGCTTCCATCATTGACCCAGTTACCTGCCTTTAAGGTATCATTGATCGCATTATTATCGGCATTCATAAAACTGCTTTTCCAACCTAGTTCCAATCGCTGATGCTCATTGATATGTTGTAAATAGTCAAGCTTGCCTACATATAATTTGGTAATTGAGGGGGTTTGGTTCTTTCTTTTGGAAAGAAAGGCAGGCTGATGGATGGTCTTTTGAAAATCAGAGGTCAATTTTTGATCCGCTTTATAATCGGCATTTAGGTATTCAAAGTCTGCAGACAGTAAATTCTCCTTCGAACCTATTTTCTGCTGCAAATTGGCCATTAAGGTATGGGTATTCCATTTACTGATATTGCTGTTATCGGTCAATGAATTGGAAATAAGCTCTTCATTACTGAAAAGGATATTGTTGTAACCTTGGTTAAAGTTCTTATAGGTTCCAAAACTTCCTGACCAGCCAATTCCCAAACTGAGTTTTTCAGTTGCCTGAAAATCAATACCCGCCTTTGCATTATTAGTCTGTAGGGGTTCGTTGGTATGGGAATATTGAATGGACTTTCTGCTTAGGGATTCTGTTGGATTCTTTTCAAAGAAACGGCTAAAGGTTCGATATTCTTCTTCACCTCTAAAGCCTTTGTCAAAACCTAAGATAAAGTTCCACTTGTTCTTTTGACTATTCAGGTTAAAACCGGCGCCATATCTTTCTTTCCTTCCAGCTCCCCCATAACTATTGACCGATAGATTGAACCCTGCCTTTTTATCATTCTTCATAACAATATTGATCATACCACCCATTCCCTGGGCATCGTATTTAGCGGAGGGATTCGTAATCAATTCGACACTTTTGATGGATGATGAGGATGTCCCTTTTAGCAAAGTTGCAAGATCCCGAGGGGATAAATAGGACAATTTACCATTGATCATTACTGCGACATCAGACTTTCCGCGCATGCTGATATTACCATCGTCATCCACTTTAACAGCCGGAGCTCGTTGAAGGATTTCTAGAGCTGTCATACCGTCGGCAAGGATACTGTTTTCAATATTGATTACCATTCGGTCTGAGAGTCTTTCAATTAACTTTCTTTCACCCTTAATTTCTATTTCTTCTAAGGATTGAGAGGAAGGAAATAGGTTTATGCTTCCCAGATCAACATGTTTGGAAGCTAAGTGAAGATCTTTTTTAATATAATTAGAATAACCAAGATATGATATTTGTAGATCATAGTTTCCATATTCCAGTTCGAGAGTAAAATAGCCTTTCTGGTCAGTTGAAATCACTTGTTTGGTGTTATTGGAAGTCGATTTAATTAAAACGGTCACTTGACCTAGAGGTTCATTATTTTCATTGTGCACCAATCCTTTAATAACGGACTGAGCTTGAACTGTAAGGGAAAACAACAATAGAATGGTGCATAGTTTGATTTGTAATAGCATAATAAATAATTAAAATTCACTGTTTTATTTGTTGTTTTCATAAGTAGTCTGCGTTTTATCGGACGGTTTCCATCATTTTATCTTTCTTTTCATTCTGACCCGGAAACAGGCTAAAGAACTAGAATCCTTATTTCTTACTGCGTTGAAGACAGACAGTTCCCCAAACTGTCCAAGAAACCTATTTAGAATAATTATAAATAATGCTGCAAAAGTATTACTTTTGAATACCCCTTGATAACAAAAAAGGGATATTCAACAACAAATAATGGATAAATTACCGTCAATTACATTTAAGGAATTCTATGCTAGGGAGCAACTGAATGATCAATTGACAAATGCTGAAAACTTACAAATAGACAATGGTTTTTCGAGCAGGTTTCTGTCCAATGAATACATGGAAGGAAGGTTGTTAGAGTTTAATGATGAGTCCATATCCATCAAATATCAAGAATGGAATCTTTTTAAGCCTTTTAAATTAAGCATCCAGCATGATTCGCATCTGATAAAAGTCCAATTTGAAATTGAAGGAAATTGCCATTTCGAAAGTAAAAACCATTATTGCATCATAATTCCAAGCAACCACTATCAATTCATAAATATTCCCAATCCCCAAGGACACATTGCTTACAATAGCTCTCGAAAGGTATTGGACATCTATATGGATCAGGAATTTCTATTCCAGTTGTTAGGGACCCAAGGCTATTCAGAGCAACAGTTAAAAGCGCATTTCCTTTTAAAAAATTACACTTTCTGTAGAAAAGCGACACTGATAACTGCCCAACAACAACAGCTGATCCAGGATTTGCTTCATCACCAATACCAATCCGACTTCGCAAAACAATTCATTCGAATCAAAGCCATAGAATTAATGATAACGGTCTTTGCTGGAGCAAACAACCAGATCAACCAAGTTAAATGGAATCAATCTGATATCGATAACATGATGTCATTGAAGGAGTTTTTAGACCAAAACTATCATCAGGACCTACGTATCAAGACTTTATGTAGGCAATTTGGAATCAATGAATTTAAACTTAAAAACTGCTTTAAAGAACTCTTTGGCGACACCGTCTTTGTGTACATCCGGAGGCAAAAGATGAAAAAAGCACAGGAACTCTTAAGAAACCCAGAATTAGAGATCAAGGAAATCGCATATTTAACTGGTTTTAAATATGCACATCACTTCTCTAAAGTGTACTTTGACCATTATCAGATTCGGCCAAGCGAGTACAGAAACAAGCATATGCCCGTTGAGGTCGATTAGATTCAGTTGGTTTGCTTACCCAATAGCGTTTTTATGACAACTTACTTATAAAATAATGGCTAAATACCCCTACCTTTGCATTAATATTTAAAACAAATGAAAATTCAATTAAATACGATTGAAGAAGCAATCGAAGACATTAAAGCTGGAAAGGTTATCATTGTTGTAGACGATGAAGACCGTGAGAATGAAGGAGACTTTGTAACCGCAGCTAGAAATGCCACTCCAGAGGTCATTAATTTTATGGCCACACATGGTAGAGGCTTGGTATGTGCTCCATTGACCGAAGAACGTTGTAAGGAATTAAACTTAGGTTTAATGGTCAACAACAATACAGCTGTATATGAAACTAACTTCACTGTATCTGTAGACCTTCAAGGGTATGGCTGTACCACTGGTATTTCAGCTTCTGACCGTTCAAAAACAATCAAAGCATTAATTGATCCCAATATAAAGCCTGAGGAATTAGGTCGTCCTGGTCACATTTTCCCATTGATCGCAAAAGATGGTGGGGTATTGCGCAGGACCGGTCATACAGAAGCTTCAGTAGATTTAGCTCGTCTTGCGGGCTTTGAACCTGCAGGTGTGCTAGTAGAGATCTTGAAGGATGATGGTGAAATGGCTCGCCTTCCAGATTTAATAAAGGTTGCAGAGAAATTCGACCTTAAGATCATCTCTATTGAAGACCTTATTGAATATCGCTTGAAGCATGATACGCTGATCCAAGAGGAAGTAAGTGTTGAAATGCCAACAGAATGGGGTGATTTCAAAATGAAAGCATTTACCCAAAAGAATACAGGCGAACAGCATTTGGCCCTATACAAAGGTGAATGGAAAGAAGATGAACCTATCTTGGTACGTGTGCACAGCTCATGCGTGACTGGCGATATCTTCGGCTCATGCCGTTGCGATTGTGGTCCTCAGCTCCATAAAGCTATGGAGATGATCCAGAAAGAAGGAAAAGGTATTATCGTTTATATGAACCAAGAAGGTAGAGGAATCGGCCTTGTCAATAAATTACATGCCTATAAACTTCAGGAAACTGGCGTTGACACGGTTGACGCGAACCTAGAATTAGGTTTCAAACCAGATTTACGTGATTATGGTGTTGGTGCTCAGATCTTGAGATACATGGGTGTCACCAAAATGCGCCTCATGTCCAACAATCCAACTAAACGTGCAGGATTGATCGGTTATGGTCTTGAAGTGGTCGATAATGTACCAATCGAAATCATTCCCAACAAATACAACGAAGCATATTTGAAAACTAAAAGAGACAAAATGGGTCACACCCTAAGTAATCTTTAAAAAATAACAATGGAGGCCTAAAAACCTCCATTTTGTTTTTATCTAAGGTCTTTATTCTTGGCTTAAACATTTACCATTCCCATTTGTTCGAATAAAAAATTGACTATGAAGAATTCCCTATTAATAGAAAAAGCATATTTGAATGGATCTTTTATCAGTTCCAAAGACACATTTGAAGTCATCAATCCCTCTACTTTAAAACCTGTAGGATCTTTACCAAACTTAACGGTAAAAGATTGTCAGAAATTTGTTGACACCGCCTACAAATCTTGGGACCCTTGGAAGAATACACCTGTAGGCGAAAGATCTAAAATCTTAAGGAATCTTTACAACCTGATCAATGAGCATAAACAGGAACTCGCAGAGATCATGACCCTAGAGAGTGGCAAACCTATTAAGGAATCCCTAACTGAGGTCGATTATGCCAATTCATTTATTGACTGGTTTGCGGAAGAAGGAAAACGTGCTTATGGGGAAACCATCCCCTCACTTGCTGGAAACGCTAGGATGCAAACCATCAAACAAGGTGTTGGTGTCGTTGCGGCGATTACCCCTTGGAATTTCCCTTTGGCGATGATCACACGTAAAGTTGGCCCTGCCTTGGCAGCCGGTTGTACCGTCGTACTGAAACCCGCCTCCCAAACACCCTTCTCCGCTATTGCATTGGCAAAATTAGCCGATGAAGCCGGAGTTCCGAAGGGAGTATTGAATGTCATTACCTCCAAAGACAGCAAAGGAATAGGAAAAGAATTAGCCACTAATGAGAAAATCAGGAAGATTTCCTTTACAGGATCTACCTCGGTTGGTCGGACCCTTATGGAACAGGCAGCTTCAACGATCAAAAGGATCTCCCTTGAACTTGGTGGAAATGCCCCATTCCTGGTATTCAACAATGCAGATATTGACAAAGCTGTTGAAGGTGCAGTGGCAGGTAAGTTTAGGAATACCGGACAAACCTGTGTTTCCATCAATAGATTCTATGTTCAGGAGGATATTTACGATGAATTCACCAAAAAACTAAGCAAAGCAGTAAAAGCATTGGAAGTTGGGGATGGATTAAAGAAAACATCTCAGGTAGGTCCATTAATCAATGAAGAAGGACTTAAAAAAGTTGAAGAACATGTGCAAGATGCTATTGACAAAGGAGCAAAAATTGAGACCGGTGGAAAAGCAATGAAAGGTTTATTCTATGAACCAACGGTCCTTTCCAATATGCCTGCCCATAGTATCATTGCAACGGAAGAGACCTTCGGCCCTATATGTGCTTTATTCAAATTCAAGACTGAAGAAGAGGCAATCAAATTGGCCAACGACACTCCATTTGGCCTAGCATCCTATTTCTTTAGCCAAGATGTACATCAATGTTTCCGCGTTGCGGAGCAATTGGAAGCGGGCATGGTCGGAGTAAATACAGGATTGATTTCGAATGCTTCAGCACCTTTTGGAGGCGTTAAACAATCCGGTTTAGGTAGAGAGGGGTCAAAATATGGTCTCGATGAGTATATCGAGGTAAAATATATCTGTTTTGGAGGCAATTAACCTCCAAAACAATTACCAAATATGATATCTCAGTCCCAACATCACATAATTGGGCTCAGTAACTTCATCTTTAAATTGATATTTCACTTTATACCCTGTATAAAGAGATAAATCTACACTAGGGAAATAATAACTGATCCCTACTTGCCCATTAGCTTTGGTAAAGTTTTCCTTTCTAGGCATGGGCTCATCCCCTTCAGCGCCAACTGCATTTTCATAGGTAAAGAACTCTTGTCCCAAACCTGCACCCAAGAAGATATTGAAATTGGATTTCTCCTTATTAAAAATACTCACAAGATAGTCGGCACCAACAGCCAGTAGATCTCCTCTTCCATGAATCTGGGCTTGGACCGCAGATCGATTCGTAAAATCATACTTACCCTGAACCCCGAAACTGGCATCATAAGCTGCATCGTCTAATTTTAGATCACTGTAAATCCCAAAGGCCCAATTATGTTCCTGCGCATGTAGGGAAATAGGAAAAATAAAAGCACATAATATCCAAAGTAATTTCTTCATAGCATATAAATTAGTCAACCTGCTCCCCTTTACTCTTTCGGTATTTCTTATAAAGCTTAACAAGTATCATCAGTAAAATTCCCAACCCAAAGATTCCCAGAACACCAAATACCCATCCTATTGCAGATTTAAGGATCACCAGGAAGACAATAGCAAACAAGATAATCGTAGAAACCTCATTCCACATCCGTAGATGCGTTGAGGTCCAATTGGACTTTTCATCCCTTAACCTGTACATGATCTTTTGGGAAATAAAGTGATAGGCTATCAAGGCAGCAACAAAACCCAACTTGATCTGCATCCATCCTGTAGACAACAGCGCTGGATTGATATAGAGCATGACCAAGGCAGAAATAATGACTAAATACATTGAAGGCGTTGTGATCACCCACCACAGCCTATTCTCCATAATAACAAACTGCTTATGCAGAACTTGATATTCGATTTCAGATTTCTGTTTGGCTTCCGTATGATAGACAAACAACCTCGGCATATAAAAAAGCCCAGCCATCCAGCAGATAACAAAAATAATATGGATTGCTTTCGCGTATAGATAGACCATAATTTGTATTAATCCTCAAAAATATAAATTAAATCAGCAAATATTGACATGATAGGGTAATGAATTAATAGCTAAAAAGAAAGGAGCTGCCACATCGTGACAGCTCCCATATCTGAATTTGATATTTTCTTAGTATCTGAATTCCTTAATGGTTTCTACAGCGTATTTCACGTTGTCAAAAGGAATATCAGGCATGATACCGTGTCCAAGGTTAAAGATAAATCCATCCTCTCCACGCATACGTTCAAATAGATCTAAGATCTTTTTCTTGATCACTGGCTTATCTGCATAAAGCACAAATGGATCCAGGTTACCCTGAACAGCCATATTGTTAGGCAAGGATTTTTTGATGTTCAATAAATCAGCATTCCAATCTACAGAAACCACATCTGGTTGTGCTTCTGCCATAATCGGTGCAAATACAGAACTTCCCTTACAGAAAGAAATAACCGGTACGTCTTTTCTGTTCAATTTAGAAATAATGTATTTATTGTATTTATGCGAAAACTCATGGTAATCATTCCATGATAATGCCAATGCCCAGCTATCGAATAACTGCAACGCATTAACACCTGCATCGATTTGCATATTCATGTAATTGATCGTTACATCGGCAATCTTCTGCAAAATGGAATGTGCCAATTCAGGTTGATTGTTCAACAAGGTTTTAGTCAATTTGAAATCCTTGGAAGAACCACCTTCAACCAAATAGCTCAAAATGGTAAATGGCGCACCTGCAAAACCGATCAAAGGCACTTTACCGTCTAATCGGCCTTGGATTACTTTGATGGCATCAGCAACATACTGTAGTTTATCCAAACAATCTACCGATAGATTCTCGGCATCTTGCACTGTCCTAATCGGATTGGAGAATCTCGGGCCTACACCTTGTTCAAAGGATAGGTCTCCCCCCATTGCCTCGGCCGTAACCAAGATATCCGAAAATAAAATAGCTGCATCAACACCTAATAGGTCTATTGGCAGCATGGTAACATCTGCGGCAATCTCAGGGGTTTTGCACATTTCCAAGAAAGAATACTTGTTCTTGATTTCCCAATATTCTTTCATAAACCTTCCTGCTTGACGCATCATCCATACTGGAGGTCGTTCCGTAGGCTGCGACAACGCAGCGCGAATCAATAGATCGTTTTTCAAATTTTTGTCCACTACTTATTCTTATTTACTTCGTTTTGTATTTTCTCAATAATTGACTGTTGTCTGGCCGTCAGCCTCAATTTACTCGCCACATCCAAATAGGCCTGCACTCTTTCATAATCATGCTTCCTCAAGTTGATGTTCGCTAGATTGATCAGGACCATTCCCTTTTCATTGTCCTTACGCCAAGGCAACCTTGAGGCTAGCTGAAAATGATATTCGGCCTCCTCGATCCTATCCTCCTTCAAGGCTATATTGCCCATCATAAACTCATAAAAGTTTCTTCTTCCTTTACGTAGTTTATCCGGATTCTTGATCTCAGCCAGCAATCTCTTTGTTTTCTCGTAATCTTGCTTATGAAAAGCTTGGGTCGCCAAGTAAACGGTGCCCTCTTTCAGGTAGCTCCATACCAAATAGGTAATACCTCCAAAGATATAGACCGCAATATTATAATGCTTGGCATAAATGGCATACAATAGAAAAGCAATCGCAATTGCGATTACTATTTTTCGAGCTTGATTAGTCATCTATTCGTTTAGTTCGAGTTGTCTGTAAACTTATAACCGACTCCACGGATGGAATGGAAATAAATCGGATGCTTTTGATCAGGTTCAAAATACTTCCTAAAGGTCAAGATAAAATTATCGATCGTACGTGTTGATGGGTACACATCATAATTCCAAACTGTCTCCAAGATCTGCTCACGGGAAACTGCCTCATTTCTGCGCTCTATCAATAATTTAAGCAACATCGTTTCTTTCTTTGTCAAAGAAGTAATGCTACCATCAGCATGGTGTAGCTCAAAGGAATTGAAATAGATGGTCTTGTCACCAATACTGTATGAATTCAACTCTTTCAGGTCATCTCCTTTCATACCACGGCGGATCAAATTGCTCACGCGCAAAATCAGCTCTTCCAAGTTAAATGGTTTCACTAAATAATCGTCAGCTCCCTTTTTAAGGCCTGTAATACGGTCTTCTGAACTGTTTTTGGCCGTCAAGAACATAATAGGAACTTCCGAATTCTGAAGCCTTATGGTTTCTGCAACTTGGAAGCCATCGATTTCCGGAATCATTACATCCAGGATAATCAGGTTAAAACGTTCTTCCTTAAATATTTTTAATGCTTTTTTACCATCTGTTGCCGTCGTCACACGGTAGCCTTCAAGCTCTAGATTCAACTTGATCGCTTCTAACAGATGTTCCTCATCTTCAACTAATAGTATACGTTGTTTAGTTTGCATAATTTTCAAAAATTACTTCAAAGATACTCCCAGTAGGGGTATTATCCTTTACCCTAATGGTTGCATTGTGTTTTTGTAATACTGTCTTAACAATATATAACCCTAAACCAGTGCCTTTGGTTTTTCGGGTCGCTTCACTACCTACTCTATAAAACTTATTAAATATAAGTTTTTTTTCATCATCAGGTATTCCTTCGCCATGATCTGTAACCGAAAATAACAGGTTATTGCCTTGTTTCTTCAACTTGACATAAACAGTTGCACAAGGAGGTGAATATTTTACAGCGTTTTCAATCAAGTTTGTAATCACATTGCTGATCGCAAATTTATCTGCCTTCAACTCAATATCTCCGTCCAAATCAGGCTTGATGACTTGGGATTTACAGGCATTCTTCTGCAATCTATCCACGATCTGCTCCACCAATTCAGTGACATTAAAAGCCTCTTTCGGCAGTTGATAGGCTCTATTCTCTAATTTAGTCGTCAACAGGATGTTTTCAACCAGATCATCCAAGCGTTCGATATCCTTTAGGGAATTCCCTAAAAAGACCTTCTGCTGCTCTCTATCCAGATCACGTTTCAATATCGTTTGAATATAGAGTTTTACAGATGCTAAGGGGGATTTAAGCTCATGAGTGATGGCCAATAGGAAGTTCTGCTGTTGCTGGCTGATCTCATGTTCTCTTTTTACATGTTTCTTCAGCTTCAAAGCTCCCCATATAAAGATCAACAAGAAAATCAGACCTTCTCCTATGATCATTCCCTTGCGGTCGGGTTCAAACTTTACTAAGATAAATCCCCACCACAATAATTGGGTAATCGCATAAAAGACAAGAAAATAAAATAGAAATAAAGCTTTTCTCATACTTGATGTTTCCTGCGCAAATGTACTCAAATACGGCTTCATTAGGAAGCAAGCCATACTTTATGACAGTAAACTTAGATTCCTGGTTGATTCAGCCAGCTATTGACCTTATATTTGCACATGTTCAACGATAAAAAACACTTATTTTTCGATTTAGACCATACCATTTGGGATTTTGATAGAAATGCCGAAGAAACCCTGCATGAACTTTATTTCAGATATTCCTTCAACGATATCTTCAATTTACCCACTTCGGAAAGGTTCATTGCCACCTATACTGAAAACAATCATCGTCTATGGAACCTGTATCACCATGGTAAGATAGATAAACCAACCTTGAGAAAATTGAGGTTTGCCGATACTTTCACCCAATTAGGGGTCAATCCAGAATTGTTCCCATTGGCTTTTGAAGAAGAATACCTAGAAATCTGTCCGACCAAGACCAATCTGTTTCCTAATGCACATGAGACCTTGGCTTACTTAAAGGACAGATATACCCTGCACTTGATTTCAAATGGCTTTAAAGAGGCCTGTGAGAAAAAATTACAGCATAGCAACCTTGCTCCCTACTTCGAAACCATTGTCATTTCAGAGATCATCGGTATCAATAAACCCGATATCCGAATCTTTGAACATGCCTTAAATAATGGTGGCGCGAATAAAACCGAAGCGGTCATGATTGGGGATAACTTAGATGCTGATGTTCGTGGAGCACAGAATGCAGGCTTGGAAGCCATTTTCTTCAATCCGCTCGAGGTTGAGAAACCTGAAGATGTCAATCACATGATCAAGGATTTAAAAGAGTTACAACAGCTATTTTAATCCTGATAGCTGTTGTAACCCATATTTTATTTCAAGATGCTCCTCAATAATTTGGTATAGGCGGCAGCGATTTTCTCCATTCCATAGTCATTTGGATGGGCATAGTCCACCGTTGAATTCCTATCCAATCCGATTTCCTTTTCTGATAGCCAATAAAGATTTTTATCTCCCTGTCCTTGCAAAGCTTTCACGGCCTTTTCAGCAACTCTTGAACGACTTTGGTAGTCTGCATTGGTCTTCATGTTGAAAACCCCTGGAACCTCACTAGAACTGTGTGCAGCAATGACGATTGGCGTCTTAGGATGCTTTACCCTGATGGTCTTGACAGCATTGTTGATCAAGCTAGTCAATTTATCTTTCCCATCCTCTCCCGCTACCGATAGGTTGGGGATACAATCCAGAATAAATACAGCAGCATCTTCCTGCTTGATCAAGTCTAAAATAGGTTGCTCCAACCTGCCATTTCCACTGAATGCCAAATTAACAACATCGTGGTCAAAGTTCCTACCCATCCAATTGGTCCAGCCTAAACCTGGCCTAGATGCACAGGCACCTTGAGCAATGGAAGTTCCATATACAATGATAGGCTTGCTCTTCTGATGGATAAAGTTCAGATCACCAGCTACCCCAATTTCCATCCATTTTACGGAATTATATAGCGGGAGGTATAACCTAAATATATTTCCCGAAAGGGATCCAAAATCTTCATAGGTATAGCCAATGGTATCTTTGAAACTATATTTCCCATGTATCCAATTCCATTCTTTCTCGTTAGGTGCTTTGGTATAAAGGTCCAAACCACTTACCCCCGTAGTTGGCATATGCGGCATATTCAGCCCTCCCGCAACTTGATAGCGAATGGAAAAGGAAGCTGCTGAAGTCTTGAACTCAACATAAACACCTGCTGCATCCTGACCCAAATTCCAGACTGCATCCCGAACCTCCCCTTTCAATGCCACTGGTAATCTGGCGTAGCCGTCATGAGCTCCTATAGCCTTAACCCTGCCCTTCAACGCACTTTCTTTCAGCACATCATGCCATTTGATCTCTTGTGCGGAAGCTATCAATAGCAGCATACAAAAAAGAGAGCTCAAAAAGCTCTCTTTCCAATGTTTTAATAATTTAAACATTATAATTCTTTTACAGTGATATTTCTCAACCATACATCATCACCGTGATCTTGGAATCCGATCACACCTGATTTCGATTTACCACCTACGTTATTCAATAACTCAAATGCCAAAGGCCATTTTTCCTTGCTGAATTTACTAGCTTCCAATAATTGAGTCCACTCAGGAGTCCACAATTCATATTCAACAACTTTCTCGTCGTTCTGGTAATGCGTTACTTTTCCTTTGCTTACAACAATCTTAGCTCTGTTCCACTCGCCTGCAGGGAATGCATTTTGAGGTTTCGCAGGGATCATATCATACAATGAAGATGATTTACGGTTTCCATCAACACCTTGTTTTGCATCAGGGTGGTTTTCATTATCCAATAACTGGAACTCAGGACTTGAAATGTAAATTGGCTGTCCTTTGATTTCTTTAGCCAAGAAGAAGGTTCCAGAGTTTCCTCCTTTTGAAATCTTCCACTCAAATTCCAGTTCAAAGTTTTTGAAATCATGAGCGAAGATCAAATCTCCACCTTCAGGATTTTGCACACCAGCAGGTGCTTTTGAAAACTTCAAGGTTCCGTTATCAATGCCCCATTTACTTGGCACATGGTCTTTGCCGTAGCCTCTCCATCCATTCAATGATGTTCCATCAAATAGAACGTATGCTCCAGCGGAGTTCTTTTTAAAATCTTTAAGGGATACTTTAGGCAGGTCCAGTACTTCATAGGCAGGAACATCTGCTCCTTTTTGCGTGGAAGCGTTCTTGGTTGCACATGAGGCAACTGTCAATCCGATTGCGCCTACTAATACATACATAAAGTTTCTTTTCATAGTATAAAGTTGATTAAGTGAAAATCTAATTTAAATAATCTTATCGTAAAATCAAGTATTAAAATTGTTGACCGCCCATATCGTCCATGTCAGGACCTTGTTGCTCACGGTCTTTTCTTCCAAAATTTTGAAGACCAAATCGGTAGGTAAATGACAAGGTAATCATCCTCTTCATCCATCTATGCGAAAACTGCATCTCACGGTTCGGCAAGTAATTGTGCATTTGGAATTTGCGCGTATTGAATGCATCTCGTACATTCAGCATTAAACTACCCTTGTTCTTCAACACATCCTTTTTCAAGGCCACATCAACTCCACGCATAGGCTTCATTTCACCTTGCATAGTCTTCATTCCACTTCTATAATCTCCTCTGACCTGAGCAGAAAAAGTAGGTGTGAATTTTATGTTTGTCGTCAGGTTTCCGTTCCAGTTGAACGACTCTCTGCCTTCAAGTCCCAGACCGGCTTTTGGATGGAAAGTAATTTGTGAAAGATTGGCATTTGCTGTAACATCCCACCACTTGGTTAAATTAACCTTGGATATCCACTCAAATCCAAAAGCATCCAGATCCGATGCATTTTCCCATTTCATATAGGTTACATTCGTCCTATCTCCTACAATATCAGCAATCAAGCTTTCATCATAGATCACCGGCTGGGTTTGATCGTTCACACGACGATAAAACACCGATGAAATAAAGTTCCATTTCTCATAAAACTTTGAAAAGCTCAATTCAGTGGAATGAATATCTTCTGGTAGCAAGTTAGGATTACCCTGACGGTAATTCTGAACATCTGAAACATCGATAAATGGGTTCACTTGCCATCCCCTTGGGCGCTGCACACGGCGTGAATAACTTAACTGCACTTTGTCTCCCTGTCCTTTTCCTACAGCATAACTTAAGAAAACACTTGGATATAGGCGGAAATAATCCAATTTACCTTGGTCACTTTTAATAATGCTTGGGTTATCTAAATCATGCGAATAGATATTGGTATTCAGGTTTGCTTGCTCAGCTCTTAAGCCAACTTGTGCTCCTAATTTCTCTGTAATCTGTTTTTGGTAATTGGCATATAGCGCATGAACGGTGCTCGTCATGTCAAAATCGTTCGTAATCCGATAATCAGGAAGAAATTGCTGGGTTAATGAATCAAGCTCTTCTGAATATTGACTTTCATCGGAATACCTTAAGATACTGCGATATCCAGCCTCGAATTTATGGTTCTCACCTAATGGCAGAACATAATCCAATTGCATGTTCCAGTTCTTACCGGACTCTGAGGTATTGTTCACACGCTTCAGATCCGCATTCCCGTTTGCAAATGTTTGATGGAAATCATTTACACCATCCTCTGTATCATAACCAAAGGAAACATTGGCCGTCAACTCTTCCCCTTCACGCTTTAATGTACGCTTAAAATCTACTTGGGCATCAATTCCCAAATCATCTTCATTCTGCAAGGAATTACGGAAACTGGTCGTCCCCAATCCTGGAACATTCCAATAATTATAGTTGATATCATTCCCACGTTCATTATCCCTTAAGCTCAAGTTGGTGGTCAAGCTCAATGTTGTCTTATCGTTCATATAATAATCTGTACCGAATCGGATCGTATGGTTGTACCCTAGTCGATTGCTTTCTTCGATACTTTGGGTCCTAGGGCTTTCATTGGTTATTCCCCCATTGATATAATCGATGTTATCTGAAAAGCCACTCCCTAAATTATTACGGCGACTGAAATTATAGTTTCCAAAATAATTCACCTTGCCATCTCTATAATTAAGGGTCACTCCAGCATTTGCATTTTCATAGGAACCACCCGAAGCTGTTACCGATCCATTCAGGCCTAAGCGGGCATTTTTCTTAAGGATAATATTGATGATACCTGATTGTCCTTCTGCATCATATTTTGCAGAGGGGTTGGTAATGATTTCAACCTTGGCAATAGCATCTGCTGGCAAGGATTGTAGAAAAGCATTGATATCCGATCCTGCCATAGCCGATTCTTTTCCATCGACCAAGAATCGTACACTACTCGATCCACGAAGACTGATGCTCCCATCAGACTCTACCTGCAGCGTAGGGACATTGCCCAACAGGTCCTGCGCAGATCCGCCAACACTGACCATACTTTGGGAAACATCAAAAACCTTCTTGTCAATGCCAATCTGAAGGTCAGGAACCCTACCTTGAACAACCACTTCAGAGATCTTCTCCCCTTCTTCAGCCAATACAATAGCACCCAAGTCTATATCTTTACCCGCTGTAACAACAAAATTATTACGAGTATAGGTAGCAAAACCAATATAGGTCACTTGAAGGTTATAGGTTCCAGGGTCAACATCTGGGATAGAAAAAGAACCATTGGCGCTAGTTTGTTGGCCACGGATATAGGCATTGTTCACATTCGACAGCAAGCTTACACTGGCTCCGATTGCCGGCCTGATACTATCTTGTTCTAAAATTCGACCTTGAATATCGACTTTCTGGGCAAATAAAATAATAGGGAATAATAAAAATAAACTGCTTAGGCATCTTTTCAATAGCATTTTGGATCTTTCTTAGTGTTTTCAGCCACAAAGTTGCGCAATAATTAAGAAAGTTAAATGCTCGTAACTGTATTATTACGAGGGTATTTATTCCACCGAAACGGTTAATCCTTCAGTTTTTAGGATCTTTCGGTAGACCTCGACTTCGGTATAGGTACCTTCCAGGATAGTACACTTTCCTTTGGTATGTACGGTCCAGGCGATACGTGATGCTTCAGCTTCGGAATATTGGAGGTAATGCATGAGACAGTGAATGACATGGTCAAAGGTATTGAAATCATCATTCCACAAAATCAACTTGTTGGAATCTTTGGTAACTGCAAGGATTTCTTCAAGGGTAAATGTTTCTTGTTCAACTTCAGTGCTCATACTGCAAAAATAGCTTATTTTTCAAATAAATCAGTAATTTAGCTGAATTGTTTATTAAAGTTAGACCTATGTTTCAATCAAGAATAGCCGGCTTGGGATACTATGTCCCAAAGAACGTATATACCAATAATGACCTGACCCGTTTTATGGACACGAGTGATGAATGGATTCAAGAGCGTACGGGGATTAAAGAACGTCGTTTCGCCGATAGAGTGTGTGAAACAACAACCAGTATGGCGGTAGAAGCTTCCAAAATTGCCATTGAAAGAGCAAATACCACTGCAGAAGAAATCGACTTTGTTATTTTTGCTACCCTTTCCCCTGACTACTATTTCCCGGGCTGTGGCGTTTTATTACAGCGCGAAATGGGCATGAAGGAAGTGGGTGCATTAGATGTTAGAAACCAATGTTCGGGGTTTATCTACGCCTTGTCCATTGCCGACCAGTTCATCAAAACAGGTATGTACAAAAACATCCTGGTAGTCGGTTCTGAAAAACACTCCTTCGCATTGGATTTCTCAACCCGTGGTCGCGCAGTTTCCGTAATTTTTGGCGATGGTGCAGGTGCTGTGGTATTGCAACCAACCAAAGAAGAAGGGAAAGGCATTTTGAGCACACACCTTCATTCTGATGGTGCCGAAGCAGAGAAACTGGCGATGTACTACCCTGGTGCTTCTGCTGGTTATTATTTGGGCGAACAGATGCCACAATGGCCAGACGTAGAATTGGGCGGTATGTTAATGACCAAAGAAATGCTGGAAGACGGTTCAG
Source organism: Sphingobacterium sp. NPDC055346 (assembly GCF_053645235.1). Lineage (NCBI taxonomy): Bacteria > Pseudomonadati > Bacteroidota > Sphingobacteriia > Sphingobacteriales > Sphingobacteriaceae > Sphingobacterium > Sphingobacterium sp. NPDC055346. The sequence goes on from NZ_JBSHMI010000001.1 coordinate 79,982, forward strand.
CATTCCCATATATGGATGGCCAAGCCGTATTCAAAAAAGCTGTCGTAAAATTCCCTGAAGTAATTGGGGAAGCTTTAGCAAAAAACAACCTGAAAACTGCGGATATTGACATGTTGATTCCTCATCAGGCAAACCTTCGTATTTCTCAGTTCGTCCAAAAGACTTTGGGCTTGTCAGACGACCAGGTTTTCAATAACATCCAGAAATATGGCAATACCACTGCTGCTTCGGTGCCCATTGCACTTTGCGAAGCTTGGGAGGAAGGTAAAATAAAAGATGGTGATTTGGTATGTCTGGCTGCTTTTGGCGCCGGATTCACCTGGGGATCAGCTTTGATTCGCTGGTAATACAAAATCAGCCATAAAAAAGAAGGGGTTCAGAAAATCTGAACCCCTTCTTTATATATTTAATTTAATTGTTGTTGCTGGACTTCCTTGAGTTCATTAGCTTTTTTCTTATCTGTTTGGGCAGCTTTCTTTTTGCTAAATCCAGAACCGAATATTACATCCCAGATAGCTGAACTAACCCCAAAACCTTTTTCAGGTTCCGAGTAATGGTGCAACATGTGGTGATCCTTAATCCTTTTAAACAAGCCTGATTTAAAATTAGCATGATGCATCGCATAATGGCATTCATCATAGATCAGGTAACCCAATAAGAACCCCGAGAAGAATGCCGCTAAGGTATAGGGCGAAAAGAAAAAGCTAAAGATAAAATAGATGATTGCTGCCATTGGGATACTTGCAGAAAGTGGCATAACCAATCGCAAGCGATCCTTAGGATAGTCATGGTGTACCCCATGGAAAATAAAATGCACTCTTTTACCGAATTTTGAACTCGGTTCATAATGGAAAACCCATCTATGCAATACATATTCCGCCAAAGTCCAAAACAACAGACCAAAGATATAGTACATCACGACAGTACCAACTGACAATCCCCCAGGGACCAATGCCCTCCAAATAAAAAAGATCTTAACAGGAATCCAAAATATCAATGGAACAGAATAATGTACCTTGGTCAACGATTCAAGAAAATCATTCTTGAACATTCTCGAAGACTCTGTCGAATTGGAAACATATAATTTCTTTGCCATACCCTAAATAATTTCATTTACACCCAAGGTTAATCGAATTAACTCTATCAAAGCTCACTGAGTTATAAAAACCCTACACAAATTTATAAAATTGCTCTTCAGAGCAAATTGAAAACTAAAATTTTGACAAAATTACGATAATAGTCAGAAATACAGAAGTCAAATGCGTAATATTAAGGTAATGTTGTCATAATATTAATCTTTCTGCTGTTAATAAATAGAACATCGTGGAAATGGAATGGTTTGCTTGGGATCGATATGAGATGGGAGATAGGAGATTTGAGTGGGTTTTGAACCAGGATTAAGGATTCGAGGATGGACCAAGATAATATGCTAATTGATAAATATTCCACCCCTGCTGGATGTTTGGAAAATTAACAAACATTTATCCTTCCTCAGGAAGTCCTTTAGCCTCTGGCTCATTTCCAGTGGCGGAGAGATGGAAAGAATGCCGTTGACCTGTGCGATGGGATTGGCCTTGGAATGCTTTCAGAAGATCATCCCCTTAAAAGGGATGATCTATTGAAAGATATTCCCGACAACAAGGCATTCTATCCATGTGCGGGAGCCCGTGCGAAAAGCCACCTTAAATGGGCCGAAGCGTTTACGGATTCGAGTTGTTTTTGGTATCCGTGAGCTCCTTCGTCGGTTTGGTTACTTTTGCGCTTCAAAAGTAACGAAGAATCTAAATTTTGTTTTTCCTTAACTTAATGACATTACCCAGCAGGACTGAAATATTTTTCAAACAATTCAACCATAGCCAACAAAAAAGCCGTTATCTCACGATAACGGCTTTCCTTATACAAATTAATATTTTTATTTATTAGCCATTTGAAAGGGCTGCAGCACCAGAAACGATCTCTGTCAACTCTGTTGTAATTGCTGCTTGACGCGCTTGGTTGTACGACAGTTTCAATTGGCGTAACAAGTCTCCTGCGTTTTCTGTTGCTTTATCCATCGCAGTCATACGGGCACCATGCTCAGACGCATGTGAATCCAGTACTGCTTTGTATAACTGAATCTTGATTGCTTTAGGAATAAGCTCTTCAATGATTTTTTCTTTTGAAGGCTCGATGATATAATCCAATTCAGCAACATTGTCCTCTTCTTTATTCTCAGGCAAAAGAGGTAAAATCTGCTCTGATGTCAAGATTTGAACGGCTGCATTACGGAACTGGTTATATACCACCTCTACGCGGTCGATGTTTCCTTCTTTAAACTGTTCCATCACGTACTCCGTAATTTTCGAAACATTTTCGAAATCCAAATTGTTGAACAATTCGTTGTTATTACCGATTACCTTGAAATCACGTTTGCTGAAGAAATCCTGACCTCTTTTTCCGATTGCGATAATACTGACATCTCCTCTTGCGAATTGATCTGCATATTTCGTTGCAATCAAATTATTGGCAGTTTTAATGGCATTAGCATTGAAAGCTCCCGCTAAACCTCTGTTTGAGGTCACCACGATGATCAATACCTTCGTAGGGATACGATCTTGCGTGAATGGCGAATTATTACCTTCTACGGAGGCTGAAACCTGAGCCAAGATCTCCCTCAATTTTGTCGCATATGGACGCAATTGGATGATAGCATTGGTTGCACGTTTCAACTTCGCTGCAGATACCATTTTCATCGCTTTGGTAATCTGTTGCGTAGAAGATACGGAGGTAATACGATTTCTAACTTCTTTTAAGTTTGCCATAATTTCATTATAGATAAGAGACATTAGACACAAGACATAAGATCTTTCATGCGTTTTGAGGCGCCATCAAGGTCTATTGTCTAATGTCTAACATCTAATGTCTAATTAATATTTTGAAGCTAATTCCTTAGCTACTTTTTCTAATACATCAGTTAATTCATCAGAGAACTTACCAGCTTTAAGTGCTGACAATACTTCTGGATGACGTTGCTCTAGTTGAGTCAAGAATTCTTCTTCGAATTCTCTCACTTTGTTTACAGGAACGTTACGTAGTAAACCTTTTGTACCTGCGTAGATAATAGCAACTTGTTTCTCTACTGAAACTGGTGAATACTGACCTTGTTTCAAGATTTCCACGTTACGGATACCTTTGTCCAATACCGCTTTTGTAGCCGCATCTAAGTCAGAACCAAATTTCGCGAAAGCTTCCAATTCACGGTACTGCGCTTGATCTAATTTCAAGGTACCAGCAACTTTCTTCATTGATTTGATCTGCGCATTACCACCTACACGTGATACCGAGATACCTACGTTGATCGCTGGGCGGATACCTGCGTTGAACAAGTTCGACTCCAAGAAGATCTGACCATCTGTGATGGAAATTACGTTGGTAGGGATATATGCAGATACGTCACCCGCTTGAGTTTCAATGATCGGAAGTGCTGTTAATGAACCACCACCTTTCACTTTGTCTTTCAATGATGCAGGAAGGTCGTTCATGTTACGAGCGATCTCATCAGAACTATTGATCTTCGCAGCACGCTCTAATAGACGAGAGTGAAGGTAGAATACGTCTCCTGGATATGCCTCACGGCCTGGAGGACGTTTCAATAATAATGACACTTCACGGTAAGCAACCGCTTGTTTAGACAAGTCATCATAAACGATCAATGCCGGACGACCTGTATCACGGAAGTATTCACCGATAGCAGCACCCGCCATTGGTGCGTAGAACTGCATTGGAGCAGGATCCGCAGCTGATGCAGATACGATCACTGTGTATGGCATAGCACCTTTTTCCTCTAATGTACGAACGATGTTCGCTACTGTAGAGTTCTTTTGTCCTACCGCAACATATATACAGAATACTGGTTGACCAGCTTCGTAAAATTCTTTTTGATTCAAAATGGTGTCGATACAAACGGCAGTCTTACCAGTTTGACGGTCACCAATCACAAGCTCACGCTGTCCACGTCCGATTGGGATCATGGCATCGATCGCTTTAAGACCAGTCTGTAATGGTTCAGTTACTGGTTGACGGTAAATAACCCCAGGAGCTTTACGCTCGATTGGCATTTCGAAAGTCTCTCCAGTAATTGGGCCTTTACCATCGATAGGCTGACCTAATGTATTTACCACACGGCCTAACATACCTTCACCTACTTTAATAGATGCGATACGGTTAGTACGTTTGATAGTATCACCTTCTTTAATTTCATCCGATGGACCTAAAAGTACAACACCTACGTTGTCTTCTTCTAAGTTCATCACAATACCTTGTAGTCCATTCGCAAACTCAACCAACTCTCCTGATTGAACTTTTGTTAAGCCGTAAATACGCGCAATACCGTCACCTACTTGCAATACGGTACCCACTTCTTCTAAATCGGCTGCTGACTTAAAGCCTGACAATTGCTCTCTTAGAATTGCCGAAACTTCATCTGGTCTTACCTCTATCATTGTTGTAATTCGTATAAGGGGTTTTTGATTCTATTATATCTTGTTCTCGAACGCCGGATTAAACTCCTTGGTTCTCGAAATGTCTCTCTAATTTATTTAGCTTGCCTTGAATACTTGCATCAATCTGCTTGTCTCCAACCTTCACTACAAAGCCACCGATCAATGATTTGTCTACTTTGTTAGCTAAGATGACCTCGGCGTTGATCTGAGCAGCAATCTGCTCTTTTAATGCCTGTAGGTTGGCCTCCGATAAAGGACTGGCCGAAACAACTTCTGCATGAACGATACCTTTAACCTCGTTGTATTCACGAACAAACTCTAAGGCTGTCGCATAAACTAATTCTGCACGGCCTTTTCTAACCATGATATTGAAGAACTCCAATATCTCCGGTCTGATTTTACCTTGAAATAAAGCCTTCAAGATCGCAAGTTTCTTATCCGTCTTAATGATCGGATTGTTTAAAACTGCTTGCAATTCCGTGTTAGATTTGATTATGGCAATAACTCCTTCGATATCCGCCTTAACCGCATCCAGACTCTCCTGCTCTACCGACAAGTCGATTAATGACTTGGCATATCTTGAAGCTACTTTGAAAACTGACATACGCTAATTTTTAAATTCGTTAACCAATTAGTTTAATTTAACATCTTTCATCAAGTCAGCTACTAAAGCTTCTTGCTTTCCTTGGTCCTCGAATTCTTTCGTTAATACTTTGCGCGCAATCTCTAAAGATAAGGTAGAAACTTGGTTCTTAACCTCAGCTAAAGCTTTTAATTTTTGGTCTTCAATCTCGCGTTTAGCTTGCTCGATCAATTTACCACCTTCAACTTGAGCTGCATCTTTTGCCTCTGCCACGATCTTATCCTTCAATACTTTTGCTTCTTTCAAGATAACATCACGCTCTTCACGAGCCTTTTTTAACAAATTCTCGTTCTCATTGGTCAAACGTGCCATTTCCAATTTCGCCTTTTCTGCGGAAGCTAAAGCATCGGTAATGCCTTTTTCGCGTTCCTCTAAAGCATTTACAATCGGTTTCCAAGCATATTTCCCTAACAAAAAGATGACGATCAAAAGGATGATCAATTGCCAGAAAAATAACCCGAATGAAAAATCATGAATTAAAGCGTCCATTTATTTACGTTATTATATTTTTGAATTTAAATTTTTTGTCTTTTTGATAAACACAACTTGCAACCAACCGTTGCAAGATGTGTCCATTGTCTTTTGTAATAAGCTTAGCTTATTTACCTAATAGAAGAGCACCGAATGCTAAACCTTCCAATAAGGCACCGATGATGATCATCGCTGTTTGAATTTTAGATGCTGCTTCTGGTTGACGAGCGATAGCTTCCATTGCTGAACCACCGATTTTACCTAAACCTAAACCAGCTCCGATAACGATCAAACCTGCTCCTACTAAATTTGGAATCATAACAATTTTATATTTAAAAATTTAACAAAAAATTCGAATTAATGATGCGAATGCTCTTCCACTGCCATACCGATAAATAAGGATGACAACATCGTAAAGATAAACGCTTGTAAGAATGCTACCAATAATTCCAAGAAGAATAATAACAACGTTAGAATTAAGGAAACACTCACTGAACCTACAACAGTCAACTGATGTTGCAACAAATACACAACAGCAATCAGACCCATTACAACGGTGTGACCAGCTGTAATGTTTGCAAACAAACGAACCATCAAGGAGAAAGGCTTAGTAAACAAACCTAATACTTCGATTGGCGCTAGAACAAATTTGAAAGGAACCGGTACTCCTGGCATCCAGAAAATATGTTTCCAGTAATCTTTGTTTGCTTTAAAATTCGTAATGAAAAATGTAAACAGGGCTAAACACAATGTAACAGAGATATTTCCAGTTACGTTTACTCCTAGTGGAGTTAGCCCTAATAAGTTCAATAAAAAGATCAAGAAGAATACAGACAACAAATATGGCATGAATTCTTTGTAACGATGCCCGATGTTAGGGATCGCCATCTCATCTCTCACGTATAGAACCAATGGCTCCAATGCACGTCCAATTCCTTTAGGAACCACGTTTGAACCGTTTTTATATGTTTTAGCTAAACTTGTAAATCCAATGAACAACAACAAAGCAGCCAACATCAAACCTAAAACATTCTTGGTAATCGAGAAGTCCCAAGGTTTTGCATTTGTTGGGTGATGTTTGTCATCGTATGTAATCGTACCTGCAGCATCTGTCTTGTAGATTTTGCCATGGTACAATTTGTAAAATTGACCGTCTTTTTCTACTACTTTATCGCCATGCTCGAACTCACCGGAAGAAAAAACCTTCAGACCACCATCAATCAAGATAACTGGTAAAGGGAAGCCATAATTCTTTCCTGTTTTAGAATCAGTAAAGAAATTGAAATAGTAATCATCCTTTAAGTGGTGTTGAATATGAGCGTTAATTTCCTCAGAACTAGAAGTTTCACCATGTGTATGCCCTTCTTCAGCAACTGAGCGGAATGGATTAACAGTAAACAAAATTACTGCAAATAATAAAAGTACTTTCTTAAGACTCACCATTTTAAAATAATGTTGAATTATGACAAATTTTGCGCAAAATTACAATTTTATTTGGCATAAATTCAGAATTGTTTAAACTTTTTAAAAAATTAGTTTTTATTAACCGTTTCTTGTTGATTTACAATATAATAGGCCGCAAAGGCATCATACATCAAATAAACAAAAAACACCACTAGAAAATTAAGCTCAATAAAATCATTCTCGAGTAGATTGATCCCCTCATGAATGAACACATAACTGCCCACCGCTTTCAGGGTCATGCCGACCAAAAACGCAAAGCCGACCTGCACCGGCATCGTATAATCGATGAGCAACAAAATAATGACCATGACAACGGAAGCAATCGCCCCGAAGGTATACATCCCCTCTAAACTATAGCCCGATCCTATCCACCAATGATCATGATGGTTCATCTTCAAAACGGCATAATGTATCCCAAAACATACACCTGTGACGCCAAGCAGAACTAATAATAAGAGCAGGTATCTATTCATTTCTATTGATATAATTTACTTGTTTAATAAATTGATATAGGGAAAGTCCGACGCCAAACATCGTCAATCCCTTCATCCACCACTCCCCTTCTACCGCATATTTTTCGTCCAGCCAAGTCCCTAACCAGTAGAACACATAGATGGTCATCCCCATTTGAAAGGGCATGGAGGTAAATACCAACCATTTGTTGACCTTCTTATTTGACTTGCTTTCCTTCAAACTCTAGTAGATGGGTTAGCTAACAAAGATAATTAAATCTCATTAGGCTAAACCTTTTGTGTCGATTTTTTGTAAAAAAGCTGTTATTTGACTTCAAAATGATCGATTAACGGGCATATGAAGCTATTTGCAGGTAATTGTCAAGGATGTCTTGGTTTGAACCAGGATTAAAAGGATGGGAGGATGGACCAAGATTATGATCATATGTCGCAGGAAATTCCCCGATACTGTAGAGGCGTATCGAATACGCCCGCCCCATATAAACCTAAATTATTATCATTTTCTGAATAAAGAAACTCCATGATTTTCATATTCTCGTCCGTACAATTTCCAGAACCCAAACCCCTTGAGGGGTGAAATATTTGTAGAATCTTGGATGTTTGAAATGGCGAACCCACAGCGTGGGTGAAATATTTTTCAATAATTCCTCTTTATGGGTTAAAAAAGATAAAAAACAGTTTGTTCATCTTACGATTCACAACGACAACCAGATCGAAAAATAAAATAAAATAGATCCTTCGCTTCGCTTCTGAATCCCTTTTTAGTGCATTTTGATTCTGAACGATAAGTGAGGAATCTGTACGGATCTTCTACTGAAGATATTGTCATCCTTAACCTTCGGTTAAGCACCTGTACAGCCCTGCAAAAAATGATTTTTTTAATTTAGGATGTTTGCATTTCTCCGAGATTCTTCCTCCGTCAGAATGACACAAAAACTATTAACAAAATGATATTGTCAACATCCTGCTATCAGTTTCCGAAAAATTTTATCCAATTTTTTAACCCTCTGCGTGACACCGGATTTCAAATCATAAACACTAGTTCTGGGAAATAAAATACTGGTCGGTATTCAGATAAATTATAGGAGGAAATTCTCCCTTATTATGGGCCAAAAGGTTTTCAATGACTACTTCATTAAGATCGGTTACTCGCTTATCCAACATCCTGGACCATAAAACAACAATAATCTCTGGTTCATCAACCAACTTTTCATCAAGGTTGAAATTCTTCAATAAAGCGGCTAAGGAAATATTCTCGCTTGATATATCAACAGCCGTCTTCGGGATATATTTATCAAACCGACCATCATAACGCCAATTCAGCGTCCTTATATTTTTACCAGGAGCATAACAATTGGCATGAAATGAAACTAGTTTTTGATCCTTAAAATAGAGTAATTGAATCGGCTGGGCAGCATTGTTCTTAAAAGTATCCGTGTACAGTAGCACATAGTTCTGCATACCGGAATCAGGCACTGCAAAGGAATATTTCGTTCCTTGGTATGGTCCTGTCAATTCAGCAGCAAACTTTTCATATTCCTGTTGATCAAACTCCTTTATATCCTTTATTCCAGCCGCTTTGTAAACCATGGCTCTACAGGAAGTCAGGAATAGCAAAAGGAAAAACAAACCCGTAAAAACTCTCATATTCATTTCATTTAGATTAACAATCGTTTCCAGTAAAGCTAATTATTATTGAATTTAATCAATTAGCAATAAACAAAACGAAATCAGCTTAAACTTTAAGAATTCTTAACAAATTTAGTTTAACCAACTGCTTCGATCTTACTTCTCAGCTACTTCCATATACTTTTGGGCAATCCTGATCTGTGGGTAATCTACTTTCATGTCCATCAAGGTTCTTAGCTCGGTCGCTGAAGCATCTGGATGTGACTTGATGACCTTGACAATGTTTTGCAGCTCGGCATCCGGAATCAAATCTGATGCTTCAATATCGGAACCTATAAAATTGATCAGATGACCATAGATGGTTCCTACCACCATATCGCGTTTCGTAGCAATCTCTTCAATATCCATCCCATCCATAAACATATCCAGGGAAATCTGTTTGGTATCCTTCTCCTTTTCTTCTACTTCCTTCGCCAGATCCTCCTTAGGCTTGTTCCATTGCAGCAACTCCTCTGTCAGTTCATCCGAGGACTTATTTAGGGCTTCCGCAATAGTTAGGCTATGTTTGAGCTGCTCATGCTTTCTCTTGAAATCCAACAAAATACTCTTTAGTGTAGAAATATATTTCTTGGTCCTTTTCTTAACCTGCCATTGCTCAATATGCTTCTCCATTGGCGCTAAACATTCCTTATCAAATGTGGGAATAAACCAGCTGACCGCCGCTTTAGATCGCTCGCAAATCTTTTCATAGTCAAGGTCTACCTGACCCAGCATTTTGTACAGTTGGGTGATAAATTTGTTGGCCACCACTTCCTGTGCCTTTAATTTTGACAGCATGTCCTTCAGGAATTCAACGGCCTCATCTTTACCCTCAATTTTCTTACCTTCTTGCTCCACGATCAGGGATTCCATTTCTTCACACATACTGTTCCAGCGGAAACTCTGCAATAAGATCTGACCGAGATATCGTTTTTGGGACTCCTGTAGGATCGGTTCTAAATCGGTGATGGCCTCCATCTGTTTCATAAAGCTGACCACCTGATAATCCGTACGGATGGCATAGGAAGGAACCCTGGAACGCAACACCAAACCTTCCAAGCCAGTCAACCTGCTCAGGGCTACATAGACCTGTCCAGCTGCAAAGGAAGTCCCTGCATCAATGATTGCCTTTTCAAAGGTCAAACCTTGGCTCTTATGGATGGTAATGGCCCATGCCAATCGCAAAGGAAATTGAGAGAATGTACCCAATACCTCCTCTTCGATCTTGTCATCTCCTTTGTTATAGGAATAGCGGATATTCTCCCAAGTTTCTCGTTTGACTTCCACATCCTCTTCCCCATTCGGAAAGGAAACTATGATCTTATGCTTTTCAACTTGAATATCCTTCACCGTACCGATCTTTCCATTGAAATAACGGCGTTCCTCACCTACATCATTCTTGATAAACATCACCTGTGCACCGACCCTCAGGCTCAAGGTCTCCTCTGCTGGAAACAGTCCATTCTGAAATTCATCCTTGATAATGGACTTAATATGATGCAGCTTGCTGTCCAAGCTTTCCAGCTTCTCTTGGTTGATCTGGTCCGCAAGTCTATTATGTGAGGTCAAGGTAATATATTGTTCCCCTTCTGGGGCGATAAAATCCGGTTTGTAATGGGTATTCAAGTCATCGAGATCGTCATTTGTAGTCTCATTATTCCTGATTTTATTCAAGATATTGATGAAAGCATCATCCTGTTGCCTATAGATTTTCTGAAGTTCAATCAGTACCGGTGGCTGCTGCTTGAAAACTTTGGCATCAAAGAAAAACACACTGGAATAATAATCCCGAAGGACCTGCCATTCGCGATCTTGGACCACGGGCGGCAATTGGTACAGATCCCCAATAAAAAGAACCTGAACGCCTCCAAATGGGCGCATATCTCGACGTACACTTTTCAGGATGACATCAATAGCATCCAAGGTATCCGCACGGACCATGGAAACTTCATCAATTACCAACAGTTCCAATTCTTGCAGGATGGCGCGACGGTTCTTGGTTAATTTAATCGTACTAAACAACCTGTGCTTGTTGTAAATAAATTGGTCTGAATCTCCCCATTGCAAGGGATAATCTTCGATAAACACACCGAATGGCAGCCAGAACAGGGCATGAAGTGTTGTCCCGCCGGCATTCATCGCAGCCACACCTGTCGGCGCAGTGATGGCCATTTTCTTGTAGCTGTTCTCTCGGATAAACTTCAAAAAAGTAGTCTTTCCAGTCCCTGCTTTCCCTGTTAGAAATATGGGTTGCTGAGTCTGGTTAACGAACGCGACGGCCTTGGAAAAAATATCATTTTGTGTATCGAATGCTTGTGACATGAGGAAATTTCTTATTTTGCAAATATAAGGTAAATCAATCGATAGACTGATTTATGGCTTGTATTAATACAAAAGTTATATTATCTTCACATAAGTAAACATCGTAACCATGACATATATAGATAAAAGCGAATTATTTCAAGAGATTTCAAGTAAATTGACCAATAAGGGATTCAAGATTGAAAGCGAAGATCAGAATAGACCTTGGGGTGGATTTTTTGTGATCAACGAAGATCAGGCACAGGAATTTGCCGACGCTTATTTTGAAGGCCTAAACGTTCAAGACCTGAGAATATCTGGCAAATTAAGCCCAAAAGTTTTGATTGTAGGTCCTAACAAACGTTTATCATGGCAATATCACCACCGTAGAGCTGAAATTTGGCGTGTCATCCGTGGAGAAGTTGGTGTAGTAACCAGCCCTACTGATGAGGAACATGAACTAAAGATCTTAAAAGAAGGGGATTCCATCCGCCTTTCCCAAGGTGAAAGACATCGTCTTGTAGGATTGGGTTCCTACGGAGTCGTTGCTGAAATCTGGCAACATACCGACTCTGCCAATCCATCTGATGAAGATGATATCGTAAGAGTTCAAGATGACTTCGGAAGAGGGGTCTAAGGAATCCATAACATATACAAAAGGGAGATTTTCATGAAAATCTCCCTTTTCGTTTGAAAGCATTCATGAGGATATTAATCTGTCCTCTATTCTTACTTGAGTTTCTTACTGACCTCATTCGAGACACATTCCGAATTTTTGCAACGTGTGTGCAACAGCATTAAGTCTAAGTCCGAATCATTCTCGAATATGTCTCGAATAAGACCTCCTTTCTTTTCTAAAAAAAACTAGGGCAAACCTAGGAAATATAACATCCAGAAGACAGCAAGATGATGCTGATAAAAATCTAAACAGGACAGTTTTATCACTACAATAACCTACGAATCAAGAACTTAAAACCACTTTTTCACGTGAAATAACAATTATTTGGCCATTAGATGTGGATAACTCCAATTGACAAAGCAATCAAAATTCCATTTCAGGCCTATCAATTGACAAGAATATTCCTTGTTTTGTGATGTGCAATTCTATTGACGAATTAAATGTGCAAAAGTGTTGTGCAAAAGTCGATTAACTTTTTTATATTTTTGCGATGGTTCAAGAATATCGAAAAACATTATGAGTACATATAACGAAGATAGCATACGGTCCCTAGATTGGAAGGAACATATCCGACTGAGACCTGGGATGTATATTGGTAAGCTGGGGGATGGATCGGCCTATGATGATGGTATTTATGTATTATTGAAAGAGGTGGTTGACAACTCCATCGACGAGTTTGTCATGGGTGCTGGTAAGATCATCGATATCACCGTAAATGAGAACAGAGTGACGGTACGTGATTATGGCCGTGGTATTCCAATTGGTTCCGTAGTAGATGTTGTTTCCAAAATCAATACGGGCGGTAAGTACGACAGTAAAGCCTTTCAAAAATCGGTAGGTTTGAACGGAGTAGGTACCAAAGCGGTGAATGCCCTTTCCAATCAGTTTTCCGTACAATCATATAGACAGAACGTTACGCGTATTGCGCAATTCAGCAAAGGGGAATTGATTTCTGATGAGCAAAAGGATACCACCCAGCGCAACGGTACATCAGTGACCTTCTATCCTGATGACAGCATTTTCCGGAACTATAAATATAGATTGGAATTTGTGGAGAACATGATCTGGAATTATGTTTTCTTAAATTCTGGACTGACCATTAACTTCAATGGGCAGCGTTTCATCTCTGAAAATGGACTAAAAGACTTATTGGAGCGCAATGTAGATACCGAAGGGATGCGATATCCGATCATTCACCTTAAAGGGGATGATATAGAGATCGCCATGACCCACGGTCAGCAATATGGGGAAGAATATTATTCTTTTGTCAACGGACAACATACCACACAGGGCGGTACGCATCAAGCAGCCTATCGTGAGGCGGTCGTGAAGACGATCCGCGAGTTCTACAAAAAGGAATTCGATGCTTCTGATGTACGTGCATCCATCATTGGAGCGATTGCCATCAAGGTACAAGAACCTGTATTCGAATCGCAGACCAAAACCAAGCTAGGTTCCCAAAGCGTTGGTCCTGAAGGTCCGACCGTGCGTACCTTCATCAATGACTTTGTCAAGAAGGCATTAGATGATTATCTGCATAAGAATCCGGCAACTGCAGATGCTCTGCAAAAGCGTATCATGCAATCGGAGCGCGAGCGTAAGGATATTGCTGGAATCAAGAAATTGGCCAATGAACGCGCGAAAAAAGCTTCCCTGCACAACAGAAAATTGAGGGACTGCAAAGTTCACTTTAGTGACAAGCATGAGCGCAACCTTGAAACTACCTTATTTATTACGGAGGGAGATTCTGCATCTGGATCGATCACCAAATCCAGGGATGTATATACACAAGCGGTATTCAGTCTTAAAGGAAAGCCGTTAAACTCTTATGGCCTGACCAAAAAGATCGTTTATGAAAACGAAGAATTCAACTTATTGCAACATGCCCTGAACATTGAGGATGGGATCGAAGGCCTTCGCTATAACAATATCGTGATCGCAACGGATGCCGATGTGGATGGTATGCACATCCGCCTTCTATTGATGACCTTCTTCCTGCAGTTCTTCCCTGAATTGGTAAAAGCAGGACATGTATCCATCCTTCAAACCCCATTATTTAGGGTCCGTAATAAAAAGGAAACGATCTACTGCTACTCCGACGAAGAGCGGGTGAATGCCATCAAAAAATTGGGTTCAAAACCGGAGATCACCCGATTCAAAGGTTTGGGAGAGATCTCACCTTCGGAATTTGGCATGTTTATCGGAGAAAACATTCGTTTAGAGCCGGTAATCTTATCAAAGGACAATAAGCTTCCACAGTTGCTGGAATATTATATGGGTAAAAATACCCCGGACCGTCAAGTTCATATCGTCAACAACTTACGCGTTGAGTTGGATACTGAGGACGACTTGGTGACCGCAAAGGATGGCGTTGAAGAGGCTGCAATAGAGTCTGTTCAGGAAGCCGTTTAATAAAATATTTGTGGGGAGAGGTCTTACTTCTCCCCCTTTTTCAACCTAACCAACATGAATACGCAAACCTTAATTCTCATCCAGTGTACGGATGCAGTTGGCCTTGTCGCCATCATTTCCAATGTTTTGGCTGAACAGGAGCTTAACATCGTGAGCATGCGCGAGTTTGTTGATGAAGCCAACAAGAAGTTCTTTGTTCGGGTAGTATGCGCCGGCGAACTATACCACAAGGAAGTCCTACAGCAAGCTTTAACAAATAGACTACCTTCCAACAGCCAGGTCATGATCAATCCTGACCAAAGGAAGCGTTTGGTGATCCTGGTCACCAAGGAGCATCACTGTTTGGCAGACATCTTGGTTCGCAATTATTTCGGCACTTTCCAAGCTGAAGTCCTTGCCGTGGTTGGGAACTATGACAACCTGCAGAAATTCACGGAGAAGTTTGACCTCCCTTTCCATTATATCAGCCATGAGAACAAGAGCAAGGAACAGTTTGAAGATGAACTGGCCGAGGTAGTTTCAAGCTATCAAGCGGACTATATTGTCTTGGCGAAATTCATGCGTATCCTTTCCCCTAGTTTTGTTGCCAAGTTTAAGGGCAAACTCATCAACATTCACCATTCCTTCTTGCCAGCCTTTATCGGAGCGAATCCCTATAAGCAGGCGCATGATCGCGGCGTGAAGATCATTGGCGCTACGGCCCACTTCGTTACCGACGACCTCGACGAAGGACCGATCATCGTCCAGAACACCAAATCCGTTGACCACAGCTACGACGTCAGCGGTATGCGCACCGCAGGGTCCGAAATCGAAAAAGCCGTCCTGAGCCGCGCCATCCAGCTCCTCTCCGAAGACCGCGTAATGCTGCACGGAAATAGGACGATTGTGTTTAAGTAAGACATTAGACACAAGACATAAGACACAAGACCTTTCTAAATCAAGGATATACTATACAAGAAGATCATTTGAATAGACTATGCGTAGTTAGCTATATAAGAGTAAAGAATGGTCAACCTATATCAGGGACGGACAATAGTCTATTGTCTAATGTCTTTATAGTGACCAACATCACATTTTCCTTTTATCAGCTGTTACTTTTTGTATGGGGATTGTTTTGTTATTTGCGGACAGTAAAAGATATACATGACGCATTCATTTCATATTCCTGTTTTAGGCCTTGCATTTTCGATAGATACGCCGATTAAAGTTGCTCAATTTGGTATTTCTTCGGTTATTTCGATCGTGGATGATGAGTTGATTGAGCGGATGCGCGAGTATTATTCGAAGAAGTATGAGCTAGCTTACGAGGCGATCAGCAAGAAACATGCTGATTACCGTGCAACACGTATCTGTAAATATTTGGATTTAGTTCAGGATTTGGTTTCTGAACAGGTGGAGCGCTTGAAACGTGTGGACTGGAAAGAGGATAAGGATGCTCAGCGTTATTTTGAGCTGCTTCCGGAGGCACATCCGAGCAAGGAAAAATATACGCTCTGGAAATCATTGAAGCATGGCTATGAAAAGCATTTGGTTGCCAATGATATCCGCGAGGCCATGGTTCCAGGGGAAATCGACGTGAACATCATGTCTAAAGTGGACAAGATCAATAGAGATGCCGATGGCAATGAGCTGCCGGAGGTATTTTCGGATGCATCAGCAGCGGTACGAGGTTTTGCGATGAGCAAATTGCAGTCCTCATTGGTACTTTCCGCAGGGATGAATCCAAGGTTATATGCGTACCTATCAGAGTTGGGTACCTTCTTTCCAGATGCCGATGGAAATTTCAAGAAGAAGATTACTCTGAAGGTGTCAGACTATAGGTCGGCACTTATCCAAGCCAAGTATTTGGCAAAAAGAGGTATTTGGATTTCCGAATACCGGATTGAATCGGGCTTAAACTGTGGCGGTCATGCGTTTGCCACCGACGGATTTCTTTTAGGCCCGATTCTCGAAGAATTTAAGAACAATAAGGAAGCACTGATTGCGGAAATATTCCCGCTCTACCAAAGTGCCCTTCAAGAATTAGGTCTAAATAGTGAAAACGCTCCTGCAATCAAGTTTTCCGTCCAAGGAGGTGTGGGAACTTCGCAGGAGCATTCTTTCTTATTGGATTATTATAACATGGATGCCGTAGGTTGGGGGTCACCCTTCCTGCTGGTTCCGGAAGCTACGACGGTAGATGAGGAAACCCTCAATAACCTAGCAACAGCTACAGCGGATGATTTCTACATTTCCCAAGCTTCTCCATTAGGGGTTCCATTCAACAACTTCAGGAAGAGCACTGCAGAGCAGAGCCGTCTGAAAAGGATTGAACAGGGCAAACCCGGATTCCCCTGCACCAAGAAATACTTGGTTTCAGATACGAGCAATAGTACCGAGCCAGTTTGTACCGCTTCCCGGGTATATCAATTGAACAAGATCAATGAGTTAAAGCAACAGGAACTCGATGAAGCGAGTTATCAATTGGCTTACAATAAGATCGTTGAAAAACAATGCCTATGTGAAGGCTTGGCAACGCCGGCATATTTGAAATATGGTATCCTCAAACCTAGGGAAAGGGATGCTGTTGCCATCTGCCCTGGGCCGAACACCGCATATTTCAATAAAGTTTATAGTCTAAAGGAAATGGTTGACCATATTTATGGACGCGTCAATGTCTTAAATGGCGTGAATAGACCATCTTTTTTTATAAACGAACTCGATCTATATGTTAAACACTTGGCAGGATATATCAATGAAAACCTGTCAAACCTGGATGTGAAGAAGAAAAAGTACATCCAGAAATTCCACACTCAGCTCTTGGATGGTATTAGCTATTACCGTTCCCTTCAATCGAAAGTAAACTCAGCCTTTGGAGAATCCAAAACTGCATTTTATGAACAGTTGAACAGACTTGAGTCCCAACTTAGCCCCTTAAATGTGTAATAATAAGAAACCTACCTATGAAAAACGAAAGAGGTTGCCGATCATGGCAACCTCTTTTTTAATGTTTGTATGGAGCGGGCGCATGCGATACACCCCCCTACGAATTTTATCTGTATTTACAGGAATTAGGATCTTGGTCTATCCTCGAATCCATTCCATCCTGGTTCAAATACCCCTCTTATTTCTACTGTCTAATCAGCTATTTTCCTGAACTTCCCAAAAACACCTAATGGTAATTTTGGACCTGCAGTTGCTTGTAGGTATAGCTCTCCAATCTCTAGGTTTTGGACTTTCGGGAAGGAAGTTTTGATAAGGTTTTCGACGATTACGGAAGAGAAACCTAGGGAATATGTATTGAGGATCAGGAAGTGCTCTTTAGGGTCCAATAGTTGAACGACATCGCGCATCATTTCCATGATATGGTCTTCCAATTTCCATTTTTCACCTTTAGGACCGTGTCCATAGGCTGGTGGATCAAGGATAATTCCATTATAGGTATTCCCGCGTTTCAGTTCACGTTTTACGAATTTCAAAGCGTCTTCAACAACCCAACGGATATCGCTGATTCCAGAAAGTTCCTGATTTTCATTGGCCCAAGTCACGACCTGCTTAATGGAATCCACGTGAGTGGTATCAGCACCGGCAGCTTTGGCGATCAAAGATGCTCCACCTGTATAAGCAAAAAGGTTTAATACTTTGGGTTTAGGAGTCTTGAAGGATTTCACAGAATCGGAGATATAATCCCAATTGACAGCTTGTTCAGGGAATATCCCGACATGCTTAAATGAAGTAAGACCAAGTCTGAACTTTATGGCTACATCTTCATTTTTATATTGTATATGCCAACGGTCTGGAGTCTTCGGGTTCTTTTTCATCCAGTCTCCAGAGGTTGCCGAACGGCCTTTGAATTTGATATGATAACGTTTATTCCATTCTGCATCGCCCAATGCTTTAGGCCATACTGCCTGTGGTTCAGGACGAATGAGGATCAGTTCACCAAAACGTTCAAGTTTTTCAAAATCACCACAGTCGATCAGTTCATAATCTTTCCAGTGTTGCGGTGTAAGGAGTTGAATTTGGGTATCGTTGTTCAAGATGCAATATTTAAAGGACCATAAAAGCCATCATAAAACAAGATGTTAGCATTGTTTTATGCAGGTTTTTTCTGCAAAGATAGAAAAATCGAAGGAAAAGAATTACTGTTCCTTTTTCAAAGTATTGCGAGCAGCTTTCATCAAAGGGCTGGCGAACACAAAGTCATTCAATTCCTTGTTGTCAGATTTCAACATATCCTGGTTGGAACCTTCCCAATATTTCTTCCCTTTATAGAGGAACAGGATGTAATCACCAATCCCCATTACCGAGTTCATATCATGTGTCACCACGACGGTAGTACATTGATATTCTTCGGTCAGGTCCTGCACCAATTCATCGATTAGGATGGATGTAGCAGGGTCAAGTCCGGAATTCGGTTCATCACAGAAAAGATATTTGGGATTCATGCTGATTGCACGGGCAATACCGACCCTTTTTTTCATACCACCGGAAAGTTCCGATGGGTATAGGCCGTTTTTTCCAGCTAGATTTACACGTTCCAGACAGAAGTTGGCCTTATCAATCTTTTCAGATTTGCTCATTTCGGTAAACATATCCAAAGTGAAGACGATATTCTGTTCCACGGTCATGGAGTCAAATAGGGCGGAATTCTGAAATAGCATTCCAATTTCCTTACGGATGGGTACTTTTTCTTCGAAATCCATTTTGGTAAATTCCTGTTTGTCAAAGAATACCTTTCCTTGATTAGGTTGGTGCAATCCGACAATACATTTTAACAGGGTACTTTTTCCTGATCCAGAGCCACCGATAATCTGGCTTACTTTTCCAGGTTCGAAGATGGCATCGATTCCATCCAATACCACATTATCCCCAAAAGACTTATGAATATTTGTTATTTCAATCATAGAGAATTACAACATTAATGCAGTGATCAAATAGTCACATGCCAAGATGGAAATACAACCAATCACTACGGCCCTTGTTCCAGCCTGTCCAACTTCTAGAGCACCACCACGCACATAAAAACCTTTATAGGCCGGTACAGAGGTAATTATAAATCCAAACACTGTGGCCTTCACCATCGCGACAACCATGGTAAAGCCATTGAATCCCCCGCGGATACCTTCGATATAATCATCGGGCGTTACAGCACCAGAAAGGGCACCACCTAGAAGACCGCCGACCAAGGCACAAGCGATAGCGACAATAACTAGAGCCGGTACCATGATCACTCCGGCAATAATCTTCGGGAGGATCAGATAGCCTGCGGCATTGATACCCATGATCTCCAGGGCATCAATCTGTTCGGTCACACGCATAGAACCAATTTGGGAAGAGATGGAAGACCCTACTTTACCCATCAATACGAGGGCAGAAATGGTAGGTCCAAGTTCCAGGATATTGGAGTCACGGTTGATCTGTCCGATTACCGAGGTTGGAATCAAGTCAGAAACCAACTGGAAGGCGATCTGCATCGTCATTACCGCACCAATAAAGGTAGAAATGATCACAATTAAGCCCAACGACCCCACTCCTATCTCTGTCATTTCATGGAAGACCTCCTTTAGGTAAATCTTCATTTTCTCAGGTTTTCGAAAAACCTTCTTCAGTAACAAGAGATATTCACCAAAATAATAAAATATCATACGTTGGTTTTATTATATATTTTGTTTTAAATCACTAATTCTAACGAATCCTCGGCAAAAATGTTTTGGATAAGTTCAAGATACAAATTCTCGATGAATCTTTTCACCGACAAAACTAATTGATTTACCGAAAAAATGAAGCGTCAAGCCTATTTTCCGTTATTAAATTTGTAATATCGTAGTAGTTTTGGTCAACAAAGCTAAGAAACAATGAACAATAAAATTGCAACAGGTATATGGTTGGTATTCGCAGGATTGGTATTCTTGCTACACAACTTGAAAGTAATAGATTTTAATTTCTTCTCCATAATCAGTTTATGGCCATTGATCCTTGTGTCTATTGGTGTCAGTTTGCTCTTGCAGGGAAGGACTTATGGAAAATACATCGTTATTGCAACCAACATCCTATTATGTGGTTTTATTTTCTTCAAAGGGGTAACCAGCAAGGAAAGCATGTATGACCATATCGGCAATATTGATGTTTCCACTGGCGATGACGTGAAGGGACCATTTACCCAAGTTGTCTCCCATCCTATCGGCTCAGAAACAGAATCTGCTAAACTGACCATCAATGGCGGTGCAGCAAAGTATAATTTCGCTCCGGGAACAGACTCAAGTCTAGTCCTCAGTGCGAAGACGGCACAACCAACTGCCTCATTGAACTTGCAGACCAAGGGCGATAAAGAGGTGAAAATGGAGTTGACCAGCAAAATGAAGAACAACAAGTACAACAATAGCTTGATTGAGGTTGGCCTTAGCAGTAAGCCTGTATGGGATTTGGAATTCAATGTGGGAGCAGCTGCAATCACAGGAGATTTCAAACAAATGAAACTTGGCAAATTGGAAGTAAATTCTGGTGCAAGTTCACTGAACTTATACTTACCAAAACCAGCTTCTGGTACTTGTGATATTGAGATCAATACCGCTGCTTCCAAAGTGATCTTGTATCTACCAAAAGGAGCTGCCTGTCGTGTTGAAACGGATGCTTTATTCTCCAACAACAAATACGAAGATGTGGATGTGGTTTTGGATGATGTTCGCAAGAGCAAAAACTATGACCAAGAATCCAACAAGTACGACATCAAGATTGCGGGTGCTGCAAATTCATTATCTATCTTACGCTATTAAACCCGAAATTAGCTAACTTTGCCTTGATATGGAAAGTAAGCCTTTGACAACGCTAGCCGGCGGTTATTGCAACAGCAAAACAGCCTATTCAAGATTCTATACCCGAGAGGTGCAGATTGGCGATATCCCAATGGGAGGCTATAACCCAATTCGGATACAAAGTATGACGACGGTCGATACGATGGACACGATGGGCTCAGTAGAACAGACCATTAAGATGGTGGATGCGGGTTGTGAGTATGTTCGTATTACTGCACCGAGTATCAAAGAGGCAGAAAACCTAGCAAACATCAAGAAGGAATTACGGGCAAGAGGGTACCATGTTCCCTTGGTTGCCGATATCCATTTTACGCCCAATGCGGCTGAAGTTGCTGCAAGGATCGTAGAAAAAGTAAGGGTAAATCCAGGAAATTACGCTGACAAAAAGAAGTTTGACCAGATCGATTATACCGATGCTGCCTATCAGGCAGAATTAGATCGAATCCATAAGAAATTTTCGCCTTTAGTAAAGATCTGTAAGGAATATGGTACCGCCATGCGTATCGGCACCAACCATGGTTCACTTTCTGACCGCATCATGAGCCGATATGGCGATACGCCGGAAGGAATGGTGGAGTCAGCATTGGAATTCATCCGAATCTGTGAGGATCTTAATTACTATAACCTTTGTGTTTCGATGAAATCATCCAATCCTATGGTGATGGTCCAGGCCTACCGTTTATTGGTTGAAAAGATGGTAGCCGAAAACATGAACTATCCATTGCATTTGGGTGTGACTGAAGCAGGTGACGGAGAAGATGGTCGTATCAAGTCGGCAGTAGGCATCGGTACTTTATTGGAAGATGGCTTGGGAGATACCGTCCGTGTATCCTTGACAGAGGAACCAGAAAAGGAAGCTCCAGTGGCCATTGCTCTAGTAAATAGATATAGTAAACGCGTAACGGACCTTGCTGAAACTCAAGAGCGAGAGATCATCCAAATCACTCCTGTGCAAGAAACTAAGCCTTATATTTCACAGGAAATCAATGCTTTTATTGGCGGATCATTAGTACCAAGGATTGTCGTGGATCTTTCTCAAAAGAACCTAAAAGATCCATTTATTCTATCTGATGTAGGGTACAAGTATGATGCCTTGCTGGATAAATACCACATGGGTGATCAGTCGGTCGATTTTGTATATTTTGGGGATTCCTTACCATCATTTACGATGCCGGGAAACCTAAAGCAACTCTACAATTACAAAACTTGGAAAGAGCTTAAGAATAAAACGAATATTCATCCCATTTATACCTTAGAGGAATTCAACCGAGCGGAATTGAAAGATCCTGCCATGAATTTAATCTATGTCAGCAATGATCTTTTGGAAACAGAAGCCTTTGCCAATCTGCAGATGGACAAGACAATTGTCTTTATCCTGGAAACAGACCACTTGCATGGGATGGCAGATCAAAGGCAATTCTTTGCAAACCTGCAGGAAATCGGGATTGATTGTCCGGTCATCATCAAAAGAAGCTATGCTGCTGCTGAATTTTCGGGCCCCATTGGAGACATCATGAATCCTGAAGAGCCAATTTCAAAAATCCAACTCTATGCGGCAACTGATTTTGGCGCCTTATTGATAGATGGTTTAGGTTCTGGGATCTGGTTGGACTCAGAAGCTACCGCAACAGATAAAATAGCCTCCATCTCATTTGGTATCCTTCAGGCTACGCGCTCCAGAATATCCAAAACTGAATATATCTCCTGCCCTAGCTGCGGAAGAACCCTATTTGACCTTCAAGAAACTACCCAAATGATCCGCAGTAGAACCAATCATTTAAAAGGTTTGAAAATCGGTATCATGGGATGTATTGTGAATGGTCCGGGTGAAATGGCCGATGCTGACTATGGTTATGTCGGTGCAGGACCAGATAAGATTACCCTGTACCGTGGGAAAGAAGTTGTAAAACGTAATGTGTCTTCTGCAAAAGCTTTGGATGAATTGATAGACATTATCAAGTCAGATGGGCTATGGGTGGAAGAGGGATAATCCTGAACGAATAAGAATAAGAACTTGCTTTAAAATACAAAAGGGAGATGTTTGCTATAAACATCTCCCTTTTTATCTAGATAATTGAATGATCTTATTTGATTTTCTTGAATCTCATGGTTGCAATATCACCAACGATTAAGGTAAGTTGGTCTCCATTGACACTTTGAACATTTACCTTTTCAATTGATTGAAGGAACAGAGGTTCACCTTCGCCTGGACAGGCCATTCTAGTTGTCGCCATCGGACCGAACTTAATGTTCTTACCATTAATTGTTACAGAACTGTTGAATGTGTTACAGCCAGCATTACCAGACACTTTGTTTGATGAGGAATCAAAAACAAGAGTCGGTTTTTTATCCGGATACAATTCATTGAAAGGTTTTGAAGAATTTGCGATATAGTCCAATTCCCAAGTACCTACCAAGCTATTTTCTGCATCAACCTTAGCAAATTTTGCTAATGGCATCCTGCGGCCTACATTTAAGGATAAGATACCATCAGCTAATGTATAGTTATTGGTCGTTTTGAATACTTCAGCCAACAATTTATCTGTTTCCATATCTTCACATGCCATCATGGTAGAAATACCAGGTTTGAAAGATATCCTATTGGTTCCAGCAAATACATATTCACCAGACATGGTATTACAGCCACCTGAGGCCGAATAACGAGACTCTTCACTCATAAAAACTAAGAAAGGCTCTTTGCCATTCAGTTTTTCAGGCACTTCTTTTCCATTTAATTCGATCAAGCGCCATTTGTTGCCAGTGATTTCAGCAAAGTCTGGGGATTGGTTTTCAGTCGTTTTCTTAGCGCCAGCACAACTTGAAAATAAAATTGTTACTACAGCTAACACACTAAAAATTGATTTTTTCATAGATATCATTGTTTAAACTCTAATATAAATACGCAAAATTTGTCAAAGGTTTAAAATATTTTTTAAAATTACCTGTTTTCCATATCATATTCTGTTTTTTGGCCATTTTTTAAAATGGATAGATCAGGGAAACAGATTTAGTACCACAACAAATTCCAAAAGCATAAGGCAAATACCATGCAAGATTTTTAATATTGTCAAAACTTTAAAAAATAGCTTACAAAATAAGGCAAATCGCTGTTCTAAATGATTTTAGTTATGGCTTATTTGCTCCTATTTCCTTATGTTTGTAGCTAATTAAGAATTAATCTAAAAAGAAGATTGGACAGCTTAATCTTGAATATCCTAACACCTGTTGCAATATTTTTGTTTATTGCTTTATTTACGCTTTTTGCAGTTTATGCGGAGCGTAAGATTGCAGGATTTGTTCAGGATCGATTAGGTCCGATGGAAACGGGTAAATTTGGTTTATTGCAGACCATTGCAGATATCCTAAAATTACTTCAAAAGGAATTTATCTCCCCGAGTGCCTCTGATAAGATTTTGTTTGCTGTAGCACCGATCATTATTTTTGTTGCGGTTTTCATTGGTTATAGTGTTGTCCCTTGGGGACCTGACCTATTACCATCCAATACCCATACAGGTTTATTCTTTATTATGGCTGTCGTATCCATTGATGCCATTGGCATCTTGATGGCTGGTTGGGGATCTAATAACAAATACTCTTTATTAGGTTCTATCCGAGCGATTGCGCAGATGATTTCGTACGAATTACCGGTTGGTCTTTCCTTAATCTCTGCGGTGATGATTACGCAGACCTTAAATTTAAATGAAATCGCACTTAATCAAGGAGTCTGGGCAGATCAAGACATTTATTTTCTTGGATTTTGGAAGGTGAATGATATTGGTGGAATCTTGTCCTGGAATATTTTTCAGGCTCCCCATCTCATAGTCAGTTATGCCATATTCTTTATCGCATCCTTGGCAGAATGTAACCGGGCGCCATTTGATATTCCCGAAGCTGAGAGTGAGTTGATTGGTGGATTCCATACCGAATACGGTGGTATCAGGTTTGCTTTTTTATTCTTGGCGGAATACGCCATGATGTTTTTGGTAGCCATGTTGGGTGTTGTGATATTCTTAGGAGGCTGGAACAGTCCCCTACCGAATATTGGTGCGGCCAGATTGGCTGATTGGACTACAGGCCCAGTTTGGGGTGTGTTTTGGACATTAGCCAAATCGCTATTTATTGTGGCTGTTCAGATTTGGATCCGTTGGACCTTACCTCGTTTCCGTGCTGACCAGTTGATGACTTTATGTTGGAAAATTCTTAT
This sequence comes from Sphingobacterium sp. NPDC055346, assembly GCF_053645235.1. NCBI lineage: Bacteria > Pseudomonadati > Bacteroidota > Sphingobacteriia > Sphingobacteriales > Sphingobacteriaceae > Sphingobacterium > Sphingobacterium sp. NPDC055346. Next base: position 105,572 of record NZ_JBSHMI010000001.1, read on the forward strand.
TCCCCTAGCTTTTGTATGCATGGCCATTTCAGGGCTTTGGAGAATATTAATCATGCTATAGTTGATCTTAAAAACGACCATACAAGGGCTGGCAACAGCAATCAAAGGACTTACCCTAACGGTGAGACACCTGTTCAGTGCCCGGAAATCACGTCGTTCCCTAGATATCAAACAGGATAATTACTTTGAAGAGCAGTCCGGTGTAACGACCGTTCAATATCCAAAGGTAAAAATGCCTATTCCTGAAGTAGCCAGGTACCAATTGGATGTTGTTATTGACGATTGTATCGTCTGCGATCTTTGCGCAAAAGCATGCCCAGTAGATTGCATTACGATTGAAGCCATTAAATCACCTGAAGCCATAGGGAAAACCTCTGATGGTTCTGTAAAGAGGCTTTATGCTGCCGAGTTTGATATTGACATGGCAAAATGCATGTACTGTGGACTCTGTACAGTAGTCTGCCCGACGGAATGTATTACCATGACCGATAATTACGATCGAGTAACGACCAATCTTGCGGATTTGACTTATTCCTTTGCGGACATGACGGATGAGGAAATCAAGAAACGTAAAGAGGAATGGACCAAGTTTCAAGCTGAGAAGGAGGCAGCGAAGAATAAATAATGGAGTTAGCCATATTTTATGCATTTGCCGCATTGACCATTGGTTCAGCCTTGTTGGTAGTCAGTTTAAAAAATACTGCACGAGCATTGTTCCTGTTCTTTGTAGTGCTATTCGGGATGGCGGGATTATTTATTTTCGCATTGGCAGACTTTGTAGCCATTACCCAAATCATGGTCTATGTAGGTGGTGTCCTGATCCTGATGATCTTTGCCTTTATGCTTTCCAATAAAGAGCTATTGGCTGATTTACAGAATACCTCCAGTAAATTCCTTTCCCTTCCGAACTGGCAAACCCTGCTGTTAAGCCTTGGATTTCTTGCTGTAATGATCTATGGGATCATAGAATGGCAAGAAAACACACCGAAATGGATAACCGAAAACATTAGAAGTGGGAATGTTATCAAATCCACCGACAATAATATCAATCAATTGGGATTAAAATTTATGACCCAATATCTTTTACCATTTGAGGTCATTTCCATATTCTTATTGGCAGCCTTGATCGGTGCAGCACACCTTTCCAGAAAGGAGGATACGAAATGATTACATTAACCCATTTTTTGGTCGTATCTGCCTGCCTTTTCTGCATAGGTCTTTATGCCGTTGTCGCAAAGAGAAATGCCATCATGATCCTTGTGGGGATTGAATTTATCATAAACGCCGCCATCTTAAATCTGGTGGCATTTGGCCGATATGATAAGGTGAACTATGGCGGGCAGATCTTTGCGCTGTTTGCTATTGTACTGGCCGCAGCAGCGGTGGCGGTTGGACTAGCCATTATCTTAAACCTGTATAGGAATTATAAGAGCATTAACCCTGATAACATAACTGATTTAAGAGACTGATGGGCGATTTACTGAACATATCACCTGTCTTAGGAAGTATACTGGTTGTACTTCTCCCCTTTGTTGCATTCTTGATCCAAGCAATACTTGGCAAAAGAGACCAATCTGGCAACATCTCTTTGGTCGCTATCATATTAAGTACCCTTTTGAGCTTAATGTTCGTGTTTTCTGAAGTCTGGAATAGCGAACCTATAGCCGCTAATTACGCTTGGTTTACCATCGGTAAGAACAGCTTCCAAATTGGGGTATTGCTAAATAACCTCAGTGTTTTGATGCAATTGATCGTTTGTGTGATTGCATTACCTGTTCATATCTATTCGAGAGCCTATATGAAAGGCGATCCGGGAATCCATCGGTATTGGATGTACCTAAGCCTTTTCTGCTTTGCGATGTTAGGCTTGAGCATTTCCAACAACCTGTTTATGATGTATATCTTCTGGGAGCTGGTTGGATTTGCGTCCTATCTCTTGATTGGATTTTGGTTTACCAAGGAGTCCGCGGTTCAAGCCAACAAAAAGGCATTTATCATCAACCGGATTGGAGATTTGGGCTTTTTATTAGGGATAGCATCCGTTTATAGTATGTATGGAAGCCTGAACTTGGTAGAGCTTTTTGGAAAAGAAGGGCTATTCTATGAAACGGCACAAGCTTCGGAAGGCTGGATGACCTTTACAGGGATCTGTTTCTTTGTAGGGGCGATGGCTAAATCTGCACAATTCCCTTTGCATATATGGCTGCCGGATGCGATGGAAGGACCAACAGCAGTATCTTCGCTGATCCATGCTGCGACCATGGTAGCTGCTGGGGTATTCCTGATCTGTACCGTATTTCCATTATTCAATGAAACAGCCTTACTGTTTATCGCCATTATTGGCTCTATTACGGCATTTATTGCCGCTATCTTTGCCCTAGGCCAGCGCGATATCAAGAGGATTTTGGCATTCTCCACGATCTCTCAATTAGGTTTTATGATGGTGGCGGTTGGAGTTGGCGCATGGGATGCAGCCATGTTCCATTTAGCGACCCATGCCTTTTTCAAATGTTTACTATTCCTTTCCGCTGGAGCCGTAATCCATGAAATGGCGCATCTAAAAGAAAAGAACAATCTTGATATTGACCCTCAGGACATAAATAACATGGGCGGATTGAGGAAATGGATGCCGAAAACATTTATCCTGATGAGCATTGCCTCGTTGGCATTAGCAGGCTTTCCATTGACATCTGGATTTTTATCTAAGGATGCCATCCTGATCTCCACCTATGAATGGGCAATCCATCATGGCGCTTTATATTTATTGATACCCATAAGTTTGACCTTGGTCAGTATCTTAACGGCTTTTTATATTGGAAGATTGATCTTTAAGGTCTTCTTTGGCGAATTCAGGATCAAACTTGAGCATACTCACATTCATGAAGCCAGCAATAGCATGCTCGGACCGATGATCTTTTTAGGAATCTGTTCCTTGTTTGTGGTTTTTTCATGGAATCCGCTCGCCTATCACCATTCCTTTATTTTAGGCGGGTTTAATGTGCAATATCCATTTACTGAAATACATTCCTTGCATTTGATATTACCCATTGTCCTGACCCTTGGTTCTGCAATTTCTTGGGCAATAGGTTGGAATTGGTATGTAAAGAATAAATATCCTTTGCAAGCAGGCAATCCTTGGATTGCATTCTCCTTAAACCAAGGCTATCTCAATGAGGTTTACCAAAAGCTTTTTGTAAACAGCACCCTGCGTTTGAGCAACGGATTATATTGGTTTGACAAGTATATTGTGGATGGTTTGGTGAATAGCCTTGCCACAGTTACAAGAGGATTGGCAAATTTCAGTGCCTGGTTAGACAAATATCTGGTCGATGGTCTGGTGAATAGCATTGGGGGAACGACCTATTATATTGGCCATCTATTGAGATGGGTGCAAAACGGGAGGCTTCAAAACTATTTGGGTTTTGCCTTTACGGTATTTTTAATTGGAATAATTTATTTGATAATAAAATAAGATGGGTGCATTATCCTTACTTATATTTCTGCCTTTGATTGCTGTTGTAGGCATTCTGTTACTTCCAAACCGGATGGGACAGAGCTACAAATATCTATCCTTAGTGGTTACATTGATCCAATTTGGATTGGCAGGATATTTATATGCTAACTTTCAAGGTTCGACAGGTGGATTTAATGATGTTGCTTCCTATCAATATGTGGAGCAGCTTCCTTGGATCAGGTTGGACCTGGGCTCCATAGGTAAATTAGAGATCGATTATTTTCTTGGAGTCGATGGCTTCTCCTTACCATTATTGCTTTTGAGTGCCTTTGTCATGTTAATGGCGGTAGGTGCCTCTTGGAATATGGAAAAGAGTAAAAAGGGTTATTTTGCGCTGTTAATGCTATTGAATACAGCAGTAATGGGCATATTCTGTGCTTTGGATTTCTTCCTGTTCTATGTATTTTATGAAGTCATGTTGCTACCCTTATACTTTTTGATCGGTATTTGGGGAGGAGCACGAAGGGAATATGCTGCTATTAAATTCTTTATATACACCCTATTTGGGTCGGTATTTATGCTTTTGGTGATTGTTGGACTTTATTTTTCAGTTCAAAATCCACAAACCGGAGCACATACTTTCAATATGTTGTATATGATGAACCCGGAGAATTATATTCCAGGCTCATTCTTTGACTTTTTAGGAAATGCCAATGAGATATTAGGTATTCCGGCCAGAATGATAGGGTTTATCGTACTTTTCATTGCATTTGCGATCAAGATTCCAATTGTTCCATTACATACCTGGCTACCAGATGCGCACGTAGAGGCCCCTACCCCTGTTTCTATTATTCTAGCGGGTATCCTACTAAAGATTGGTGGCTATGGGATCATCCGTATCTGTATGGGAATCTTCCCTGATGCGATGGCCGATGCGAACTGGTGGTTAGGGTTGATAGCTGTGGTGTCCATTATTTATGGTGCATTGAATGCTTTGGCTCAAACCGATCTAAAGCGATTGATTGCTTATTCTTCAGTATCCCACATGGGTTTTGTACTATTGGGTATTTCATCCTTGACAGCAGAAGGTGTTTCAGGGGCAATGTTCCAGATGTTGAGCCACGGTTTCTTGTCAGCAGCATTATTCTTTTTGGTTGGTGTTCTATATGACCGGGTTCACGATCGATATATCTATAATTTTAGAGGATTGGCGAGCATCATGCCAAAATATACGGCCTATGTTGCCATTGCTTTCTTTGCTTCATTAGGCCTTCCCGGGTTTTCCGCATTTATTGGAGAGGCTTTTGTGATCATCGGAACATTCAACGCGGAAAGCATGCAAACAGGTATTCCACGTTGGATGGCGATATTTGGGTCCTTAGGTATCCTCATGAGTGCGGTCTATTTTTTATGGACCTTGCAGCGCATGTTTTTCGGACAGACCCGTTTGAAAGGCGGTGAAGAATGGGCAGCAGAATTAAAAGATTTAAACAACAGGGAGCAGATCATTCTATTCCCAACCTTGGCATTGGCTTTAATCTTGGGAGTCATGCCTTCCCTAGTATTTGGAGTATTGAACAACTCTGTATTGAGTTTATTGGATTTGGTAACAGCTTATTTGTAGGGTTAAGATAGATGAACGAGTTTGCATTGCAGGTTTCAGACCATATAGATCAGATCATTCGATCGATACCTTTGTTCAAAGTAGAACTGAGTATGTCCATTGGATTTCTGCTCAGTATAGCCTGTACGCTAGTATTTGATAAATACTGGAAGCAGTCTTCGTTTTTTATCAGCATCTTAACGATCATTTCCTCTTTTGCCATTCTTTTGACCCAATATGATTATGCGAATTTTGGGTTCTATGGTATGTTGACCCTCGATAAGACTTCTTTTTATGCCAGGGCATTTATTGCCTTAGGTTTATTGGTCTCAGCCGTTTTCCTTCAACAGCATTTTGCACATAAGGAATTCAAAAAAAGAAAGGGCGATATCTACAGCATTCTTTTGGCGGCAGGGATAGGCATGAACCTGTTTTCCATGACGACCCATTGGTTGATGGCTTTTATTGCCATTGAGATGGTATCCATCAGTTCCTATATCATGGTTGGATATTTCTCGGAAAACAAGAAACAATCTGAGGCTGCAATGAAATATGCTTTATTTGGATCGGCTTGTTCTGCAGTGATGTTATATGGGCTTTCATTGATTTATGGCTTTACAGGGGATTTGAATTTTGCCAGTCCTAGGCATATTCAAGGTTTGATTGCTGCGCCTGAGGTGATGAGTAGCATTGCCATCCTCTTTGTATTTACAGGGATTGGTTTCAAATTGAGTTTTGTTCCTTTTCACTTATGGGCACCGGATGTTTATGAGGGCGCTCCTACCCCAGTAACGGCATTTCTGTCTACAGTACCCAAGATCGCAGCCATTGTCTTGATGAGCAGATTGGCAGCGGCCTGGATCAGTACCCCATTTTATTTTAGTGAACTGACCTTTATGTTTGTTTCCATTGTGGCAATCATCACGATGCTCTTTGGTAACTTGATCGCCTTAAGGCAGACCGATATGAAACGATTGATGGCTTATTCCTCCATCGGGCATACCGGTTTCCTTTTGATGGCCATTATCGGCTATGTAAATGGCCAACAGGATATTCTTTTCTTCTATATTTTCATATATGTGCTGATGAATTTGGCAAGTTTTGCATTCATCGACGTCCTGGAACAGAAGCTGGGCAGCAGCAATCTACAGGCTTATATCGGTCAAGGAAAGAAACTACCATTAATATTTACCTGTTTCTCCATAGTAGGTATATCGTTGATCGGAATACCTCCAACGGCAGGCTTTGTTGGAAAACTATTGGTCTTCACCAGTATTTTTGAAATCTACCAATCTGGGGGTGACCTTATCTTCTTGTGGCTCTTGATTATCGGCGCCCTGACTTCCGTAATCTCCCTGTTTTATTACTTCAAAATCCCTTTGTATTCCTTCCTTAAAACCAATAAAGAGGAAGTAATCACAGCTAAAGACAACAACATCTCCGTTATGTTGGTTATTGGGGTTGTTTTGACCATCCTTGTAGTGATATTTGGGCTGTTCCCAGGGGTAATCTTGAGATAGAGTATTTAGTATTTAGTATTTAGTATTTAGTATTTAGACCTTAATGGTCTTGAAATGCTGAAGTTGTTTTTTTCAAAAAGGGAAATTTCCTTTCCTATTATATTAGCTTTTCGGCTCAAGTAATAGACATTTGATGAAAATGTGATAAGTATAAAAACGGTAAATCCTATTTAGGGGGTCCACAAAATACTAATTACTAAATACTACGAATTAAAGTCCGTTATACCAGTTCTAAATACTAATTACTAATTACTAATTACTAACTACTACAAATTAAAGGTCGATAAACCGGTTCTAAATACTAAATACTAAATACTAACTACTACAAATTAAAGGTCGATAAACCGGTTCTAAATACTAAATACTAAATACTAACTACTATATTTGTACATGATATCTTCAGCAGCAAACAAAATTTTTCAGAAGGTAATTGAAGATTACCATGTTTATGATAAGATTGATCAGCCGATCGAGAATCCCTATGGTCGCGAGACTTTAGAGCATTTATTGTATTTGAAATGTTGGATTGATACGGCGCAATGGCATATGGAGGATGTAATCCGTAATCCTAATATTGATCCGCGTGAAGGTCTGTATTGGAAGAGAAGAATCGACAGGCAAAATCAGGAGCGCACGGATACCGTTGAATTTATCGATAGTTATTATCTTCAGAAATTTGCGGATGTGGTTGCGCTAGCTGATGCGAAGATCAATTCGGAAAGTCCAGCATGGGCAATTGACAGATTATCGATCTTAGCACTGAAGATCTACCATATGGAACAGGAAACCTTACGTACCGATGTTTCAAAGGCACATCAAGATGCTTGTCAGCAAAAGTTAACTGTGCTGTTGGAGCAACGCAAGGATCTTTCCCAGAGTATTGATGAATTGCTTGCAGACATTGAAGCTGGAAAAAAATTCATGAAGGTGTACAAGCAAATGAAGATGTACAACGACCCGAACTTAAATCCTGTACTTTACGGGGCTCAAAAATAATTTCCTGAGATGAAGCGAATCTTGGTCACTAGATTTTCTGCAATGGGTGATGTCGCCATGGTTGCTTCGGTTTTAAGGGAATTCCAAGAACAACATACGGACACTGAAATCATTATGGTTTCACGTCCGTTTTTTTCTGCTTTTTTCGATGGAATACCGCGCTTGATCTTTCACCCTATCGAACCCAAGGAAAAACATAATGGCATATCTGGTTTAATAAAGCTATTCAAGGAACTGAAAAAGTACAAGGCCAAACAGGTTGCTGACCTGCATAATAACATCAGGTCAAGGTTTTTGGACGTCCTTTTTCGGACTGCAGGGCATCAGGTTCAAATCCTAGATAAAGGCAGGCCAGAAAAGAAAGCTTTAACACGTACCAAGGACAAGGTTTTTAAGCCTTTGAAACTGACTACAGAGCGATACGCCGATGTTTTCAGGAAATTGGGATATAGCCAACAATTGAACCATCAATTGGAAAAGCAACATCGACTGATTCCTCAGGGAATGATGCCAATTCTGGCTTCAAATGCAAAAAAAGTTGGCATATCGGCTTTTGCTCAACATCCCTATAAAGTTCTTCCAACAGAAAAAATGACGGAGGTAATCCATAACTTATCAGATCTAGGGGTTCAGGTTGTGCTTTTTGGAGGTGGAGCAAAAGAGAAAGAGATTACGGAGAACTGGGAAAAACAGTTCCCCAATGTGCATTCTGTTGTAGGAAAATATAATTTAAGTCAGGAGTTGGATATCATTGCCCATCTTGATCTGATGGTCAGCATGGACAGCTCAGGCATGCACATGGCTTCCCTAATGGGTATTCCTTGTGTATCAGTTTGGGGAGCAACTCATCCTTATGCTGGATTTTTGGGATATGGTCAGTCGATGGAAGATTGTGTTCAGGTGGAACATCCCAATAGACCGAATTCTGTTTATGGCAATAAATCCTGTCTTTGTGATGGCGTAGAGGCAATTGATTTAGTAAGTAGCGAAATGCTTGTCGAGAGGATAAAAAAACACTTATTTTAATTAAATTCACGAAATTAATTACCTGAAAAAGAAATTCTGAATGTTGACAATAGGATTTGACGCCAAAAGATATTTCCTAAACTATACTGGCCTTGGTAATTACAGCAGGGATTTAATCAGGATACTTGAAAAACACTATCCTGAGAATAATTATATTAAATACACGCCAAAACTTGGGGATAACCTAACGTCCAACCAATTGGCTGATAAAAAAATTCAATTACCTACTTCCAAGATTTCGAAAATGCTTCCCATGGTATGGAGAAATTGGAGCATTATTTCTGATCTAAAGCGGGATAAGGTTGAAATCTACCATGGATTATCTGGTGAAATCCCCATTGGACTGCAAAAGGCAGGAATTAAATCAGTCGTTACCATTCATGATTTAATCTTTTTACGATTTCCGGAATTATACCGCGCAGTGGATAGATGGATTTATGATAAAAAGGCGAAATATGCCGTTGAAAATGCTGACCGAATCATAGCCATCAGTGAACAGACTAAACAGGACCTGATGTCATACTACCAGGTTCCCGAAGATAAAATATCGGTGATCTACCAGGTGAGCCATCCTGCATTTAAAACTGAAAAGACTGAAGAGGAAAAAGAAAGAATTCGATTAAAATATAACCTCCCAAGAGATTTTGTATTGAATGTTGGTTCTATTGAACCCAGAAAAAATGCATTTCAAATTGTAAAGGCCATTGAAGGATTGGATATTCCATTGGTAATAATTGGGAAAGAAACCCCTTACACGCAGCGCATAAAGGAGTATATCGCTTCAAAAGGGATGGAGAAGCAAGTTGTTTTTATGAAAGGCTTGAGTATGGATGAATTGGCCACGATTTACACCATGGCTAATATTTTCATCTATCCTTCCAAATTTGAAGGATTCGGCATTCCAATCATTGAGGCGCTCTACTCAGGCACTCCAGTTATAACGACCAATTCAGGCGTATTTCCAGAAGCAGCAGGACCTTTCTCGAACTATATTGATCCTGAAAATGTTGCAGAAATACGAAAAAGCATTCAATTGATCCTATCTGATCCCGAATTAGCAAACAACATGGCCGTAAAAGGGCGAGAATATGCCCAGCGGTTTAATGATGAAATCATTGCCCAGCAAATCATGGGGCTGTATCATCAATTAGTTTAGCTTTTCGGAAGATCGATTTTTTGGTAGGGCGCAATATCCAGAACATATCTGATCCAGTTTTCAAAGGAGTATTTGTGTTTGATGTCTTCTGGTAATGGCTCGTATGGAGAATTGATAAATTCTTTTAAACCGTCAAAATTGTCCCCCTGTAGAAGGAAAAAGTTTGAAGGATTATAGAATTCATATTTTTTTATTTCTGGATTGTCTAGTATTAGTTTTTTATCATTCCCGATTGCCTCGAAAACCCTAAAGGACAAACCTTTGTGTACATCGTGCAATAGATCAACCATAATCCTAGACCTGTTCACTAAATCTAGGTTTTCCTCATAAGAGACATAATTCTTTGTCAATTCAAAAGATCTATCGCCATATTTCTTTTGAATCTTCTCTTTATCAGAATGGACCTTGATCACGGAATTAGAATGGATATTTTTCAGATAGTCACTTAATTTTTCAAGTTTATTAATCCTAGACCGCACATAATTCCCTAAATAATAAACATCGATATCCTTTTCAACATGGGGATTATTGCTATTGAGGTAAAAATTGCTGGCAGATTGCACGGATGGAAAATCCAGATCCGAAGGGTCAAAGACGAAAAATCGGTCGAACTCGGGAATTAAATCTTTTATCCCTGGAAAGCGATCTAATCCATCCCATTGGTAACCAACCAAGACCTTACTTTTTTCCTTGATCTTCTTAACGATATCCAAAGGGTAATAATCTGCTCGAAACATCAGGCAATAATCAACGACCTCGGTCAATTCTTCTACGGCTTTGGTTATCCCTTGGCCAGTATCACGGTATTTTAAATAGGGCTTGTATTTCCTGTCATTGAAAAAGACCTTCCTCAAGAAGTTAATGGTTCTATCAGTAAGGTTTTTATACTTAAATTTTCCAGTAAAAGGAATACCAATGACGCGAAACCCAAATAATTCCAATTGCTGTTTCACGGAGTGGTATAGGAACCAATCTGGCATTGCCAATAAAATAGTTTTTCCTTCTCCAAACTTTACTTGACTCATTTAAGCTAATTCTTTATAAATTTCCCAATAGGCTTCAGCTGCTTTTTTCCAGCTAAACATTTTACTTCTTTCCACTACTGCAAGTTCCATTTCCTTTGAAAACTGGAAAGAACATAATTCCTTTCCGTATTCAATTAAATAATCCTTTTCAAAGGAATCAAGATATCGTACTACATTCCCTCCAATCTCCGGAAGACTGGTAGAGTTTGATAAAATGATGTCCTTGCCAAAACTCATCGCCTCCACGACAGGCAATCCAAAGCCTTCCGTTTTTGAAGGGAAGCAAAAATATCTACAATTCTTTAAAAGGTAAACTTTTTCTCCCTCACTTATTGCTCCAATAAAATAAATCCTTTCCATCACTCCCAGTTCCTTACCCAATTCAAGGATTTTCTTTTGATAGGTTTTGTCGAAGATCTCTCCCGCTATGACTAAGTTAAAATCATTCTTCACCAACAGATAGACTAAGCTTTCGATGTTTTTTTTCGGCAAAATTGCCCCTATGAAAAACAAATATGGAACCGATAAGTCCAAAAGTGGAAAGTTGACTGCTGTTGGACTAACTGCTGGGTTGATATTATTGCCATTGTAAATTACGGAACAAGGTTTATTCCGCAAATTTATATACTCCACAACTTCCTGCTTCACATATTCTGAAATGCAGACAATTTCATCGGAGTGATCGACATTGGATTGAACCTTGGCAAGGTATTTCCTTTGCTTATCCTTAGGTTTTTCTCGTAAAAAATTCAGATCATGGATGGTCAGGACCTTGGCTATCTTTTTGTTCCTTGGTAGATAGTCGGTCATTTGGTTGCTACCATGCCAAACATTTAGATCAACCTGGAATGACTGGATATACTTATGGATCGGCTTGCTGTTTATGTAGTTATGGGCTCCCTTCAAGATTTGGCTGTTTTGGGGAGCATAAAAATACAATTTTAGGGTAGGGTCGGAATCAGCGATATCAATTAAGGCATTTCCCAATTGAAGGCAAAAGTGAAAAAGTCCAACGTTTCTATATTTTAAACGTTCGACGTCGAAACAAACATTTGCAGGTTGTTCTGGGATCATCATCAAACATAAAAAATATTCACAGGAATTTGATGGTTTAGCATTTAAAATCGACTAGTTCTGTAGCATTTTTATTATAAATTTCGTCTAAAATTTACTTACGGTTAGATTTTTGATAGCTATTATAAAATACTTTACAATACTTAAATGGGTTTATCTAAGCAGATCAGATTATATTTCGAGAAAAAGAAACGACTAAAGAATACGATCAATGACTTTACAATAAATGTTCAAGAGCCTGATTTAGTTAAAGAAACCCTTGTTTTTCCTGAAACAAAACAGCCCTTAGTTTCTATAATCATTCCATATTATAACATGGAAGCGACCACTAGAGCCTGTATAAAATCCATACATTCAAATTTACCCGAGAATAGCTTCGAACTCCTTTTAATCAATGATTGCAGCAAGGATGCCATCGATTTTTCGGATATTGAAAACACAGTTCAAATAACCAATGATACCAATTTAGGTTTTTTGGAGAGTGTAAATAAAGGTATTAGGACAGCAAAAGGCGATTTCATCTATTTATTAAACAATGATATCCTCGTGCATAAAGGTTTTTTAGATGAATTGGTCAATGTATTCAACACGAAGGAGGATGCTGGAGCAGTGGGATCTATGATCTTGAATACCGATGGTTCCCTTCAGGAAGCTGGTTCGCTTTTTTTAAGTGCGGACAGAATCCATCAGGTCAATAATGTTCCTGCCTATTTCCCAGAAGTAAATTATGTGTATGAGGTGGATTATGCCTCAGGATGCAGTCTACTCTTCAGGAAAACGGATGATCTAGGAAATCTCAATCTATTAGACCCTGTTTATAAACCTGCATATTTTGAAGAAACGGACCTTAGTTTTCGAATAAGATATGACCAAGGGAAGAAAATATACTTCAGCCCTTTTTCAAAAGTGATTCATTTTGACGGACTGACCTATAAGAATAAAAGTCAAGAGAAAGCGCTTCAAAAAGAAATGATCTTTAAGAAAAACAAGGAAATATTTTATTCTCGCTGGGGAAAATATCTTGATAAAATAAAGTCTAATACCGTCGAAGAAAGAAAGTTGGAAATCAATAACAACAAACAGATAATTTTCTTTCACGACCAAATGCCTAAAGTTGACAATAATTCAGGAGAGATACGGTTTACAGAGATCATGAAGGAATTTTGTGAACTGGGCTATCAAGTCATCTTGATTACAACACAGAACAAATTTGAGAATGATTCAAATGAGTTTTACCAAAAGTTAGGGATTTGCGTGGTTTATGAGCATCATGCTAAAAATGATGTGGTCCAATTTTTAAAAAGAAGTGTTTTCCATCAGCCGATCGTATGGTTTCATACCGCAATCAGTTTTAATAAATATTACAAAACTGCCCAAAAATTCATTCCAGATTCAAAAGTAATCTTTGATATGGTAGACATCCATCATTTGAGATTTAAAAGGGCATTAGAGTTTGAGGAAAACAATAAAGAACTCCAAAAATTATATAAAAAATTCTATCAGTACGAATTGGAAGCTGCAGAAAAGGCTGACATAGTCATTCCTATATCTGAACAGGAAAAGGTTTATATGGCTAAACTCTGTGACAACAAAAAACTTCATGTAATTTCAAATATCCATTACCCAAGGATCAGGAAGGAAGAAACACCGCGCTTTCAAGACCGTTCAGGAATCCTTTTTGTTGGCTCTAAACATACCCCAAATATTGATGCTGTAAATTACCTGATTGATGAAATCATGCCTGAGGTTTGGAAAGTCAATCCCGCAATAAAATTACATGTAGTAGGAGACTTAGATGAACATATTGATGAAGAAAAGAAAACCTTAAAAAATGTTGTTTTCCATGGTTTCGTTGAAGATATAGAACCTTTTTACCTCAACACGAAGTACATGATCGCTCCACTTCGTTATGGCGCAGGTGTAAAAGGAAAAATAGGCCAAGCTTTTGAATATTATTTACCAGTAATCACCAACAAGATTGGGGCTGAGGGAATGAATCTTCAGGATGGTACCAATATCCTTGACGCCAATACGACAGACAAATTCGCTGAGCAAATTTTGCGTTTGTACAATGATGAAGTGCTTTGGAAAAAACTGCAAGATAATTCTGAGAAAAGCTTAAGGCCATTTTCTGTTGAAAAGCTTAAAGGCAGCATACAATTCATTGAGAATTACAGAGTTTAGAAGTAATACTTAACAATTTCAGAACGATTTGTTAATTATTATTTCTTTATCTTGGTGTTTTAACTAGGTATTCAAAACATGAAAACATTATATCTTATCAGGCACGCCAAAGCTGAAGAACACTCTTTTTCAAAAGATGATTTTTATAGAGACCTACAAAAAAAGGGCAGAGAAAGAGCGGAAAGGATTGCTCAAAAGCTAAAAGACTCTCTTAAAATAGATGAAAAGACCCTTGTCATCTCATCCTCTGCAAATCGTGCCATCCAAACAGCAGAATTATTCTGTGAAGTGCTTGGTTACCCTCAAGAATCCATCCATCAGACGAGAGATATTTATGAGGCCCATTTTATGGATATCCTAAAAGTGATCAATAGCGTTCCGGAAGAATATGATACCTTGTTGATATTTGGTCATAATCCAGGGCTTTCTAACCTGACCAACTATTTGAGCCATTCTGAGATTGAGCTGGCTACGTCCAATGTATCAATTTTACAGCTTGAGGGTGATCTGACCTTTGAAATGTTAGGAGGAGGAACTGCCAACCTAATAGGATTATTAAAATAATAGTTTTTACCTTCGTATGTTATGGCAAACAAACTACAAGGTGAAAGTTCCCCATATTTAAAGCAACATGAACATAATCCTGTTCATTGGTTTCCATGGGGTGAAGAAGCATTAAATAAGGCAAAAGAAGAGAACAAGTTAATCATCGTTAGCATTGGCTATTCGGCTTGTCACTGGTGCCATGTAATGGAACGCGAGAGCTTCGAAAATGAGGCCATCGCGCAAACCATGAATAAGTTTTTTGTTTGCATTAAGGTGGATCGAGAAGAACGTCCGGACATTGATCAGATCTATATGATAGCGGTTCAATTAATGACTAATTCTGGTGGTTGGCCCCTGAACTGTATCTGTCTCCCAGACGGTAGACCAATTTATGGCGGAACTTATTTTAAGCCAAATGATTGGCAACAGATTCTGCTTCAGATTGCGCAAATGTGGGAGGAAAAACCGGAGGTCGCCATAGATTATGCTGAAAAACTTACCCAAGGCATCCAACAAGCTGAAAAGCTCCCCATACAGAACATTCCTGAACAATACACCCTAAGTGATATCCTCCAAGTCGTAGAACCGTGGAAGGAGCAATTTGATGGTAAAAACGGTGGTTATACTCGTGCTCCTAAATTTCCTCTCCCCAATAACTGGGTCTTTTTCTTACGTTATGGCTTCTTGAACCATGATCAAGGGGTTGTAGACCATGTTCATTTTACATTAGAAAAAATGGCAAATGGGGGCATATATGATCAGATTGGTGGTGGTTTTGCCCGCTATTCTGTGGATGGGAAATGGCATGTTCCCCATTTTGAAAAAATGCTCTATGATAATGGTCAGCTATTGAGTCTCTATAGTGAAGCTTATCAAAACAGACCCCAAATATTATATAAAAACATTGTTGAAGAAACCATAGCTTGGGCTGAACGCGAAATGTTGGACCCAAATGGAGGTTTCTATTCTGCACTGGATGCTGATTCAGAAGGTGTAGAAGGTAAATTCTATACTTTCGACTATGCAGAATTTAATATTTTGGGTGAAGATGCTGACCTCGCAAGAAACTACTTCAACATCAAAAAGAGTGGAAATTGGACTGAAGAACAAATCAACATTCCTTTTGTGAACCCCGAGGATAATCAACTCATCGAGGAAGCGGGTTACAGTGAGGATGAATGGCAGGAACACCTAAAAGAAATAAAAGCAAAACTCCTTCAATATAGAAGCAAGAGGATTAGACCAGGATTGGACCATAAACAGTTGACTACCTGGAATGCCTTGTTCATGAAAGGGTTAATTGACTCCTATAGGACCTTTGGTAATTCACATTTTTTAGAATTAGCAGAAGGGATTGCAACCTTTATCGAAGAGCATTGTTGCCAAAATGGCAGACTTCTTCATCAGCCGTCAGACCACAACAGAACAATTTTAGGATTTCTAGATGATTATGCATTTACCATTGAAGCTTATATAGCTTTATACGAGGCAACCTTTAAGGAAATGTGGCTTGAGCGTGCAAAATCTTACCTAGAAATAGCGATATCCCAGTTTTTTGACGAGAATGAAGCTGTATTTTATTACAGCAGTAAGGACGCTGAAGTTCTGATCGCAAGAAAAAGTGAGATTATGGACAATGTAATTCCGGCATCCTCTTCAACAATAGTGCGTTCATTGTTCAAACTCGGCGTATTATTTGATAATAGTAGGTACACGGAAATTGCAGATCGAGTTTTTGCCAATGTTTTTCCTCATATTAAATCCTATGGTTCGGCCTATTCAAATTGGGCAATCCAACTCTTAGAACTCCACTTCGGAGTTTGGGAGATCGCAATCACGGGAGATCAAGGACAGGCTTGGCGAAAGGAATTAGATCAATATTACATCCCCAATAAAATCACTTTAGGGGGAACAAAAAGCAGTCTTCCTTTGTTAGAGCATAAAAACACAGTGGAAGACAAAGCATACCTTTGTCAGAAGAAAACCTGCAGCCTTCCACAATCGTCAATTAAGGATATTATAGAATTAATAAATAATAAACAGGGATAGATTCCCACAATCTAATCAGAATGGCAGTAGAAAACAACAATGTAGTAACATTGAATTACGTTCTTCACACAATTGAAGATAACGGTGAAAAAACATTTGTAGAGCAAACAACGACTGAGAATCCTTTAACATTTTTATATGGTGTAGGCATGATGCTTCCTAAATTCGAAGAAAACATCGCTGGTTTAGCTGCTGGTGACAAAAAATCATTCGAGTTAGAAGCTGTTGATGCTTATGGCGAACGCGATGATCGTGCAATTGCACAATTACCTGCTGATATGTTCAAAGAAACTGGACTTCCTCCAGTTGGTGAAGTTCTTCCATTGCAAGACAACCAAGGAAACCAATTCCGTGCTGTTGTTGTAGAAGTAACTCCAGATGCAGTTGTTGCTGACTTGAACCACCCAATGGCTGGTAAAAAATTAAACTTCGATATCGAAATCTTAGACACTCGCGAAGCTACTCCTGAAGAATTATCTCATGGACATGCTCACGGTGCTGATGGTAACGAAGGACACTAAGAAAATTTAACACAAAAAAAAGGTCGCTGGGATTTATCTCAGCGACCTTTTTTTGCTTATATTAGTTAAAAGACCTAAGCCCTATGATTTATCGAATTCCATTGATGCTCGTAATAAGCATCCTCTTTAACACTGCTTTTGCACAGAAAAATCAGACTAAGCCCAATATTATCCTCGTCTTTATGGATGACCTTGGCTATGGTGACCTTGGAGTTACCGGAGCATTGGGATATCATACAACAGTATTGGACAGAATGGCAAACAATGGAATCCGTTTCACCAATTTCCTTGTTCCTCAAGCAGTCTGTTCAGCTTCTAGGTCGGCATTATTGACGGGTAACTATCCGAATCGAATGGGGATCAGTGGAGCATTTATGCCTTCTACTGGAGTAGGCTTGAACCCAGATGAGATCACGATGGCGGAAATGCTCAAGAGCAAAGGCTACAGCACACAGATCATCGGCAAATGGCACCTTGGAAGCGAACCTGAATTTCTTCCTACCAAACAAGGTTTTGATGCCTACTACGGAATCCCCTACTCCAACGATATGTGGCCAGTAGGCTTTGATGGTAAACCAGCAAAACCTGATACCCATGTTTCAAAATACCCTGTATTACCTTTATTGAAGACAAAAACTGGACAAAGTATTCCAGATACGGTGTTGAAAATCAACAACCTGGAAGATCAAGCAGTATTAACAGAAAATTACACTAAACAGGCTCTAGACTTTATCAAGGCCAATAAGGACAATCCGTTCTTTTTGTATTTAGCCCATAGCATGACCCATGTGCCCATTGCTGCTTCGAAAAAATTCCGAGGGACTTCTGACCAAGGGTTATTTGGTGATGTCATGCACGAAATAGATGATTCCATGGGTCAGATTTTCCAAACCTTAAAATCAAATGGACTGAGCGACAATACGATTGTTATCTTCACGAGTGATAATGGTCCTTGGCTTAACTTCGGGAACCATAATGGTTCATCAGGAGGGTTTAGAGAAGGCAAAGGAGCCAGTTGGGAAGGCGGGCAGCGTGTTCCTTGCATCATCTATTGGCCAAACATGATTAAGGAAGGTCAGATCAACAACAACCTAACCAGTAGCATGGATATTTTTGCTACAGTTGCTGAAATCGTAAATTATAAAGACAATCCCAATCAGATTGATGGAATTAGCTTCTTAGCGCAGATCAAAGATCCTAAGGCAGAAGCTCCACGGAAATCCATGTACTATTATTACAACCAGAATGACCTGGAGGCTGTCCGTTTTGAGAATTGGAAGCTGGTCTTACCCCATAAATCCAGATCTTACGAAGGCATCCTTCCCGGAAATGATGGCTTTGGAGGCAATTACAAAGAACTAGAAATAAAAACCATGGAATTATATGACCTCCGTCGCGATCCTGGAGAAAGGTACAATGTCATCGAACAGAATCCAGAGGTATTAGAGAAATTACTCGAAATTGCTGATGAAGCCCGTAGAGATCTTGGAGACAACCTGACCAAGGCTGAAGGACAAAACCGAAGACCTCTGGGCAGAATCCCTAAAAAATAAGAAATCTTAAAGCTTGGTTGCTCTCAACATTTCACGTTTTCCGGGAGCACCAGGCGCTTTTTCAATACTAAAACCCAACGCTTTCATCGCTCTTTTTAAGTTGCCCGTAATGGCATAAGTCACAAAGACACCTCCCGGTTTTAGAAACTGACAAACATGAGCTAAAGTTTCAGGCGTCCACATTTCTGGCTGATGGATTTCTGCAAATGCATCAAAATAGATAACATCAAAAAGTTCATTACTATCAAAATCCATTACTTTCTGATGAGCAACTTGAACCTGCACAGCATCTAAAAGGTTGGTTTTTGAATTGATCGCATTTGGATATTTTTCAATAAAATTCTCCCAAACGACGTCAGCAATATATTCCCCATAATCAGATTGCTGAATCAATTCTTGGCTCAAAGGGAAAGCCTCAATGCCAACATAACCAAGGGAAATCTGATGCTGATGGCAATAATCTGCAGTCATCAAGAAATTTAAACCCGTCCCGAATCCAATTTCCAAGACAGAAGCCGAACCACTTGATTCCTTCTCCAACCAATAGCGTAACCCTGTATTCAAAAATACATGGACACTTTCTTGATGTGCGCCGTGTTTAGAATGGTAATGCTCTCCCACCTCCTCATGGTACAAAGTTTTTGAGCCATCTGCTGTTTTAACGAATTCCATTATATATTTTTGGCAAATCTAAAATAAAAACAACTATTTTAGCTTGAGCAAATTACTTAAATGAAAGAAATCCTAAAAAATTACGGAAGTATCATCTTACTTCTAATAGGTATTACTATTGGTAGTCTAATCGGAATATTCTTCCCTCAGGCAGTTGATATCCTTAAACCCATAGGTGATATTTTCTTAAACTTACTCTTTGTTTCCGTAATCCCACTCCTATTCTTTGCCATCTCATCTTCCATTGCCAATATTGAGGACAGTAACAAACTTGGAAAGACCATTGGGGTTATGACAGCGGTATTTATCGGAACGATTATCATCGCAGCCATAGCGACCATCGCAGGTCTTTGGGCATTTCCTGTCACTGCCATTTCTGATGGTTCGGCAGTCAATGAAGCCCTTTCCACCAATGCCGATGAAACATGGGGCGACCGAATTGTACGTTTTTTGAGTGTTGATGAGTTTGCCAACCTACTTTCCCGAAAAAACATTTTGGCCTTTGTCATCTTTGCCCTTTTGGTCGGGACGGCAACCCGCAAATCTGGTGAGATGGGAAAACAGTTCACTGCCTTTCTGAATGCCGGAAACAAGGTCATGGAAAACCTTTTGATCTTGGTCATGAAAGCTGGACCTGTTGGTTTAGGCGCATATTTCGCCTATCAGGTGAAGACCTTAGGTCCTGAACTCTTTGGATTCTATGCCAAGCCATTAGGGTTCTACTATGGATTTGGAGTCGTATTTTTTATCGTATTCTTCAGCCTTTATGCCTTTGTTGCAAAAGGTTCATCAGGCGTAAAGTCTTATTGGAAACATAATATTTCACCATCATTAACGGCCATCAGTACCTGTAGCAGCTTGGCAACTTTGCCTGCAAACTTGATTGCTTCCAACATGATTGGGATTCCAAAAGAAATATCTAGTATCGTGGTACCTTTGGGAAACACCCTTTACAAAAACGGATCCGCCATTTCATCTATCCTAAAGATCTATGTTGCTTTCTCCATCTTAGGATGGAATTTCTTTGAGCCAACCACTTTGATTACCGCAGTAGGCATCACCGTCTTGGTATCTATGGTTGCTGGTGGGATTCCCAATGGAGGATTTATCGGAGAAATGCTAATGATCTCCATCTATGGAATACCAAATGAAGCAGTACCATCTATTTTGATCATAGGCGCTTTAGTAGACCCATTAGCTACCGTCCTGAACGCAACAGGTGACACCGTCGCCGCGATGTTAGTCACCAGATTCTCTGGAGAAAAATTTAACCCAGAACAAGCTGAAGCTTAATAAATAAGGTTAAAAGAATATAAGAAAGCTCATTCAAAAACATTAATTTGGCTGAGCATTCTTATTTGAATCACTTTTATTACAAAAGCCTGAAATTAGATTTTACTGGAAATCAAGAATCTAATACTCCCAACACATCCGCAAGTACTTACATTTAAGATACTTACAAAAAATAATGTAACTTAAATAGAAACATTCTAAATAACCCAATTTCATTGCTAAATTCATTCCTTGCACTACTATTTCGTAATTTTGCAGTTGGTTAATATTATATTCATATAGAGATGAAGAAAAGTTCGATCATTTTAATTGTAATTATAGCTATAGCTATTGCGATGATACTTGTGATCTATACCGATTCTAGTACATATTCAACATTTACTGAGGCGAGGGAAAAGAAGACAGAGATCTATGTAGTAGGTGTTTTGAATAAGCAAAAAGATCTGCATTATGATCCTGTGAAGGATGCAAACCATTTCTCTTTTTACATGTTTGACAATGACAGTACAGAGTGTCAGGTAGTATTCAATGGTTCTAAACCTCAGGATATCGAGCGTTCTGAACAAATTGTTTTGACCGGTAAAATGGAAGGTAATGTTTTCCATGCCAGCAAGATTTTGATGAAATGTCCTTCTAAATACAATCAGGATCAAATGGAGGTGATTGAAACATCATCTACCCCAGCAACAGCATCAGTCAATTAACAATTCAATACCTCAATATTCTATGGACGTAAATTACGTTGGAGAAAATCTACTTCCAGGTCAAATTGGACAGTTTTTCGTAGTCCTTTCTTTTGGAGCAGCATTATTATCCTTCATTTCCTATTTCTTTGCAACCAAATACCCTGAAGAAAAATCTTGGAAACAATTAGGGCGTATTGGCTTTTGGCTAAATGCCCTGTCAATCGTTGTCATTGGTGCCACCCTTTTTTATATCATTTACAATCACCTTTTCGTATATCACTATGCCTACGCGCATTCGTCGATGACCCTGCCTACCCATTATATCATTTCATCATTTTGGGAAGGACAAGAGGGAAGTTTCTGGCTATGGATGTTCTGGCAAGTGGTCATGGGATCAATCCTAGTATTCAAGGCGAAAAGCTGGGAAAGCCCGGTAATGACCTTCGTTATGCTATGTCAACTTTTCTTGGCGTCCATGCTTTTAGGTGTAGAGGTCTTCGGTTCCCGCATTGGTAGTTCACCATTTATTTTGCTTAGGGATGCCATGAACTGGCCTATCTTAAAGGATCCGAATTACCTAAGCATGATCAAGGATGGCCGAGGATTAAACCCATTGTTACAGAACTATTGGATGGTGATCCACCCTCCTACCTTATTCTTAGGCTTTGCATCTATGATCGTTCCTTTTGCTTACGCAGCAGCTGGACTTTGGCAAAAACGCTATAAAGAATGGATCAATCCAGGATTGCCTTGGGCATTGTTCGCAGTAATGATCCTGGGCGCAGGTATCATCATGGGATCTTTCTGGGCATATGAAGCACTGAACTTTGGTGGCTTCTGGGCTTGGGACCCTGTTGAAAACGTATCGATCATTCCTTGGTTGACCTTGATTGCTGCCGTTCACGTCATGGTAGCTTATAAAAATACCGGACATGCTTACTTCACTGCCGTATTCTTGGCAATGATCAGCTTTGTCCTTGTAATCTATGCTTCGTATCTGACACGTAGCGGCATCTTGGGCGAAACATCGGTACACTCCTTCACCAGTTTAGGGATGTCCGGGCAGCTTATCATCTTCAACCTGATTTTCCTGATCATTATGATCGTGTTATTGGTTGCAAGAAGAAAAGAAATGCCAAGCACCAAGAAAGAAGAAGAAATATATTCACGCGAATTTTGGTTATTCATCGGTGCATTGGTCCTAACCGTTGCCTGTGTTCAGATGATCGCAACGACCTCCATTCCCGTATTCAATGCTTTGTTTGGAACAAAGGTAGCCCCTCCGGTAGACCCAATCCCTCACTATAACAAATGGCAAGGTGCATTTGCAGTTGTTGTTATGCTATTAACTGCATTTACACAATTCCTAAAATACAAACGTACCGATAGCAAGAAGTTCTGGGCAGCTACTTTGGCATCCTTTATCTTCGCTTTGGTCATTTCAGCAGCTATCGTTTACTTCACAAACATTTACACCAACATCATGTTCATCCTGATCACCTTTACTTCGGTGTTCGCAATCTTGGTGAACTTAAGGGTATTGGGTGATTCGTTCAAAGGTAAATGGCGACTGGCAGGATCAGCTGTATCCCATATTGGTTTTGGTCTTTTGCTGATTGGAGCTTTGATCGCCGCAGCTACCAACGAAGTGGTTTCTGTAAACAGCAGTAACTATATCGCCGTAGCAGGATTTGACCAAGTTGAAAAACCAGGAGACAACCTATTCTTAACAGAAGGTGAACCCGTAGATATGGGAAAATACAAGATCACTTACATCGGTGACTCTGTTGCCAAACCGAACGTTTTTTACAAAATCAAATACGATGAAATAGACGAAGAGACTGGAAACATCAAAAACTCCTTTGTCTTAAAGCCTTTTGCGCAGAACAACCCGCAAATGGGTGGATTGATCGGAACTCCAGGAACTAAACATTTCCTTACCCATGACATCTATACGGTTATCACCGCAGCAGCTTCTGATTCCCAGAAACCAGCTGAACAGGATGCTCAGGAAGGAAGCGCTGGTTTTGAAGAGTATGAAGAACCTGCAACCTATGAGGTCAATGTTGGTGATACCCTTCGTTATAGAAATGGATTCTATGTAATCCAAGGTATCAACAAGGATGCTAAATTGGAAAACATGCCAAAAGCTGACGATGACATTTTGGTTGGATTAAAGATCAAGGTCATTGCTTCAGATGGCAAAGAATTCCCAGTAGAACCAATCTTTTTGATCAAAGGTGGCAATACCTTCGATTTCTATAAAGATGTCCCAGAACAAGGCCTAAGATTCAGGTTTACGAAGATTATGCCTGAGAAGAACAAACTGGAATTAATGGCTTACCAAAAACCTCTTCCTGAAAAGAAATGGGTGGTATTCAAAGCCATCAAATTCCCTTATATCAACTTCTTCTGGTGTGGTACCATCGTCATGACCATTGGTTTTGGAATGGCCATTTATCGTAGGTTAAAAGACAATAAAATTAAAGAAGCTAAACAAGCAGCATAATGAATATCGTCCTCATCGGCAGTGGAAATATTGCGACCCACCTAGGGAAAGCATTCACTGATGCTGGACATCATGTTGCTCAAGTATATTCTAGAACATTAGCCAATGCCAATGCATTGGCTAATGTTTTATCCGCTCAAGCCATCGATAACTTAGCTCAACTGGACCCAAAGGCCGACCTCTATCTTTTGGCCGTTTCTGATTCAGCAATCGCTGAGCTTGCTCAAAACCTTCCGAATGATCTGGAAGGCACCATTGCCCATTGCTCTGGTGCCACTGATGTTGAAGTCCTCAAGGACTTCAAAAACCACGGAGTGATCTACCCTGTTCAAAGTTTTTCTAAGCACAAGGAATTAGACCTGAACCAGACCCCCTTTGGCATTGAAGGAAACAATGAAAAATCCGATCAAGTACTCTTGCAACTAGCCAGAGAGATTTCAGACAATACATTCGCTTGCAATTCACAACAGAGACTTACCCTGCATGTCTCCGCTGTTTTTGCCAATAACTTCAGCAACGCTCTTTTCCAGCTTTCCTTTGATCTGCTCAAAGAGCATAATTTACCCTTCGATCTCATCCGCCCGATCATCCAGGCAACGGCAGAAAAAGTGCAAAATCACGAACCTAGACAGGTTCAGACAGGACCTGCAACAAGAAATGACAAAACAACCATGGTTACGCATTTCAACTTTCTTAGCCCCCATCCTGATTGGCAACTTATTTACCAAAAAATATCGGACCTTATTATTAAAACAAGAGAGAATAATTCAGAAAATTAACAATTCAATAAATCTTTAAACTTCTTACTAATTTTTTCATAATACCCTCTGAACTTGCTAATTTTGCATGCAAATAACCGGTTATAGGGTTCTCGTTCCGTTTATGGCACATTTATGGCGGAACCTAGACTGTGGTAATAAATTATAATAAGTTTAGCATAATAATTTCATCATGCAGGTAAGAAAACTCATCCTAGGGATCATTATTTTAGTAAACCTAATAATTATCTCTTTTGGTGTCATCTTTACTCCAAAATGGTTTTGGTTGTTACTGATTCCATTCCCGCTCTTAATCATCGCCCTATATCACAGTTTCCAAACGAAACATGCGATCTTAAGAAACTATCCCGTGGTTGGATACTTCCGTTATTTCTTGGAGTCCATCCGCCCAGAATTAAGACAGTACTTCTGGGAGTCTGATACAGATGGTAGACCTTTTAACAGACGTCAGCGTTCAATCGTTTATCAACGTGCGAAAAACCAACGCGAAACTGTTGCCTTCGGTATGCAAAGCGACCCGCAGGCTGTAGGAAACGAATGGGCTGCCCACAGTATCTTCCCTGTTCATATCGAGGATCATAATTTGCGTACTACAGTAGGTAATGCTGCCTGTAAGCAACCTTATAGCTTAAGTGTGTTCAACATCTCCGCAATGAGTTACGGTGCATTGAGCCGCACTGCGATTACTGCGTTAAATAAAGGTGCTGCTTTGCAAAACTTTGCCCACAATACCGGTGAAGGTGGTATTTCACAATACCATATCAATGGTGGTGACCTGATTTGGCAAGTGGGTACCGGTTACTTCGGCTGTAGGGATGAAAATGGTTACTTTGAACCAAACCTGTTCCGTGAAAAATCGACACGCCCTTATGTGAAAATGATCGAATTGAAACTATCTCAAGGTGCTAAGCCTGGTCATGGAGGTATCCTTCCGGCTGCAAAAAACACCCCTGAGGTTGCCGCAATCCGTCACGTTGTTCCGGGTACCGATGTTATGTCTCCTCCGGCACACAGTTCATTCAAAACTCCAGTAGAGATGATGAACTTCGTCCAAAAGCTGCGTGAACTTTCTGATTACAAACCTGTAGGGTTCAAACTTTGTATCGGTGATAAACAAGAGTTCATCGAAATCTGCCAGGCGATGCAAGAAACCCAGATCATGCCTGACTTCATCTCTATCGATGGATCAGAAGGTGGTACCGGTGCTGCTCCTTTGGAATTCACGGACAACTTGGGTATGCCGCTTTACGATGCCTTGGCTTTCGTAACTACGACCTTGATCAACTTCGGATTAAAGAAACATATCAAGATCATCGTTTCAAGTAGAATCGTTACGGGGTTTGATATCCTGAAAGTGATCGCTTTAGGTGCAGATGCATGCTATAGCGCACGTGGAATGATGTTCGCATTAGGCTGTATCCAAGCCCTGAAATGTAATGAAGACGTATGTCCGGTAGGTGTTGCAACTCAACAGCCACACCTTTACAAAGGATTGGATGTAGAAGATAAATATGTGCGTGTAGCACAGTTCCACCGTAACACATTACGTGCTACCGTAGAAATCATGGAAGCCTGTGGTTTCAATAGCCTCGATGAGGTCAATGCCGACAAATTCTTCCGCAAGGTCGATAGTCAGAATACCCTAAGCTTCCAAGATATATACTTTAAGAATACAGGTAAATTGGTAAACAACCGCAGCGACTTCGCTCCGGAAGTGTTTGATTAAGCCAAGCTTACTTCAAGTTATTAAAAACTATCTCTAAAAGCTGTTGGGCCTGTTTCATAGAGTTTCTATCAACACCCGCCATAGCTTCAGAGATAGTTTTTTCTGCTTGTTGCATACACTTATCCTTGATTTTATGGCCCTGTGCCGTTAGATAGATCTGGTTTGCCCGTTTGTCCCCAGAACTGCTCACCCGCACCAATAGCTTCTGTTTTTCTAGATTGGAAATCAAACGCGATACACTGGGCTTGTCGCGAAAGGTCAGCTTGGCAATCTCCTGTTGGCTCAATCCCTCCGATTCCCATAGGAAATAAAGGACGCTCCATTGCTCCGCTGTAATATGAAGTCCACTATCCTTAAAGTTCCTTTGCAACCGTCTGCCGATTGCTGTCGAAACTCTCCCCGTTAAGAATGAATAGAATTCATTGGCATAATAAGTCTCATTTGTGATCATATCAGGTTAATTTGGTAATAAAGTTGTTGATGCAATTAAATGATTAATTGCTGTAAATGCAAATTATTTATCCATGTTAAATAATTTCAATGAAAAATTTAGCTATTTTTATAGATATGGATAATCCTATTTTAATCATTCTTATCGTTATCGGCAGTGTAATCTACAAGATTTACCAAGGCTACCAAGAAGAGCAAGAAAAAGCTAAAAAAAGATTGGAAGTGCTCAAAAAGAAGCTTCCAAACCAAAATCCATTTCAACAAACTAAACCAGCCCCTGCCCCCGTACAGACCACTAAACCGGCCCCAAAACCTGTCGTGTTCCAAAAACCCAAACAGGTAGAAACCTATAGCGAGATTCCATCTTACGATGAAGTGGAAATAGCAAGGCAAAGAAAAATAGAACAGAAAAGATTGGCTGCTGAAAAAAGACTCAAAGAAGAGAAATTGAAATCCGAAAGAAAACCAATGGAAGTCATAGACTTAGAGCCTCAGCACTTTAACCTACGTCAAGCCATCATCCAACAAGCAGTCTTAGAAAGACCGTATAAGGATTGATAAACCCTCTTGATCCACTGAATCAGAAATAAATTGAATTTCAAATTGGCCTAACTCTTATCCGTTCCTAAGAACTATAAGAATTTAAATTGGTCTTGGTCCTTCAGGAAAGGAAATTGCTCTCTACTTTCTTCCAGATCTTTAGGGTTCAGGGTAAAGGTATACAGGTCTTCATCCTCTGGCTTATAGTAAACTACATCCCCATTCGGCGAGATACACATCGATCCACCTGAATAATATACTTCTTTCCCATCATGGCCTACTCGGTTCACACCGATTACAAATGCCTGATTTTCAATTGCACGTGCCGGTATCAAGGCTCGCCAATGCGATGATCGCTTGTCTGGCCAACTCGCCGTATAGACCATCAGATCATATGCCCCATTCTGATTCCTCGACCAAGTCGGAAACCGAAGGTCATAACAGATCATCGGACAGATCCTCCAACCTTTCAACTGGAAGATAATACGCGATTGTCCCGCAGTGAAGACTTTATCCTCGCCTGCCATTGAAAATAAATGCCTCTTATCATAATGTACAAAGCTGCCATCTGGCGACATCCACACAAATCGATTGAAATACTTACTGTCTTCCTCAATGATTAAGGTACCTGCAACTACACATTCAAACTTCTTCGCTGTCTCATACAACCAATGCATGGTCTTGCCATTCATGGTCTCTGCACATTTTTCCACATTCGTGGTAAAGCCTGTATTGAACATCTCTGGCAAAATAATCAGATCCGTTTTCTCACGCAATGAAGACAACCTTAATCCTAAATTCTGAAGGTTCTTATCTACATTCTCCCAAAAAAGGTATGCTTGAAATATGGTGATTTTTAGTGGCTCCATTAATGTCCTTAGCTCTATTAATTCGTTTTCTGTTTTCACCAAATTATAAAAATCTTGGCAATTTTCATAATTAGCGTGTACGGTGCATCAAAGTATCTGCTAAATTCTTCAATTCCACCTTCTGCGATTCAGGAACGGCAATTTCTTCCAATTTATTGTAAGCCAGATCCATAAATCGCAACTTAATTTCTTCAGCATGCCTGTCGATATTAAATCTCGCATATAGATTTTTCATTCGGCTTACTTTCTCTGTATCTTTTATATCCTCCGAATTGATCAGTTCCACAAACTCAGCCCTAGCGGAATCATCAATCAAATGCTCTGTCTTTATCCGTAAATACGTCTTCTTGTTGCATAGGATATCACCGCCTACCTGCTTTCCAAAAGTCTTTGGATCTCCGTAAACATCTAGGTAATCATCTTGAAGCTGAAAGGCTATCCCTAGGTTCACTCCAAAATCATAGATCAATTGTTGCTGTTGCTTATCAGCATGCGCCAATATCGCTCCCATTTGCAGTGCTCCACCAAGTAAAACCGATGTTTTCAAACGGATCATATTCAGATAATCATCCTCGGAAACATCTGCCATTTTCTCGAAATCCATATCCAACTGCTGCCCTTCGCATACTTCCAAAGCAATCTTACTGAACACATGCAATAAGCTTGGGATACGGTCAGCAGGACTTTTTCCCAATTCTTGGTAGGCTTTCACCAATAAGGCATCTCCTGATAGGATCGCAACATTATCGTTCCATTTCTGATGAACCGTCTCCTTGCCCCT
Organism: Sphingobacterium sp. NPDC055346; assembly: GCF_053645235.1. Taxonomy (NCBI): domain Bacteria; kingdom Pseudomonadati; phylum Bacteroidota; class Sphingobacteriia; order Sphingobacteriales; family Sphingobacteriaceae; genus Sphingobacterium; species Sphingobacterium sp. NPDC055346. The sequence goes on from NZ_JBSHMI010000001.1 coordinate 134,584, forward strand.
TCTCAAAGGTGCCCGATCCATAATATCATCATGTATCAACGAGAAATTATGGAAATATTCAATGGCTATACTTGCAGGAAGGACCTCCTCCAAATTTTCCTTACCAAACAACTTTGCTCCCATCAGGACCAACATCGGTCGGATGCGCTTGCCAGCCAAGGAAAGGATATAAGCTATTGGATCATATAAGTCGGCAGGTTGTTTTGGAAACTCAGCATTTTGAATATATCCAGCAATCAACTTGCCATAGGGATGCTGTTCGAACATAATCTTGTAAAATTAGGACGAAGATAACAATTTGAGACGGAATAGCTGAAGCCTTAGGATTTGATTTTAGCCTTTTAACATGTAAATTGCAGGGAACTTTTAAGGATCTACTCATGCGCATACTCATCATTCACAATCAATACCAACATATAGGCGGCGAGGATTTTGTCATGGGTCAAGAAATGGAAGCTTTAAGAAAGAACCATGAAGTAGATCTTTATACCGTACGCAATGTCAAAGGGGCAAAAGGATACCTACAATACCTGCTTTACCCCATAAATTGGCCCGAGGTAAAAAAAATCAAGGAACGCATCGAAACCTTCAAACCGGATATTGTTCATATCCACAATATGCATTATGCTTTAGGTCCACTGTTTATCCTTCATATCAAAAAAATGAAAATTCCGATGGTCATGACCCTGCATAATTTCAGGTTGATCTGCCCTTCGGCAACCTTGTTTTATGATGGAAACATTTACTTAAAGTCCATCAATGCAGACTTCCCATGGGATGCCGTTAAGAAGAAAGTATTGGAAAACTCCCTTATCAAAACCTTCTGGACAGCTTTCACCTATTGGATCCATAGAAAAAGAGGCACCTTCAAGGCAATAGACCGCTACATCGTACTCTCTGAATTTTCCAAATCCATCTTTGCAAAGTCCAAGTTCAATGTTCCAATGGATAAATTCACCGTCAGACCAAACTTCGTAAAAGTGGCAAACGTGAACAAGGAGTACCCATCTGATTATTTTATCTATGTTGGTCGATTATCGGAAGAAAAGGGCATAATTCCTTTATTACACGCTTGGAAAGCAACCGATCATCAGATTAAGATCTATGGAACTGGGCCTTTACAGAAAGAGGTGGAATTGATCTGTAGCCATAGCCCAAACATGCAGTACATGGGTTTCCAGGACAAACAGACCTTGAGCAATCAAATCGCATCTGCCTCCGCTGTCATCGTACCATCGGTATGCTACGAATCCATGCCCTTAGCCGTTCTGGAAGCTTATGCGCTCGGTACCCCAGTCATTGCCAGTAGTATTGGCATTTTAAATGAAATGGTTGTACCTTTGTATACCGGGTTATTGTTTGACCCCCACAACCATATCAATATGGTTCAGACATTGGCAGAATGGATAGCACTCCCCAAAGAGAAGATCCTGGAAATCAAAGCAAACTGCCAAAAAGAATATTTAGATAAATACAGCCAACCCATTGTAATGGATGAACTTGAAAGAATCTATGCAGAGGTTCTGGCTGATTCAAAAAATTAAGATATGAATATAATCATCATGGATAGGTTGGGCCTTGCTCCTCAAATTCAAGAAGCCCTTGCTACAATTTACGACCCCGAATTAAAACCCGCTAACATATTGGACCTAGGATTGATCTATGAAATCATTACCAAGGAAAATAAAAAAGCGAAAATCGTCATGACATTGACTGCTCCTGCATGTCCTGTGGCCGGACAGATCATGGATGAGGTGCAACAAAAAGTTGCTGCAATCGAGGGTATCGAAGAGGCTGTCGTTGAACTTACCTTCGATCCGCCTTGGACGAAAGACATGATGTCTGAAGAAGCTAAACTGGAATTAGGATTTATGTAAAAATCTAGCTCTTTTCAGCAAAATACGTTTTAAGTGCTTGCATCTGTTTTAGATTAAGCACTTTTTTTAATTCTTCTTCTGAAGCTTCCCGAACCTTCTTCACCGATTTAAAAGTCTTCAATAGCTTCTCGACCGTAACCTTACCAATACCTGGAATATTGTCCAGCTCCGAAACAAAGGTTTTCCGACTCCGCTGGTTTCGGTGGAAGGTGATACCGAATCGATGCGCTTCATCCCGCAGGTGCTGAATGATCTTTAAGGTTTCCGATTTTTTATCTAGATATAATGGATACTGATCTCCCGGATAATAGAGTTCTTCCAATCGTTTGGCAATACCGATTACAGTGACCTGCTTTTCTATCCCCAACAACTTCAAACTCTTCAAAGCAGCCCCTAATTGCCCTTTACCACCATCAATGATGATCAGTTGTGGCAACGTCTGGTCCTCATCCAAAAGTCTTCTATACCGCCTAAAAACAGCCTCCTCCATCGTCGCAAAATCATTTGGTCCTTCAACTGTCTTTACATTGAAATGCCTATAGTCTTTTTTCGAAGGTTTGGAATCCTTAAAAACTACTACCGCTGAAACAGGATAGTTACCCTGTATATTCGAGTTATCAAAACATTCTATATGTTTTGGCAATTGCGGCAAGCGAAGGTCCTTTTGCATTTGCTTCAAGATCCTGTCCGTCTTCACCTCGGGGTTGAGCTTCTCATATTGCAATAGGCGCTCCTTCTTAAAGTAGGCCACGTTCTTTTGCGAAAGCTCCAATAATTTCTTTTTATCACCTAGCTTAGGCACATGGAACTTGATATCCTCATTGCCTTCAATATCCAATTCAAAAGGAACGATGATCTCCCTGGAATGGCTTCTGAATCGCGATCTCAACTGCGGAATGGCAATGGCCAGTAATTCCTCATTGGTTTCATCCAACCGTTTTTTCAATTCGACGGTCTGGGTCTGGATCACGACGCCGTTTACTACCTTCAAGAAGTTTACAAAGGCATAATTATCTTCAGATGCTATACTGAATACGTCAACATTCGTAATGGAAGAACTAACTACGGTGGACTTGCTTTGATAGTTGGATAGCTTATCCAACTTGACCTTCAGTTTATGCGCCCCCTCAAAATCCATTTGCCGAACGGCTTCATTCATCTGTTCCTTGATCCGATTGGTCACTACCGCGATCTTACCATTCAGGATATCCTTGATGTCAGAAAGGTTCTCATCATAGCTAGCCTCCGATTGATACCCTTCACAAGGACCTAAACAGTTGCCTAACTGATATTCCAAACAGACCTTAAACTTCCCTTTCGAAATATTCTCCTGGGTCAGGCTCAGGTTACAGGTTCGCAATGGGAATAACTCCCTGATCATGTCCAGGATGATATGCATCATCCCTACAGAAGCATAGGGGCCGTAATATTTGGAACCGTCCTTGATGTACTTACGGGTCCAGAATATTCTCGGAAAGGGTTCGTTCTTGATGACGATCCAAGGATAGGTCTTGTCATCCTTGAGCATGACGTTATATCGAGGCTGATGCTTTTTGATCAGGTTATTTTCCAATAACCAGGCATCAATTTCGGTATCGACAATGGTAAAGGCAATCCGTCTGATCTTCCGGACCAATACCCTAGTTTTGCTGTTGAGTTGGTTTTCGTTGACAAAATAAGAGCCAACCCTATTCCGCAGGTTCTTCGCCTTCCCTACATAGATCAGCGTATCATCCTTATCAAAATACTGATAAACCCCAGGTTTATGGGGAATCTTGGTCAATTCTTTCTTATAGTCAAATTCCATCGTAGCAAAAAAAACAGACCTTTATTTCTGAAGAATAAAGGTCTGGTCTAATTTATTAAAGAAACGGTTAAAATCCTAACCTATCGTCTTCCAATATTTGTGAATCGCTCTTCGAAGGATCATTTCCATAGAATTGCGAGAAGTTGGAACAGTTCATCTCGAACCTCGTGATTCCTCCAGGCGGCTGAGGAAAATCCTCCTGCGTATAATTCAGGTCCTTATCCTTGTACACCTTATTCATATACAGACCAAACACTGGCATCGCTGCAGCGGCACCTTGTCCATATTGCATACTACTAAAGCTGATTCCGCGATCCTCCGCACCCGTCCAAACCCCAGTAACCAGTTCCGGTGTAATACCGATAAACCAGGCATCAGAGTTATCGTTGGTTGTACCTGTTTTTCCTCCAATTGGATTTTTCAATCCACCAAAGTTAGGGTCCCATCTCAATCGGGAACCAGTACCCCCGTCCACAACACCTTTCAGCATATCTACCATCGCATAAGCTGTCTCACTGTTCAAGGCTTTCAATACTTTAGGTGCCTTTTCATAGATCGGAGAACCGTTTTTATCTTCAATTCTCAAGATCATCGTCGGCTCTACCCAAGTTCCTTGGTTTACAAATGCAGAATACGCTCCAACCATATCAAATAATGATGCATCATAGGATCCCAATGCGATGGATAGGTTGCTCGGAATATTCGAGTTCACACCCATACGTTTGGTCAGGTCTGCAACATTGGCTGCCCCAACTTCACTGATCAGATAAGCTGATGCAAAGTTTTGGGAATATTTGATCGCATTTTTCAAGGTAATAGGATCACCACCCTGGGTTGTTCCTCTTGGTGTCCAATCGCCATAGGTACGCATATGGTTCGGAACCGAAACACATGGTCCATATCCATTATCGATGGCGTATGCATAGACAAATGGTTTCGCAGTCGAACCTACCTGACGGGTACCTAATTTTACTTGGTCATATTTGAAATGCTCAAAATCAACACCACCAACCCATGCACGGATATATCCCGTTTGAGGTTCCATGGATATCATCGCATTACGCAAGAACAACTTGGTGTACTTGATGGAGTCCATCGGAGACATTACCGTATCCACAGCACCCTTCCAGGTAAACAGGTTCATCGGAACTTTCTTCTCAAAATCTTTCTTGATCTGATCCTCCGATAGACCCTCCGCTTTCAAGACTCTATAACGGTCTGAACGTTTCATTCCCGTTACCAATAGATTGGCATTCTTTCCAGTAAAGGCATTCCTTCTTCTCCATTGCTTGTCAAATTCATTCTGCAAACGACGCATCCACTCTTTTTGAGCTTCTTCTGCATATTGTTGCATCTTGTAGTTGATTGGCGTATATACTTTTAATCCATCACGATCTAGGTCGTATGGGGTTCCATCAGGTTTGGTAATCGCCAAACGCTGGAATTCTTTCTTGATCTCTTCTTTTAATACCGCACGGAAATAAGGCGCCAATCCTTCACCATAATTCGATATCGTCAATTTCAAGCCCAAAGGCTGCGCTTTATACTTATCGAATTCTTCATTGGTGATATAGTTCTGGTCCCTCATGTTCTGAAGCACCAAATTTCTTCTCGCAATCGCTCTTTCTGGGTAACGAACCGGAGAATAATAACCAGGTCCCTTCAACATTCCGACCAATAGCGCTGATTGATCCGGTGTTAATTTGTCCGGGGTGGAATTAAAGAAAGTCCTTGCTGCTGATTTTATCCCAAAAGTATTGTACGCTCCGAAATCAACCGTGTTGAAATACATCATCACAATCTCTTCCTTGGTATAGTTTCTTTCCAAACGAACGGAGGTAATCCATTCCTGGAATTTCTGCATGATCCGTTTTAAGGAGTTCTTTTCCCTTTTCTCAGCGAAAAGATTCAGGGCCAACTGCTGTGTAATGGTACTACCACCTTGCTTGTTCCCAGCCAAGGTCAACAGTACAGTTGACATGGTACGTGAATAGTCGATTCCAGAGTGTTCATAAAAACGCTTGTCCTCTGTTGAGATCAAGGCTTGAACCAAGGATGGAGCCAATTCGGTATATTTTACGTTTGAACGGTTGTGAACGAAATAGGTTCCTAAGACCCTATTGTCATCGGTCAAAATTTCTGAAGCTAAATTACTTTTTGGATTTTCAAGATCCTTGAAGGTAGGCAACTTACCAAAAATACCAATTCTAACACTCAGGAGGAATAAACACGCAAAAGCCACCAAACCCAACAATACCTTCCAAAAGACCCCTGTATATCGTTTTACATCCTCTTCTGTAAGTTTACTACTTTTTGATTCTCTCTTCATTTGATAAATTAATGAAACAACGAACTTATCCTTACTACTTTAAGTCCATTTCCCTATAAACAGTAAGTGTGCCAAATCTCATTTGGCAACAACAAAAATACCATATTTTTCCCGATGTAAATAAATCTTGACCCTTATAGTTCCAAAAAATGTGGTCTAAGCTCCAAATTTCTTTCCTGATTCCGTTTTCAGGGGCAAAAAAAACAGTATATTTAGAGTAGCATATGCCGAAAATAAAATCTCAAGCCGGGTTACTTTTTATATTTATTACTGTAGTTTTAGACTCCATTGGTTTAGGAATTATTATCCCTGTAATGCCTGCCCTGATCAAGGAACTGATCCACGGCAACCTCAGCCAAGCTTCTGCTTATGGGGGCTGGTTGACTTTCTGCTATGCTTTTACCCAGTTCTTCTTCGCAGCCATCCTTGGGAATTTAAGTGACCATTATGGGCGAAGACCTGTGCTGCTCTGCTCCCTTTTTGGATTTACCATCAACTACCTCCTGATAGGCTTTGCACCCAGTATTTTCTGGCTCTTCGTCGGAAGATTGGTCGCTGGAATCACCGGAGCAAGCCATACCGTGGCAGCAGCCTATATTGCCGATGTCTCAACCAAGGAAAATAAAGCTCAGAATTTTGGCCTGCTCGGTGCCGCCTTTGGTCTTGGATTTATTATCGGACCAGTAATCGGTGGAGTTTTAGGGCATTATGGCCCTCGATACCCATTCTTTGCCGCTGCAGGGCTTACCTTTCTCAATTTCCTATATGGTTATTTTGTGGTTCCCGAATCATTGCCTAAAGAACACCGCAGGAATTTCCGCTGGATCAATGCTAATCCGGTAGGAAGCTTCCGACATATCAGAAAATACCCCGTGATCATGCCCTTGGTCATCTGTATTTTCTTGATCAATATTGCCGCACATGCCGTGCAGAGTACATGGTCCTACTTTACCATGGAAAAGTTCCACTGGGATGAACGGATGGTGGGCTATTCCTTAGGGATCATTGGCGTCCTACTTACCATTGTGCAAGCTGGACTGATCCGAGTCATCATCCCTAAGATTGGCATACCAAAGAGTATAATTTTTGGGCTATTGCTGAATTGTATTTCCTTACTTGGTTTTGGATTGGCGGGAGGAACCTTAGCCCTATTTGTCTCCAGTATTTTTTATGTATTTGCCGGAATCGCTGGACCTGCCATGCAGAGTTCCATCTCCAATAATACCCCAGCCAACGAACAAGGACAGATTCAAGGCGGTTTGGCCAGTATTATCAGTCTGACGGCCATCATCGGACCTTTACTCATGACAACCTTATTCTCCTATTTCACCAAAAAAAATGGCCCGATATATCTACCGAGCGCACCATTTTATCTTGGAAGTCTTTTAGCTTTGACGGCAACTGTTATTGCCATCAATTACTTTAGACGATTTAATCAATAATTTGTTTTCTCCAACAAACAGACTGCATAGGCAACCACACCTTCTTCCCTACCTATAAAGCCCATCTGCTCATTTGTCGTCGCTTTAATGGAAACATCTTCAACAGAAATTCCGGCAGCCTCCGCAATATTCGCTTTCATCTGCGAAATATAAGGTTTGATCTTTGGTGCCTCTAAACAAAGCATCCCATCAATATTTCCCAACTCAAAGCCCTTATCCTTGATCAACTTGATACAATGTCTCAACAGGTCCAAACTATTGGCTCCCTTCCAGCGATCATCCGTATTCGGAAAATGGTATCCAATATCTTCCAGATTTGCAGCACCCAAAATCGCATCGCAGATCGCATGCGCCAAAACATCCGCATCCGAATGCCCAAAAGCCCCCGCATGATGATCTAAGGTAACACCGCCAACAACAAATGGATGTCCCGCCTTCATCTGATGGACATCAAAGCCAAATCCTACTTTAATTTTCATGTAACGAAGATAAGGAATATTATTGAACCATAATATGGCTCGGCTTCGCTTGCCATACCCTGGTTCAAAATCAAAAACCAAAAAAGGGCAGAGAATTGATCTCTGCCCTTTTTTGGTCTCTTTTTATCCTCAGCTTAGGCTGAAACTTCTTCGTTTACGAACTCATCATATAGTTCAGAAAAGGCTTCATAGTCCTCATCTGACGAAGGTTCGAAGGTACGGATGTTATTTTCTTGGATGTAAGAAAGAATTTCCGGATTGATGTCTGCGTCGGCTTTCACGACAACGTCTGTAAAGGATAGAGCACCTTTATAGATATCAACATAACTGCCAGACCCATAATCCTTCAATTTGCTCGCATCAATGTCTGACTGCGCAGCCATCTCAGCATACTTGCTTCCTAAAGAATCGTTTCCGAATTCTTCATTGTACAAGGAGAAGAACACTTTGGAATCTTTGAATGTAGGATCATCCTGATAAACTGTTTTCAAGTAAGCAGGTACCATCGCGGTAAACCATCCATGACAGTGAACCACATCTGGCGACCATCCTAGTTTCTTAACGGTTTCCAAAGCGCCTTTACAGAAGAATAATGAACGCTCATTATTGTCTGCAAAGCCCTTACCATGCTCATCACGAAAAACTTTTTTCCGCTGAAAGTACTCTTCATTGTCCAAGAAGTACACCTGCATCCTTGCCGCTGGCAATGATGCTACCTTAATAATTAGCGGATTATCATTATTGTCCACCACTATGTTCATTCCCGACAACCTTATCACTTCATGAAGACGATTTCTGCGCTCATTAATATTACCAAAACGCGGCATCAGAATTCGGATTTCGAACCCTTTTTCTTGCATAGCATGTGGTAACTGGCGTGTTATTTCAGAAATTTTACTTAGTTCAAGGAAAGGCGACATTTCATGGGTTATAAACAAGATTTTCGTTTTTGCCATCTCCAACTGTTTTTTATATTATTGAATAGTAAAATCGGTCTACAAAGATACAATTAATTTATCAATTTTACAATTGATTAAAAATCATCATTTTATAATTTAAACTTTATTCCCCATTTTTGCACCTTATTTCTAATTTTTGACCGTGAAAATTTTTCGCACTAAAAAGGAACTCCAACATGAACTTGCTGGAATCCGCCAACAAAATCAAGTCATCACCCTGGTACCAACCATGGGCGCGCTGCATGAAGGTCACCTCTCCTTGATCAACTATGCCAAACCCCTTACCGACATCACGGTATGTAGCATTTTTGTTAATCCAACTCAATTTAATGACCCTAAGGACCTGGAGAAATACCCACGCCCTATTGAAAATGATATCGCCCTATTGGAGTCCGTAGGCTGTGATATCCTCTTTATGCCGACCGTTGAGGAGATGTACCCTGAAAACGACCCAGAATGGCATATCGACCTAGGAAACCTAGATCAAATCTGGGAAGGTGAACACCGCCCTGGGCACTTCCAAGGTGTTACACAGATCGTTTTTAAGCTATTTGATCTGGTAAAACCGAACCAAGCTTGCTTCGGCCAAAAAGACTTCCAACAGGTCATGGTCATCCAACGCATGATTGACATCAAAAACCTGGACATCAAACTCCTGATCTGCCCTATTATCAGAAGTGAGGCAGGTTTGGCATTGAGTTCTAGAAATGCACGCCTTTCTGAAGAAGGTAAAGAAAATGCCCTAACTATAATTACTGCCCTTCGCTTTATCCAGGACAACCTGGAGCAGAAGTCCGTTGCTGAACTATTGGATGGAGCAAAAACAATTATTGCCTCCAACCCTGCTGTGGAATTGGAATACCTAAGTATATGTGAAACCAGCACCTTGGCCCCTGTCGACAATATCGAATCAGGCAAAGACTACGTTGCACTGATCGCTGCATGGGTAGAAAAGGTACGTTTGATCGACAACATATTACTTTCCCGTTAGAATAATTTTTAAGCTGTTTTATATTAAAAGAGTAACTTTGCATCATGATGATAGAAGTAATGAAATCAAAAATTCATAGAGCTCGCGTTACGCAAGCTGAATTGAATTATGTGGGAAGCATAACCATTGATCAAGACCTAATGGATGCTGCGGATATTATTGCCAATGAAAAAGTACAGATTGTCAACAATAATAATGGCGCAAGGCTTGAAACCTACGTCATTCCAGGTGAACGCGGTACTGGAACAATCTGCTTGAACGGTGCTGCTGCCCGCCTGGTACAGGTTGGCGATATCGTAATCATTATTTCTTACGCCTTAATGGAACGTGAGGAAGCAAGAAACCACAAACCATTGCTTGTGTTCCCAGATGAACACAATAAAATCGTTTAAACACTGATCTTAGCAATTTAATTGCTAATTTTAGCAGATATTTGACCAGTGCATGCATAGACTAACCTCATACCGCCAATTCGTTGCCCATTTCCTTCTTGTATGGATGTGTGGCATCATCGTCTCTGGCGTGGTCTTCATGCACAAAGAGGTCACCTCAACCGGGGAGATCGTCACGCACATCCACCCCTATAACCTTGGCGAAAAGAATCACCACCATCACCATTCCGATGCTGAAATCCGATTCTTGGATATTGTCTACCAAGGTTCTTACTTACATTGGTCCCCATTTGTATTTGAAGCACCGATCTTACCTGAATTCAATGTCTATAAATTCGGATTCAAGACCTTTAATATTGTTTTCCAAATCCACGATATCCGTGCTGGACGTGGCCCCCCTTCAATTTTAGCTTAATCAATATTTTTCTTTTTGAACCTATTGGCTCCAATCCTATATGCTATGGGATTATACTGCTCAATCAGGTTCGCAATTCATTAATTTACGTAGTGGCGCGAATGATGCCCTACCCTATTTGGATACCTGTTCTTTCAGGGATTCAAATGTAATTGAACAGTTAAAATTATATATGAAATTATTTCTACTCAGGAATTTCCTGATCATTATATGCCTTGGCCTAGGCAATCAGGCAGTCTATGCCCAAATTTCAGGTCGCGTAATCAATGACAAACAACAAGCTGTCCCAAATGCAACCATTCTATTGGATGGCACCAAAGTGGGAACTTCAACCGATAGCCTAGGATATTTCGAACTGGATACCAAAGGCCAAAACAGCAAAAGCCTTTCCGTAAGGGCTGTAGGCTACCAAAATGCTAAAAAACAGTTCAGTGCAAACGAATCAGGATTGAACATCGTCCTGCATGAAGACAACTTAAACTTGAACGAAGTGGTGGTCAGTGCTTCCCGTTACGGTATGGAAAGAAAAAAGGCGCCGGTAATCGTGAATGTATTGAGTCCTAAACTATTTACCGCAACACAGTCTGTGGCCATGTCTGAAACCTTGAACTACCAACCTGGGGTTCGGGTGGAAAACAATTGCCAAAACTGTGGCTTTACCCAAGTGCGATTAAATGGAATGGAAGGGGCATATTCACAGATCTTGATCAACTCGCGCTCTGTTTTCTCAGCCTTAAACAGTGTGTATGGTTTGGACCAGATTCCAACATCCATGATAGACCGCATCGAGGTGGTACGTTCAGGTGGTTCTGCCCTATTTGGTGCAAATGCCATTGCCGGAACGATCAATATCATTACCAAAGACCCTGTTGAAAACGATTGGCAGATTAAATCGACCAACTCCATCATCGATGGACAAGCTTGGGACAACACCATTGATTTCAACACCTCCTATGTAGACAATGATCTTAAAGCAGGTGCTACTTTCTACGGAATGCACCGTAACCGTCAAGCCTATGACGCAAATGGCGACGGTTTTTCGGAAATGACCAAATTGAAGAACATCACTTTTGGTACCAAAGCCTTCTATAAGCCTTCTGAATTCAATAAGATTACTTTAGACTTAAGTGCCTTGAATGAATTCCGAAGAGGTGGTGACAATCTGGACAAAGCTCCACACTTTACCGATGTAACGGAACAGTTAAGGACAAACACCTTCATCGGAGGTTTGACCTATGATCAGTATTCTAAAGATTACAAACATAAACTGTCCATCTATGGCTCCGGCCAGATCACCGATAGAGAAAGCTTCTATGGTGGTCTAGGAGGTGGCAGAACTGCTCAAGACAGCGTATTGGCTTCCAATGCATACGGTGACACCGATGATTTTGCCATGGTTGTAGGAGCGCAATATACCTATACCTTCGAACGCGATGTCATAACAGCTGGGGTGGAATACAACAACAATAGAACTAAGGACAATATCCCAGGATACGATCGACTGATCGATCAAAAGACCCATGGAGTGGGTTCTTATGCGCAGTACGAGTGGAATATCCTCGAAAACCTTAAAACCTTGATTGGTGCCCGTTATGATTACACTTATGTGGATGGAAACTATAAATTGGCCGGATACAATAGAAATTCTGCCCAAAACTTTGGTACATTCAGCCCTAGGTTTACCTTACTATATGACATTACAGATTACCTGCAATTCAGGGGTGGATATGCCCGAGGATTCCGTGCTCCACAAGCTTTCAACGAGGATATGCACGTCACTTCCATCGGAGGGCAACAAGTGTTCGTATTGATCGGCGAAAACCTAAAGACCGAATATTCCAATGCCTATACAGGTTCATTTAACATTACCAAAAACTTTGGTTCTGTACAGACCAGTTTACTATTGGAAGGTTTCTATACCGATCTCCAAAATCCATTCACCAATATCATGACCTCCCAAGATGAAAACTTGATCATCCAGGAAATGCGCAATGGATCTGGAGCAAAGGTATATGGTTCCAACGTGGAATTGAATATTGCTCCATCTTCAAAATATAGTTTCCAGATGGGCGGAACGGTTCAACGCTCTGAATATACCGATGAGCAGCTATTGTATGAAGGTAAAACTCCTGCAGAGAATATAAGCAGCAAAAAGTTTGTTCGTACACCAAACGTTTACGGTTACTTTAATGCCAACTGGAAACCATTGGAACCATTTAACGTTGACATTACTGGTGTTTACACCGGTAGTATGATCGTGCCGCATGTCTTGGAAGGCGAAGAGATGATCTTGAAAAACTCTCCAAATTTTGTGGAAGCAAACTTCCGTTTAGGTTACACTTTCTCCCTGAAGAAAGACTTCAGCATTGAAGTGTTCGGTGGAATGCAAAACGTCTTCAATGCTTTCCAAAAAGATTTTGACAAAGGCGCATTGCGTGACTCCAATTATATCTATGGACCATCAAGACCAAGGACAATAACCTTCGGTATCAAGGTAGGACATTTTCACTAATGAAGTTGTTACAATTCATATCCATAGCCATCCTATTGACGGCAGGTTCGCTCCAAGCTCAAGAGCGGAACGAACCTGCCGTCAACTGGCTTTCCTTTGAGCAATTGAGTGATTCTTTGACGGTTAGGCCCAAACCCGTATTGATTTTCTTTCATACTGATTGGTGTTCCTATTGCAAAAAGATGCTAGGAGAGACCTTTAAAGACCCACAAGTGATCGAAAAGCTCAATTCAGGATATTATGCCGTAGAGTTTGACGCAGAATCCGTAGATACCGTGAGATTCGACGGAGAGGTCTACGCGAGCGAATTAAAATCCAAAAGGACTGGAAAACATCACCCCTTGGCAAGTATTTTAATGGGCAGCAAAAACAGGGCTGTTTTCCCTACTACCATTATCTTAGACACCGATTTTTCCATGAAATTCAAAAAATTTAATTACTTAAGTATTAAGCAACTATTAAATATTTTATAAATTTATACCCGCAACTGTAGCGTATTAAAAAATTCATGCGTTATCAGAAGCATTATTAATGATACTAAAAACAAATATGAAAAACTTAAAATTATTCTTAGTTGCTCTTTTGGCTGTGGTAAGTGTTTCTTCTTGTATGAAGACGGAAACTAATGATTTTGATTATGAAGCAAATCAAAGAAGAATCGATTCAACTTTGAAAAAACAGGCTCCACTTATTGAAGCTTATGCAAGAGAGCATTTCGGTGATAACATAGATTCAGCTTACGGTATTTGGTACGAAGTATTGCCTACAACAGTTGATAGTGCTGCATTCGAATATGTTTCTGCAGGTAATGGTTGGGTACCAGTAATTGCAAACGTAAAATATAAAGGTGAATTAATGGATGGAAAAGTTTTTGAAGAAAAAACAACCGCTACTCAAATGACCATCAACAGATTAATCACTTCTTGGATGGTGATGTTCTACCCTAAAGCTTCATCAGGTTATTCTGGTGTTTTACCTCATGGATTATTAAAAGGAAATAAAGTGAGATTTATCGCTCCTTCTCCTTTGTGTTATGATAACCAAGCACAAGAAAATATCCCTGCGGATTCACCGCTGATCTTTACTATTGAAGTAACAGATATCAGAAACGCAAACTAAGCGCAAAAAATCAAATAATATTTACAAAAAGGCAATCGAAAGGTTGCCTTTTTCTGTTGGATCTCAACCTAAAAACCTAGATAGAAATTTGGGTTTCATTCGAGACTCATTCGAGACACATTCGGGAAATCCTTTCAAAGTATTCAATTCATTTTGCGAAAATTCCGAATGTGTCTCGAATAAGGTCAAAACAAAAGAGTGACTTCTAAATTCGGCCTGAAATTTTCCTGTATTTGTTACTTTATGGCATAAAGGCCTTAGGCAATAACTAAATTAAATTACTATTTTTACAATAAAAGTCAACACATGAAGATTGCTTTATCACAGCTCAACTACCATATAGGAAATTTCGAAAAGAACAATCAAAAAATTATCGACAGCATCCTGAAAGCAAAGAATGAAGGCGCTGAACTGATCGTATTTGCAGAATTGGCTATTGGAGGCTATCCTGCTAAGGATCTTTTGCGAAACACTGCCTTTTTACAGCAATGCTATCATAGCATAGAGAACATTGCTGAACACTGTCAGGACATCGCCTGTATCATTGGCGCTCCAGTTCCGAATCAAGACGGAGAAGGAAAATCCCTTTACAATGCCGCTGTTTTGATCGAACAAGGACAAGTTAAGCAAATTACCAAAAAGAGCTTGCTCCCAGATTACGATGTTTTTGATGAGTACCGCTATTTTGAACCTAATGCGCAGGTAAGCTGCATAAAATTCAAAGAGAAAACCATTGCGTTGACCATCTGTGAAGATCTATGGGATGATGATGGACCAAATTCTTATGTTGGCGACATCATGTTGGAGTTGGCCAAAGAGAACCCCGACCTGATCATTAATATTGCTGCATCACCGTTTTCATACACCCATTTTGAAAGCCGAAAAAATGTACTGAAACGCAATGTGATCAAAGCAAACGCTCCTTTAATCTATGTCAATCAAATCGGTGCCCAGACGGATATCATTTTTGATGGTCGTTCCTTGGCATTGAACAAAAAAGCTGAGGTAATTTTGGAATTAAAGGCTTTTGAGGAAGACCTACAGTTTGTGGAATTGATCAACAATGAACTGAAATCGACTGTGGAGTATAATCCACGCAAAACCTCGGAAATATCTTTGATCCATGATGCCTTGATCTTGGGACTAAAAGATTATTTTCAAAAATCAGGGTTTAAGTCTGCGATACTTGGGCTTTCAGGAGGTCTAGATTCAGCATTGGTTGCTGCATTAGCCTGCGAAGCCTTAGGTCCTGAAAATGTTCTTTCGATCCTGATGCCTTCGGTTTATTCTACGGACCACTCGCTGAAAGATGCCTTGGACCTGGTGGAGAATACCGGATGCCAACATCAGATTATTCCGATTAAAGATATTGCAGCTGCCTTTGAGTCTACTCTTGAAGAAACCTTTGCTGGCCGTGAGAAAGACACCACCGAAGAAAACATTCAGGCGAGAACCCGTGGCACCTTGCTGATGGCGATTTCCAATAAATTTGGAAACATCCTTTTGAACACCTCCAACAAAAGTGAAGCTGCAGTTGGCTATGGCACCCTATATGGCGACATGGCTGGTTCAATCAGTGTCATTGGCGATGTTTATAAAACACAGGCATACGAGCTGGCAAAATACATAAACCGTGAACGGGAAATTATCCCTATCAATACAATCGTTAAACCGCCATCGGCAGAGTTAAGACCTGATCAAAAGGATTCGGATTCCCTACCTGATTATGATCTTTTGGATGCTGTCCTTTTCCAATTGATTGAAATGGAAAAATCCAAGGAGGATGTGATCAATTTAGGCTTCGAGGAAAGCTTGGTAAACAGGATCTATAAACTGCTTTGCAATGCAGAATTCAAAAGATTCCAAGCCCCTCCTATTCTGCGCGTTAGCCCTAAAGCATTTGGCCCAGGCAGGTCCATGCCATTGGTTGCAAAATATTCGTTTAGCGGTTAAACTTTTTAAGGTAAAATACGTCTAATAAATAAATTGAGATTTATGAAAAAGTTTTGGTCAATCATGCTACTTGGGGTAGTCTTCATTTTAGGCTCCTGTAGCTCCTATAAATATAATACCACGAGGGTCCAGACTTTGGACTTCGCACAATATAAAACATATGGTTGGTTACCTCCTGTAGATTCACTTTCCAAGAACTACTTTACGAACGATATCGCCAGAAATAATATTCTGTCGACTGCAAACCGTGAATTAGAGGCTAGAGGAATGCGCTACAGCAAAGAAAATCCAGACATCCTGTTCCGTTATATCACGATAGTGAACAACAAAAGCAGAATGGTGTACGGGAATACAGGCTGGGGCTGGGGTGGTCCTTGGGGCTTCAGTCCTTGGTGGGGTTACGGCTGGGGCGGAAGATCTTATCCGGTAGGAAAAGAAAAAGTCCGCTACTCCCACTTGATCATCGAAGCCTTGGACCGAAAATCAAATTCGGTGGTATGGCAAGCGAGAGGATCAGGTGAAATTCAAACCCCTGAAAAATCAATCAACAATTTACCGAAAGTGGTAGAAGGAATTTTTAAGGAATATCCAGTGAAATAGGAAAAACAAAAAAAGCGAGCGATGCTCGCTTTTTTTGTTTTTGGATTTGAGATGTGAGATATGAGATGTGAGAGAGTGGAAAGCGGCTATCTTTTTAGCTTTTTTTGTCATGTTGACGAACGAAACATCTCAGAGCTATACCCTTTAATTCCCTCTGCCTGTCATGTTGAGGAACGAAACATCTCGGAACTATAAATACTGATAATCAAAAATGATAGCATTGGTGTACAGTTCTTCAATCTTCGATTGAAGATGACAGGCCATTTTTATAAGAACCGTACAGATTCTTCACTCCTCGTTCAGAATTGGAAATGTGCTAAAGAACCATCGGTCAATTATTTGTTTGATGCAGTTTAAATCTTGGTCTATCCTCCCATCCCTTTAATCCTGGTTCAAACGAAGGAATGGAAAAGGGTCAGCCAAAGGGATGATATTATTTTAGGTTTGTATGGGGCGGTCGTTTGCAATACGCCACTACAGTAGCACGTCCAAAAATAGTTAGAATGCCACGGTTATACCATGATCTTGGTCCATCCTCCCATCCATTTAATCCTGGTTCAAACGATTGAATGGAAAAGGGATCCGGAAGGTGCTATTTTATCATAGGCAGGTATCTCTTCCAGTTGTCGACTATGATCCAAATATCAATCAATCCCAATACGGCAGCCATCGGCGCTCCTGAAGGATCTAAGGTAGCATGATGAAGGAATACTCCTATCAATATAGGCAACAGGATTATAGCCCCTAATGCCCGAGTTTTGGGGATAGCGACCAAAAGACCTCCGATAATCTCCATCGTACCGACCAAGGGGATAAGCCATTTCAATTTCACTAATGCTGCTGTAATGGATAATTGTTCCTCAGTCAATTCAGGTGTCGGAATGATATTGATGAACTTGGCTGTTCCGAAGAATATAAAGGCCAAGCCGAATAGGGTAAAAATAACAGTCTTTACGATTTTCATAAGGTTATTGCTTTTGTAACCTGATATTGAACAGATTACAGAACAAATTGTTTATGAACGGAAACGATTTTTGATGATCCTTACTTACTAAATTTACTAACTCATTAAATTGATGACCTTTGCTTCAGGTAAAAAGGAACTTCTACATGATCTTTCGATTTGTTCTTGATAAGCTCTGCCGCCATCTTACCCATCATTTCAAAATCAGTGGAAATCGTGGTGATCCCATTGAGGATAAATTTCTTTAAAGGGGTTTCATTGTAGGAGATTACGCCTACATCCTGCCCTATCTTGAGGTTCTTTTTAATGATCTTGTCCAATAGCTTAACCAGGTCATCTTCTGCGATATTGATATAACAGCTACCCAATTCTATTTTTTCCTTCTCCAATTCACTGACTAGAGAATGGTTGAACGCATATTGCTGGGCAAATTTATAGAATCCCTTGATAATCGCTTTGGGATAGTCACTATTGTCCGGAAAGATCAGGTTCAGGGTATGGTACTTACTCAGGGAAGGAAGGGCCTCTTCCAATGCCCCATAGATATCCTTCTCATAATTCTCATATACCGCTGCAAAATCCCCTTGTATATCATCTATATACTTACCCAATAGGATCAACTTTTCAGGTGGAATCAATTTATTGATAATATCAGGAGCTTGATCCCTTCCTTCCTTAAAGTGAGGGAAGAGCACATAATAATCATAGGTCTTCGTCAATCCACCTAAAAGGGTCCGCAGATAGGTGATATCTGAGTTATATACAAAAAGATCGAGGGCGGCATCATCTTCCAATTCTCTTGCAAAGGAATCATAAACCAACTTTTTATGGGCACTGAGCTTATTAAGGAGGATCGCGATCTTCTGTCTCTGTTTGACATCTGTGGTCGCAATGTAATATCCTTTACCCGGAATGGAGGCGATGACTTCCGCATTTTTAAGGAACTTATATGCTTTTTCCACGGTATCCCGAGAAATATCCACATACACCGAAAGTTCATTGATGGAGGGTAGCATATCCTCTTTTTCCAATGCACCGTTCTTGACCGCATCGATAATAGCACTGGCTAGCTGCTTGTATTTTGGGGTAGCAGAAAAGTCACTAATCTGGATGGTCTTTAAGAAATCAGTTACCTTGGAAGTCATAAGATATGTATTACAATATAGGTTTACTTTGTATACATCCTAAGGTAAGTAAAATACTTGTTTTAAGGGAAAAGTTTTTGGTGAATAATCTGCATTGGTTTCCATCAGATCCTTCATATAGGCCCACCATTCCTTCATAATAGGATCTGCCTTTAATTTTTGTTCTACAAATCCCTCAGCCAAGGTCTGCACCGCAAAGAGATCCAAGGTCTCCGGATCTAAAAAAATGGAATAATCAGAGATTCCATTCTCTTTTAAGAGTTTTGCCAATTTCGGCCATATCTCCTGATGCCGACGAAGATATTCCGCTTCATTGCCCGGCAGAAGTTTCATTTTAAAAGCTACCTGTTTCATAAATATATTTTGATTAAAGAGCTGTTCTGATTGTATACTTACCCGAGCCAAGTTCGACCAAGATTTTCCCATCTAGTTTCTTTAAGGAACGTACGAGGTTGTTTCGATCAATGGGTTCTCCATTTATTTTTACATCCTTTAGATCCTCCGTATTTATACTGCAATAAGCGACCACATTGACTGGAATCTGGATTTCCTGTATGACTTCCTTTTCCGACCTGCTCCATGCACTTTTGATGTTGCCAGCTATGGAATGAAAGGATCCCGCTACCTCATTGATTCCAAAATGACCAATTTCAGGCTGTATATAGACCTCCTGGAAACCATTTTCTTTCAACTTTATGCCGAGCAAATGCTCAAACATCCATTCGTTTACCGAACCGAAAGCATAGTGTGAGAAAGAATTCATGGCTGCATTATGGACAAATCCCTTTTCCTTGCTATAGCTATCCCAACGTTCCCAAATGGAAGTCGCTCCATTTACCACCTCGTAGCCTAAGGATGGGTATTCAGTACTTTGTAAGAGCATGTAAGCCTTATCAGTTGAACCAGAAGCAGTCAATGCTGGCAAAAGCGGCTTGAAACCCAAGAAACCGGTACTCAACTTATTGCCATTGGCTTCCAAAAGCTCTCGGAGATATTTACCTGCCAAAGCTTCATCCTGCTCATCCAATATTCCTGAATACAATGCATTGGCATAGGCGGTTTGGGTATGGCCAGAAAAGCCGTTTTGACCTTCCACATAGCCTTCACCCTTTCCATAGAACGCGGCATTGGTTTTCAGTTTTCCATGTTCGTCCATATAATGTTGTTTGAACCCCATCTTAACGGCAAAGGACTCCTTTTCATAATCCGTAGCTAGTTGCATATCTCCAATTGCACGACACATCTCAGCCATCAATTTATTGCAGTAGAAATAGTAGGTTGTGGCCAATAGATCAGGACTTGTCTTTTCTCCTACCGACAACCAATCTCCAAATCCACCTTTTGGGTTTACATCTTCAAAAGCTCCTTCCTGCAACACATGGCCTTTCGTCCTGGACTTTAGGAAAGCCATAAATTTCCTCATAAATGGAAGTGACTCCCGAACAATGCAAAGGTCATTATAGGCTTTAAAATATTCATAAGTGCAGATAATCCCCGCCTCAGACCAGCCCGGTGAGAAAGAATCGGATGCTCTGATTGCAGCTACCCCTTCTGCATTAACTGGCATAGGGGCATAGATGGGATAGGCACCATTCGGCCATTGGGAATCATTCAGGTCTTTGATCCATTTCTTGTGGAATGGCGCAACATCGGCATTGAAGATCGCCGAACGCATATATACTTGGGCATCGCCCGTCCAGCCCAACCTTTCATCCCTTTGCGGACAGTCGGTCGGTATATCTAGATAATTAGCTTTCTGGGTCCAAAGGATATTACTGTACAGCTGATTTAGCATGGGATTGTCGGATTCAAAACTTCCTACCTGGTCGAGATCCGAACTCATCACCAAGCCTGTCAAGAAATCAAGGCTAGGTTCCACTTTTAATCCGGTAACTTCCACGAACTGGAACCCATGAAAGGTGAAGCTAGGACTCCACTCCTCATTCTTTGACCCGTTTAGGATGTATGTATCCGTAGCTCTTGCTTTTCGCAGGTTATCCGTCATCAGCTTACCATCAGGAAACAGCATTTCTCCATATCGAAAGACCAGGGAATCTCCTTTGCTGCCATTGATCTTTAACCGGATATTACCAGCGAAGTTTTGGCCAAAATCCACGATATATTGACCATCAGCAATTTTCTTAATGGACTTGGCGGATAACTCCTGCAATACCCGAACTGGATTACTTGGATAGATTTCAAGTTCCTGCCCTTCTTGGTCTGGAAACTCTTGGATATCGGTCCACGCACTTGCATCGAAACCAACCCTATTCCATCCCTGTGGTTCCTTTCTGGCATCATGCTTTTCACCTTCCAAGAAATCTGATTCCAGTATGGCACCAGTACTGTATTTCCAACTTGAATCGGAGGCAATATGCTCTTTGCTCCCATCCTCGTAGGTTACATCGATCTGTGCCTTCAAAAGAGGGAATTTTCCATAGAACTGGTTTACCTGCGGGGAACCGACCAACAAGGCATAGCCTAAATAACCGGCATACCAGCCACTGGATAATATGGCGCCAAACACATTGTTTCCATCGCTCAATTGGTCTGTGACATCATATACATTGTAATATACACGCTTATTATAGTCAGTCCAACCTGATGCAAAATAATCGCGCCCTATCTTTTCTCCATTGACATAAAAATTATGGAGTCCAAGGGAGCTAATGTATAATCGCGCGGATTTAATCTTCTTCTTTAGAGAGACCTCTTTTCGTAAATATGGCGAAGGTGGTAAATGATATTCTCCTTTAGGAGCTAAGTGGTTTAAATCAACCCCGATCCACTTTGCTTTCCAATCCTGTGGGTTAGGTTTCGCCAATTCCCAATATTGGATTTCCGACCATTTGCCAACTCTATCCTTTTCATCCCAGGAGCGGACCTTCCAATAAACCCGTTGTCCCGACTGAAGTAACTTTCCAGCATATTCAATCTGATTGGTTTGGTTGCCATTTACCTTTTTGCTGTCCCAAAGGTCTGCTTGGTTCTTTCTAAGCAAGGGTTCCGAACTGGCTACCATAACCTGATAAGCTAATTGAGATTGGTTGAATCCCTTGCCTTCAAGCTCCCAACTCAATCGCGGTTTACTTTCTTCTACATAGGGATTGATCTTATATTCTGTACGCAGATATTTAGGCTGTATGCTAGCATACGAAGCTGCAAGGTTTAACAACAAGCCTAGACAAATACAGCATACTATCCTTAGGGTCCCCATTCGTTATGATTTAATCAGGTATAATATTTTAGGTACTTCAATTTCGGAAATTACCTTTCCATTTTCATCCTTTTTATGCAATAGTTTTATTAAGTGGATAAGTTTTGGAAGAAAAGCGGGATTGATTAAAGATAGGAATGGGTAAGGGTAAGACTATCCTGTCCTATCAGGTGGGGGGATTAATTAATAAAAAGTAAAGTTCTAAGTAATACAGAACCCCTACCTTATTGACATGAAGCCAATCAAAAAATTATATTTTGTCTATATAATTCCAAATCTATCAAGGACTGTCCTTTACACTGGAGTTACCAATAATTTGAGATATCGATTATATCAACATGAGTTTCAAAATTATGGAATGAATAGTTTTACAAAAAAATATAAGATAAAATACCTCTTGTTTTATGAGATTTTCGAGAATATACGTGCGGCTATTAATAAAGAAAAAGAAATTAAGGGATGGACCAGAGCGAAAAAGGAAGCATTAATAAATGATTTTAATCCAGAATGGAAGTTTCTTAACGATGAAGCAGAAGAATTACACTAGATCCTAAACCAATTCCTGATTAGTGAGTGAAAAAGTGTTTTTGTGAGTTTCTTTTATTTTGTCATGTTGAGGCACGAAACATCTCGGAACTTTATGGAACTCAAGTCAAAATCGTACTCCGAGACCCTTCTTGCATCAGGGTGACACGACTAAAACACCTCTCAAATCTCCCCTCCTTTTCTCCCCTCCAATCCTCATTCAAAACCATTCTACAGGACGGTGCAGGATGCTCAACCTAAAGTGGATAGCTATATTTGGATTACAGCCAAAGTATTGGCAACCTATAACTAATAACTAATTCCGGTAGCTCTTCAACCTAGACTGCCAATAAACCAAATGAAAAACGAAAACATGTATTACTTAGAAAAAGGATGATCTGTTATTGAACAATAACATTGAAAAAGACCAATAAAAAAACCGACAGTGTTCCCGCACTATCGGTTCAATATCAATGGTCTTTTTAAACTAACCAAGAGGGTCGAAACTCTTTATTGTTTAACCATTTAACTTTGCAAAGGTATGCAATATGACCAATTAAACAAAACTAAAAACCATCGATCAATTGCGCCTATCGTAACATTTAGGAGGGTTTTAGGGTTCACATTCGGAAATGAACCCAAGAAAAGATTCCTGCAATTATCGTTGATCTTTCCTGCTTTGATTCTATCGCAGGCCGGCTATTCCGAGGTCAACAATTATTCTACTATGAATAAAGAAACACACAACATCTCCGTGGAACATAACACGGGCATCAGCAACTTAAACTTGTTTGGTCAAGAGAAAATCAAGGTCACAGGAACGGTTAGTGATGCCAATGGGGTTCCTATTGCTGGTGTTTCTGTTCGCGTAAAAGGCACAAACTCGGCGACTGCAACCGATGAAAACGGAAATTATGAAATCGAATTGAACAAAGGCCAAACCCTGACCTTTGACAATATTGGTTTCACTTCGAAGGAAATCGTTGTCAATGCTGCTGGTACACAAAACATTGCATTGGACAGTAGCAGTGAGGACATTACCGAAGTGGTAGTCGTTGGTTATGGTAGTCAGCAGAAAAAAGACGTTACTGGATCGATTGCCGCTGTGTCCATGAAAAATGTAAAAGGACAGGCTATCGCTAGTCCTGACCAAGCATTAACCGGACAACTTTCGGGAGTACAGGTCAGTAATTCCAATGGTACTCCAGGTGGTGGACCAAGGATTCAGATCAGGGGAATTGGGGCAATTGGTGCTGGTAGCCAGCCACTCTATGTTATTGATGGATTTCCAGTTCCTGGATCATCCAGTGAAAGGGGAAATCCTTTGGCAACCATCAACCCCAACGATATTGAGTCGATGACCGTATTGAAGGATGCTTCTGCCACGGCAATTTATGGTTCTAGAGGCTCTAATGGGGTAATCTTGATCAATACCAAACGTGGTACGGATGGTAAGATGAGAATCGATGTAGCGGCAAGTTCCGGCTTACAACAAGTCCCTCAGAAAGGTAGACCTAACCTGATGAATGCTGAAGAATTTGCACAATTCAGGAAAGAGGCCATCGAAGATAAAATCAGGTTTGAAGAAGGAAGGGAACCCACAATAAATGATATCCCTGAAGAATATAGAAACCCTGCTGCATTGGGTGAAGGTGTGGATTGGTATGATGCAGTTACCCGAATCGCTCCGATGTCGGATATCAACGTGAATTTCTCTGGTGGTAATGAAAGCATTCGTTCTTTTGTGTCTGCAGGATATTTGAACCAGAAGGGCGTGATGTTGAACTCGGGCTTTGACCGTTTCTCCATCCGTGCGAATGTGGAAGGGAATTTTGCAAAGAAATTAAAATTAGGGATGAACATCAACCCTACCCTATCCTACATTGAAGGTGGAATCAATGGACAAGGACGGGATGAATTCTTTGAGATCACGACTCCTGTCGCCAAAATATATAACGATGATGGCTCCTATGTTCCGTATATTCAATCTGCTGGAACTTTTGGGAACCCAAATCCTGTGATGTTCTTAAATGAGCGGACCAACAAGAGCTCCAAGTTAAAGCTATTGATGAGTACCTATGCAGAATATAGCTTTTTGGACAACCTAAAGTTCAAGACTACCTTCAACGTAGACTATCAAGATGAAAGTGGCGAGACCTTTAGACCTTCCACTCTACCTAATCAAAATGCCCCTGGTGCATCTATTCCTAGCGGAAGTTATGGAAGAGGCCAATACATCAACTGGGCAAATGAAAACACCTTAAACTACGATTACTCTTCAGATAACGGACATTCGATTTCTGCATTGGCAGGTTATTCCATCCAAATGCAAAAGAACAAGAATGCCAACTTCAACGGTGCCCAATTCCCAGATGACGACATTCAGACCTTGAATGCTGCAGCAAGAATAACCGGAGGCACAGGAATTGAAGACTGGGGATTGATATCCTATTTAGCTAGGGTTAACTACTCCTACCTAGATCGATATATCTTGACAGGGTCTTTCCGTGCGGATGGCTCCTCAAGATTTGGTAAGGACAATCGCTGGGGTTCTTTCCCATCGGTTGCAGTCGGTTGGCGATTATCCGAAGAAGCTTTCCTGAAAGATAAAGAATGGATCGATGAGTTAAAACTAAGGGCTTCTTATGGACGTTCAGGTAACTT
Source organism: Sphingobacterium sp. NPDC055346 (assembly GCF_053645235.1). NCBI lineage: Bacteria > Pseudomonadati > Bacteroidota > Sphingobacteriia > Sphingobacteriales > Sphingobacteriaceae > Sphingobacterium > Sphingobacterium sp. NPDC055346. The sequence goes on from NZ_JBSHMI010000001.1 coordinate 159,974, forward strand.
CAATATTGCCAATTATGCTTCATTAAGCAGCATCGGTGCTTCCAACTATATTTTTGGAGGCGGATTGGCACCAGGTCGTGTGATGAACAGTCTTGGAAACAGCTTCCTAGGTTGGGAAAGGATGAAGGAGTTGAACATTGGTTTGGATTTCACTACATGGAATAACCGGTTGACTTTAACCGCCAACTATTATAAACGTAACACCTTAGATCTATTATTGAATACCCCAATTCCTAACTCATCAGGATTCGGCTCCGTAGTAGAAAATCGTGGTGATGTCGAAAATAAAGGTTTCGAGTTCTCAATCAGTTCAGCAAATATTGCCCGTGAAAACTTTACCTGGAATACCGACTTCAATATTTCATTCAACCGCAACAAAGTCATTGCCCTCGGCCGTAGTACAGACCCTATCTTCTCAGGACAGAGTTCGGAAGGAAACTTTACCAATATCACCGAGATTGGTCAACCGGTAGGTATGATCATTGGCTATGTGGTAGAAGGAATTTATCAAAATCAAGCAGATGTAGACAATAATCCAGCATTCCCAGGAGCAATCCCAGGGAACTTAAAAATGAAGGATGTGAACGGAGATGGCCAGATTACACCAAATGATGACTTTGCGGTAATCGGTAATCCTTATCCTGACTTCAACTTTGGTATGACCAATACCTTGACTTATAAAGCATTCGATTTCCGAGTGATGATGGTCGGTTCCATGGGACAGGAAATGTTGCATGCGACCAGGTTCTATACAGACAACATCGACGGGGTATTCAATGTGCGTAAGGAGGTTGCTGATCGTTGGAGATCAGAATCTAATCCAGGTAGTGGTTTGGTACCAACAACCAATGGTACTGGTAGAGGCCGTGTAATGTATCGTGATACCCATTCCCTATTTGTCCAAAAGACAGATTACCTATGGATCAAGAACATTACAATAGGCTACTCCCTCCCTAAGAGCATTGGTGGAGTGTTAAACAACCTTAGGATTTATGCTAACCTTCAGAATCCATTCTTATTTACCAATTATGATGGAAACCCAGAAGGAACTAACATAAACAGAGGGGATATAAGTCCATTGGTACCAGGGATCGACTATTCGGCTTACCCTGTTCCAAAGATTTACACATTAGGGTTGAATTTCAATTTTTAAGACAAGGATTATGAAACTAAGATATATTCTATTAGGTCTAGGGTTATTGAGCATGAGCTCCTGCAATAAATTATTGGATGTAAAACCCTATACCTTTTCCAGTGGAGAGAACTATTATGAAAACGAAGGACAAATCCTTCGGGCAGTAAATGGTGCATACAGCAGATTGCAGGTACTCTATACGAGTGATTTCAATGCAATGACAGAGATGAGATCGGACAATACCAATTATCAATATGATGAAACGGACCGTGGCGTGCAGCAGCGGGAAGAAATTGATGAATTCTTGATCACCTCTTCCAATAACTACGTGAATACCACTTGGGTAAACCTTTACGTTGCGATCCAACAATCCAACGCCATCATCAGCAGAATTGACCAAGTACAGTTCTCGGATGAAAAATTAAAGTTACAATACCTAGGAGAGGCGAAGTTTTTGAGAGCATTTTCGTACTTTCATTTAGTAAGACTTTTTGGAGAAGTTCCATTGCTGACAAAAGAGGTTGCCAATCCTTCGGATGCATTCTCGGATGGCAAGAAAGGGACAGTTGACGAAATTTATGCAGTCATTATCCAAGATGCTAAAGATGCCATCGCAAACTTACTTCCAAGTTATGATAAGGGTAGCGTTGGAAGGGCGACCAAAGGCGCAGCTTATACCTTATTAGGCGAAGTCTACCTAACGAGAAAGCAATATGCTGAGGCAGTAACCAATTTTCAAGAAGTAACCAAATTAGGCTATTCATTGATGCCAGATTATGCATCCTGTTTTAGTCCTAATTCAAAGAATAATGCAGAGTCAGTTTTTGAAGTACAGTTTGACCAATCAGTAGAAGGTGAAAACAGCAACTTCATATTCATGTTCGGCCCTAGGAATGCCAAGATGCAATTGGTCGGTTTCTCCGGAAACTTAGGCGGAAGCAACATTCCTACACCGAGCATATATAACGCCTATGAACAGGGAGATGTGCGTAGAGATAAGTCTATTCAAATGTTCAACGACCCTTCAAATGCAGCATTTCAAGAGTCAAAAGCTTTTGGAGGTAGTATGCCATTTATCAAGAAGTACTATCATGCGCCTTATATCGAGGATGGAAGATCGAATGAAAACTGGCCAATCTATCGCTATGCACACGTCCTTTTGATGTTAGCAGAGGCGCAGAACGAGGTTGGATCAGGAGATCCAACGGCAAACCTGAATATCGTGAGAAAAAGAGCCGGATTGAAACCTTTGTCAGGACTGACCAAAGATGCTTTGAGAACGGCCATTGCAAATGAAATAAGAGTTGAAGTTGCCTTTGAAAACCATAGGTGGTATCAACTTCTGAGAACTGGAAAAGCCATTGAAGTGATGACTGCTCATGGTGCCGAGGAAAAGAAAAGATTGACTCGACTGAGCAGTGCTTCATATAATATCCAACCGTTCAAACTCCTTTATCCGATCCCTCAGCGTGAGGTTCAGATCAATGGAATCAAACAGAATGAGGGTTGGTAGGCATTTTTAAGCTGTTATAAACTATATCAACATAAAAACCAAATGATAAAAACGAAAAGAGCACAATTGTATTTGTTTGCCTTGTTCCTGTTTATATTCGCAGGAGCATGTAAGCAAGAGAAGGAAAAGGAGGAGGTAAAAGAACCCAATCCAAAAACGGATAAAATAACATTGCCCGATGGCTTTGAAATCGAGCATATCTACAGCCCTTCTGATGACAAAAAAGGATCTTGGGTTTCCATGACTTTTGATGACAAAGGTCGTATGATAACATCGGATCAATTTGGTGGTCTATTCCGCGTTGAATTGCCTCCTCTTGGTTCAGATTCAACTGTTAAGCCGAAAATTGAAGCATTAGACTTCCCTATTGAAGGCCGTGACCCTAATGATACGACCAGCAATAAGGTTGGGATGGGCTTTGCGCAAGGTTTGCTATGGGCATATAACAGCTTATATGTGATGATCAACCACCGTCCTAATGAGAACCTTTCAAAAGGCTCTGGCCTATATAGACTTCAAGACACCAACAACGATGATAAATTAGATAAAATCACGCAATTGATGGAATTGGAAGGCGAAGGGGAACATGGACCGCACAGCATTGTGCTAGGGCCAGATTCTATGATCTATGTAATTGCCGGTAACTTTACTAAGATCCCAAAAATGGACAATTACCGTTCATTACCTAACGATAAGGTGGACAATCTGATTCCTTATATCCTTGATACCCATGGACACGATGCGGATTCACACTTGAACGGTGGATGGATTGCAAAGACGGATTCAGAAGGAAAATCCTGGGATCTTATTGCATCGGGTATGCGTAATGGTTTTGACTTAGCCTTCAATAATGAAGGCGAATTATTTACCTACGACTCGGATATGGAATGGGATTTCGGAATGCCTTGGTACCGTCCGACCAGGATTTTACATGTTCCTAGTGGTGGTGAATACGGCTGGAGAAAGGGAGATGCAAAATGGGACGAAAGATTCTTGGACAATCTACCTGCGACGTTAAATATCGGTCAAGGTTCTCCTACTAACTTCATCAACCCTAGCCAAGCTAAGTTTCCTGATAAATATAGAAACAGCCTGTTCGCATTTGATTGGAGTTTCGGTATCATCTATGCCATCCAATTACAACCAAATGGAGCTAGCTATACAGCGAAAGCGGAAGAATTTATCTCAGGATCTCCACTACCTTTGACCGATGGAACCATTGGTCCAGATGGAAGTCTTTACTTCCTTACGGGTGGTAGACGTTTGGAATCTGACTTATACCGTGTATACCATAAAGATCGTGATAAGATCAATAATGAGGTCAAAAAAGCTGAGCCTAATGAATTGGTGAAATTGCGTAGAGAGATTGAGCAATACCACAGACCATCTGCGGCAGGAACTGTTGATAAAGTTTGGGAATATTTAGGTCATGAGGATAGATTCATCCGTTATGCTGCACGTTTAGCAGTAGAACACCAACCGTTTGAGACCTGGAAAGACAAAGTTTTTGCAGAACGCAACGTGGTTCGATTGACTGAAGCGATGGTAGCGATGGCACATGTTGCTGATCCTTCCCTTCAGCCTCAGATCATGAAAAAACTGGCTACTATTCCAGTAGAAAAGATTACACCTAAGATGTTGGAAAACCTGCTAAGGGTTTACGAAATTGTCATTGCCCGCATGGGTAAGGTCAATGATGCTGATGCAGCTGCTTTGGCCCAAAGGTTAGAACCTTTCTACCCTGCCAAATCCAACTATACCAATAGGGAACTGTCCAAAATCTTACTTGCCCTAAACAGTGAACCGGCAGTTAAGAAGACACTTGACATTCTAGCCAATGCAAAAGATGACACCACCCAAACCAGCTTTATGAACTCTTCGGATTTAATCCTGAGAAATCCACAGTATGGATTGGACATTGCTGATATGTTGGCCAATATTCCACCTGCTCAACAGATCTTCATGGCTACTGCATTGAGCAATACCAGTGTGGGTTGGACCCCGGAGCTACGTGAGCAATATTTCAATTGGTTCTACAAAGCATTCGGCTATAAAGGCGGTAACAGTTACATCGGTTTTATTGACAATGCACGTAAAATGGCATTGAAAAACGTACCGCAAGACCAACTTGCCATGTACGGTAAGATGTCAGGAGACTCTTTGATCAATGCTCAAGGAAATAGATTGGCTGAGAAAGTAGAGGGTCCGAAGGGTCCAGGTAGAGCATGGGAAATTGATTCGGCACTGAAAGTTGTGGATGAAAACACCGGTGTTCGCAATTTCAACCGCGGAAGAGAACTGTTCCTTGCTGTTAAGTGTGGTTCCTGCCATACCATCAAAGGTGAAGGGGGTTCCGTAGGTCCTGATTTAACCCAATTAGGCACCCGTTTTTCTAAACGCGATATGTTAGAGGCGATCATCGAACCTAGTAAGGTGATTTCTGATCAGTATGAATCCAAAGTATTCAATCTGAAAGATGGAACGAATGTATTAGGCCGTTTGATGAGTGAGGATGAACACAATTATGTGATTTCACAGAATCCATACGCTCCTCAAGTGACCAAGACCATTGCGAAAAACACAGTTAAATCCATGAACCGTTCCGAGGTATCCATCATGCCTCCAGGAACATTGAATGTAATGAGTCCTGATGAAGTTAAAGATATCATGGCCTACCTGATGTCCGGTGGTAATGAAAAAAGTGAAGTTTATAACAAAAAATAAGTAAGGCATTGGAAAACTCAAAGCAAGACTGGTTGAACAAAGTCTCCCATGTGGCCCAAGTTGGAGGCATAGAAACTTCCATTTTGGATAATGGAAGGGGGAAAGGAACACGTATAGCTTGGATCAATACCGGGGCAGGACTACGATTCAAGGTAGTCATCGACCGCGGTATGGACATAGCGGACGCTTCGTTCAATCAGTTTAACTTGAGTTGGCTAAGTCGCTTGGGGGTCACTGCTCCGCAACCCTTCTCAGACCAGGGAATCGATTGGTTAAGAACCTTTGGAGGTGGATTACTGACGACCTGTGGGGTCACCCATGTTGGAGGACCGGAACAAGATGAACATGGACAACGCGGCTTGCATGATCAATTCAGCAACAGCCCTGCAGAACTCATATCCATCAAGCAGCCCGATCTAGCCAACGGCGATTACGAAATGTCCATTACTGGAAAAATATTTCAAGGCCATCCCCTAGGAGATAACATCGAGATTACGCGCACAATACGATGCATTCTAGGTCATCCAACCATTTATTTGGATGATGAGATCCAGAATATCGGTAATATCTATTCTTCCCATATGATTTTATACCATTTCAACTTTGGGTGGCCTTTCATTGATGCGGGAACCAAACTGCTCTGGAAAGGAGCTTGGCAATCTCGCGAAACCGGCGCAGACAACAAGATTTTTAAAGAAGGACAAGACTTCCGAACCTGTCAAGAACCAAGGGAGGACCACAGTGGTTCAGGGGAAGAAGCAGCATTGATAGATGTGGATAGTAATGAGCAAGGCCAAGTAGACTGTGGAATCTTCAATGAAAAATTAGGCTTTGCCTTAAAATTAAGCTTCAATAAGAAGCAGCTGCCTTGGTTGACCAATTGGCAACATTGGGGCAGAGGTGAATATGTAACAGGTCTGGAACCTGGCACCAACCCTCCACTCGGACAGAAACTGATGCGCGAACGAGGGGAATTAATCCAATTGAAACCTGGAGAAAAGCGGAAATATAACTTAGAAATCAGTATATTGAATAACCCCGACTCCATTACGGAATTTGTAAACAAGTATATAAACCTATAAAAATAATTAGAATGGAAATCATTGAAAAGGCATTCGAACAAGGCAAAGGAATATTGAGATTAGCACCTAACTGGGTGCCAAGATCTTTTTGTGTACCAGGCAGAAGGATAAAACTTCACCCCGATGACTATTATGTATTAGGCGGTGAACGTGGTGGTATTGATGAACGTTGGTTTTCATCGACTACTCCTGCTAAGAATGGTCCTTTGACGGGTGAATTTGAAGGATTGAGTTTTGTAGTATATGAAGAAAATGGTAAAACAGAACAGGTATTATTAGCTGACTGCGTTGACCATTTAAAAGGAAAATTAATTGGTGACCGTCTTTGGGATGAATATCAAAGCTGGCCTATGTATTCCAAGTTCTTTGACAACATGGGACCACTACCCCACCACATCCACCACAATGATGAAAAAGCGGCGCTGATCGAACAACAAGGAAAACCAGAGGCGTATTATTTCCCACCACAGTTGAACAACCATGGCGGTGATTTCCCATATACCTTTATGGGAATTGCTCCTGGAACTCCGAAAGAGACTATCAAAGAATGTCTGGAGAACTTTGCCAAAGGTGACAATAAGATCACCAATTACTCTCAAGCATACCGCTTGGAACCGGGTACCGGATGGGATGTTCCTCCCGGCTTATTGCATGCTCCAGGTAGCTTATGTACCTATGAACCGCAAAAGGCTTCAGATGTTTTTGCGATGTACCAATCCTTGGTGAATGAAGCGATCATCCCTGAAGAGTTATTATGGAAAGGTGTACCTGAAAACATGAAAGGCGATTATGACGCCTTGATGGATATCATTGACTGGGATCTGAACGTTGACCCGGATATGATGAAAAATAGATTTATGGCTCCACTTCCAGTGAAGGATGAAAAAGAAATGGAAAGCCTAGGCTATTCAGAGAAATGGGTATGCTATAAATCAACCGCTTTCAGTGCCAAAGAATTAACGGTATTCCCTGGACAAACCGTAACCATTACAGATGGAGCAGCCTATGGATTGATCATGATGCAGGGATATGGCAAGATGAATGATTGGACCATCGAAACACCAGCCTTGATCCGTTATGGACAACTGACTTTTGATGAATACTTTGTATCTGAAGAAGCGGCAAAAAGAGGAGTAACCATTCAGAACCATTCTACTACAGATCCGATCGTGATGTTAAAGCATTTCGGTCCAGACAATCCGGATTTGGTAGTAAAAGGTTAATTAATGAATAAATAAACGTAGTTATGAGCAAGAACAATTTCCCAAAATTACACAATGCTACATGGCCAGGCATTGTTGGAAAAGGAGACCATGAACCCATCATTTCTTTGGATGAGTTATTGGAAAAAACAGCAAAAGCAGAAGTAAACGGCGTAAAATTCGATGGTATTGACTTAGGATTATTTGACCCACATGTTAAGTTGGACACTTCGGACGACCATATAAAATCAGTGGTAGACAAGATTGGAGGAACCTATGGTCTAGCTATAGGTACGCTAGTTGCCCCTATCTGGCCTCCCGATGGTGGTTCAGCAATGGGCTCTCAAGCAGACAGAGACCGCTTTGTAGAAGTGGTAAGAAAAGCTGCTGAGTTTGGATATAAACTAAGAAAAGAAGGAATCCGAACCAATAATGTAATCCGTGTGGACTCAGCGAGCAGTGTAGAGGAATGGGCGAAGAACCCAACGGAAAACACCAAATTAATTGCAGACACTTTCCGTAGGGCTTGCGATGCTGCGGCAGAATATGGCGAGCGTTTAGCGGCTGAAGGTGAAATCTGTTGGGGTGGTATGCAAAGTTGGAAAACCATGCTGGAAACCCTAGAGATGGTAGATCGTGATAATATGGGCTTCCAGGCAGATATGTCCCATACTTTCCTTTATCTATTGGGCTATAACGCACCTGAAGACCGCATCTTAAAACCTGATTTCCAATGGGATGACCGTGAAGAATTGGAACGAGGACTTAAGTTCCTGACTTCTAAACTACGCCCTTGGACCATAGACTTCCACGTTGCCCAAAATGATGGAACCGTATTTGGATCAGGATCACACGATAAAACCGGAAGACACTGTTTACCGACAGACCCTAACGGTCGTTTGGATATCGCTAAGGATGCTGGCTTCTGGATGAAGGATGAAAATGGCAATCCGACCAAAGCCTTCAACCATATCTGTTGGGATGGATGTATGTTCCCAAATGAGGTCATGCACAAACAAGAAACCTGGGATTCGATCTTGAAAACCTTGATCGAGGTTCGCGAGGTAAATGGATGGTCGGAGTAATCTTCAAAAGAAAAAATCATGAGCAAAAAAGAATTAAGAATTGGATTAATAGGATGTGGATTCATGGGAAGAACCCATTCTAATGGATATAAACGCGTACCTAATTTCTTTCCTGATCTGGAATATACACCTGTCCTAAAGGCTGTATGTTCACGCAGTGAAGACAAAGTGAAAGCCTTTGCGGAGCAGTGGGGCTATGAGTCCTACGAGACCGACTGGAAGAAACTGATCGCTAGGGATGATATCGATGCGGTAGACATCTGTACCCCAAACAACATGCATATGGAAATCGCTGTTGCTGCAGCGGCTGCCGGTAAAATGGTGCTCTGCGAAAAACCGCTTTCCAGAACTTTGGAAGAAGGCGAGAAAATGGTAGAAGCCGTTGAAACCAATAAGGTGAAAAACACCATTTGGTACAATTACCGCCGTTTACCTGCCGTTACATTGGCTAAACAGATCGTCGACAGCGGCAAGCTAGGCAAGATCTTCCACTATCGAAGTAACTTCCTTCAGGATTGGACCATCAACGAGAACCTTCCACAGGGAGGTGCCGCATTTTGGAGAATGGATGCAGATGCTGCGGGTTCCGGAGTTACCGGTGACCTATTGGCACACTGTATTGATTTAGCGATGTGGATCAATGGAGGTATCAAGGATGTATCGGCCATGACGGAAATCTTCGTAAAGCAGCGTATGCATGAAGAGACCGGAAAAATGGAAGATGTCAAGATCGATGATGCCTGTATATTCCATTGTCATTTTGATAATGAGTCTTTAGGGCTGTTTGAATCTACGCGCTATGCCCGTGGTCACAAAGCCTTATTTACCTTTGAGATCAATGGTGAAAAGGGTTCCTTGAAATGGGATCTACATGATATGAACCGATTGGAATATTTCAACAATGCTGATGATTCCATCGTCAAAGGATGGCGCTCAATCCATGTTACAGATGGCGACCAACCTTACATGGATAAATGGTGGGTTCCGGGTCTATCTTTGGGATATGAGCATTCCTTCGTACACCAAGTAGCAGATTTTTTACAAACCTTGGAAACAGGCGAAGAATGCCACCCAACTTTTAGGGATGCCCTGGAAACACAGAAGGTCTGCGAAGCGGTTATCAACTCTGCAAAAAACAGAAAATGGGAAGATACCCATGTAGAGTGGAAGAATAAATAAGCATTAGAGAAATCCATTATGAAAAAATTATTCAAATATTGCTGTATCTGCCTCAGTGCTACTATTTTACTAGGTTCTTGCAATGGAAGCAATGCAGAACAAAACGATAAACAGGACAGTGCAGCTACGGATACCATAGGGTTAGAAGACGGTTATATCGCGATGTTTGAGCCCAATTCCCTATCCGGTTGGGAAGGTGACACGACCTATTGGAAAATGGAAAACGGGATCCTTTCAGGCGAGATCCGTGAGGATCAAGAACCATTGAAAAACAATACATTTTTGATCTGGAATGGAGGTGACGTTGCGGACTTTTCACTGAAAACTAAATTTAAAATTTCCGAAAATGGAAATAGTGGTGTAAATTACAGAAGCGATCGTTTCACAGAGGTGCCCAATGCCCTACGAGGTTATCAGGCAGACATTGATGGAAAGAATAATTACACTGGTCAAAACTATGAGGAACGAAAGCGAACAACCTTAGCATACCGTGGTCAGCGAACTGAAATATTGAACCCTGCAGATGGAAATAAAGGCGAGTCGAAAGGCAATGCCTGGACAAATATGAAGGTAATCGATTCAGTAGCTACCGATGAAGAATTAAAGACCATAGTAAAACCCAATGATTGGAATGATCTGGAAATCGTTGCTGAAGGCAATAAATTAACACATTTTATCAATGGAAAGGTAATCGCCGAGGTGATTGACAATGATCCAGAAAACCGCAAGGAGAAGGGATTGATTGGTGTTCAAGTGCATGTTGGTCCACCAATGAAAGTAGAGTACAAAGACATGCAGATAAAAATTTTAAAGTAATTATAATATAAACCGCAATATGGAATGGAAAGAACAAGTGAGAAATACCTTATTCGAACTGCTGACCGCAGAGGAGAAAAGCTATTTAGAGGAATGTGAAAGAAATATTGCAGATAATTATTCTACAAGTTTTGTAAGGATATTTTCCTCATTGAGCAGGAAATTAAATACCAGCAAGGATAAAACAGTAAGTATGGTCCAAGAGGATAGCAATCCGCTGATTGTTGACCATTGGACCGTACTTAGACTTGCGAGAGTTTACCTATTGGGTTTGATCGAAGATCAACAAGAACCCTATTTTACCTTTATCGAGAAGTTGTTCAACTATGCAGACATGCAGGAGCTAGAAGCCCTGTATTCGGCTTTGAACATCTTCCAGTTCCCAAGAATCTGGATCGACCGTTGCCAAGAGGGTATTCGGAATAATATTGGGCTGGTGCAAGGCGCTATCATGGAGCAGAATAAGTTTCCTGCTACCTATTTAAATGAAGAGGCCTGGAACCAAATGATTTTAAAAAGCTTTTTTACAGGCAAGGACATCAAGAAGATCTACGGTCTGTACGACCGCAACAATATCCATCTTGCAAACTCCATTGTCGACTATATTTATGAACGCGATTCTGCCAATCGAGAGATACATCCCATGTTATGGGTTTTGGCGAAGGATCACTTACCTCCTCGCGCTAAAGACATCTTGAAGCAGCAAAACAATAGCCCAGAATTATTAGAGAAAAATTAAAAACAGACAGGAATGTGCACAGAATTAAATAGAGACCTAGCAAGCATGGGGAAACCAATGCCGCTAGACTTTGAATTAATTAAAGGGATGAAATTTGTGGACCCACATATTCATATGGTTTCACGAACGACGGATGATTACCAAGCGCTGTTTGATGCGGGCGTCCTATTACTGATCGAACCCGCTTTTTGGGTTGGACAGCCTAGAACTGGAATAGATACCTTTAAAGATTATTATAGTAGCCTGATTGGTTGGGAAAGATTTAGAGCTTCCCAATTTGGTATAAGACACTTCTGTACCATTGGGCTTAATTCTAGAGAAGCTAACAATGAAGCTTTAGCAGAACAAGTCATGGAATTACTTCCTCATTTCATTTACAAGGAAGGGGTTCTCGGCATTGGAGAAATTGGTTTCGATGACCAGACTCCTGCTGAAGATAAATATTATAGAGCTCAACTTGAGCTTGCTAAAGAAGCTGGACTTCCCGTTCAGGTTCATACCCCACACCGCGATAAAACACGTGGTACGACACGAAGTATGGATATTGCCATTGAACATGGCCTCGATCCTCAAACGGTGATCATTGACCATAACTCCGAAGAAACGGTAAAAGAAGTATTGGACCGTGGTTTTTACGCCGGCTTTACCATTTATCCATTTACCAAGATGGGAAATGAACGCATGGTGGAAATCGTAAAGGAATACGGCTCGGAAAGGATCATGGTCAATTCAGCAGCAGATTGGGGAATTTCAGACCCCTTGGCTGTGCCCAAAACGGCTGCCCTGATGCTCCAATATGGTGTTTCCAAAGAAGATGTGGAAAAGGTGACCTATCAGAATGCATTGGATGCCTTCCAAGTCAGCAAGCATCTTGACCTAAGCACTTTGGACAAGACTTTATTTGCAGATCCGAATGAGAAATTTGAAGGTAATACAATCCTTCGTGGTGGTCAACAACCTAGGTTAAATAAGGATTCTATTATTATTTCTTAATACCATTGCGTATGTTGAAACCATGGATCCAAATCATCAGGCCGTCCAATGTTTTAACAGCCATATCTGATGTTTTAGCTGGTGTCGCTTTAGCCTGCTTGTTTCTGCAACAAGATTTGCCGCAGGTCAATCCATTGATCTGGATTACCATTTCCAGTATGTGTTTATATACTGGGGGCATAGTCTTCAATGATGTGTTTGATGCTGCACTGGATAAAGTGGAGCGTCCGGAACGACCTATTCCTTCGGGCAGGATCAAAAAATCCGCTGCCAGTATCTTGGGTACATTAGCCTTTGCAATTGGATGCTTTTTGGCCTTTCAGGTCAATATGACGGCATTCTATATTTCATTGGCCATCGTCCTGATGTGCCTACTGTACAATGGCCAAGCAAAACATCATTTTTTAGCTGGCCCAATCGTCATGGGTGGCTGTAGAGGATTGAACCTATTATTGGGAATGGCCGTTTTACCAGATTCATTGAGCTACTGGTACATTGCCATCATTCCGATTATCTATATCGCTTCAGTAACAAACATAAGCCGTGGAGAAGTATATGGCAGCAATAAGACAGCCTTACTGGTATCCATAGGTCTATATTCTATTGTTATCTTAACACTCCTTTATTTCACCTATAGCAGCAAAAATTACTTGGCATTGATCTTTATCTTGCTTTTCAGTCTTATGATCGGTTCGCCGGTTTCCAAGGCCTTGAAAAGCTTACAGCCACAGGATGTCAGAAAAGCCGTGAAATTTGGAGTGCTCGCACTGATTTTAATGAATGCTAGCTGGATTGCCATTGCTGGTCATTGGCTGTTAGCATTGGCCGTATGTGCCATATTACCGGTTTCGATCTTCTTAGCCAAGAAATTTGCCGTAACCTAAACCCTATTTAGAATGGAACGTGTATTAGAACAAAAATTCACTATTGAATATCAATATAACATCTTTTTCACCAAAGGTCTTTTCACTGTAGGCAACAATCTATTGAAGGACTTTCTAGCCAAGAACAGCAATCCCGGTTTCAAACAGAAGATCCTGTTTGTCATTGATGCTGGATTTATGGATAAACATCCCGGTCTGACAGAACAGATCTTTATCTATTTTATGGAAATGGAAGATTTTTTCCTGGCGAGTGAACCTTTGGTCATTCCCGGTGGTGAAATCTGCAAGAATGACACAAGCTGCTTAGACGCCATTATCCAGGCAGTGGACCAATACGGTATAGATAGACATTCCTATGTGATCGGCATTGGCGGTGGAGCTATTTTGGACCTTGTTGGCTATGCCGCTGCGATCTCACACCGTGGGATCAAACATATCCGTATTCCAACTACGGTCCTATCTCAAAATGACTCCGGAGTTGGTGTTAAAAACTCCGTGAACTATAAAGGGAAAAAGAACTTTTTAGGAACTTTTACACCAGCAAAGGCTGTTTTCAATGATTATGAATTCTTGCAAACTCTAGACGAAAGATCTTGGGTTGCGGGGGTATCCGAGGCTATAAAAGTGGCCCTGATCAAGGATCTATCATTCTATGAATGGATAGAAAAAAATGCCAGCAAGATCAAGGAAAGGAATTCCGAAGAAATGGAAGATCTGATCTATCGTTGTGCCGATATGCACCTAGAACATATCCGTAATGGAGATCCATTCGAATTAGGTTCTTCAAGACCATTGGATTTTGGCCATTGGAGTGCCCATAAATTGGAACAGATGACCGACTTCCAAGTGTTGCATGGCGAAGCTGTTGCCATTGGAATCGCCATGGACGTTTTATATTCTTATTTAATCGGCAATATTTCAGAAGAAGAGGCTACTCGAGTGGTCAGCTTGATCCGCAATCTTGGACTTCCGATTTATCACCCCATCCTAGATTCCGAAGAGGCGAGGTTTATTTTACTATCAGGTTTGCTTGATTTTCAAGAGCATCTTGGCGGAAAATTGACCGTGGTCCTTTTGGAAAAAATGGGAAAAGGAAAAGATTACCACCAATTAGATTATGACCTGATTATCCAAGCTATCGATTTCCTAAAGAACTTTAGCCAAAATCAAAACCCTTTCTATGAAGCTAGCTAATTCACATCTTTCTTATTGTAGCAATATCCATCCTGGCGAAGCCTGGAAAGACCATTTTCAAGAGCTAAAAAACAATCTACCGAAGATAAAAGCGGCCGTTTCACCTGAACAGGACTTTGGATTGGGATTGCGACTTTCCGCTCAAGCAGCCAAAGAACTAAGTCAGCCGCAAGCTTTAAAAGATTTTCAGGATTGGTTGAAACAGAACCATATCTACATCTTCACCATGAATGGGTTCCCTTATGGTGATTTCCATATCAAGGAGGTCAAGGACAAAGTGCATGCACCGGATTGGACAAGCACAGAACGCTTTGAATATACCAAGAACCTTTTCGATATCTTAGCTCAATTATTACCAAAAGGCCAGGAAGGTGGAATCTCCACTTCGCCTCTATCCTACCGTTTTTGGCATGAACAGCACACCCCGGAATGGCAACAAAAGCGGGATATCTGTACAAAACATATTCTCTTGGTTGCTGAGCACCTATACCAAAAAGAGGTGAACAGCTCTGTTTATATGCACCTTGATATTGAACCTGAACCGGATGGTATGTTGGAGGACTCAAGGGAATTTATCGCTTGGTACAGCCAAGAGTTAATCCCAATGGCTACCGAGTATTTTAAGGAAAAATATAAACTGGATGATGATCAAGCCCAGGCAATCATCAATCGATATATCTGTCTTTGTTATGATGTCTGCCATTTTGCACTGGAATATGAGGACCATCAACAGAGCATGGATGAATTGGAAAAACTGAACATCAAAATTGGCAAATTCCAAGTTAGTTCAGCTTTAAAAGTTCCACTTGCAAAGGATCCTGAAAAAAGAGCCATCCAAAAAAATAAGCTCAAAGAATTTAATGAACCGATCTATTTGCATCAGGTCATTGCAAAAGATAGCGAGGGTAACCTGATCAAATATAAGGACCTTCCTGATGCTTTAAATGACCCTAATGATGCAAACCATGTGGAATGGAGGAGTCATTTTCATGTACCTATCTTTTTGGAAAGTTATGGAGAGCTGGATTCTACCCAAGAGGATATTTTAAAGGTCATTGAACTGCATAAGGAAAAAGAAAGAACAAATCATATCGAGGTAGAAACTTATACCTGGGGCGTATTGCCAAAATCCTTGCAGGCTCCAATTGAAGAGTCGATCGCAAGGGAATTGAATTGGTTATTGAATAAATTAAGGAATTAAATATGAAGAGAATTGCTGTAATAGATATTGTTGGGCTTTCAAGTTCCGTAATTGGAGAACATACCCCGTTCATTGAGAAATTCATAAAAGAGAATAAATTGCGTAAGATCAAACCGGTACTTCCGGCATTGACCACCTCTGCACAGACCACCTATTTAACTGGGGTCGCTCCGAATGAACATGGAATCGTTGGCAACGGATGGTATGACCATACCGATTCTGAAATTAAATTCTGGAAACAATCCAACAAATTGGTCCAAGGCGAGAATATCTGGGTCACCGGAAAGAAACAGAATCCTGCCTTTACCTGTGCACAGATGTTCTGGTGGTACAACATGTACAATGATGCAGATTTCTCGGCCACACCTAGACCAAATTACTTGGCCGATGGCAGAAAGATGCCGGATTGCTATGCTTACCCTAGCAGCCTTCGCGATGAATTGACAGAAAAATTCGGAAAATTTCCTCTATTTAACTTCTGGGGGCCCAATGCCAATATCACCTCTTCCAATTGGATAGCCGATTCGGCCATGTATGTGGAGGAGAAACATCAACCGACCCTAAATCTGATATATCTTCCACATTTGGATTATTGCTTACAGAAATTCGGTCCAAAAGGAGAAAGTGTCGCAGCGGAGTTGAAACAAATCGATCAACTGGTTGAAAAACTTACGACCTTCTTCCAAAAAAGAAATGTGGAAGTTGTCCTTTTATCGGAATACGGCATTGGACCAGTCGATCAACCTATCCATATCAACAGGATCCTACGTAAAGAAGGCCTGATCGATATCCGGATTGAAAGAGGTTTGGAACTATTGGATGCTGGAGCTTCAGAGGCATTTGCGGTTTCTGATCACCAGATTGCACATTTATATACCAAAACTCCGGAAACCCGAGATAAACTTAAAACCTTGTTGTCCAAGGTCGCTGGTGTAGCCAAGGTGTTGGACAAGGAGGAACAGAAGGCCTATAAAATCGACCATGAGCGTTCTGGAGATTTGGTGCTGCTAGCAAATCCTAATGCTTGGTTTACCTATTACTTCTGGGAAGATGATGCTGTTGCACCGGACTATGCCAGAATGGTAGATATACACAAGAAACCGGGTTACGATCCGGTGGAAATGTTTATGACCTCGAAGTCTAGGGCAATCGGCAAACTCATCTTAAAGAAAATAGGTTTTGCAGCTGTTCTGGATATTACTCCATTAGATGCATCATTGGTGAAAGGTTCACATGGCATTGTAGATGTAGACCCTGAATACTACCCTATTTTAATTGGTGATTTTGATGGATTGGATGAAAATGTAGAACCGACATCCATCAAGCAAATACTCCTAAACAAGATTTTTGTAGATAAAAAAGTGCAGGAAACTGTTGTTTCTCAATAAATGTAGATAATATGTAAATAGTCTGCATATGTTTTGTTAAAGATCAAGAGGATAATCTTTTGCATCTTTAATTCATACAAATACTGCGCTATTATGTCATATCATGCTATAGAAAATTTGGTTGAAGATGCAGTTCACCTTCTGGAAAGATCTGCTCTTCCTGTCGCGGAACAACGTAAAATCATTTTCAATCTCTATCAATTCCAAAATCGATTTGATACAAGCTATACTGTTTTACGTTGTTTCCCGTATTTGGAAAAAATTGGATTTATCAAGAAGCTTCCCATTGATCAACATCCTGACTATAAAAAGAACCCCGATTATTTCAAAAACCTAGAAGATTCCGACTGGCTCCTCGGTGATGTCAACAATGAGGAGGCTGATGTTGTCTATCAGGAAGACGGCAATTTTTTCCCTGAGTATGGTTCTGATGCCTGGAAAAGATTGCTGGACAATGGACAATGGAAAGAAGCTCCCGAAGAAGTGGCCCATATTCCCATTCCACATTTGATCACTGAAATGATTGAACTATCGGAAAAACAAGGCAACAAGCAGCTGATGCATAATTTTTATCTTGCTTTCGTCAATGCCTATCTAGAAGCAGATATTGGTGCAGAGGAAGGTTTTACAAAAGATTTTGAGCAGTGGATCAATAATCCTGATTTGATCAAGCTACATGAACTCCTCAGCCAACATGATTTACTAAAGATCAAGAAGAAGGAGACAGATTTTAAAGTCCCTAGACTTTCAGATGAATTGTCCGGGCTGACAGATCCTGATGAAAGAGCCAAGCTCAGCTTTTTGATGGACCAAAAAAAATCCATCGAAAAAATATACGCTAGCTACCTCAAGGAAAAAAAGGCTGCCCTGGAATTACCTCAGCATATCGAGATGATTTCAAGCATGGTCAAGGAGAAGATGGAAAAAAGTTCATGGACATTCTTGGAGGAAAAGATTGAACAACCATCGGATAAATGCAATTGGGTATGGTACAAAGATGTATCAGATGGTAATAGAACAAGTCGTCTCTTCACGGAAATAACCTTAGATGTAGATTTAAGTTCTATTTTCGCCATCCAATATGTACAGCATGGATTGCTTTTGGAATGGCAGGAGAAGTCGCTGAGCAAGAACTTGGAAGACGCTCAGTTTAAAACCAATCCTTTCGAACTTATTGGCAATGATGAAGTCGAAAAGAATCTCAACTTTTTAGGATTATGGGTTCTTCCGTTAAAATCTTCTGGAAAAAGAATCGCTACATCAACCGAGCATTTCTTGCAATACCTCGATGGTCTGGGAACAAGTTATTTGGACAGAATCAACCAAGAGTTTCCTAAACCTTTCTTCGCTAAGTCCTTTTCTTCGTATATCAAAATATTTGAATCCATGGATCCGATAAGCGATTTTTTATTGTTCAATGATCTGTATTCCATTAGTCAGATATTCATCCATAACCTCATTCATCAAGGTAAAGAAAAAGAAGCCCTGAAAATCTATGATACCATGGAAGGTCGATTGACAGATCGTTTTCGGGAAAATATCCCTTGGTATAAGAATGAATTTTTACCTTTTATCAAAGCCATCAAAGCAGGTAAAAAACCAGCCTTGCCAGGTTTGTTCAAAAAGAATTAGTGGTATCTTATCATCTTGATCATGGCATTCTAAACTATTTTAGGATGCACCCCCTTTCCATTCCTCCGTATGAACCAGGATTAAATGGAGGAGAGGATGGACCAAGATCATAGTTAAGGACCTGTTGAAATACTTCTAAAACAACGGCACTGAACCATTGAATTTCGCAGATAATTTTAGCAGTTTCATTTGGAATAAGGTCAATCGAAAAAGGCAATTATGATAGATGAATTAGTTTCATTTTTGGAACCAATATTCTCATGATGGTCCAAGCCAAAAGGTAGGCTATCGAACACACGGCAAAGATGATAAAGTATCCAGATTCAATTCCTTCAAACCCAAACACTTTCATATTGGTTTGTTCGGCATAGTCAAACAGGACACCCGAAACTTTATTGATCAAGAAAGAGCCAACCCCACCAGCAAGACCACTTATACCGGTCACTGTCGCAATCGCCTTCTTTGGAAACATATCACCTACGGCCGAGAATATATTGGCAGACCATGATTGGTGCGCCGCTGCACTTATACCGATCAGGATAACCGGAAACCAATACGAATATTCACCCAAAGGCTGTGCAAAGAGGATCAACAAAGGGAAGAACGCAAAGATCAGCATGGCTCTCATTCGACCTGCATAAACCTCCATACCTTTCTTTTCTACAAAATAGGTCGGTAACCAGCCACCGATGATGGATAACATAGTAATGGCATAAAGAACAAATATAGCAACCTGCCCCTCTATATCCGAGGATTTAATATCATATACTGAACTTAAATAGGCCGGGAACCAAAACAAGAGAAACCACCATACCCCATCGGTCAGGAACTTCCCGAAGATCAAGGCCCAGGTCTGTTTGAATTTTAAGCATTCACGGATGGAGACTTTTGCTTTCACCGTTTTATCGGCCTCAGCAACCTCTCCATGATCCACATCCTGCTTGATATAGGCGAGTTCAGCTGCATTCACATGCGGGTTTTCTTCTGGCTTCTTGTACATAAACTGCCAAAATCCCATCCAGATGAAACCTAAGGCCCCAATAATAATGAACGACATTTCCCAGCCGTATTTGGCTGCAATCACGGGAATAATCAATGGCGCTAAAAGTGCTCCAATGGTCGTTCCTGAGTTAAAGATTGAAGTAGAAAATGCCCTGTCCTTCTTTGGAAAGTATTCTACACAGGCTTTCATGGCTGCCGGAAAGTTTCCACCCTCCCCCAATGCCAAGATGATACGGGCAAAAATAAAGACGGTGACAGAAATATTAACCACCTTGCTTACATCTTCAATACCGGCAATGATTTCCTTGGCCTGACCAAAACTGACCAACCATTCGCCCGCGAGAACACCTGATGTGATCATGCCACAGAAAGCATGCAGGATAGCGCCTACCGACCAGATCGCAATTGCCCATAAATAGCCTTTTTTTGTTCCTAGCTTGTCGATAAAACGACCAGATAACAACATGGAAATGGCATAGACAATAGAGAATATGGCCGCAACATTACCATAGTCATTGTTGGTCCAATGGAATTCTGGGGCAATAAAATCTTTCCAGGTTAAGGAAAGGACTTGCCGATCCAGGTAATTGATGGTCGTTGCGAAAAATATCAGTGCACAAACCGTCCACCTATATTTCGTAGGTTTACTCGTATCCATAATTTGTTGTTTATGTTGGTAGATCCTTGGTTAAGATCTCAAAATTCCTAATTCCAAACCCCTTAATTCAGCCAGACCACGAAGTCTTCCAATGGCAGAATAACCAGGATTGGTCACTTTATTGATGTCATCAAGCATTTGATGCCCATGGTCAGGTCTAAATGGAATGGCCAATGCTCTGCGTTGGTTTTCTTCACTCAATCCCTTTACGATGGCATACATATCCACATCCCCATCCAAATGGTCTGCCTCATAGAAGCTTCCAATGGCATCACGTTTTACATTTCGCAGATGCGCAAAATGAACACGATGTTTCACTTTGTCCAAGATCTGAGGAAGGTTGTTTTTGGGTCCAGCACCTAAAGAACCGGTACAGAAACAAATCCCGTTGAAATCCCTAGGCTGTTCTGAAATAATGTACACTAAATCTTCTTCGTTGCTTACTACCCTAGGAAGCCCTAGGATTGCATATGGTGGATCATCGGGGTGAATGGTCATCTTAATCCCGTTGGTCTCGCAGGTGTCTGCAATTGCCTCTAAGAAATAAAGCAAGTTCTGCTTCAATCCTTCCCTTCCAATACTTTTATAGATATTGATGCTATTTTGTAGAGATTCCAAGGTAATATCACCTTCACCTGGAATGCCCATCAGGATATTGAATTGAAGATCTGTTTTCTCTTCCGCTGACATCTTGTTGTACTTCTCCTCAGCTAGCTGTTGAATTTCTTGGGAATAGTCCTGCGCAGCTGCTTCTCTCTTTAGGATATAAATATCAAAGATAGCAAGGTCGATCCAATCAAAATAGAGCGCTTTGGAACCATCCTTCATGATCAGGTCCAACTGGGTCCTAGTCCAATCCAGAACCGGCATAAAATTATAGCAGATCGTCTTGATACCACAAGCTGCTAAATTCTGCAACGATTGCTTATAACGCTCAATATATTGGTCAGCCTCGGCAGATCCTGTTTTGATAGCTTCGTGTACAGGAACAGATTCTACAACCGACCAGGTCAATCCTGCCTCTTCAATTATCTTTTTCCTTTCCTGTATGTCCTCCAACGGCCATACTTCACCATGTGGGATATGATGCAAAGCCGAAACTATGCCAGTAGCCCCAGCTTGCTTCACATCTTGCAATGATACCGGATCATTAGGTCCGTACCATCGCCAAGTTTGTTCTAAGAATTTTTTGTTTTCCATGTTATACGCCACACCAAGAGTTAAAGCCACCATCGACAAAAATGATCTCGCCAGAAACAAATGCTGAAGCATCGCTCAAGAGATAAACTAAGGTTCCTTCCAATTCAGACGGGTCACCCAATCTTCGATATGGTGTCCCATTGATAAACTTCTGAGCCCTATCGGTATAACTGCCATCTGGATTGGTCAATAAGGTCTTGTTTTGCTCCGTTAAGAAAACTCCCGGTGCAATAGCATTGACACGCACCTTGTCACCATAACGTAAAGCCAATTCAGTGGACATCCATTTGGTGAAGCCATCAATGGCATGCTTGGCTACGGTATAGCCCAGCACACGGGTCAAGGGTCTTGATGCTGCCAAAGAAGAAATATTGATAATGGAACCTTTGCCCTTGTTAGCAATAAGTTCCCCAAAAATCAGGGTCGGAATAATGGTTCCATAAAGATTTAGCTCGATTGCTTTTATGGTATCCTGGATTTTATTGTCAAATATGTTTTGATCATCAGCGATCGTTGCCCCTGGGATGTTTCCTCCCACGGCATTGATCAGGCCATCGATGCTACCATAACGGTTCACGATCTGTTGCTTGGCATCCTTGACCGACTGCTCATCCATCACATCTGCTACAATACCTATGGCTTCTGCCCCGAGGTCATTGGCCATGCTGATACGTTCATTGATTTTTTCCTGGTTTCTCCCGATAATACAGATTTTAGCGCCGGCTTCAGCTAATGCCTTCACGAAGGATTTGCCCAAAATTCCGGTGCCTCCTGTAATAACGATAACTTTATCTTTAAGGGAGAATTTATCTAGAATAGTCATAGTTTATAGTTGATTATTATCCAATAATACAGAAATTAAAGGGAAAAATCGACATGGAAAACAGGATTATTACTTAAACGTTTTCGTAAAATCGCTGCAACAATCCATCAAAAACTATTATATTGTTGTTCAGTTTGACCTATGCCACAGATATTAACATTCGGAGAAGTATTGTATCGCCTTCAAAGCCTCAGTGAGTCGATTTTTGAGGGTGGAAATAATCGTTTAAAAATTTTCCCAGGTGGTTCAGAAGCCAATGTTGCTGTTGGTTTGGCCCAAATGGGGGATCAGGTCCAGTTCTATTCGGCCTTTCCTGAGAATACTCTTGCGAAGGAGCTGCTGGAAAGCATTCAGCATTTAGGTGTGGATTGTTCCAAGGCTATCCGAATAGGCGATCGCATCGGTAGCTATATTCTCCTTTCGGCAAATGGACTGAGCAGTGGCGAGGTGGTATACGATAGAAAGTTTTCAAGTTTCAGTCTGTTAAAACCTGAGGACATCGATTTTGACCTGTTGTTTCAAGATGTGGATTGGTTCCATTGGTCAGCATTGACACCGGCACTTTCCGAAGACATGGCAATCCTGATGGAAACGGTACTGAAGGAGGCCGATCAAAGAGGGATCACGATATCTGTGGACCTCAATTTCCGGAGCAAACTCTGGAAATATGGCAAAGAGCCACTGGAAGTCATGCCAGACTTGGTCGCTTATTGTGATGTCATCATGGGAAATATCTGGGCGGCACAAAACATGTTGGATAGCCCTGTGGAAATAGGATTAAACAGACAGACAACCAAGGAGATTTATTTCAATAGTTCCCAAATCTCTGCAAAGCATATTTTTGAATCCTTTCCAAAGGCGAAACATATCGCCAATACGTTCAGGTTCATGGACCATCCAAAACATAATCTGTTTTATGGCACATACCATAACAGAAACGAGGACAGCATTTCAGCCACTTTTGAAACAGAAGCTGTAATCGATAGGATCGGTAGTGGTGATGCGTTTATGGCGGGGCTGATCCATGCCCTAAGGCAAGGCATGCCTGCACAGGAAACCATAGACTTCGCAACTGGAGCTGGTTATCAAAAATTATTTGTAGAAGGAGATTTTGGAAATGGAAAAGCCAACTAAGATGAAAGAAGAAATTATCAAAGAAATCATTCGAAATCCAGTCTTACCTGTTTTTTATGATGATGACGTCAATACCTGCATTCAGGCCCTACAAAGCTGCTACGAAGGCGGTATTAGGGTTTTTGAATTTGTAAACCGAGGTGCGGAAGCGGAACAGAATTTCAAGGCCTTGCGTAACTATAAGGAAGAGCACTTCCCCGATCTGAAACTGGGGATAGGAACCATCATGCATGCGGATGATGCAGACCGTTTTATTGAACTGGGAGCAGACTTTTTGGTGAGTCCTATTTTTTCGGAATGTGTTGCGAGTTCTGCCAAGAAGAATAACATCCTTTGGATTCCGGGCTGCATGACTCCTACCGAAATTGCCGATGCCCAAATGGCTGGCTGCACTTTCGTGAAACTATTCCCCGGCGATACCTTAGGTCCTGGGTTTCTGAAAAGCATCAAACCTATCTTTCCAAATTTACGGTTTATGCCAACGGGTGGCGTAGACTGCTCATCGGAAAGTATCAACAAATGGTTTGAAGCCGGAGTCAGTGCTGTGGGACTTGGCTCGAAACTGTTCGTAAAAGTCAATGGGAAGTATGATTTCGGGCAGATTGCTGAAAACTGCAGAAACCTATTGAATTGGGCAAAAAGAGGGGCTTGATCTGTTATAGGCTAATCTCAACCAATTGTTTGTTTTCAAGAATAGATCTTTCAAACTTGCGGATATTTCTTTTATCGATCAGCACCTCAAGTTCAATAGTCAATAAATCGGCAGACATGGTCTGCTTTTTTATTTTCACATGCTTAGAAAGCGGTCTGATAGCTGACAGCAATTGATCCTTGGCATCCAGGTCCTCCCTTTTCATACTGACACTTACCAAGCGCACGATATTGTGGATTACATATTTATTCAATAAGGGTCCCGAAACAATAATGGCAAAACAAGCAAGCAAGAAAATGGCCGCGATGACATAGACTCCAAAACCGATTGCCATTCCAATGGCTGCTGACATCCAGATAATACTGGCTGTAGTCAATCCATTTACATTCACCCCATCTTTGAAGATCACCCCAGCACCTAGGAAACCAATACCTGAAACCACGTACGAGGCTATCCGAGTGGCATCCTCCGATTCTCCAGCACCCAATTTAAAGGATAGCAAGGAAAACAAGGTACTCCCCAGACAGATAATGGAAATGGTCTTGAAACCAGCCGATTTATCCTTCCACTCGCGCTCGAATCCCAATACAAATCCGGCACAAAGTGATAATACGGCTTTCAACAAGTCATTCCAATCCCATACAAGTTGAGTGATGATAAAGTCGATAGATGCGATGTCAGTCATAATCAGAGGAACAAATATAATATGAAATTGTTAATAAAAATCTTTAATTCTCCCAAAAACAAAAAAGCTCGGCTACAGGAGCCGAGCTTTTTATATATCTTTTAGGAAGGTTAATTCCTAAATCTTTCGATATTAATCTTCTTCTTTAGAAGCCAACAACTGATCGTATTCTTCACGAGAACCAACGATGATGTTGCTGTATTGACGTAAACCTGTTCCTGAAGGGATTAAGTGACCAACAATTACGTTTTCTTTCAATCCTAACAAGTTATCACGTTTACCTGCGATAGCAGCTTCGTTCAATACTTTGGTAGTTTCTTGGAAGGAAGCAGCAGAGATAAATGACTTCGTACCTAATGAAGCTCTGGTAATACCTTGCAACAATGGACTAGAGGTAGCAGGAATAGCATCACGCACTTCCACTAATTTCAAGTCTTGACGTTTCAAGCTAGAGTTTTCTTCACGCAATTTACGAAGGTTTACGATCTGTCCTGGACGCAATGATTTAGAATCACCAGCATCTACAACCACTTTCTTGTCGTAAAGTGAATCGTTTTCTTCCATGAAATCCCATTTGTTTACAGCTTCTTTTTCTAAGAAACGAGTATCTCCTGGATCTTCGATATTCACTTTCTGCATCATTTGGTGAACGATGGTTTCGAAGTGCTTATCGTTGATTTTCACACCTTGTAGACGGTAAACCTCTTGGATACCATTTACAATGTATTCCTGTACTGCAGAAGGACCTTTGATCGATAAGATATCCGAAGGGGAAATCTGACCGTCTGAAAGTGGCATACCCGCTTTGATAAAGTCATTATCCTGTACCAAGATGTGTTTAGAAAGTGGAACTAGGTATTTCTTCACTTGTCCGTCACGGGACTCGATCGAAATCTCACGGTTACCACGTTTAACACCACCTAAAGTTACAACACCGTCGATTTCAGTAACAACCGCTGGGTTTGAAGGATTACGAGCCTCGAACAACTCCGTTACACGAGGAAGACCACCCGTAATATCTCGGGTCTTACCTGTAGAACGAGGGATCTTAACTAAAATCGCACCTTCTTTCACTTTTTGTCCATCAGATACCGAAACGTGTGCTCCTACTGGAATGTTGTATGAACGGATGATTTCGCCTTTGTTATCCAATACTTTGATCGTCGGGTTTTTAGTCTTATCACGAGTCTCGATGATCACTTTCTCTTTGTGTCCAGTTTGCTCATCAGATTCCTCACGGTAAGTAATACCTTCGATAATCGCATCAAATTCTACCTTACCTGCAAATTCAGAGATAATTACAGCGTTGTATGGATCCCAGTCTACCAACTTGGTTCCTTTTTCCACTTTCTCTCCTTCTTTCACGTATAGGTTCGATCCGTAAGGGATAATTTGTTGGTAAAGGACTTTCTTATCGTCATTTACAACTTTAATCTCTCCTGAACGACCCAATACAACTTGGTAAGGACCAAATTCACCTTCTTTTTCTACTGTACGAACGTTCTCAAATTCGATTTTACCATCGTATTTAGCAATGATCGAAGATTCAGCAGCAATGTTAGATGCCGTACCACCGACGTGGAATGTACGAAGTGTCAACTGTGTACCTGGCTCACCGATTGACTGAGCAGCAATTACACCGACAGCTTCACCCAATTGAACACGTTTACCTGACGCTAAGTTACGTCCGTAACAACATGCACAAACTCCACGCTTAGACTCACAAGTTAATACAGAACGGATTTCAACTCCTTCAATTCCTGCATTCTCGATTGCCTCAGCAACTTCTTCAGTGATATCATCATTTGCAGCAACGATCAATTCGTTTGTCTCAGGATGAACAACATCGTTCAATGGCGTACGTCCTAAAATACGGTCGTACAATGGTTCAACGATATCATCATTATCCTTAAGCGCTGTAGTATAGATACCGCGTAAACCGTTACAGTCTTGCTCAACAACAATCATATCCTGAGCAACATCATGTAAACGACGGGTTAAATAACCCGCATCGGCTGTTTTCAACGCTGTATCGGCAAGACCTTTACGAGCACCGTGGGTAGAGATAAAGTACTCCAATACCGACAAACCTTCTTTGAAGTTTGAAAGGATCGGGTTTTCAATAATCTCACCACCTGAAGTACCAGATTTCTGAGGTTTCGCCATCAAACCACGCATACCGCATAATTGACGGATCTGCTCTTTCGATCCACGAGCTCCTGAATCCAACATCATGTATACTGAGTTGAAACCTTGGTTGTCGTTCGAAAGGATATCCATAACGTGCGCTGTCAACTTGTTGTTGATACGTGTCCAGATATCGATGATTTGGTTATAACGTTCGTTGTTCGTAATGAAACCCATGTTATAGTTGTTCATTACTTCTTCAACTTCGTTTGTAGCTTGAGTGATCAAATCAGCTTTCGCAGCAGGGATGTTCAAATCTTGAAGGTTGAACGATAGACCACCTTTGAATGCTGTTTGGAATCCTAACTCTTTCATGTCATCCAAGAATTTCGCTGCACGAGCCATACCCGTGTTCTTCACGATCTCTCCAATGACATTACGAAGTGACTTCTTAGTCAATAGTTCATTGATGTATCCTACCTCTTCTGGAACGATTTGGTTGAAGATCACACGACCTACAGTCGTTTCAATGATTTGATCTTTGAACTCTCCTTCTTTGGTCTTAACGCGAGCTTTAACCTTGATAAAGGAGTGAAGATCTACTTTTGCTTCGTTCAAGGCAATGATTACCTCTTCTGCTGAATAGAAAGTACTTCCTTCACCTTTCATCACCAGGTTGTCATCAGTCTTACGGCCTTTGGTAATATAGTAAAGACCCAATACCATGTCTTGAGATGGTACTGTAACTGGTGAACCGTTTGCAGGGTTAAGAATGTTGTGTGCTGCCAACATCAAGATTTGGGCTTCCAAAATTGCAGCATTACCTAATGGTAAGTGAACTGCCATCTGGTCACCGTCGAAATCGGCGTTGAACGCTGTACACACTAATGGGTGTAATTGGATCGCTTTACCCTCAACTAAGGTTGGTTGGAAAGCCTGAATACCCAAACGGTGAAGCGTAGGTGCACGGTTTAGTAATACTGGGTGACCTTTCAATACGTTCTCAAGGATATCCCATACTACTGGATCTTTGCGATCTACAATTTTCTTCGCTGACTTAACTGTCTTTACGATTCCTCTTTCGATCATCTTACGGATGATAAACGGTTTGTAAAGCTCAGCAGCCATATCTTTAGGAAGACCACACTCATGTAATTTCAAGTGAGGACCAACGACGATTACCGAACGAGCCGAGTAGTCAACACGCTTACCTAATAAGTTCTGACGGAAACGACCTTGCTTACCTTTAAGGATATCCGATAAAGATTTTAAAGCACGGTTACCTTCAGTCTTAACAGCATTTACCTTACGTGAGTTATCGAATAACGAGTCAACAGCTTCTTGAAGCATACGTTTCTCGTTACGTAAGATTACCTCCGGAGCTTTGATCTCGATCAATCGCTTCAAACGGTTGTTACGGATAATTACACGACGGTAAAGGTCATTTAAGTCTGAAGTCGCAAAACGACCACCATCCAAAGGAACTAAAGGACGTAACTCTGGTGGAATAATAGGTACGATCTTAACGATCATCCATTCCGGACGGTTTTCGATATGATCATTAGCACCACGGAAAGCCTCAACAACATGAAGACGTTTCAACGCCTCATTCTTACGTTGCTGGGAAGTTTCGTTCGCTGCTTGGTGACGAAGATCGTATGATAATTGGTCTAAGTCTAGACGTTTCAACAAATCTTCCAATGCCTCTGCACCCATCTTAGCGATGAATTTCTGAGGATCGTTGTCATCCAGGTATTGGTTTTCTTTTGGAAGGGTATCCAAGATATCTAGATATTCCTCTTCTGTCAAGAAATCCATGTATGAAATACCATCTTCTTCTTTGATACCAGCTTGGATAACCACGTATCTTTCGTAGTAGATGATCATATCCAACTTCTTCGTTGGAAGTCCTAATAAATAACCAATTTTGTTAGGTAGAGAACGGAAGTACCAGATATGAGCAACCGGAACCACCAAGTTGATGTGTCCCATACGCTCACGACGTACTTTCTTCTCTGTAACTTCAACACCACAACGGTCACAAACGATCCCTTTATAACGGATACGCTTGTACTTACCACAGTGACATTCGTAGTCTTTTACTGGACCGAAAATACGCTCACAGAATAGACCATCACGTTCTGGTTTATAAGTACGGTAGTTGATAGTTTCTGGTTTAGTAACCTCACCACTTGAACGCTCCAAAATAGTTTCTGGAGAAGCTAAGCTGATCGTAATCGATGTAAAGTTACTTTTGATTTTGTTATCTTTTTTGTAAGACATACTTAGTAAAAAGTTAAAGCTGTATGTGAAAGCTTAAGAAGGTTATGCACCTTCTTAAGCTCAATTTGCTTGATTAATCTAATGTGATATCTAAACCTAATCCGCGTAGCTCGTGTACCAATACGTTGAACGATTCTGGTACCGATGGAGTTGGCAGGTTGTTTCCTTTTACGATTGCCTCGTAAGTTTTCGCACGACCTACTACATCATCAGATTTAACGGTCAAGATCTCTTGTAGGATGTTGGATGCACCGAATGCCTCTAACGCCCAAACCTCCATCTCACCGAAACGCTGACCACCGAACTGTGCCTTACCACCTAATGGTTGTTGAGTAATCAACGAGTATGGTCCAATTGAACGTGCGTGCATCTTATCATCAACCATGTGTCCTAATTTCAACATGTAGATTACTCCAACTGTTGTAGGTTGGTCAAAACGATCACCTGTCAATCCATTGTATAGGTAAGTACGACCTGACTTAGGTAATCCTGCTTTCTCAACCCACTCTTCTACTTGGTCCATTTCTGCACCGTCAAAGATCGGAGTAGCGAATTTAACACCTAATTTTTGTCCTGCCCAGCCTAATACAGTTTCATAGATCTGTCCAAGGTTCATACGCGAAGGTACCCCTAGTGGGTTCAACACGATATCAACTGGAGTTCCGTCTTCTAAGAAAGGCATGTCTTCATCACGTACAATACGTGCAACAATACCTTTGTTACCGTGACGTCCCGCCATCTTATCTCCTACTTTCAGCTTACGTTTTTTGGCAACATATACCTTCGCCATCTGAACGATACCCGATGGAAGCTCATCACCGACAGAGATTGCAAATTTCTCACGCTTGAATGCACCTAACTCCTCATTAACTTTAATGTTGTAGTTGTGCAATGCAAGTTTGATCATGTCATTCTTGTCATCATCAGTAGTCCATCCTGTAGGATTAACGTTGTTATAGTCAAGATCAGTAAGGATCTTTTGAGTAAACTTAGCGCCCTTAGCTACCAATAACTCTTTGTAAACATTGTAAATACCTTGAGAGGTCTTACCATTTACGATCGTAAATAATTTCTCAACCAAACGATCTTTAAGAATCTTGATGTTTCTATCGTGAGCAACTTCTAGTTTCTCTAAAGCTTTACGTTCAACTTCTTTAGACATTTTCTTCGCACGAGAGAATAACTTCGTATCGATAACCACACCTTTGATTGATGGTGGAGTTTTCAATGAAGCATCCTTCACGTCACCAGCTTTGTCACCAAAGATCGCACGTAATAACTTCTCTTCTGGTGAAGGATCAGATTCTCCTTTAGGAGTGATCTTACCAATTAAGATATCACCTTCGCCAACCTCAGCTCCAACACGGATAATACCGTTTTCATCAAGGTCTTTCGTAGCTTCTTCTGAAACGTTTGGAATATCAGCTGTCAATTCCTCTTCACCACGTTTAGTATCACGAACTTCAAGTTCGAATTCTTCAATGTGTAATGAAGTGAATAAATCCTGTGATACTACACGCTCAGAGATTACGATCGCATCCTCAAAGTTGTATCCTTGCCAAGGCATGAATGCCACTTTCAAGTTTCTACCTAATGCCAATTCACCATCTTCGGTTGCATAGCCTTCACATAATACCTGACCTTTTTCAACTCTTTGTCCTTTCGTAACGATCGGTTTCAAGTTGATACAGGTATTTTGGTTGGTTTTCTTGAACTTGGTCAATCTATATGCTTTCACATCATCATCGAATGATACCAAACGATCGTTGTCGTTTCTATCGTAACGGATGTGAATTTCTTGTGCATCTACATATTCTACTGTTCCGTTTCCTTCAGCGTTGATCAACGTACGGGAATCTTTCGCTACACGAGCTTCCAATCCAGTACCTACAACCGGTGCTTGCGGACGTAACAAAGGAACTGCTTGACGTTGCATGTTGGAACCCATCAATGCACGGTTGGCATCATCATGCTCCAAGAAAGGAATCAATGAAGCCGCGATTGATGTAATCTGGTTCGGAGAAACGTCCATATAGTCTAATTTCTCAGGCTCAATAATCGGGAAGTCACCCTCATATCTAGCTTTTACTTTAGCATCTAAGAAATTACCTTTATCATCATATAGAGCATTTGCTTGCGCAATTGTCTTGTCGTCTTCATCTTCAGCAGATAAATAAACAACTGGCTTATCAACTACCACCTTACCATCAGAAACGATACGGTATGGAGTTTCGATAAATCCTAGGTTATTGATTTTCGCGTGAACTGACAATGATGAAATCAAACCAATGTTTGGACCCTCTGGAGTTTCAATAGTACACAAACGACCGTAGTGCGTATAGTGAACGTCACGTACCTCGAAACCGGCACGCTCTCTTGAAAGACCACCAGGACCTAATGCTGACAGACGACGTTTGTGCGTAATCTCAGCCAATGGGTTGGTTTGATCCATGAACTGTGATAACTGGTTGGTTCCGAAGAAAGAGTTGATCACTGATGACAATGTACGAGCATTAATCAAGTCAGTAGGCGTAAACACCTCGTTATCACGAATGTTCATACGCTCACGGATAGTACGAGCCATACGAGCTAGACCTACACCGAATTGCGCATATAATTGCTCACCAACCGTACGAACACGACGGTTAGATAAGTGGTCGATATCATCCACCTCTGCTTTCGAGTTGATCAAGTTGATCAAGTACTTCACGATAGCGATGATATCTTCACGGGTCAATACTTTTGTATCCGACGGTGTATCAAGTTTCAATTTACGGTTGATACGGTATCTACCCACATCACCTAAATCGTAACGTTTATCCGAGAAGAACAAACGGTCAATGATACCACGTGCAGTTTCCTCATCAGGTGGTTCTGCGTTACGCAATTGACGATAGATATGCTCTACCGCTTCTTTCTCTGAGTTGGAAGTATCTTTTTGTAAAGTGTTATATATAATCGAATAGTCCGCATTGTTTGACTCATCTTCCTTGGTCAGGATAATGGATTTCACTCCAGCGTCGATGATCAGGTCAATGTGGTCTTCTTCTAATATGGTTTCACGTTCAAGGATGATCTCGTTACGGTCGATCGATACTACTTCACCTGTATCTTCGTCAACGAAATCTTCTGTCCATTTGTTCAATACCCTAGCCGCTAAACGACGACCAACGTATTTCTTCAATCCAGATTTACTAACTTTTACTTCATCTGCAAGGTCGAAAAGTTCTAAGATTTCCTTATCCGAATCGAAGCCGATTGCACGTAACAAGGTAGTAACTGGGAATTTTTTCTTACGATCGATATAGGCATACATCACGTTGTTCACGTCTGTTGCAAATTCGATCCAAGAACCTTTAAAAGGAATAACCCTAGCAGAATAAAGTTTAGTACCATTGGTATGTCTACTTTGACCAAAGAACACACCAGGGGAACGGTGCAATTGAGAAACGATAACACGTTCAGCTCCATTGATTACGAAAGTACCTTTTGGAGTCATGTACGGAATAGTTCCTAAGTACACGTCTTGTACAATGGTTTCGAAATCTTCGTGTTCTTCATCATTACAAGACAACTTCAATTTAGCCTTTAAAGGTACGCTATAAGTCAATCCACGTTCAATACACTCTTGGATATCGTAACGCGGTGGATCAATGAAATAATCCAAAAACTCTAGCACAAAGATGTTTCTTGAATCAGAAATAGGGAAGTTTTCTGCGAAAACCTTGTAAAGCCCTTCCTGATGGCGGTTGTCAGAAGTAGTCTCTAATTGAAAAAACTCCTTGAAAGACTCTAATTGTACGTCCAAGAAATCCGGATAATCAATCACCTTCTTACTTGTCGCAAAATTTACTCTTTCTTTTTGAATATTATTGTTTGCCAAGGGAATAAGAATTTAGTTTTAAAAAACTGAGCTAACATCTGCTGATTCCGTCTTCCGATCAAGCATCAGCAGGGGCTTGATCCATACACTATATTTATAAACAGGAATAGACTCTGATAGATTTGGACTATCAGAGTCTAAGTTTTTGGTGCCTTATGCGAGATTACTTAATCTCAACAACAGCTCCAGCTTCTTCTAATTGTTTTTTCAAAGCTTCAGCTTCGTCTTTAGAAACACCAGTTTTTAATTCTTTAGGTGCACCGTCAACTAAGTCTTTTGCTTCTTTCAAACCTAAACCAGCTAAATCTTTAACTAATTTTACGACAGCTAATTTCTGGCCACCAGCTTCTTTCAAGATTACATCGAAAGATGTTTTCTCTTCAGCAGCAGCAGCACCGTCACCAGCACCAGGAGCAGCAGCAACAGCTACAGCAGCAGCAGCAGGCTCAATACCGTATTCGTCTTTTAAGATATCAGCTAATTCTTTAACTTCTTTTACTGTTAAGTTAACTAACTGTTCAGCAAGTTGTTTTAAATCTGCCATTTTATTTTGAATTTTTGAATGTTCTTTTAAAAAAATTGTTAATTAAAATTTAACGAACGTTTGTTATTAAACTGAGGGTTCGTTAGCCTCTTTCTTCTAAAGCTTTTACTAAGCCTGAAATTGTATTTCCGCCTGATTGAAGCGCAGAAATAACATTCTTCGCAGGAGATTGAAGTAAAGCAATAACGTCTGCAATAAGTTCTTCCTTAGATTTAAGGGTCACTAATGCGTCAAGTTGGTTGTCGCCTACAAAAGCAGTCTCTTGTATGTATGCTGCTTTTAATACCGGCTTGTCACCTTCTTTACGTAATTGTTTGATCAATTTCGCTGGAGCATTCCCTGTTTCGGAAAACATAAGGGTTGAAGCTCCTTTTAATACGCCAAAGATCTCTTCTGAATCTACACCCGCCTCTAACAACGCTTTCTTAATCAAGGTGTTTTTCACAACCTTAATCTCGATTCCCTGCTCGAAACATTTACGACGAATATTATTCACCTTTTCTACAGTCAGATTAGCAGTGTCAGCAATATAAAAATTACCGTAAGATTTAATCTGTTCTGCTAAAGCTTCAACAATTTCATGTTTAAGTTCTTTTCTCATGATTAAATTCCTGCTACTGATTTAGTTTCAATATGAATACTAGGACTCATAGTTGAAGAAATGTGAATACTCTTGAAGTACGTTCCTTTTGCTGCAGACGGTTTCAAACGTGAAATTGTTTGTAACACTTCTAATGCGTTGTCATAGATTTTATCTGCGTCGAAAGACACTTTACCAACTGAAGTGTGGATGATACCTGTTTTGTCAACCTTGAAGTCGATCTTACCAGCTTTTACCTCAGTCACAGCTTTTCCAACTTCTGGAGTTACTGTTCCTGTTTTAGGGTTAGGCATTAAGTTTCTTGGACCTAAAATACGACCCAATTTACCTACTTTCGCCATAACACTAGGCATTGTGATGATAATGTCAACGTCAGTCCAACCACCTTCGATTTTGCTGATATAGTCATCAAGACCTACGTAGTCTGCACCTGCCGCCTTAGCTTCTTCCTCCTTGTCAGGAGTACATAAAACTAATACACGTACCGTCTTACCAGTACCGTGTGGCAATGTTGCAATACCACGAACCATTTGATTTGCTTTACGAGGATCTACGCCCAAACGAACGTCGATATCCACAGAAGCATCAAATTTGGTGTTGGTGATCTCTTTTACTAAAGCCGCAGCTTCTTTCAAAGAGTATGCTTTACCAGCTTCAATTTTGGATAGTGCCGCTTTTTGATTTTTTGTTAATCTAGCCACTTTCTTAAACTGATTTCGTTAATTAATTTTTCCAAGGAGCATCACCTGATACAGTGATACCCATACTACGCGCTGTACCAGCAACCATTCTCATAGCTGATTCTACAGTAAATGCATTCAAATCTGGCATCTTATCTTCCGCAATCTGTTTTACTTGATCCCATGAAATGGAAGCAACTTTCTTACGGTTAGGCTCTCCCGATCCGCTCTTAAGCTTCGCTGCATCTTTTAACTGAACAGCTACCGGTGGAGTTTTAATGATAAAATCAAAAGATTTGTCGGCATATACAGTGATCACAACAGGTAATACTTGACCTGGTTTGTCTTGCGTACGAGCGTTAAATTGCTTACAGAAATCCATAATGTTCACACCTTTAGCACCTAATGCAGGTCCTACCGGTGGAGATGGATTCGCAGCTCCGCCCTTCACTTGTAATTTTACTAACGCACTGACTTCTTTTGCCATTTTTTCTGTGATTTAATTTGTTAAATGTTTGTTAGTAAGTTGGAAGCAATAACGTAACATTTAATTCTCGATGGCAACAAAACATAGTTTTGCAACCAAACGAGGTGCAAAGATAACTAAATATCTGATAATAAAAAAGTATTTTTTCTTTTTTTATTTACCTAGTAATAAGCGCACTTGGTCGCCCCAAGCCCCGATCATCAGGTCCGGAATCTTATCCCCATTCACATCCCCCACATCGATCCCCCAAGCTCGCTCCACAGTCACCTTCGGAATAGCCTCCTCCGTGGCAAAACTGAACTTGCCCGAACCATCATTCTTCAAGGCCTGAACCTGCATCGCCTCAAATGGCGGAATCTTCAAGGCACTTAATATAATATCTAGATCCCCGTCGCGATCAAAGTCGATCACATTACAGGCATAAGTTGAAAAATCATAGGCGGGAATCCTTGCATCCGTCTCATCGACAAATTTCCCATCGCCTTTATTCATAAACAAGCGTCCCGTTGGGTTCCGCTCTTTCTTACCCCCATTGCTGGTCAGGTTCGCAAAGAAAATATCGTTCTTCCCATCCTTATCGGCATCAAAAACGATGACCTCCCTACTGTGCAATGGTTCGGAGGTTTGCAATGCGCCCTCCTGCTCCGTAAACTTTCCCTTCCCGTCATTGAAATACAGACGGCTTGGCGGAGCCTCCGTTGCCAGTACCATATCCAGGTCACCATCTCCATCGGCATCAAATAACTTGACCGATTGCACCTCATCCATGTTGTCAGGGATACTTCCAGGAGGAGAATCAACCAAAAAGCCCGGTTTATTTGGATCATTTAACCAAACAAAGGTCCTTGCTCCTTCTCCCGTATTGCCGATGACCACATCGGGCAATCCATCTCCATTGACATCACCTATATCCAAGCCATTCCCTTCACTCTTTCCCAACAGGCGATCCGAAACATTCCGGAAGGTTCCATCCCCATTCCCTAGATAGTATTCATGGGTCTTATTGTCCTCTGCAACAAAAATGACATCTGCAAAACCATCATTGTCCATATCAGCCACACGCACATGCTCTGTATCATTGTTCTCATTGGCAAAGACATCCTTCATCCAGGTAAAGTTGCCATTCCCATCATTGATATAAAGACGGTTAGGCAACATTTCCAGTGCAAATATGGCATCCAATGCTCCATCTCCATTCACATCGACCAAAGCTACATCCAAAGCATGCGTTTTGGGATCCAAGGGTATGCTGCCTTCTGTAACGTCAGAAAAATAAGCGGTCTCATTATCTTGTGCAAAAACATGATTTCCTGAGCTCAGGCATAGAAAAACCAATGCAAGTCCCAAATATTTGGGTTTAAAATCTTGAATAATCATAAGCTTATTTTTTATAAGGTTTACAGAAATCGTGTCTATAACTACTTATTATCAACAGTTTACAGCAACAATTGTTTGTACATCCTATTTCAGGCCTTCATACAGCGCCTTGCTCAAGGTCAATTGATCATCATCACCCTTAAATTCCCAATACATGGCTCCAAGGATACCTTGGGATTTTATATATGCAGCTTTTTCCCTGATGGATTTCTCGTTTTCAAAGGTCAGGACCAACTTACCGTTGCTGTCCACTAGATAAGGTACTTTCGATTGATCATCCCATCTCTCTTCAAACTGGGTCAACTTCGGTATGTTGCGGAACATCACAAAATCATTGACCTGTACTTTATCTCCCCTTCCATAGAATGGAATACCCATCACCAATTTGTTTTTTGGAACGCCGGCATCAATATGGGCCTGCAGGGCTTCAACTAAGGTAATACGACCTGCCAGATCCGATTTATACAAACTGTTATGCTGCAAAGGAGGTTTCGAAACATCATACATCATGATATTTACAAAATCAATATCCTTATCGATGGCTCTAAAATCAATATACTTTCCATCTGCAATCGTCGCCAAGGTCAATAGTTTTTTCGGTCCGATAGCCTTGCGGATATCATTCATCAACAGCGTAAAGTTCTTGGTGTCGTCTGGGGAAGATGAGATCCCGGCTTCATCACTGGTCGGATATTCCCAATCGATATCGATCCCATCCAGATCAAATTCCTTTACGATCTTTTGGCAATCTTTCGCAAAGCCCAATCTATTGTTCTTGTCTGCCGCCATCTCACTGAAACGTCCCGAGGTCCAGCCACCGATCGACAACAGGATCTTCAGGTCAGGATGCTTCTTCTTTAAGGTCACGATCTCCTTCAGTCGAGTTGGATTGTCCACTTTTACACCATTGAAGGTCTCGTTTACATGGCCAAAGGCATAATTGATATGGCTGATCAGGTTAGGATCAGGCAGCGGACCTTGCCCCGAAGTAACATAAGCGATGATTACAGGCTTCTTACCCTGGGCAACCAAGGTAAATGGAACTGCAAACAACATAATCAGAGCCATTAGGATCAGCTTGTTCGTGTGATTTCTTTTCATGGTAATATGATATTATAGTTTAAGTTTTATTCCAAAACGGTTCAATAAGATACCAAACCAAAGCATGGCATAAGCCCATAATAAGGAGCCTAATACAGCTAACCACATGTGATCAGCTTGTTTATAGAAAAACAAGGGAATTCCGAATCCCCAAACCAAGAAATAGATCAGGTCTGGAGCCAAATAGGTAGTTAGTGAATTTTGCCCTGCCAATTCAAAAAGTCGACTATAGCGACTATTGCCCCTTACATCAATAAAATAATAGACCAAAACAAATAGCAGGATACTGATGCCATTGCAAAGCAGGCCCCAGGAAGGAGTCGCTTGAATCTTGGACACGATGAACCATTGGTGGAATATCAAGCCAGCAATCAAGCTAATAAGGCCGTACATAGCTAAATAAATGGCCAGTTTCTTCCAATCCACAGCATATTTTTTAACAATCAGGGTTGCTGCCATTCCGGAAAGAACAATCATCGGCACATTGCCATGCAGGACAACGTCAAAGAACTCCTGGAAAGAGAACATTTGCGGAATCCAACCGCTCAAGGAGGCTACATTCAGGAAAAGGAAAAAGACAATGGCCAAAAATGCTGCCCATAGTTTATCCCTAAGGAGGAGATAGACCGAACCTGCAACCAGATAACCCCATCCGATCTGCCCCAAAATGCCCCACCAACTCTTCTCAAACCAAGCTGGAGATTCGGGAGTTCCAGCCCGGAATACATAGGCCAAACCAAGTAGCCCTACAATCCCCAACAATTTCAGCCCGACAAATAGGTTCTTATTTCTATCCTTCGGATAGTTGTTCCAGATCAAAAAGATACAGATATAGACCATCCCAAGCCATAACAGCTTGTTCAAACCGGTCATTTGCGGGTTCAAGCTGCTGGAATTAACCACCAACAGACCAATGATGATTAGGCTAATCGACCTACTGATGATATGGAACCAGATCTGCCAAGTAGGCTCTCCAATTTTCCGCCTTGCTACAACGGCATAGGGAATAGCCATACCCACCATAAATAGGAAACCTGGGAATACCCAATCAGCCAGTCCCATGCCATCGACCTCCGCTTCCGTATGCAAAAGCCATTTCGGCACTCCCGGCATAAAAAGATCATTGACAAACAACATCAGAAACAGGGTCAGGCCGCGCATGATATCAATAGCACGGACGCGCAATTTCTTAGGTTCCGCTGGGAAAGAAGGAATAGATGGTGACTTCGACATCATTAATTTAGGTAATTCAATTCCTAAATATACAAAATTGAATCGGACTTGAGTCCTGCGCCGGATCTTGACGGCTATCAAACGGATCAGAGCAATCCTTCCTTACTTTTGGAGCCCAAAAGTAACCAAAAGGCTTCGGCTCATTTAAGATGGCTTTTCGCACAATCATCCGCACATGAAAAGAATGCCTTGATGTCGAGGATGCCGTTCTTCGAAATTCTCCCCTTAGATGGGAGAATTTCTTGAAAGCATCCAAGGCCAATGCCATCGCACATGGCAACGGCATTCTTTCCATTTTGCCGCCATTGGAAAT
Source organism: Sphingobacterium sp. NPDC055346 (assembly GCF_053645235.1). Lineage (NCBI taxonomy): Bacteria > Pseudomonadati > Bacteroidota > Sphingobacteriia > Sphingobacteriales > Sphingobacteriaceae > Sphingobacterium > Sphingobacterium sp. NPDC055346. The sequence goes on from NZ_JBSHMI010000001.1 coordinate 199,524, forward strand.
GAGCCGCGGGCTAAAGGGCTTCCTTCGGAAGGATTGATGTATGTAGAAAACCCCTAGCAGGGGTGGAATCTTTGTAGAAAGTGTATGTTCTTATGACGAACCAACAGCGTTCGTGAAATATTTTTCAATCTCAGGACACTTCCAATTCTGAACGGATAGTGAAGAATCTGTACGGGTATATATTTAAAATACATGTCATCCATAATCTTCGATTATGGAACCGTACGCCAATGCAATCCGTAATAATAGTTATAATCTTGGTCTATCCTCCCATCCATTCCATCCTGGTTCATTCCATGATCTTGGTCCTTCCTCCCATCCCTTCCATCCTGGTTCAAACAAAAAAAAGCCCTATCCAAATGGATAGGGCTTCTTATGTCTAATGTCTTTTGTCTACTGTCTAAAAGAGCTTATTCTTTTTCAACCTGCATATAGTTCAGCTCGAGTGGAGTTTTACGACCGAATACTTTTACCATTACGGTTAATTTCTTTTTGTCTTCGTGCACCTCTTCGATTTCACCTGTAAATCCGTTGAAAGGACCGTCGTTTACTTTTACGGTCTCACCAACGTAATAAGGAACGCTGATTGATTCACCTTGTTCAGCCATTTCGTCAACCTTACCTAAAATACGGTTAACTTCAGCTGGACGAAGCGGGATAGCATTACCTGCTTTATCACCTAAGAATCCAATTACACTATTTACGTTTTTGATTGCGTGTTCGATCTCACCGTCCAAAGCCGCTTCGATCAAAACATACCCAGGGTAGTAGTTACGTTCTTTGGCAACTTTCTTGCCATCGCGCATTTGGTAGTATTTCTCCATCGGGATTAATACTTGGGTCACCAAATGTTGTATGCCTAAGCGGTTAATTTCAGCTTCAAGGTATTGCTTAACCTTTTTCTCTTTTCCGCTAACAGCACGCACAACGTACCACTTTAAACTTTGATCTGCCATAATACTGTTGGATTAGAAAATTAAGACGCTGTATTGTACAGCAGTTCCATTACATTGCTTGATGCTTTATCCATTATGAAAATTACCAACGCAATAATAACAGATGCAACAAGTACAATAACCGCATGACTTTGTAGTTGCGCCCATGTAGGCCAAGTCACTTTCTCAGTAACCTCTGTATAAGAGTCCTTAATAAAATCAAGTACTTTTGCCATTTTTTAAGTTTCTATTTTTATTAGCACGGGCACTAGGATTCGAACCCAGATCGAAGGTTTTGGAGACCTCTATTCTACCATTGAACTATGCCCGTGTAGATTTTTTTGATGATGCAAATATAGGCTTTAGACCCCATTGCAGCAAATATTATTTCAATTTATTTGCGATTTCCGCAAGATTTTTTTCTGGTCAATCTATTCTGATTTTGCCCTGGAACTCCCCTACTTCGCTAAGTATTTGAGCTTCAACCAAAATGAATAATTAGAAAAAATAAGCTAATTAGCCGGAGCCAATTAGCTTATCTTTTATTTTGATAATCCCTAAGGACTATTTAATGATTTCAGTTACCTGACCAGCACCTACTGTTCTACCACCTTCACGGATAGCGAAACGTAGACCTTTTTCCATAGCGATAGCGTTGATCAACTTAACAGTGATTGTTACGTTATCACCTGGCATAACCATCTCAGTACCTTCTTCTAGAGTGATCTCTCCAGTTACGTCAGTTGTACGGAAATAGAATTGAGGACGGTATTTGTTGAAGAACGGAGTGTGACGACCACCTTCTGCTTTCGACAATACGTAAACCTCAGCTTTGAAGTCTGTGTGTGGAGTTACTGAACCTGGTTTACAGATAACCATACCACGACGGATATCAGTTTTCTCAATACCACGTAACAATAAACCTACGTTATCACCAGCCTCACCGTAATCTAAGATCTTACGGAACATCTCAACACCTGTTACTGTAGATTTCAAGTTTTCAGCACCCATACCTAAGATCTCAACTGGATCACCAGAGTTGATTACACCTCTTTCGATACGACCTGTTGCAACTGTACCACGACCTGTGATCGAGAATACGTCTTCAATAGGCATCAAGAAAGGAAGATCTGTCAAACGTGGAGGGATTGGAATGTAGTTATCTACAGCATCCATCAATTCCATGATTGAATCAACCCATTGAGTCTCTCCGTTCAATGCACCTAATGCAGAACCTTTGATTACTGGAACATCGTCACCTGGGAATTCGTAGAATGATAATAATTCACGAACTTCCATCTCAACTAAGTCTAATAACTCAGCGTCATCAACTAAGTCAACTTTGTTCAAGAAAACTACTAACGCAGGAACACCTACCTGACGAGCTAATAGGATGTGCTCGCGAGTTTGAGGCATAGGACCATCTGTAGCAGCAACTACGATGATAGCTCCATCCATCTGTGCAGCACCAGTTACCATGTTCTTAACGTAATCGGCGTGACCTGGACAGTCAACGTGTGCATAGTGACGGTTAGCTGTTTGGTATTCTACGTGTGAAGTGTTAATTGTGATACCACGCTCTTTCTCTTCAGGAGCAGAGTCAATTGAATCAAATGAACGAGCCTCTGAAAAACCTTTATCAGCTAAAACTTTAGTGATAGCAGCTGTTGTAGTTGTTTTACCGTGGTCAACGTGACCGATAGTACCAATGTTTAAGTGCGGTTTACTACGGTCAAATTTCTCTTTTGCCATGTTTATGCGAATTAGTAATTATAAAATATTTCTTTTAATTAATCTTACAAAGTTACAAAACTTATGTATTCGAGCCAAAGATGGGATTTGAACCCACGACCTCTTCCTTACCAAGGAAGTGCTCTACCCCTGAGCTACTTCGGCTTTCAAAAAGCTTATTTACAGATATAAGCCTCTACCCTTTCAAAAATAAATTGTTAAGAAGACAGAGACTTAGATTTGTTTTATAAATTGAGCGGAAGACGAGGTTCGAACTCGCGACCTATAGCTTGGAAGGCTATCGCTCTACCAACTGAGCTACTTCCGCTTTTCAGTTTTACACTCAGGAACTCCTGCCTTTCACAACCGGAAGAATGAAAACTTTTTGGTGGAGGGAGAAGGATTCGAACCTTCGAAGCCGAAGCAACGGATTTACAGTCCGTCCCATTTGACCGCTCTGGAACCCCTCCAGACCTACAACTTGCGTTGTTTTTGAGCCTCCTATCGGAATCGAACCAATGACCTACTGATTACAAGTCAGTTGCTCTACCAGCTGAGCTAAGGAGGCGTGCTTTATTTAATAAAACTTTCTGTTTTAAAGAACGGCTATCTTTGGATAGCGAGTGCAAAAATCTAATATTTATCTGATATTCGCAAGTTTTATTTTTAATTTTTTTTCTACTTAAAGAACAATCTCATTTCGGTACTGATTTTCCTGATTTGATGATGCAAAGATAGCTACTCCATGAACATATCAAAAATATTTGGTCATTTTTTTTACTCCTGAAAACCATATCATTGATATGCAAGTAAATAATTTTCATATTCCATTTCAAAGGATACCCTATATTTGCACAAATAAATGGAATTGCTTTGAAAAATTATTCGCTCGTAGTATTGCTCTTTATTAACCTTTGCATCTTCCCTGAGCTTGGAAACGCTCAAGAAAAATCCGGAATCATCCAAAAATTGATGCAAAAGTTCGTCTCCTCCAAAAAAGATTCTTCCCGCTCAGGCAGCTTTGTCGTCCTGCCTGCCATCGGTTATGCCCAAGAAACGGGCTTCGAATACGGGATCGCAAGTACCTATAATTTCTATATCGATAAGGAAAACCTCGATAGCAGGACCTCTAACGTAACCCTAATCGGTACCCTGACGACCAAAAAACAAAAGAACATCAAACTGACTTCCGATATCTGGACTAAAAACAACGACTATCATATCCTCACGGAAATGCGATTCAGAGATTGGCCTTTCAATTTCTACGGCCTTGGTAATGATACCTGGAAAGCTGATGAGGATTATTTAGACCAAAAACTCTACCGCATCAAACTGGATGGTGAAAAAAGATTCGCCCCTAATTTTTATGCCGGTGTCAATTTAAATTACGAACACTTCGAATTCAATGACATGGAAGCCGGTGGCATCTTCGAATCCCCTGAGTTTTATGGTAAAGATGGCGGACAATACCTCGCCCTTGGCGTTTCTGCCCTGTATGACACCCGTAACAACACCACATATTCTACCAATGGATTTTATAGCAGGGTAAAATATAGCTATGCTCCCAATTTTTTTGGAAAGGACAATTTCACTGGGAACCAGCTTGAACTGGATGTACGCGGATTCTATCCGATCAACAAAAAACTCACCGTCGCTGCCCAAGGGCTGTACCGTGGAACTTACGGAAAAAATGTGCCTTTCTATGTCATGCGTGAACTTGGTGGGGATATGACCATGCGCGGTTATTATCTGGGTCGGTATAAGGACAAGAATTACCTAACTGCTCAAGCAGAACTTAGATACCGTTTCATCACCCGCATAGGCATCAATGCATTCCTAGGTACGGGTAGCACCTTCTCCAAGCAACATGACATGCGTCTTATCCCATCCTTTGGTGGCGGATTGCGCTATTTCTTCAGCCTAGAACACAACAGCAGTATCCGTTTTGATTATGCTTATGGTGAACAAAGACCTGGTGAAAAAAGACAGTCTGGATTTTACCTCAGCATCAGTGAGGCTTTTTAATGGGATAAAATAATAACCGAATCTGGAAACTGCTTTGCCTTTTTTCAGGAAGGATGTTATAGATATCGTAAGAGAAAATCTTGTTTTCTTTGACCCTCCCTTTTCAATAGGATGCCAAAATGAAATAAATTGATGGACACGGTCACCCGTTGATCGGCAATCAATTTTTTCCATTGCCTTTTTTGCTTATAAGGTTCATGGAAAACTATGATTTTCCCGGCATCAATTAACGACAAGATGACTTCGGAGTCCTCTTTCCCATCGATCCAATAGGATTGTGCATCCTTATCCTGCAGGTCTTTGCTCAAGGTATTAACCTCCCAAAAACTCCATATCTTCTTTAACAATGGAAAATAATTTGGATTGAAGCCTTCCGGAAATTCAACAAAATTTTGGCCTTTATAGCTGGGATTATAGATTACCTTTTCAGTCAGTGCATACACAAATGGAGAATGTGTACCATGTCTGCTATTGGAAACCAAAAAATGAAAGATATAGTCGAAGTAATACCGCATTGCGGCACAAAAATACAAATTGCTTTAGAATTGCAAGGTAAATGTACTTCCCTCCCCTTCAACGCTGTCCACAGAGATATTGCCACCATGCATTAACATGATCTGTTTACTGAGGGTCAAGCCAACTCCGGTACCTGTCTTTTTGGTCGTAAAGAATGGCGTAAAGATCTGTTCCTGGATCTCGGGAGACATCCCAGCCCCATTGTCCTGGATCTTTAATTGGATATGGTCCTTGGTTTCAATCGCTGACAAACTGATATAGGGCTCTTCCTCGCCCTTCACCGCTTCGATGGCATTCAACAACAGGTTAATGATGACCTGCTCCAAAAGGTTCACATCCGCCCGGAGTATCATGCGGGTATTTTTGATGATAATATCCACATCTATGTTCTTTTGGATCAGGGTAGGCTCCAATAATTGATAAATGTTTTCAAAAAGCTGTACGACCTGGATTTCCGAAAACTGAGGCTGGTCAACCTTATTGATCAGTCTATAGCTTTTCGCAAACTGCAACAGTCCTTCACTTCTTCGCTTGATCGTAAAAATCCCAAGCTTGAGGTCTTCGATATCCTGCTCGCCTTCCCAATGCTCCAAACGATCATGTAAGGTTTCCGCCAAGGAACTGATCGGACCGATGGAGTTCATGATCTCATGGGTCAATACCCGCAACAGTTTATGCCATGCCCTAGTTTCAGTTTCGTCAATGGCTTCGTTGATATTCTGATAGACGATAATGCGAAAGGAACCATCCTGTGTTTCAAAGCCAGAGCTTTGCATCAATAGCTTGATCTTGCCTTTACTGGAATGAGCAGTTTCCATCTGATGCTTGCCGACCTGCAACTGCATGGTCTTGATATAAAGTTCAGGATGTCGTTTTTCCATCCCCGAAATATTCCCCAGATGTGGAACTTGAAAAAGGTCCTTAAAAGCTTCATTCAACCAGATTACCTTCCCCGATTCCGCATGGTAAAAGATGATGGCGGTATCCAGCATATTGATCACCTTATTCAGGTACTGATGTTGCAGGGCCTGATCGATACTGATATTCTTATAGACATCGTTGATCTGATTAAATGCAGCATACAACTGTCCTTCAACAGATTTCTCCCTTTTCACCACAAATCTCCTGGTAAAATCACGATATTTTACCGCTTCCGAAAATTCAACCATCTGTCTCAACAGAAATCGATGTTTGGAGAACATCCTGTAGGAAAGGATCAACAAAAAGAAAAAACCTAAACCGGCATAGAGATAAAAACCCTTAAATATCAAAAATGCTATACCTACAGCCAAAGCCATAAGGAACAGCATCTTAAAAAAATCTGCTATAGCCAGTTTGGTCATTATTAAAGATTATATTTTTCCAATCGACGGTATAGTGCAGCACGGGTCAGTCCCAATTCCTTGGCCGCCTTGCTGATATTTCCATTATAGCGCTCAATGGCAGACTTAATTGCCTTTCGCTCCATTTCCTCCAAATTATGGGATGAGAAATCGTCGACAATCGGTTTATCGGGCAACTGTTGTTCAATGGGAGAGAACAAGATGTCTTCAGCACGGATACTCTGCTGATCGGACATGATCACAGCGCGTTCTATACTGTATTGCAATTCGCGAACATTCCCTGGGAAATGGTAGCCTTTTAGTTTATTAATGGCATCGGCTTCCAATCCACCTATGTTCTTATGATACTTTTCGTTATAGAATTTCAGAAAATGCTCAGCCAGAAGCGGGATATCACCAACACGTTCCCTTAATGCGGGAACCTGGATTTCCAAGGTATTGATCCGATACACCAAATCCTTCCTAAACCGGCTCTCATCAGCCAGGACTTTTAGGGGAACATTCGTAGCCGAGATCAATCGGATATCCACTGGAATCGCTTGACTGGAACCTAAAGGAACCACCGCTCTGTTCTGAAGTACACTTAACAATTTTGCCTGTTGCTGTAGACTGATGTTACCAATTTCATCCAGAAACAAAGTTCCGGAATCCGCATGTTCAAAGCGACCTTTACGATCCTCCCGAGCATCCGTAAATGCTCCTTTCTTATATCCAAAAAGTTCAGATTCAAAAAGGGTTTCCGTCAGGGAACCCACGTCCACCTTTACAAATGCCTTTTTTGCCCGTAAGGAACGTTGATGGATGGCATTCGCGATCAGATCCTTACCTGTACCGTTTTCCCCTAAGATCAAGATATTAGCCTCAGTAGGGGAAACTTTGTCCAACTTAAATTGCAGGTCTTCCATAATGGAAGAATTCCCAATGATCCCATGATGTTCACGAGGACTGACGATCTGCTTTTCCTTTTGGTTGGGTTTGTTTTCTTCGTAAATACTGGTCAGGGTATTGAGCAATTGTTCATTCTGCCAAGGTTTGACAATAAAATCAGAAGCACCCTGCTTCAACGATTTCACGGCAAGGTCAACCGCACCGTAAGCGGTGATCATCACCACATTGACTTTTGGAAAATGGGTCTTGATCTTAGACAACCAGAACAAACCTTCATTGCCTGTATTGATGGCACTCTTGTAGTTCATATCCAGCATGACAATATCAACTGGATTCTTTTCCAGGATATTCATTAACCTTTCCGGATTATGTTCTACCAGTACTTCTTTGACGTTAGGCCTTAATAATATTCGTGTGGCGGTTAATAAATCTTGATCATCATCAACAACTAGAATGGTCGCTTTTTTCATTTAAAGCTAAGTTAATTATAAATTCAAAGAACCTGCATAATAATCATTCACATATTTTTGCATCAACCATTCATATTGCCTGATGATCAATTGACTGCGCGTAGCATCTAATTTATTCTTCGCTGTTAAATAAATAACCGAGTTGCTATTGCCTGCCTCAAAATGAACCGTGGCAATCCGAAAGGACTCCGCATAGCTAACTTCTTGGTCACGCAGATTCAGCACATTCTTTTGTGTAATGTTCAAATCGAAAACCGCTTGGGCGGTCTTCATGCGTAGATCATTACGCATGATATCCCTACTAAAATTCGCATCATCCAAAGACACCTGGGCCAAACGGACCTGGGTTCTATTCTTGAACTGGTTAAAGATTGGAATGGACAAAGTCAATCCCACACCTTTACTCAGGTTATTCTTGATCTGGTTAAAGATTGCTCCACCTTCTTTACTGTAATTGGAGCTCATTCCACCGCTTAAAGAAAGACTCGGCCAATAATTAGATTTTGCCACCTTGATGCCTTCTTCCATTTCTTTGATCCTCCAATCCAAGGCCTTATACTGAGGCAGGATATTTAAGGATTGCTGAAATAATTCCTCTGAACTTTTGGCCTGAATCTCAGTTGGAATATCGATTTCCTCTAAAGTTCCTAGTGTATTGACATCTACATTCATCAAACCAGCCAGTTCCACCCGGGCATTGTTCAAGGTTTGTTTAGTTAATTCAACTGTATTCAGGTCACTGCTATATTGGCCTTTGATATCATATAGGTCTCCCGGATTGGTAGCACCTTCCCTATTCAAGATCTCATTCCTATTTAATTGCTCTTTGGTCACTGCCAATTGCCCTTCAGTCTGGATCAACATGTCTTGCGCGGTCAACACCTTGACATAAGCTTCAATAACGTCCAATTTCAGTTCATTGACAAAGCCTTCATATTCCAGTTTGCCAGCATCAAGCGCATTGGATCGCATTCGGATATTATGGATAATATAGAAACCATTAAAGATGGGAACATTTAAGCTCAGGGACTGTCGCCCTGAGCTATTGTTCTGATCTATATATTGATTGGTAGTCGGATCGATGGACCTACCTTGAGAAATGTCATGACCGATATTGGCATTCAATGATGGCAAACGGTCATACTTGGCCTGTTTGTACTGCAGATCTGCACGATCGATAACCAATTCATTTCTTTTAAGGGTAGGATTATTCTGTATCGCTTGCTGAATGCAATCGGCCAAGGACAGAGAGCTACTCTGTCCTTTTGCCGTGCTAACTAAACAACAAACAAATATGATTACATATAGATAATTTCTTTTCATCTAAAAACTTATTTCCCACTGCATTCCACAGGCTGTGCCAAATAATTAAAACCTTGTTTATCAGTAAATTAATAATTAAAGAAAGCATTAGCTGTTCGAAGCCGAACATGAAAGTGTTCGCTTATGAACACTGAAACCAAACAATAAACTCGTTTTAATGAAGAACTTCAACACTTCAATCAAATTTTACAAAAAGTAGAGTTCCAAAGTAGGTTATAACTTGACCTTATTCGGGACACATTCGGAATTTTCGCAAAATGCACTGCATGAAGTTCAATTTTTTCTCGAAGCTGCCTCGAACAAGGGTCGAATGAAACCAATTAATTGAAGAATAATCTGCAGTAGAAAACTAAGCCCCAAACTTTTTCAAGCTTTTTAATTAAGTGCTTGAAATCCCAAATCAGTCCTAGCATTAATTAGCCTGCTTTTTTATTGTTCAGCATCGCACAATTACTGTTCGCTTTCGAACAGTCAAATCCAGTATATTTTATTTAAAACATTGATTTACATCGCTTTAAAACTTTGGCACAACCTTGTATATGCATATTGCAAATTTGAACATAGAATTACATGGACAGACCAATTGAACAAAAGAAGTGGAATAGCAAAAGGATCCTAACTGTAGCTGGAATTGCCGGTATTGTTGCGCTGATCGGTGCAAGTTATTATTATACCAGTGGAAACAGCAAGTTGAATGTGGATGCAGAGCGTATTTCCATCTTTGAAGTTAAAGAAGATACATTTCAAGAATTCATTCCTATAAATGGTACCGTACTTCCTATCAGCAGTATCTATCTAGATGCTTCCGTTGGTGGTCGCGTTGAAGAAAAATATGTAGAAGATGGGGCGCATTTACATAAAGGGGATCCCATTATGCGACTTTCCAATACAGATATGGAGTTGAGTTTGGTTCAGAATGAAACGCAGGTCTTGAACCTTTTGACCCAGGCCCAGATTGCGCAGACCAATGCGCAACAGGCTTCCATTTCCAACAAGAACCAAATGGCAGATGTAGAGCAGGCCTACAAGGAATCTAAACGTATATATGAATTGAACAAAAAACTTTTGGAAGAGAAAGCAATCGGTTCTCAGGAATATCAGAAATCGCTGAACGAATATAACTACCAAAAGGAAAGGGTAGAATTGACCAAGCAGATCTTGAAACAGGATGAAATTTCCAACAACCAAAAATTGAATCAAGATCGCAAGACATATCAAAGTACCCAACAGGCATTGGATCTGATGCGCAAGAAAGTTGGAGATTTGATCCTCCGTGCTCCTGTGGACGGACAATTGACGTCATTTGATGCAGAAGTGGGACAAAACAAGAACCCCGGTGAACGACTAGGCCAGATCGATGTATTGACCGGCTTCAAGGTCCGTGCAGAAATTGATGAGCACTATATCAACCGCATCTTCCCCGACCTGAAGGGACAATTCAGCATAGGTAATAAAACATATGAGCTCAGGATCAAAAAAGTGTACACGCAAGTCAAAGACGGAAGGTTCCAAGTGGATATGGAATTTATCGGTGAAAGGCCGGAAGGCATACGCCGAGGTCAGACCTTAACCATCCGCTTAGCCTTAAGCGATGAAACCAAGGCGATATTATTAGCTAAGGGAGGGTTCTACCAACAGACCGCTGGAAACTGGATATTCAAACTGGATAAGGATGGAAAAACAGCTTACCGTACTGATTTACAATTAGGAAGGCAGAATCCTGAATATTATGAAGTGTTAAATGGATTGAAACCAGGGGATAAAGTGGTGGTTTCGAGTTATGAGACTTATGATAAAATACAGGAATTAAATATAAAGCAATAACATGTTTGCCTATTAACAGTCGTCATTGATCTGCTAATTCGAGGTCGACGGTTATTGAAGATAAAAATCCAAATGAATAAATAATAAATAAAGGCATGTCGAAGCGCTGTGATGGCTAGGAAAGCCTCACAGTAATTCGACATAAAGACAAAAGCAACCAAAAATAGATTATGATCAAAAATTTTATTAAATCTGCCTTTAGAAACCTATGGAAAACCAAGGGGTACAGCTTTTTGAATATTTTTGGTTTAGCATTGGGAATAACAGTAACAGCATTGATTTTTCTTTGGGTTCAAGACGAGCTCTCCTACAATGATTATTTCAGCAATAAAAAGGACATCTATGTAGCGAAGTCAAAGCAGACTTATGATGGAAACATCAATGTATTTGGCGCTACACCAGGTCCATTTGCCAAAGCCCTAAAAAAGGATATCCCAGGGATTCTCAATTCAGGCAGGATTGACTGGGGAACTACTAAACTATTTACAGTTGGGGATAAACATATCTATCAATCTGGAAATTATGTGGATCCAGAAATCCTCAGTATCCTCAATCCGGAATTCTTGGCAGGAAACGCAAAGACAGCCTTAGATAACCCAAGCAGCATAATTTTGAGTGAATCCACCGCCAAACGCTTCTTCAATGATGATAACCCTGTTGGAAAGACGATAAAGTTCGACAACAATCAAGTTTATACCGTATCAGCTGTCACCAAGGATTTTCCAAAAAATACGAACTTTCGATATGATTGGCTCCTGAATTTCAAAATCATGGAAGCCAATAAAGAATTAGGATATGATTTTTGGGGAAACAACAGCATTCAGACCATTGTTCAATTAGAGCCAAATGCAGATCTAAATGCAGTGAATGCGAAGGTTAAGAATTACATAGCCGAGATCAACAATGATAAAGAAGCCAATTCGGAGAATTTCCTTTACCCGATGGAAAGATGGCGCATGTACGATCGATTTGAACAAGGCATTGAAAAGGATGGAAGAATAAAAAACGTTCGATTATTTACTTCTATCGCTTGGTTGGTCTTATTAATTGCCTGTATCAATTTCATGAACCTCTCGACTGCAAGGTCTGAGAAAAGAGCAAAAGAAGTTAGCATGCGTAAGATTGTTGGTGCCAAGAAAGGCTCCTTAATCATGCAATTCTTGGGAGAATCCATTGTTTTCGCATTTGTTGCCGGCATTTTGGCAATCGGAATGGTCAAATTAGGTCTACCGACATTTAATACCATGGTCAACAAAGAGCTTGCGATTGATTTTGGCAATTGGCAGCAAATTGGATTTATTAGCGCCATTATTTTAGTGGTTGGAATTATATCCGGAAGTTATCCAGCCTTTTTCCTTTCTTCTTTTGATCCATTGACCACATTGAAGGGTGGCAAGAGAAAAGCCGGAAGCAGCAATCTTATCCGAAAAGGATTGGTCATTACCCAATTTACAGCTGCCATTATCTTAATGATATGTACCTCTGTTATATACCTACAGATCCAGTTTGCCAAGAACCGGGACTTAGGTTTTGACCGAAGCCAGGTTATCATGACGAATATTTTAGGGGATATGTCCAAACACATCCCTGTAATCAAACAGGAATTGAAAGCCACCGGTAATGTGGAGGCGGTAGGTTTGAGCCGCGGAAGTGTTTTACAGGTCGGTTCCAATACCTCCTCATTCGAATGGGATGGTAAAGATCCAAAGTCTTCGATCTTGATTGGCTTTTCCTTTGTAGATGAGGATTTCGTAGATGCCTTGAGCATGAAAATCATGGATGGGAGAACGTTCAGACCTAACCTATTAGGCGATAGCAGTTCGGTTTTGATCAATGAAAGCATGGCGAAACTGATTCAACCAGATGGCATGGTAGCTGGGAAGTTGATCAAGTTTCAAGGGGAAGCATTAACTGTGGCAGGTGTTGTAAAAAATTATGTCTACAACAGTATTTATGATGAAGCAGAGCCTTTGGTATTGGCACCTTTAGCCTTAGGACAAGCCTATGGCGTAGAAGCAGGAATATTAAATATCAAAACGAAACCGGGGGTGGACTTTCCAAAGGTGCTGAAAGAAATTGAAGGGATCGTGAAGAAGTATAACCCAGAATTCCCATTCAATTACAGCTTTTTGGATGATGATTTTAACAACTATTTTTCTTCAGAAATGATGCTGCAAAAATTGGCTAGTCTATTCTCTATTTTGGCCATCATTATTTCCTGCCTAGGATTATTGGGATTAGCGGCATTTTCAGCAGAACAAAGAGCTCGTGAAGTCAGTATCCGTAAAGTATTGGGTGCATCTGTAGGACGCTTGGTAAGAATGTTGAATACTGAATTTATTATTTTAGTTGGGATTTCATGTTTGATAGCCTATCCAATCGCTTGGTGGTTTATGCAAGATTGGCTAAAGGGATACAATTATCACATGGATATGCCTTGGATGATCTTCCTGATGGTTGCAGGTCTAGCCTTAGTAATAGCCTTATTTACCATCAGTACCCAAGCCTTGCGGGCAGCAACGAGCAACCCTACGAAAACATTGAGGAACGAATAACATTAACCTATTATAAAACTGAAATTTATTTATTTTAAACAAAGAAACTCATGATAAAAATAACCAATCTTCAAAAATTCTACCGTACCGAGGAGGTAGAGACCGTTGCCTTGAACAATGTGAATATCCATGTTAAGGAAGGTGAATTTGTTGCAGTGATGGGACCTTCGGGATGTGGAAAGTCTACCCTTTTGAACATAATCGGTCTTTTGGATGATTTAGATGAAGGTAGTTATCTTTTCAACAATATTGAAGTAGCACACTTCAAGGAAAACAAACGCTCGGATTTGCGTAAGCACAATATTGGATTTGTCTTCCAAAGTTTCAACCTGATCGATGAATTGACCGTTTTTGAAAACGTGGAACTTCCATTGGTCTACACCAATGTCCCTCCTGCAGAACGTAAGAAACGCGTGGAAGAGGTACTGGAGAAAGTACAGATTATGCACCGTCGTAATCACTTTCCACAACAGCTTTCCGGTGGTCAGCAACAGCGTGTGGCCGTTGCCCGCGCAGTAGTCAATAATCCCAAACTGATCCTTGCCGATGAGCCCACTGGTAACTTAGACTCCAGCAATGGTAATGAAGTCATGCAGTTGTTGACCGAACTCAACGAAAGCGGAACAACAATCGTTATGGTTACCCACTCAGAGCATGATGCAAAATTTTCAGACCGTGTGATCCGAATGCTGGATGGTCAAGTGATATTGGAAACTACGACGGCATTGTAAGGGTAGTATTTAGTAGAAAGTATTTAGTATTTAGACTTTGTTAAACTTTTGATATAACAGCCGGCCAAAAGGCCGGCTTTTTTTGTGAAAGGATTTTTGGGGGATTTGAACCAGGATGGATGGGATGGGAGGATGGACCAAGATCTGGGCATGAACCAGGATTAATGGGATTGGAGGATAAACCAAGATTATTGGCGAATTGCCTATCAACCATAAATTCATCTAGGCCTACAGTATGGGGGACTTTCAAGCGATAATATACTACCCAATCTCGGTTCAAGGTCTTAATACTAAATACTCTCTACTAAATACTATTGTAAGCCGTCCATTACCGAACAAACAACCGTCCGATAACGGACAACTAACATACTTGAATAATTAACAATCAATTGATAATGAATTATTTACATTTTTGGCAAATGAATTGGATATTGATTTATGGATTGAAAAAATTATGGTTTCATAACCTTATCACTAATCAAAGGCCATGCAAAGTCAATATTTAAATATAACCTTTACGCTTCTGAAGAAGGTTAAAGGATTAAAGGGAAAAAACTCAGTTTGGGGCATCTGTTGCCTATCAAGCTTGATGGTTTTGTTGATGTTAAACCTGCAATATGGATTTAATAAAAACATCCCTGCAGATGGGGTTTGGTATGCTGCTGAGACGAAAGAGTTTTCAATTAAGAAGCAAGTCGTTGCTGGAATCGAACGTTCGGAAATGGAACTGAGCAGATTATGCAAAAAGGAAACCATTATAAGAATAAAACCACTTGCAAGTGGAAATAAGGTAATTGTTGTCTTGCGTAAGGCTTCAAACCTTCCGCAGTTCATTAAACAAATCAATTACCTGATCTGATATGCTAAAAAACTATTTCAAGATAGCCTTTCGTAATCTTAAGAAGAACCGGGGTTTTACGGCAATTAATATTGTTGGATTAGCCATTGGTATGGCAGCAGCCATGCTGATTTTATTATGGGTCAATTTTCAATTTGGATTCAACAAGAATTTCCCAAAAATCGAAAATCTCTATACTGTTGGTTCTAAAGAAGCAACAGATCAGGATTCCGCAACTTGGTTTTCTACTCCAAAACCAATGGCAGCAGTTTTGAAGGAAGAAGTCCCAGAAATAGTCAATGTCTCCAGAATGAGTGGAACCAGAGGGTTTTTATTTACAGTTGGAGATAAAAAGGTTCCGGCTGGAATCGGTGGATTTGTAGATTCCGCCTTTTTGAACATGTTTGAATTACCCTTATTGAGTGGGAATAGAAACACCTTATTAAAAGCCCCGAATAGCATTGTTTTATCTGAGAAACTTGCCAACAATCTGTTTGGAACTACAGATGTAATGGGGAAAACGATCAGACTGGATAGTACCAATGTGCTAGCAGTTACTGGAGTCATAAAGGAAACAGAATCCAATTCTATATTCCAAGGATATGAATATTATGTTCCTTGGACCTTAATGGAAAAACTAGGGTTTTCAGATAGCCAATGGGGAAATAGTTCCGTGGATCTATACGTAGAAATAAATGATAAAAAGCATCTTCCTAAAATCCAAGAACAAATCAAAGACTTGATTCCAAGGCACTCCGATGTAAAGACAGTCAGTTTTCTGACCGCCTTTGCTGATAGATACCTTTACAATAAATACGAGAACGGAAAAGTAATTGGTGGAAGGATAGAAATGGTGAAAACATTTACCCTTATCGCTGCTTTAATCCTGTTGATTGCCTGTATAAACTTTATGAACCTCAGTACAGCCCAAAGTGAAAAGAGGGCGAAGGAGGTTGGAATCCGAAAGGTAGTTGGAGCGCAAAAAAAGAGTTTGGTGTTTCAATTTCTTTCAGAATCATTATTACTGGCTTGTTTTTCAGGTCTGATTGCCTTTATACTTGTCATCTTGGTTCTACCGGCCTTTAATGATTTGGTGGGCATGAAATTCAAGATGCCATTTCAGGATTTCAGGTTTTGGATCCTATTTGTTGGTTTTGTTTTGTTCACTGGCTTTCTAGCCGGCATTTACCCTGCATTCTTTCTGTCTTCCTTTAATCCGGTCAAGGTGTTAAAGGGACGTTTGCACAGCATACAGCAAAAAATCAACCCCAGGAAAGTACTTGTTGTTACCCAATTTAGTATAGCCTTGATATTGATCGTGAGTACCGTAGTGATCCAAAAGCAAATCAAACATGCCCAGGATCGCGACTTTGGATTTGAAAAAGAAAACCTGATCTATGTTCCAGAGGTCGGTGAGATCACTAAGAATGTGCAACTGATCAAGCAGGAACTATTAGACCAAAATGTGGCCCAATCAGTTAGTCGATTAATGTCTCCATTAACAGAACGTTGGAGCGGCTGGAATGGCTTCACTTGGGAAGGAAAAGACCCCAATAGCATTATCGATTTCAATCGCCAAACAGGTGATGATAGAGTTGTTGAAACCATGGGCTTTACCCTAATAGCAGGTCGCGATTTTGATCTGACCAAATTCCCGACCGATTCGATGGCTGCCATTATCAATGAATCCGGAGCAAAAGTCATGGGCTTCCAAGACCCCATCGGCAAAATTTTCGATGATGGAGGAAGGAAATTCCATATCATCGGCGTGATTAAAGATTTCATCCAAGAGTCTCCATTTGAACCTGTCAAACCATTGGTTATTGAAGGAGCTAGTGGCTGGATGAACAATATCCATATCCGCTTCAATCCAACCTTGACAACAACAGATGCCCTGAAAAAAGCAGAGGCTATCTTCAAAAAATACAATCCTGATTTTCCTTTTGACTACAAATTTGTAGACGAGGCCTATGCCATGAAATTTAAGGAAACTCAAAAAACCGGAAAACTGGCAGCTCTTTTTGCAGGCTTAACCATCATTATCTCTTGTTTAGGTTTATTTGGTTTGGCAGCCTATATGGCTGAAAGTAGAACGAAAGAAATTGGTGTTCGCAAAGTTTTAGGTGCCTCTGTGTTTTCTGTCACCAGATTGCTTTCCAAAGAATTTATTTTATTGATTGGAATCGCCTGTTTAATTGCTTTTCCAATCGCCTACTGGGCAATGAATAAATACCTCAATTCCTATACTTATAGAATCAATATCAGCTGGGAAATCTTTGCATTTACAGCCGTATTGGCTTTATTGATTACAATATTGACGGTGAGTTATCAGTCGATTAAAGCAGCGATTGCAAATCCTGTGGATAGCTTGAGGGATGAGTAATTCAAGGGCTTTGCCTTTGAATAGATGTGAGATTTGAGATGTGAGATTTGAGATTTGAGATATGAGAGAGTGGAAAGGCTGCATGGCTGTAGACAACAGACCATAGACATAAGACAACAGAACTTTCTGGCGGACTATTGTTGGGAATTAACGGATTAGAAAGTAGAGGGATTCTTCGGGGAGCCAGTGAATCTATTGCTAACCATTAAATAAGAAAGTAATGCTTAAGAACTATATCAAAATAGCGTGGAGGAATCTTTTAAGGAATAAGGGATTTACGGCAATAAATATCATCGGATTGGCGATTGGGATGGCTGGTGCATTAATGATTTTGCTTTGGTTGCAGAATATGCTGACCATGGACCGCTACCATGAGAAAAGTGATCGCTTGTATATCATGAGCAACAGGGATGAAAACCAAGGTTCAAAACATGCTTGGCCTGCCACACCAAAGATCCTTGGCCCCTCAATAAAGGAAGAATTTCCGGATATTGAATCTTTTTCAAGATATAGTAATTTTCACTTATTTTTAACCACTTACCAGGACAAAAAATTAAAATCGCAATTAGCTTTTGTGGATTCTGGTTTATTTGAAATGTTCAGTTTCTCCTTTATTTCAGGTGATAAAACTGGTTTATTAAAAGACCCGAATTCAATCGTACTAACAGAGAAAAAAGCAAAAGCTCTATTTGGCTCAGAAAATCCCATTGGAAAGATTATCAAAATAGATTCTGTCAACCAAGTAAAAGTTCAAGCTGTAATTCAAGACAATCCAAGTAATTCAAGTTTTGATTTTGAAGGTTTAATTTCTTGGGAATATGGAAAAAATATAGGTTTTTATGATGAAAACTGGGGTAATAATTCTATTAAGACTTTCATCTTATTGAAAGAAGGAATTTCGTTAGCTAGTTTTAATGAAAAAATAAAACCTTTCACAAGAAATCACATCAATGCCGATAAAGATATGATTCGGAGTGGTTCTAAGAGTACAGTCGAATTATTTGCCTTCCCTTTTCAGGACTATTACTTATATAATAATGGCAAGGGAGGAATTATGAATCAGGTCGGATAGATTTGGTTAAGCTTTTTGCTTGGGTTGGTGGTTTTATATTATTAGTTGCCTGCATAAATTTCATGAATTTAAGCACAGCAAAGTCAGAACGAAGAGCCAAAGAAGTTGGTGTCAGAAAAGTGATTGGAGCTAACAAGAAAACTCTTGTATTCCAATTCTTAACTGAAAGTATTTTGATAAGCTTCTTTGCCTTAGTACTTTCTATTATCATTATTTTCATTGCATTGCCCTATTTCAATGAACTCGTTTCAAAAAATCTTAGTATTGGCTATTTTACTGTAAATACTTGGTTCTTTTTAATTGCCTTTGCGTTATTAACTGGAATATTGGCTGGAGCATATCCTGCTTTTTTCTTATCGGCATTTAAACCCATCAGCACCTTGAAGGGAAAATTTAACGCCAGTAAAAAAGGTGTAAATATTCGTTCTGTTTTAGTTGTCATTCAGTTTTCATTCGCCATAATATTAATTATTGCGACAGTGGTAGTTACAAACCAGATTCAATATAGTAAGGAGCGTGACCAGGGATACCAAGCCAATGGTTTGTTATACACTGAAATAGAAGGAAATATTGCTAAAAATTATCTGAATATAAGGAATGAGTTATTGTCAAGTCAAGCAGTAATTTCTGTTTCCAAGAACATGTCTCCAATTACAGATTATTATTCATCAGGCCAAGGAATAATTTCGAACGCTTCTTCTGAAGAGGACAAAAGAATAAATTATCTCTGGTTTAGTTCGGATGCTGATGCCATTAAAAACATTGGGTTTAGCTTAGTTTCTGGTAGAGATATTGACATATATAAGTTTCCGACGGACAGTTCAGCAATCATATTGGATGAATCTGCCGTTAAAGCTTTGAAATTGGAAAATCCTATTGGAAGTATTATTGAGGGAGTAGGAGGAAAATGGACTGTAGTTGGAGTAATCAAAGATTTTATCATGGACTCCCCATTTGACAACAGTAAACCAACCATTATTTTAGGACCTCATGCTTGGTTTGACGTCATTCATTATCGTCTTAATCCAGCGCATTCAACTAGTGACAACTTAAAAACCATTGAAGGCATATTTAAAAAATACAATCCAGAATATCCCTTCTCCTATCATTTTATTGATAAGTTGTTTGAGAGTAAATTCAATGAAACGCAAGCTGTAGGGACGGTTGCCATGCTCTTTGCTGGCTTGACCATCTTTATTTCCTGTTTGGGGCTTCTTGCCTTGATTGCCTATATGGCGGAAACTAGAATGAAGGAAATTGCCGTAAGAAAGGTTTTAGGTGCTTCGGTTCCTCAGATCACTTCTCTCCTATCCATGGATTTTATCAAACTGGTGTTAATATCCATCTTAATTGCTTCACCAATTGCTTGGTGGGCAATGAACAACTGGCTTCAGGATTTTGAATACCGCATCCATATTGAATGGTACTATTTTGTGATCGCTGGAGCTGCAGCCATCTTTATTTCTCTGGCAACTATTAGTTTCCAATCTATAAAAGCTGCACTTGCCAATCCGGTGGATAGCTTGAGGGATGAGTAGGATAGACATAAGACACAAGACAATAGACAAAAGAAATTTCAGGCGGGCTACTAAGGAGTTAAAAGAAGACATTAAATTAAATATTGACCAAAATGTTAAGAAATCATTTTAAAACGGCTTGGAGATTTTTAAAGAAAAATTTACTGGTAACCTCTATTAGTGTAATCAGTTTGGCCATTGGGATCTGTGCGACCCTGATCATTTTTTTGATGGTGCGCTATGACTTTAGTTTTGACAAGCATTTGCCACATGGAGACCGTGTATATAAGGTTGTAAGTGATGGAGGTTATAAAGGCGACGCGGTATTGGTTCCATTGATACGGGCCATGCAAACAGAATTGACGGGTGTGGAGGCAGTTGTACCGAATTTGGAATTAGGGACTGCAAAGTTGAAAATCGAAAAGGAAGCTGGTCAGGAAGAAAAGGTATTTCCAAATGAAGAAGGTTTGACCTTTAGCAATGAAAAATACTTCAGCATATTTCCACATGCTTCTTTAGCGGGAGATATCAACTCCCTAAAAGAGCCTAATACTATTGTTCTTACCCAAAGTAAGGCCGAGATTCTATTCCCAAAGGCTAATGCTAGTGATGTGGTAGGGAAAAATATCTTATTTGCTGATAGCATACAATTGACTGTTGGAGCTGTCGTAGCTGATATGAAAGAGAATTCTGATTTCAAGTATGATGGAATAATTTCAGTTTCTACGGTTGAAAACAATGCTTCCTTGAAAGTGATAAAATCTTGGGATCAATGGAGTAATTATAATGGTGGCAATCAGTGTATTCTCTTATTAAAACCTGGAACTTCGCCTAAAAATATTGAAAAGGTAATTGCTGGGATCTTAAGTAAGAACAAAGAGCAAAATGATTATGAATGGAAGGATAATTTTATCCTTCAACCTTTAAAGGATGTCCATTTTAACATTAAATTCAATTACAATGCTGTAAAAGAATCCACCTTAAGAAACTTAATCTTGTTAGCGGTCTTCCTACTGACTTTAGGAGCTATTAATTTCATCAATCTCTCTACGGCTCAATCTACAGAGCGTGCTAAAGAGATTGGAATCAGGAAAACATTGGGTGGAAAGAAGTCAAATCTGGTTAAACAATTTCTATTGGAGACATTTTTAGTTGCAGGATTTGCTACGATATTATCCGTAATATTAATTCCTATCCTGACTCAGGCCTTCGCAGGATTTCTTCCTAAAGGATTTACCGTTTCGTCCATTCCAGTTTTGGAAATCATAGGATTTTTGGTTCTTCAACTGCTGGTTATTACCTGTATTGCGGGTTTTTATCCGGCTTGGGTCCTAACGGGATGCTCTCCTATTATGGCCTTGAAAAACCAAGCCACAAAAAACAGTAATCTGAGTAGAAGCGCCTGGGTAAGAAAAGGATTGACCATTTTCCAATTTGTTTTGGCGCAAGTCTTTTTGATTGCCGTTTTGGTGGTATCCAAGCAGATCCATTATGCTGTTAATATGGATATGGGTTTCAATAAGGATGCTGTAGTGACCTTTTTTGTTCCAAATTTCGACCGTGAACAAAACGGAAAGGTCCTAAAGACTGAATTGGAAAATTTAGCTGAAGTAAATGCGGTTAGTTTTGGCAATCAATCGCCGGCATTCAATGGTTACATGAGCTCAGGAATGGCGTATGATCAAAATACTTCGGACAAGAAAATGGTCACTTTCGATGCTAGAAACGGCGATGAGAACTTTATTAAGGTTTATAATATTCCACTAATAACTGGTAGAAACGTCCGAGTCCTTGACTCTGTTTCGGAAAGTATTATCAATGTCAAGATGTTGGAACTTCTTGGTCTAAAAAACCCTGAGGACGCCATTGGCAAAACATTCAATAATGGCCAAACAACCATTGTTGGGGTAATGAAGGATTTTAATATTTCTTCTGCCCGCGAAGCCGTAAGGCCTACGATGTACTGGAGCAGCAATTCGGGTTATATGATGCATGTGGCTTTGGATAAAAACCACCCAGAAACTTGGAAAAACGCGATTAGTAAAATCGAAAGCAAGTTTAAAAGCCTCTACCCTGAGGAAACATTTGACTATAAATTCGTCGATGATATTATTGCCAATTTCTATAAAACCGAACAGAACCTATCAAAGCTGTTGAGTTGGGCTGTATGGCTTTCCATCAGCATTGCTTCATTGGGATTGTTTGGTTTGGCTGTATTCATCACCAACCAGCGTGTAAAAGAAATCGGCATCCGTAAAGTTCTAGGGGCATCGATCAGCCAGATAATATTCTTACTATTGAAAAACCTAATGCTTCTTGTTATTATCGCTTCTGTTATCGCATTTCCCATTGCCTGGTATTTTATGCATGAATGGCTGAACGATTTTGTCTATAAGACCGAACTTTCATGGTGGATTTTTGTCATCGCAGGAATTGGTCTTTCGGCAGTGGCTACACTGGTGCTGACCTCAAGGACCTACTTCGCCGCCAAAGCAAATCCTGTGGATAGCTTGAGGGATGAGTAATTCAAGGGTTTTGCCCTTGAATGGACATGAGATGTGAGATATGAGATTTGAGAGAGTGGAAAGGGTTTAAGACTTAAGACCAAAGACATCAGATCTTTCTAGGGGGTTATTGTGGTGAGTTAATAGATTAAATATCTCTTAATATATGTATTGGCGAACAGTTCCATGACCTTCAGTCAAGGATAAGAGTAAGTTGAAAGGCATTATCGTACCGATTCTTCACTATTCTTTCAGAATTAAAATTGCCCTGAGAGGGATTCAGAGCAAAGCGAAGAATCTATTTCTTTATTTTTTTAAGGATCGTTGTCATTCCGTAATCGTAAGATGAGGAAACTATTTCAAATGAAGTTTGGATAGTTCCGAGATCCTTCGGCGGAGCCATCAGGATGACACAAAAAGGGTATAGAAAAATATTTCATCCCCGCTAGGGGTTTCCTAAATAACACATCATTTTCTACAAAGATTCCACCCCCAGCTGGGGGTTTTATTTTGTCTTATTTTTCAGTTAAACCTTCATATTGAGGTCTATCCGAATTAGCTTGGATCTTTCATTGTTTATATTATTATTTTATTAACATTAATGATAGCATTGGCGAACAGTTCCTTGACCTTCGGTCAAGGATGACAAGTCGTTTGGAGGGGATCCATACAGATTCTTCACTGATCGTTCAGAATTGGAAGGACACAAAAGGGGTTAACTTTTGAATATTGATATTTTATCGTTCAATTGCCAATTTAACCCCTAAAGGGGTAGTGCATCTGAAAAATCATTGCTAAAATAATTTCACCCCTACAGGGTGGTATGCGCATTATTTTTTTAACACCTTGGAAAGCCCCATTAGGGGTTTAATTATTTTAGAAAATGATGGAATTGAAGAATTACCCCTATAGGGGTTCAATTCTGGATACCGGTAGTTTATTGACCTAATACCTATTTAACCCCTAAAGGGGTAGTACAGCTGAAAAATCATTGCTAAAATAATTTCACCCCTACAAGGTGCTGCAATAAGAAATTAGAAATCCTGGTTCAAATCCATATCTTGCCCCATCCTCCCATCCTTTCCATCCTGGTTCAAATCCACATCTTGGCCCATCCTCTTATCCTTTCCATCCTGGTTCAAATCCAGATCTTGGTCTATCCTCCCATCCCATTCATCCTGGTTCAAATCCATTACGTTCATTTGCGAACAACAAATCGTCCGATAATGAACATATCAATCTTTAAGTATATATACAAATAACAGATAATCAATGTATTACATTTATGGCAAATGAATTGAATTGCTGTTTAATACGAAAAAAATTGATATGGAATTTGCTTTACCATATTTCAACACTCAAATCTCAATACTACTAAAATGCTTAAAACAGCTTGGAGATCGATATTAAAGACCAAATCCTTAAGTGCTATTCACATCATAGGATTGGCTATTGCCATTGCAGCATCAACGGTTTTGTTTTTGACAGCAATGTTTGAGTTGTCGTATGATAATTTCCATCCTAATGGGGAAAGAATCGCGCTTCTTTATAAAAGTTCAGAACCGGAAACTGGTAAAAGGGAGGATTCTTCGATGCCTTCACCTTTAGCGCCACAGTTGAAAAAGGATATTCCGAGTATTGAAGGTATTACACGCTATGCCAATAGTAAATTGGTACTGAAAAATGGTGATAAAGAATTTACTTCAACCAATAGATTTGTGGATGAAGATTTTTTCAAGATTTTCGATTTTCCTTTTATATCAGGTAATAAGAATGTCCTTTCTGGGCTCGACAATATGGTCTTGACGGAGAATATGGCAAAGAATCTGTTTGACAACACAGATGTAGTTGGAAAACAGATTGAGGTTAATTTAAATGGGGTTTGGAAGGCGGCTACCATTGGCGCAGTCCTGAAAGATATTCCTAGCAATTCGAGCCTTCGTTTTAATTCGCTCTATAGATTTGAAAACAGACCTGGTTACCTTGAACAGACGCAAGTCTGGGACAACTCAGACCATGAGGTTTATGTAAAAATGAAAGCTGAAGTCAACGATGCGACTTTCGGCAAGGAAACCAAAGCATTTACAGAACAATTCTTTAAAAATGATATAGACCGGTTGAAACGTGATGGCGGAAAAGCAGATGTTAATGGCAGTTATTTCAGTTTCCACTTATTGCCGTTAGCCAAAGTACACTTAAATGATTTTGGTCCTTCAGCCTCTTTATCATCCAATTATCCTTGGATATTATTGTTGATCTCGGGCTTAATTATGTTTATTGCATCGTCCAATTTCATCAATCTCTCCTTAGCTAATGCTATCAGTAGAAATAGGGAAATTGGCACTCGCAAGACATTAGGCGGAACGACCTGGGACATTGTAAAGCAGTTGACATTGGAGTCTTTTATCTTATGTATTATTTCATTGTTGGTAGGTTTGCTCATCGCCTATTTGGTTTTACCGCAGTTCAATGCTAATATGAATTACCAATTGAAAATAACGGATCTATTTAATATCAAGAACCTCGTTATCTTCCTAGTGGCATTTCTTCTAATTTCTCTTCTTGCTGGAGGATTACCGGCCTTTAAAGCAGCACGGACAAATATTATCCAATCCCTAAAGGGATCCAATAAAATAAAAACATCAAGCCTCAGAAGTTCATTAACGGTATTGCAATTTGTGATCGCCATTATATTGATCATTGCCACCATTGTAATCAGCACCCAATTGAACTATATCTCGAATAAGCCATTAGGATTTAATAAAACTGAAGTCATCAGTATTCCAATTGGTGCTGGAGTCAATAAAGAAGATATGGTGCAAAGGATGCGTGCTGAGTTAAGCCAGCAAACCTGGGTAAAGAATGTCACTGCAGCGGATGTTAATATTGGCAAGGGGCGTGATGGCACTTTGCAAAGGAGCATTTTCGGTTTTGAACATGAAAACAAAGAGATCCAAACCAATTTCATGCGTGTAGATTATGATTACCTAAATACATTAGGCATCAAATTATTGGGAGGTAGGGATTTTGACCGTTCCTTCGGTACCGATACGAATGCTGTAGTTATCAACAAACAGATGGCGGCACAATTTGGTGGTGCGGACAAAGTATTGGGAAAGGAAATAGACCTGAACGGTAAAAGTATCGTGATTGGGATCATGGATGATTTCAATTTCCAAGATCTTAGGGCCCAAGTCGAACCCTTAACCATTTCAGTGAATCCAAATGTTTTCACTGTGGAATATATCTTTGTCCGTGTCGAAACGCAACAGCTTGCTGAAACTTTGGATAAGGTAAATGCGATATGGAAAAAGGTAAATCCAAAGGCTAAGGTTGACCCTTCTTATCTCGATGAGAACACGCAGAACCTGTATCAATCGGAGAGGACATTTTCAAAAATTGTCATCAGCGGAACGAGTATAGCCATTGTTATTTCTTGCCTAGGGTTATTCGCTCTAGCTTTATTAACTATTAATACAAGGGTGAAGGAGATTGGTATCCGTAAGGTCTTAGGGTCTTCGGTATCCAGTATCATTATACTCCTTTCTAAAGACTTTATAAGATTAGTCCTCATCGCCTTTTTAATGGCAGCACCATTAGCATGGTGGATTATGAATAACTGGTTACAGACCTATGCCTACCGCATCAATATCCAATGGTGGATGTTTGCCCTAGCAGCAGGTCTAGCCGTTATCATAGCTTGGTCTACCATCGCTTGGCAAGCCTTTAGAGCCGCGAATGCGAATATTGTGGATAGCTTGAGGGATGAGTAATTCTTTTTAAAGTATTTAGTATTAAGTATTTAGTATTTAGACCAATGGAGTCTATAAAACTGAACTTAAAATTTCTAAAACGTAAATATAATTGATACATGCGAGTCTTAATACTAAATACTAGCTACTAAATACTAAGAAAAAAATGTTTCAAAACAATATAAAAATCGCTTGGAGGAACCTCAAGAATCAGAGGTTTTATTCCATAATCAAGATTGGGGGATTTGCATTTAGCATGGCTATTTGCTTATTGATTGTGCTTTATATACAGCATGAATTGAGTTATGATAAATTCTATAAGGACTCTAATCAGATATTCAGGGTTGTAGGAGTAATTACAAGGGATAATGTGGTACAGAAGGGCGTTTCTATGCCGGCTCCAGCTGGGCCTGAATTGAAGGAGGAGTTCCCTGAAATTACTGCTTTTGGTCGTGTATTATCGAATCCGCTTTTTGGTGCAGGCAGTAATCAGGTTGCTACGAATGAAAATCCGGAACTGTTTAGCGAGGAAGGGTTTTGTTTTGTCGATCAAGGCATAATGGACATGTTTCCGATGGAAACGGTTTTTGGCACCTTAAATCATGCTTTGGATAATCCCAATACGATTGTCATTACCAAAAGTAAGGCTGAGAAGTTATTTAAAGGGGATCCTATTGGAAAAATTATTTATCTAAATAATGATAAATCCAAGGGCTATAGCATAACCGCTGTAATCGATGATATCCCAACCAACTCGAACTTTTACGGCTTTGATTTCTTTATGACCTTAAGTAGTCATGAACCTTACCCTGGGGAGAAACAGAACTGGTTAGCCTCCAATTATTCGACCTATTTCAAAGTAAAGGATGGAACTGATATTACTCAACTAGAGAAAAAACTAACCAGATCCTATATTGATGATCATTATCGACCTGCCGTAGTACAGGCCGGAATGGCGGTCAATGAAGAAATATGGAAGTCTGCGAAAATGACCTTACAGCCGTTGAAAGATATTCACTTGCATTCAAAAGGGATCCAAAATAATAAGATTGAAAACCAGAATCGAGGTGATGCCCAATTGGTCTACATCTTTGCCGGAATAGCAGCTTTAATATTGATTATTGCCATCATCAATTTCATCAATCTTTCCACTGCCAATGCAAATACGCGTGCTAAGGAGGTTGGTGTAAGAAAAACGATTGGTTCTGACCGCAGTTCACTGATTTGGCAGTTTATTACTGAATCGTTATTATATTCCCTAATTTCGATATTGATTGCCATCGCCCTTGCTTATCTTTTATTGCCTTATTTTAATGGCATAGCTGGCAAATCTTTGACTTTCCCATGGAAGAATTTAGTTTATATCCCTTCACTCTTATTCTTTGGATGTTTTATAGGCATCATTTCGGGTGTTTATCCTGCCCTATATCTTTCTTCCTTTAAACCAATTGCCGTTCTCAAAGGAAAACTCAATCTAAAATCTGGGAACAACTGGTTTAGAAATGGATTGGTGGTCTTTCAATTTTCTACATCAATAATCCTGATCATAGGAACATTAATCATCAATCAACAGGTAAAATATATTCTCCACAAAGATTTAGGTTTTAATAAGGAACAGGTCTTGGTTTTACGCGGGACAGGAACTTTGGATGGAAATCAAAAAGCGATGAAAGAGGAACTGAAAGGTATTTCGACTGTTTCCTCGGTTTCGGTTGGTGATTATTTACCGGTCATGATGGATGGGGTAAGACGGAATGGCAATGCCTATTGGATCGATGGCAGGCAGAATGAGGATGTAGGAATTGGCGGGCAAAATTGGTTGGTCGATGTAGATTACCTAAAGACATTTGGTATCAAACTGATTGAAGGCAGGAATTTTAATATGGAGATGCCAACCGACTCAACAGCAGTCGTCGTCAACCAAAGCATGGTTAGGGAACTCGGCATAACCAATCCCATCGGAGCCAAGATCCGGAATTTCGCAACCTTTACCATCATCGGGGTGGTTGAAGATTTTATTTTTGGCGATATGAAAGGCGAGGCGGTAAAACCATTGGCATTGATGATAGGTGGTAGTCCTAATATGATTTCCATCAAGCTTAATACGAATAACCTCGAACAGACCCTTGCTGAAATCAATAAAGTTTGGAACAGTTTCTCTCCAAATCAGAAAATTCAATATACTTTCTTAGATGAAGGATTTGAGAATCTCTATGCTGACGTTCAACGCACTCAAGCGATCGTTTCAACCTTCGCCCTGTTCGCCATTTTTATTGCCTGCTTGGGATTGTTTGGCTTGGCAGCATTTGTCACTCAACAGCGGACAAAAGAAATCGGTATCCGAAAAGTATTAGGTGCAAGCCTTCCAGGAATTATCAAATTGCTTTCTACAGATTTTATAAAACTGGTTTTTATTGCCATTATCATCGCTTCACCAATTGCATGGTGGGCAATGAACAATTGGTTGAAAGATTTTAGCTATAGAATTGATATTAAGCCATGGGTGTTTTTAGCAGCTGGTGGTATAAGCCTGTTTATTGCTTTCTGCACCATTTGTTATCATGCTCTTAGGATTGGAAGGATCAATCCTGTCAATAGTTTGAAGGATGAGTGAGATAGACATAAGACAGTAGACATAAGACAGTAGATCTTCTTGTGGGTAAGGATTGGAATTTGAACCAGGATTGGGGTTCGACGCCGCTCACCCAACGAGGATGAGAGGATGGGCCAAGATCTGGGATTTGAACCAGGATGGGGTTCGACGCCGCTCACCCAACGAGGATGGGAGGATAGACCAAGATCTGGATTTGAACCAGGATGCCCTTCGACGCAGCTCAGGGTACGGGATGAGAGGATCGGCCAAGATTTGGGAAGACCCCAGGATGGGGTTTGACTTCCCCATACCTAACGACCCTGTCATCCTTGACCTTTGGTCAAGGAACTGTTCGCCAATGCAATCATTAATGTTTATAAAATAAAAATATAGGTTATGAAAGATCCAACCTAATTCGGATAGACCTCAATATGATGGTTTAACCGAAATATTAGACAAAATAAAACCCCTTGCAGTGGGTGGAATATTTTTCAACAGATCCTTTTATTGGTAATTATCCATATAAAATAGTTTTCTCATCTTACGATTTCGAAATGACCCCTATCCATAAAAAAATATAAAACAGATTCTTCGTTGTACTCTGAATCCCTCTACTTTCAAAACTTTAAATTCCCGGCATTAGCCCGCCAGAAATTTCTTTTGTCTATTGTCTTGTGTCTTATGTCTGAAAATTAGATTCTTCGTTGTACTCTGAATCCCTCTAATTTCAAAACTTTAAATTCCCGGCATTAGCCCGCCAGAAATTTCTTTTGTCTATTGTCTTGTGTCTTATGTCTGAAAATTAGATTCTTCGTTTTACTCTGAATCCCTCTAATTTCTAATCAGTTGATTCTCTCGCAATAACCTAGCCGAGAGTTCTGTTGTCTTGTGTCTGCTGACTATTATCTCCCCGACCGTTCAGTACCGAACAAAAAGCGTTCGATATCGAACATGTTAAACACCCTAAACAATTGCATTAATCTGTTTTTCAACACTTTACATTAATGGCAAATGTATTGTATTTTAATTCAGCGGGTAAATAGCTCAATGCAATTAGGCATTTACTCGAAGGGAAACACATTACCAATATTAGCATGAATAATCTAAAGATAGCTTTTCGGAACATTCGCAAAAACAAGGGTTTTTCGATTATCAATATTGCCAGTTTAGCATTGGGGATAACCTGTTTTTTATTGTTGTTGGCTTATGTTTACCATGAGTTGAGTTATGATCGATATCTATCCAATTCGGATCGGGTTTCGCTGGTTACTTCTTCCGTGAAAGCTCCGGAGGATGCGGATTTCACCTATTGGAGGGTTACTCCTACGGCTGTAGCTCCGGTCTTTGCAAAGGAATTTCCTGAAATCGAGAAAGCCGTCAGGATGTATACTTACAATAATGCTGCCTTGATCGAAAATGGCTCGGAATCAATTAAAGAGTCTGGTCTAAAATATGTGGATGAGGATTTTTTAAAAGTCTTAGATTATAAGGTCCTTTCAGGAAATGTAAATGCTGCACTATCGAATCCGAATGATATTGTATTGACTGAATCGTTGGCTAAGAAGTATTTTTCGAATGAAAATGCTATTGGTAAAACGATTATGATCGATAAATCACCTTGGACCATAACAGCGGTCATCGAGGATTTACCAACCTATACCGAAATCAAGTTTTCTGCTTTGCTATCAAACAAAGGCTTGAAGAGATACCAACAAGAACCTCAATGGGGATCAGCAAATGACATCACTTTTGTTTTGTTGAAAGCGAATGTCAATCAGCAGGCATTACAGGAAAAGGTAGATGCCTTTATGAAGCATCAACTGAAAGAGCAATATGATGCGGGTTATACCATTAAGATCAATCTTGAAAACATAGAAACAGTGCACTTACATTCCAAAGCAGCTGGTTCAGGAAACCTATTGTACCTGTATATCTTCGGCTTCTTAGCAGCTGCCCTCCTATTGATCTCGGCGGTAAACTTTACCAATCTATCCCTAGCCCATGCTTCGGAGAGGGCTAAAGAGATCGCCGTTCGAAAAGTCATTGGTGCTCACAAAAAGGGAATTTTCAATCAATTTATTGTGGAAGGTGGAATGATGGTTGGAATAGCTTTACTGTTGGGGCTTCTGCTTGCTTGGATATTATTACCTGTATTCAGCGTATATTTAGGTGTTCCCATGAAACTCGAACTATGGTCAAATCCGTCTTTCTATTTTGCTGTATTAACCTTCTTCGTTGTATTGAATTTTATTGCATCAGGTTGGCCAGCATGGGTCATTGCACAATTCAAACCTATCAGCGTCATCAAGGGTCAACTAAAGTCGAGTAAGACAAAGTTTCCAATTGCCAAGATTTTGATAACCTTCCAATATTGCATTTCGATATTTTTAGTGATCTGTACTTTGTTTGCCTATAGGCAGATGCAATTTATCCAGACCATGGATACTGGCCTGAACCGTTCTCAGATTGTTGTTTTGGATGGAGACGTATTACAATCTACAGGGGTGGAAAACTTGAAAAATGAACTTAAGAACATCGGATCCATCAAAAGTATTTCGGCCTCTTATGATTCGCCTGTCAATGTGCAGGGTGGTTATTCTTTGGAAACCTCTGAAGGCAAGAATCCAAACTTCAGCATGGATATTACGGCATTGCCGATCGAACGAGACTTTTTGCCGACTTTTGAAATTCCAATTCTCGCTGGGGAACCATTGAACGAAACGGATATCATCAAAGCTAAGGACACTTCTGCTACGCGATCTGTAGCCATCATCATCAATAAAATGGCGGCAGAAAGAATTGGGTGGACTCCAGAGGAAGCAATCGGGAAGACCGTCAATATTAATGGAAGAAGGGGACCTGTGAAGGCAGTGGTAGACAATTTCAACTTTGCTTCATTGAAAGAAGAAGTTCGACCAGTAGCGTTATTTCCTGAATACAGCTATTTTGGGAATGTTTTTGTAAAGATAAATGCAGGTGCCAATACGACTCAAGCTTTACAGGATATACAGGTAGCCTTTAACAAAATATTACCTAATACCACCTTTAATTATCATTTCTTGGATGATGATTATGCTGCACTTTACAAACAAGAGCAACAAACCACCAAGATTATGCAACTCTTTGCCTTAGTCACCATAGTAATTGCTTGTATCGGTCTCTTTGCAATATCTGCCTATACAGCACAGCAACGCGTTAAAGAGATTGGTATCAGAAAGGTGTTGGGTGCTTCGGTAAGTAAACTGGTGGCTCTATTGACTTCTGATTTCATAAAATTGGTAGTCTTGGCATTTATAATTGCTATTCCATTAGGGTATTGGGCCATGGATAAATGGCTCAGCAACTTTGTTTACCATATCCATATTGAATGGTGGATATTCTTTGCTGCTGGCTTGATTACCCTCATGATTTCATTTATGACCATTGGAGGCCAGGCGTTTAAGGCAGCAAGGGCTAATCCGGTTGATAGTTTAAAGGATGAATGATTTTTTTAAAGTATTTAGTATTAAGTATTTAGTATTTAGTATTTAGACCTATGTCCATCCCTTAATAAGATTGAATTGGGGATTTAGTTTCAACTAATAAGATTATGAAGAACTTGAATTTGATTTTTAGGAAATTATGGAAGAATAAGTTATTTACCTTCCTGAATATTATAGGCTTGGCCATTGGGATCAGTGCCTGTTGGATCGTTTTTAGGCTGGTGAACTACGAATTGAGTTTTGACAAGAACCATGCTGAAGGGGAGAAAATATTCAAGGTATATGGGGTTTTCGATGAGGTAGGTTCTACTGATCGGTTTGATGGGGTTCCAACTCCATTAGCCAGATATATTAAAGAGAACCTTTCGAGTGTAGAGCTTTCGGTTCCGGTCAATAGGAGGTATTATCCAAAAATCAGGAACAGTTCGGACTCCAAGGAGAGTTTTACAATTGAAGATCAAGAGAACATCATTGAAACTACGAGTGATTATTTCAAAATGGTTCCTTATGAATGGTTGGCTGGAAATCCCAATAAAGCTTTACAGCACCCAGATGAGGTCATACTAACCAGCAGTAGGGCGAATCAATATTTCCCAAATATGGATCCCAAAGAAGTTGTTGGAAAAACATTAATGTATGACACGACACTCTTTTCTGTTTCTGGAGTCGTAAAAGATCTGGAAAGTCCAAGTAGCTTTTTGGCAAAGGAATTTGTAAAGATATCGGACAGAAATTGGAATTCAGACCTTTGGGTTTCCTTTATGTCTGATATCACTTTATTTGTTAAATTAAAGTCGCCAAACAATAGGGATGCTTTTGTAAATGAAGTCAGCAAGAAAATCCATGAAATGACCAAAACGGAATTCGCTGAAATGAATACCAAGGCCAGAGCTGGTGTAACTCCTCTTGCCGATGTACATTTTGACAAGAACCTTCAGAACAGTTCGAATATTAAAGTAGTTTATGGATTCATCGGAATAGGAATATTTTTACTCTTATTAGCGACCATCAACTACATCAATCTGACTACAGCTCAAGTACCTTATCGAGCCAAGGAAATTGGCATCCGCAAAACATTAGGCGAACAACCTTTTGATGTCACCAAATCATTTTTGCTGGAAACATTTTTCATTAGTCTGTTCGCTC
This sequence comes from Sphingobacterium sp. NPDC055346, assembly GCF_053645235.1. Taxonomy (NCBI): domain Bacteria; kingdom Pseudomonadati; phylum Bacteroidota; class Sphingobacteriia; order Sphingobacteriales; family Sphingobacteriaceae; genus Sphingobacterium; species Sphingobacterium sp. NPDC055346. The sequence continues at coordinate 233,152 of NZ_JBSHMI010000001.1, forward strand.
TATTTCTATCTTGGCCCTTAACCAAAATATTCGAAAAAGCATTTGCCTCTTATTTACCAGCAAACCTGAATTCATTTTCAGATATTTTGCCAGTAAGTATCTTCATAATAGGCTTAGTCATTTTCATTAGCATTGCTTCGAGCCTTTATCCTGCTTACCTGATCAACAAGGTTCAGATCTCTGAGGTCATCAAGATGAAAGGAATTGGAAAATTATCGGTTGGAAGCATTTCCATCAGAAAGGTATTGATCATATTTCAATTTGTCATTGCACAGGGCTTTGTTGTTTCCACCTTTATCATGGGGATGCAAATGAAACATACCATGACTTCAGACCTTGGGTTTAACCATCAAGCATTGATTACAATGCAATTACCTTATAAGGTCGATCAAAATGCTGATGTCGACCCTTATGTATTTAAGGATGCTTTGTTAAAACATAGTCAGGTTGCTGGGGTGGCCCTAGGTCATTTACCATTGTCCAATAACCATTGGGGGAACTTTGTTTCTTCCACAGCGGACACTGGAGTAGTGAAAGTGAATGTGCCTTTCAAGTTTGTAGACAAAGACTATTTAGATGTTTATGGGATTAAGTTGCTTGCCGGAAGAAATATGACATTGGCAGATACCAGTTCAGGAATCATCCTAAATGAATTAGCTATCGAAGAAATGGGCTTCAAAAGTCCTGAAGAAGCGATTGGAAAAGCCGTAAGTGCCTATGGTAAGGACAGAACGATTACAGGAATTACCTCAAACTATACCAGCAAATCTTTTCATACTGAAAAAGAAGGGGTAGCTATGTTGACTACTAAATTTAGAGGTCAGCTTCAATACATATCCGTCAAATTACATGCTGATCCAAAAACTTGGAAATCTTCTTTGGAGACAATCGAAAAAGAATGGAAGAATATATATCCAAATGCTCCATTTGCCTATAAATTTTACGATGAGAATATCCGTCAACTGTACGAGGCGGACCATAAGTTTTCTAAAATCATCAACCTTTCTACAGGGGTTACCATCTTATTGAGTTGCCTCGGGTTAATTGGTTTGGTGACTATCTCTACCGCTCAACGAACGAAAGAAATAGGGATCCGTAAAGTATTGGGAAGTTCCATTTCTGGAATCGTTGGCTTGCTTTCAAAAGATTATATCAAGCTGGTCTTAATTTCCATTCTTATAGCTTCACCAATCGCCTGGTGGGCGTCCAATAAGTGGTTAGATGATTTTGCCTATAAAATTGAAATATCTTGGTGGATGTTTGTAATTCCGGCACTGGCAACTGTTGTTATTGCCTTCTTGACGATGAGTTTCCAATCTTTGAAGGCTGCAAAGGCCAATCCCGTGGATAGCTTGAGGGATGAGTAACTCAAGGGCTGTGCCCTTGAGTGGATATGAGATGTGAGATGTGAGATTTGAGATATTAACCTGATTGGAAAGGATAGGAAGAATTAAGACGGTCCTGTGGAGCAGGAAAAGTCTAAATACTAAATACTTGATACTAAATACTATAAAAAAAACATGATAAAATTAGAACACATTTTTAAGTGGTACAATGTTGGCGGAGCCAAAAACTTTATTTTAAAGGATATCAATCTGGAAATCAACGAGGGAGATTTTGTTTCCATTATGGGGCCTTCTGGGTCTGGGAAGTCGACTTTATTGAATGTTATTGGGATGCTGGATGAACCAGATGAGGGTAGTTATAATTTTATGGGGGAAGATGTGCTGAACATGAAAGCGAAAAAGAGATCGCAATTGTTTCAGTCGCATATCGGATATGTATTTCAATCTTACCATTTGATTGATGAGTTGACTGTTTATGAAAATATTGAAACGCCATTGATCTACAAGAACCTTTCGTCTTCAGAACGGAAGAGCATTGTATCCGATATGTTGGATCGATTTAACATCGTGGGCAAGAAGGATCTTTTTCCGGCGCAACTTTCAGGTGGACAGCAACAAGTGGTGGGCATTGCGAGGGCATTGGCAGGATCGCCAAGATTGTTGTTGGCCGATGAGCCTACGGGAAACCTAAATTCGAAACAAGGTGAAGAAATCATGGAGCTGTTCAAACAACTGAACGATGACGGCATGACCATCATACAAGTGACTCACTCTGAGAAGAATGCAGAATACGGCAAGTCCATCATCAATATGTTGGATGGTCAATTATAATAACAATTTGCTGAAGGATTTTTGGGAATGCCTTTTATTTCGTAAATTTCATTGTGAATGAAAAAGAAATTAAGGCACTCATCTATCTTTTGGATGACCCCGACCGGGAGATTTTTCAAGAGATAGAGCACAAACTAATCACATGTGGGCCTGAGGTTATACCTTTATTGGAACACTCGTGGGAATCTTCTTTTGACCCGCTTTCACAAAGCAGGATTGAAAACATCATTCATAAAATCCAATATGACCAGGTCAAGAATGACCTTCAACTTTGGAAACTCAACAACTCCGAGGACCTCTTGGAAGGCCTGCTGATCATCAACCGCTATCAATATCCCAATCTTCATGAAGAACAGGTTTATTACCAACTGGCGGAACTGCGCAGAAATGCTTGGTACCATCTGATGTATGATATGAGTCCGGTGGAGAAAGTGAAACTGCTCAACAATATCCTTTTCCGGGAATTTGGTCTCTCTGGAAACACCTCTAACTATCATGATCCGCAAAATTCCTTTATCCATAAGGTGCTGGAAACAAAAAAGGGAAATCCGATCAGTTTGGCCTGTATCTATGCATTGGTGGCCCAGAAGCTAGACATTCCAATCTATGGGGTCAATCTTCCCAAACATTTTGTTTTGGCCTATGTAGACGGAGAGAATCAGGATAAGGTCCAATTCTACATCAATGTTTTCAACCGTGGACAGATCATGCGGGAAGAAGATATCTATGCTTTCTTGAGACAATTGAACCTACCACTTTCTGATAACTATACCCTTCCCTGCGATAATATCGCGATCATAAAAAGGGTTTTGAGGAACCTGATCGCAGCCTATGAGCATGTTGATAATGCGGAAAAGAAATTTGAAGTGGAAACCCTGCTGACCTTAATCGAAGAAGACGAGATTAATTAACCTCGTCTTCCTATATAAATTCAATATTTTTCTTATTTAATTCCGAGCATCCAGGGATATTCCTCTTGGAACCGAAGCTTCGGCTCTACCAGGTTGCTGATATTGATAAGTTGCATTTGGCGCAACATCTCCATTGTCTGTCTTTAAGAATCGATAAACTGCTTTTGAAATTGGATCAGCAACATAGATATATTTGCTGTCCTTTCTGAAATCAAGTTCTACATCCACTGGTTGTTTTAACTTGGTATTTACCCCTTTAATGATACGTGTTGGGCTAATGGCACCAGTTGCGGCACTAATTTTCGCATAATCATCAAAGATCAGGATTCTTCCCTCGTAAGTGGCTGATGCTCCTGTTCCAGTCTGTACAAAATCTGTCAGAGCTAGCATATTGTTCACTGTATCAACTGACATTCCACGGATATTAACTGCATCTGAGACCGTCAGAATCTTGGAAGGTTCGACCGATTGGACTATTGAATCTCGGGAGATAACTAGATTGTCGTAAATTTCAACTCCTCCGTTCGTACCAGATTTACTTACCACCAATCCACTTTTGACAATGGTCACATCCCAAGGTACAATTTCGTTTTTGAAATGATAGGTCTGTCCAGGTTTCCTGAATTCCGATAATCCTCTAGGTCTGTCGAATACATAGTAGGCCGGTGTTCCGCCACCATTGGAAATGGTATACAATTTATCCAGACTTGGATGGAATACTAAACCTCGGACATCTCTTAACAGGCCTTGACGAATTCTATTGTTGTCATTGCTCAAAGCTCCTGTTTCACCGATATTAAGCTTATAAACGAAAGTATCTGTAACCGTTGTATTAATTGAAGATTGGAAAATGAGTCTTGCACTAGGATTGAAATAGATGGTATTCCCTCCCTTTACATTTGATAAAAAGGGAGTGGCACGAAGGCCCATATTTTCTTCATCATCTGAATTAGGCAATAGCACAACATTGTTGAATTGCGTTAAATCAGGGTTTTCGTTAAAATCAGAGTAAGATATATAGAGTCTTGAAATCGAGTTGCTTGCGGGTGGTTCATCATCGTCTTTTTCACAGGAATAAAATCCAATGAGGGTGGCGATGGCGAGGAGAGCGAATAAGTACTTCAGTTTCATAAAATAATCAATTATATTACAAATGTATAAAATAATCGTTTGAAGGCGAGCTCTCAGGGCTTTAAGATTGTTAAAGTTGGTTAAATAGATGTATTTCCGTAAAATTGCAGAATAGATAATAAAGCAATGGAGAACAAAGAATTTGTAAGAGAGAAGTTGGAATTGCCCAACGAAGGGAAAAAGCTTTTGCTTCACTCCTGCTGTGCTCCCTGTTCTGGTGAGGTAATGGAGGCATTGATTGCTTCAAATATAGATTTCACGATCTATTTCTATAATCCTAACATTCATCCACGGAAGGAGTACGATCTAAGGAAGGAGGAGAATATCCGATTTGCTGAGAAGCACAATATTCCATTCATTGATGCCGATTACGATGTTGATCATTGGTTTGAGTTGGCAAAAGGCATGGAACAGGAACCTGAAAGGGGCATTCGCTGTACGATGTGTTTTGACATGCGTTTTGAGAAAACAGCGGAATATGCGGCCCAAAATGGTTTTGATGTGATCTCTAGTTCATTGGGAATCTCACGTTGGAAAACGATGAGCCAGATCAACGACTGTGGTGTAAGAGCTGCTTCGCGATATCCGAACATGGAATATTGGACTTTCAACTGGCGCAAGAAAGGTGGTTCGGCGAGAATGTTGGAAATCAGCAAGAAAGAAAAGTTTTACATGCAGGAATATTGCGGTTGTGCGTATTCATTGCGCGACACCAATAAATGGCGGATGGCGAACGACCGTCCGAAAATTGAATTAGGAAAAAATTATTACGAATAGCCTAGACGATTTTTTAAAATAAATTTCATTTATACTTATTTAATCGTTACTTTTGCAGGCTCAAATGCAAGATTGTGAAGTATCTAAAAAAATACAGAATACCATTTTCAGGTCTTTCAACAGGTAAGCACAGTTTTGACTTTGAAATCGACGAGAAGTTCTTTGCATGTTACGATCATTCCTTGCTACAGGAAGGCAATCTAAAAGCGGTTGTCGACTTGCAGAAACAGGAGAACATGTTGATAGCTAATTTCGACATTCAAGGCACCATAAAACTGACTTGCGATGTTTGTCTATCGACCTTTGATTCCCCAGTTCACATCAAGGAACGTGCTTTGGTAAAATTCAGCGATGAAGATTGGAATGAGGACACGGAAGAAGTGATCACCTTATCCAAGAACGACTATGAATTGGACATCGCTCCGTTGCTGTATGAATACATCAATGTGGCAGTCCCTCCCTATCCTAAGTGTAATGAAAACGGAGAAGGGATAGCATGTGACCCGGAGATGTTGAACAGGATACAAAATGAAGAAGAAAGCTCGTCTGAGGAGGACAATGAAAACATTGACCCTCGTTGGGAAGCATTGAAGAATATTAAAAATAACTAAAACAAAAGATACGAGATGGCACATCCAAAACGTAAAACTTCTAAATCTAGAAGAGACAAGAGAAGAACACACTATAAAGCTGAATTACCTAGCTTAACTGTTTGTAAAGAAACTGGCGCGGTGCACAGACCTCACCACGCATACACAGTAGACGGTAACTTATACTACAACGGTAAATTAATTATTGAGAACACCGCTGCTGTCTAACGACATCTTTCTTAAAAACATCCCAAAAAAGTATAATATTTTATATTATTAACTTTCACTTGGGATGTTTTTTGCGTATTATTGAATAATATAAATAATAACGAATGAAGATTGGATTAGACGTGTTGGGAGGGGATTTTGCTCCTGATTCTAATATCAAAGGAGCGATTGAAGCTCAAAAACAGCTGGACGATTCGCAACGGATTGTTCTATTTGGTGATGAAGAAGCCACTAGAAACGCTATTACCGAAGCTGGATCTGACCCCTCAAAATTTGACTATGTTCATGCACCTGAGAACATCGGTATGCACGAACATCCCACAAAAGCAATCAGCCAAAAGCCTAACTCTTCTATAGCCAAGGGATTTGACTTATTGAAAAACGGAGAGATTGATTCTTTCTCTTCAGCAGGCAATACTGGCGCTATGCTGGTAGGTGCCATGTTCAGTGTAAAGACCATTACAGGCGTATTGCGTCCTGCCATTGCGACCAATGTACCGAAGCTTAAGGATGGCTTTGGCATCTTGTTGGACGTAGGGGCCAATGCAGACTGTAAGCCGGAAATGCTGAACCAATTTGCTATCCTTGGAAGCCTATATGCAGAACATGTTTACGGCATATCCTCACCAAAAGTTGGCTTGCTAAATATTGGTGAAGAAGAAGAAAAAGGAAACAACCTAACCATCGCAACCTACCCTCTTTTAAAAGAAAACAACAAGATTAATTTTATTGGAAATGCAGAAGGCCGTGATCTATTCAGTGATCATGCCGATGTAATAGTTTGTGATGGCTACACTGGAAATGTAGTACTGAAGCTAGCTGAATCATTTTATGTAGTTACTCTGAAGAAAGGTTTCAAGGACCAATTCTTTGACAGGTTCAATTACGAGCAATATGGCGGCAGCCCAATTTTAGGGGTAAATGCCCCTGTAATCATTGGCCACGGAATTTCAACGCCGAAGGCTATAAAAAATATGGTATTATTGTCGAGAGATATGATCGCCTCTAAATTCATTGAGAGGATCAAATCTGCATTTAACTAAAACATATGTCTAAAATTCACGCAGCTATTACTGCAGTACATGGTTACGTTCCGGACTACATCCTGACCAACAAGGAGTTGGAAACAATGGTAGACACTAACGACGAATGGATCGTAACCCGCACAGGAATCCGTGAGCGAAGAATATTAAAAGATCCAACAAAAGCTACTTCTGACCTGGCCGTGCCAGCAGTAAATGGCCTATTGGAGAAAAGAGGGATTTCTGCTGAAGATATCGACCTAATAATCTTCTGTACCAGTACGCCGGATATGTTATTCCCTGCTACAGCAAATATCTTGGCAGACAAAATTGGAGCTAAAAAAGCTTGGGGTTTTGATCTTCAAGCAGCTTGTTCGGGATTTCTATTCGGATTGACCACGGGAGCTCAATTCATTGAATCTGGAAAACACAAAAAAGTATTGGTTGTTGGTGGCGATAAGATGTCATCAGTAGTCAATTATAAAGACAGAAATACCTGTATCCTATTCGGAGACGGATGTGGAGCAGTATTACTGGAACCAAATGAAGAAGGAAATGGCCTGATCGACGCTGTATTAAAAACAGACGGATCTGGCGGACAGTTCCTGAACATTAAAGGCGGTGGTTCGTTGAACCCGGCGACTCATGAAACGGTAGACGCTGGCCTTCATTACGCTTACCAAGAAGGACGTACAGTATTTAAATTTGCCGTGACCAATATGGCTGATGTAGCTGTTGAAGTGATGGAGAGAAACAAATTGACCTCGGAAGATGTTAATTGGTTAGTTCCTCATCAGGCGAATAAGCGTATCATTGATGCAACGGCAGAACGTGCTGGACTACCTGAGGAAAAAGTAATGGTAAACATTCAAAAATACGGAAATACTACCAGTGGCACCATTCCATTGTGTTTATGGGAATGGGAAAGCCAGCTTAAAAAAGGAGACAACCTAATCTTAGCAGCATTTGGCGGCGGGTTTACTTGGGGCTCTATTTATTTAAGATGGGCGTATTAATCTGCATTTTATTATTACCTTTATAGCTATTTATTTTTTAAAATTATTAAACAAACCTACTAGCATATGAGTATGGATATTAAACAAATTCAAGATCTTATCAAATTCGTTTCCAAATCGGGCGTGAATGAAGTATCGATCGAAGAGAAAGATTTTAAAATTACGATAAAGACTAATCAAGAGCCTACTTACGTAACGGCAACACTTCCGGCACCTCAGGTTGCTCAAGCAGTTGCTCCAGTTGCGGCTCCTGCACCAGTTGCTGCTGCTCCTGCAGCTCAGGCACCTGCTGCTGATGAAAGCTCAAAATATATCACTATTAAGTCTCCAATTATCGGAACATTTTACCGTTCTCCAGGACCAGACAAAGCATCATTTGTGAATGTAGGTGATGATGTTACACCTGGAAAGGTTATCTGTATCGTTGAGGCAATGAAGTTGTTCAATGAAATCGAATCTGAAGTATCAGGTAAAATCGTGAAGATTTTAGTAAATGATGCTCAACCTGTAGAATACGACCAACCTTTATTCTTAGTAGATCCTAGTTAGTTTTTGGAGTAATTCCAGAAACTTTTTTTATTGTGCTAAGAGATAAAGTGTTACATCAAAGAGTATTATGTTCAAAAAAATATTAATTGCAAATAGAGGTGAAATTGCACTTCGAATTATCCGTACTTGTAAAGAGATGGGTATTCAAAGTGTTGCAGTTTATTCAACTGCTGACCGTGATAGTTTACACGTTCGCTTTGCGGATGAAGCTGTTTGTATCGGCCCTCCTGCTAGTAAAGATTCCTATTTAAATATTCCAAATATCATTGCTGCAGCAGAACTTACAAATGCTGATGCAATCCACCCTGGATATGGTTTCTTATCCGAAAACGCTAAATTTTCTGCTATCTGTGCTGAGTACGGCATCAAATTCATCGGTGCTACAGCGGAACAGATTGAAAAAATGGGAGACAAAGCATCTGCCAAAGAGACCATGAAGAAAGCTGGTGTTCCGACTATCCCAGGTTCTGAAGGTTTGTTGCCAGATGTAAAAACTGGTTTGCAAATTGCAAAAGATATGGGTTACCCTGTCATCCTTAAAGCTACTGCCGGCGGTGGTGGTAGAGGAATGCGTATCATTTGGAAAGATGAAGACTTTGAAAATGCTTGGGATTCTGCTCGTCAAGAGTCTGGTGCAGCGTTCGGAAACGACGGTCTTTACCTAGAGAAATATGTTGAGGATCCTCGCCATATTGAAATCCAAGTAATCGGTGACCAATATGGAACAGTATGTCACCTTTCTGAGCGTGACTGTTCTATCCAAAGGAGACACCAAAAATTAGTTGAAGAGGCTCCTTCTCCATTCATTACGCCAGAATTGCGTGCTAAAATGGGTGAAGCTGCTATCTTAGGTGCCAAAGCTGTAAAATATGAAGGTGCTGGTACAATCGAGTTCTTGGTTGACAAACACCGCAACTTCTACTTTATGGAAATGAACACACGTATCCAAGTGGAGCACCCAGTTACTGAAGAGGTAATCAACTTCGACTTGATCAAAGAACAGATTAAAGTTGCAGCAGGTATTCCGATCTCTGGTAAGAGCTACGAGCCAACCATGCATGCAATCGAATGTCGTATCAATGCGGAAGATCCGTTCAACAACTTCCGTCCGTCACCAGGTAAAATTACTAACTTCCATTCACCTGGGGGTCATGGTGTGCGTGTAGATACGCATGTTTATTCAGGATATACTATCCCTCCTAACTACGATTCAATGATCGCGAAATTGATTTGTGTAGCCCAAACTCGTGAAGAGGCTATCAATACGATGGAGCGTGCGTTAAGTGAATTCGTAATTGAAGGCGTAAAAACAACCATCCCACTTCACCTTCGTTTAATGCGTGACCCGAACTTTAGGGCAGGTAATTTCACGACTAAATTCATGGAAACTTTCGACCTTACGGAGTATCCTGATGAGGAGGTTGTATAAAATTTACTTTACATATACAAAACATGCCATTCTTCGAGAGAAGAATGGTATTTTTGTTTTCTTACGATTAGATCACCGCATTAAAACTACATGTCCAAGAATATCAAACTCATAGAGGCAATCAAGAATAAAGGAAAGAACATCGAGGCTGAAATGTCCTTCTTCGATCATTTGGAAATCCTAAGGTGGCACATCATCCGTTCTGTAATTGCTATTACCGTATTTGCGATCCTTTCATTTACATTTTACGATTTTGTTTTCAACCAGATCATCATGGGGCCGAAGAACTTGGACTTCTGGACCTATAGAATGATGTGTAAGGTTGGGGCGGCCTTGAACCTGGAAGGTTTCTGTGTAGAGAAGATTCCATTCAATATCATCAATACGGAATTGGCGGGTCAGTTTATGCTTCAGATCAACTCCTGTCTATTGATGGCTGTTGCATTGGGTTTCCCTTACCTCCTATTCGAAATCTGGTTATTCATTAAACCAGCTTTGACCGATGTTGAAAGAAAATCGGCTAGAGGTTTTGTGTTCTACGCCACAGTGCTCTTCGTGATAGGCGCGTTATTCGGCTATTATATCGTGGTTCCTTTGTCGGTTAACTTCCTTGCAAACGTATCATTAAGTGATGAAATCACGAACCAGATTACAATAGACTCTTATCTATCGACCATTGCGACTTTAACACTAGGTTGTGGAATCATCTTCTTGCTTCCTATCCTGATCTTTATCCTATCTAAGATAGGAATCATGACCCCTGAGTTTATGCGTGCTAGCCGTAGATATGCCATTGTGATCATCTTGGTCATTGCAGCTATCATCACCCCTACAGCGGATGTTATCACGTTATTGACGGTAAGTGCTCCAATGTTTATCTTATACGAATTGAGCATCATGGTTTCGGCGAATGTTAAAAAAGCGAAGGAACTTGCAGAAAAAGAATTTTATAATACAAAATAATACATCATGTCTAAAAAAATCGCAATTGGCAGTGATCACGCTGGGTTTGAATATAAAACAGCATTAATCACATTCTTAAATGAATTAGGTTATACTGTTCAGGATTTCGGTCCTGCTACTGCAGATTCTGTGGACTATCCAGATTTTGCACATCCTGTATCTTCAAGTGTAGAGAGCAAAGAAAATGAGTTAGGCATCTTGATCTGTGGCAGTGCAAACGGAGTTGCCATTACAGCTAACAAACATCAAGGCATTCGTGCTGCAATTTGCTGGTTGGAGGAAATTTCAGCCCTAGCTCGTCAACACAATGATGCAAATATCGTTTGTATTCCAGCTCGTTTTATTGATCTTGACCTAGCAAAACGTATTGTTCGCACCTTCTTGACAACAGACTTCGAAGGTGGCCGTCATGCTAACCGTGTGAACAAAATTTCTTGTGCATAACCAATTTAAAATCGATAATGAAAAAATTACTTATTCTTTCTTTTTTGATACCATCGCTTTTCAGCTGTTCGGTAGCTCAACAAGCAAATCAAAAGAAATATGCTGATCTCTTAACCGAAGAGTCGGCAAAAAAACACCTGACCATTCTTGCTTCCCGCGAGTTTGAAGGACGTGGAACTGGGCAAGAAGGCGGTAAAAAAACTGTTGAATACATTGCAAATGTATTCAAAGAATTAGGCTTAACACCAGCAGTAAATGGTTCTTATTTCCAACCTGTAGCATTGGAAAGAACATCCTATATCGTTGATAAATTCAGCATCAACAACAAAGCATTGGAAAATGGAAAGGACCTATTTATCCAAGGCAACAACAACAGTAGAGACTTCAAGGCTTCTGATATCGTTTTCGTAGGCTACGGTATCCAATCTGATAAATACAATGACCTTAAAGGTTTGGATATTGCAGGTAAAGTGGTATTGGTCATCAACGAAGGAGAACCGACCAAAGACGGCAATTCTTTGATTTCTGGAACTTCCACACCTTCTGATTGGTCAACAAGCCGCTTCAAAAGAATCCAGGAGCTGAGCAAACTTAAGCCACAGATGATCTTGGCAGTTAGTTCTCAGAATGCAGAAATGATCAGCCGTTTTGGAAACCGTTTGACAGGAGGTCGCTTTTCATTAAAATCTAATGAAACCCAGACCAACCAACCTAGCATGGATATCCCAGTAGCAAACATTACTGTGGAAACTGCCAATCAAATCTTAGCAGCTAAAAACACTACTGTAGAAAAAGTCAAAGAAGCGATCAATAATACAGGAAAAGCAAATTCATTTGATGTTAAAGCATCAGTAGATGCTACCATGGGCGTTAAGAAAGAGGAATTCCATGACCCTAACGTACTAGGTTTAATCGAAGGAACTGACCTTAAAGATGAAGTTGTGATTATCTCTGGACACTATGACCATGACGGAATCCTTCCTGATGGCACATTCTTCCCAGGTGCAGATGACAACGGTTCAGGGACTGTAGGTGTTATGGAATTGGCTAGAGCTTTCGCAGCAGCAAAAAAAGATGGCAAAGGTCCTAGAAGGACTATCCTGTTCATGGCATTTGCTGCGGAGGAGAAAGGTCTATTAGGATCAAATTATTACTCTCAGCACCCGATCTTCCCATTGAGCAACACAGTAACCTGTTTGAATATGGATATGATCGGTCGTATTGATGATAAGCACTTGAACGGAAACCACAATTACATCCATGCTATTGGATCAGATATGTTGAGTTCGGAATTGAAGGCCATCAATGAGAAAGCCAATAAAGACTACACGCAAATGGAATTAGATTACATGTATGATGATCCTAAGGATCCTATGCGCATCTATTACCGTTCTGACCAATACAACTTGGCCAAACATGGTATTCCAGTGATTTTCTTCTTCTCAGGATTACACCCAGACTATCATACACCAAATGATACCGTGGATAAAATCGACTTCCCTATGATGGCTAAACGCGAAAAACTAGTTTTCCATACAGCTTGGGAAATCGCTAACCGCGACAAAAAATTAGTCGTAGATAAAACGCCAGCTCCAGCACAATAAGCAATTTGAGCAAACAATATTAAAATGGGCAGAATGAGAATTCTGCCCATTTTTTCTGCAATCCCCTCTACGCTAAAACCTTATCACTCAAAATATTTTCACTTTTTTCTTGCAGATCATCAATACGATTGTATATTTGTAGTGTACTACCACATTAATACACTAAAACAATACGCTATGTTAACCATTAAATCATTATCGTATTATTATAAACCGAACAAGAATATTCTTTGGAATATCAACACAATTTTAAAACCCGGAAGCATATATGGCTTATTGGGTTTAAACGGCGAAGGCAAGACCACTTTATTGAAGCTTATCGTCGGCATGTTGATACCAAAGGATGGAAGCATCGAATTCAAAGGACATTTCAGTTCAGAACGGATCACCGAATATTTCAATGAGGTTTATTTTCTCCCAGATTACAGCAAATTACCTGATCTTGGGATCGAACAATTCGGAAAACTGTATGGTGCGTTCTACAGCAAGTACGACCATCAACAGTATTTGGACTGTATCAAGGAGTTTAATATCCCGATCAGCAATAGGCTTAGAGCACTTTCATTAGGACAGCACCGAAAGGTCCATCTTTCTTTTGCATTAGCCTGCAACAGTTCAGTCCTGTTGATGGACGAACCGACCAATGGATTGGATATCCCTTCTAAGGCAGTCTTCAGAAAATTGCTCAGCAAATTTATCAATGAGGACCGAATCTTCCTGATTGCAACCCATCAAATCCGCGATGTAGATGTATTATTTGATCATTTAATGATCATGAAAAGTGGCAGCTTGGTTTTAGATGAAAACATCTATCAATTATCCAAAAAACTCAAGGTCAGCAAATCAACTGCAGATGCTGAACAGGCGCTTTATGTACAAGAGGAACTGTCAGGACCTTATTATTTAGTGCATAACCATTCAGAATCCGAATCCAAATTGGACATTGAATTCCTCTTTAATGCTTTTACCAACAACCCTAAACCAATTGAATTATGAAGACAGTATTTCAATACCTCAACTGCATTTTTGCGTCTCATCGATACTTTTTGATTTCAATTCCGGTCATCGCGATTATTATCTATTTAGTAGGGTTGATCTTTGCCAGCAATGATATTTCTACTTACTTCCTATTGGCAAAAAGCGAAATCAATGACAATATGTTGATCAACTTAGTTGACAGCCAAAATATAAGGTGGAGTATGGCTTTAATAATAGGTTTGCCGTTTTTGCATCTAACCTTTATCTCCAATGTATTCTTCAAGAGTTATGATTTCATCATACCTATGAATTCCTTGCAGAAATTAATATCCTATTTGTTAATAGGACTATTGATCCTATTATACAATTTCCTCATTATCCTGGGGCTAAATTATTTGGTTGAATTCTATTTCAGACATCAGTATTGGGACGAGGTTATTGCAGCATTGGACCGTCAGGGTCTGCTTTATACAGAGATTTCAAAATATAGCATCTTCTATACCGGAAGTTTCACGGTACTGTCCGCCCCGATGGCCTTATTGTTCTTCTTATTTTACCCTTATTTTTTGTTTGCTGCACTCTATTTCAGAAAATACAGCCTTGTTATTTCAGCAGCCATTCTACTCTCGGGAGTAGCTTTAGGAGTTTTTATTAGCTCAAATATTTGGGAAGGGTATTCCTATAATATTTCCAACCTATCCTATAATACTTTCTACAGCTGGGTACCGACCTATGTGGCTGCCTTAATTACCTATATCGGTTTTTATTATTTTTTAAAGGAAAAGGAGGTCTAGATGCAGTTTCAATCAGATAAACCCATATACCTGCAGATCATCGACATCGTCATGGAGAAAATCCTTAAAGATGAATGGCAGGTCGGAGAGAAGATCCTCTCTGTCCGGGACTTTGCCTCCTCTGTGGAAGTAAACCCCAATACCGTCATGAGAGCATATGACAAGCTCCAGCAAGATGAAATTATTTTCAATAAAAGAGGACTTGGCCTATTTGTAGCTGAAAATGCCATTCAGATCATCCTCAAGGAAAAGAAGGAAAATTTCATCCAGGTAGAAGCTCCCAAATTCTTCCAGACTGCGAAACTGTTGAAGATTACGGAAGAAGAATTAATCGAACTCTATAAATCGAACTAATTATGAAAAAGTCAAATATATTATTGTTTACTGCCCTTGCTATTCTATGGTTGGTCTGCTTAGTCATAAAACCGCTGCAAGGCGTTGTCTTTGCAGATCCCTTAAGCCATGAACCCCGCGATATAGTTTCAGCTTTTGTCAAAAACTTCGACAATACAGATAAAATGGAAAAAGTATCCCTAGATGGCATTAAGAACATTAAGATTATCGGATATGATAAAGGTGCCTTCCTATCAGTTGTATATGCTGATACAACACAAATTTCCGTAAAGCAAAGTAATCAAGTTATCAATTTTGATCATAAAAGAATTGGCGATACCTTACAGGTCACCCTAAGCCAGAAAGTTTATTCGAGGGTTGAACTTACCTTAAACCCTCAGGAGTCCTACGGTTTGACCCTAGAGCATTATAAAGGATCTATCGAGATCATCCCTACGGATAGTATTGCCAAAGGCCTCAACAAAATTACCGTTCTCAAGAATAGCTCATCAAAAATTCGAAATTATTCCAGGGAAAGCCAAAATTTCAGCAATCCTTTTAGCATGCAAATCTCAGGTAAATCGAAAATAACCTTTGATAATCTCAGCTTCAACAAACTTGATGTTACCTTGAATGATGGGCTGCTGGAAGTTTTTAACAATAACCATATAGACTCCCTGAATGCCGATCTACAGGGGCTCAGCAATATTATCGTTGGAAAATACCCAGAAGATAAACGTGTAAAAGCCTTGGTCCTTTCAGGAAATTTGGATTATTACAATTCCAGAAGACCCAAATAAATTAAAGAAACCATGCTATTCAAAATATTGTTCAAATATCTCAGCACGTTTCTAATGGCTCTCATTCCCTACTTCCATTCCTTTGTGAAAATTGAAGAAAGGAAAAAGGATGAAGCAAGAACCGAAGCATCCAATAGCATGTCCATACAGCACAAGAAAACAAGAATGGAATGGCATGATTCCAATCAGTTAATCAATAAATAGAAAAGGGCAGAAAATATTCTGCCCTATCATTTTCAGCTCTGTCAGCCAAATTTCGTTATTCCGGATTATCTGCTGTCGATTCTCTAGCCAATGGCACATCATCAGGAGCATTTCCCAAATATTTATCCAATTCAAACAGCGATTCGTCAGTAGCACGATCTCCACCGGCAATCTTCAATTTATCGATCAGCGATAATGCTAATTTCTCTTCTTCCGTCTGCTCTTTTACAAACCACTGCGCAAAGTTCCATGTCGCCCAATCCTTTTCCTCCATCGACTGGTTAACCAATCCATAGATTGCATTGGTATTATCTACCTCATGCTGAAAAACCATATTGAAACATTCCGACATGGATTTAGGCAGTTTGGTATGCTCGGCTACGGCTTCAACTTTTGGAGTCCCCCCTCTTTCAAGAATATACATCATGATTTTGATCATGTGGTTCCGTTCTTCCTGAGCATGGCGAAACAAGAAATTTGCAACACCGCCATAACCTTTCGTATCTGCCCAACATCCCAAAGCCAAATAGATCTGGGAAGCTTGGTTTTCTTTTGTCATTTGTTTAATCAACGATGTTTCCATCGCTTTTGAAAGTCTATTGGTATCCATAATAATTCCTTTTTCTCTTTTAACACTTCACATCCTACTTTGTTTACCTTTTCTCCCTTTACTTTTACACATATACATTGTAAATTTGAGAAAGGCTATTAATAAACAAAACCCTACTCTACTTGTTCTTTTTTTAAATCAATAATCAATATGGCGTTTGTAGACTATTACAGTGTATTAGGTTTGGATAAATCCGCAAGTCAAGATGATATCAAGAAGGCTTATCGAAAGCTGGCTCGAAAGTACCATCCTGACTTAAATCCAAATGACGAAAGTGCAAAGAAAAGATTCCAGGAAATAAACGAGGCCAACGAGGTTCTGACCGATCCAGAGAAGAGAAAAAAATACGACCAATATGGTGAAAACTGGAAACATGGCGAGGAATATGAAAAAGCCCAACAAGAGTATGCCCGTTCTAGAGGATCCCGAGGAAGCTCTGCAGGAGCTGGCCAAAATCCTTTCGAAGGCTTTGACTTCAATAATTACAATGGCAATTACGATACTGGCGAATATTCTGATTTCTTCGAAGATCTATTTGGTTCTAGATTTGGTGGTGGCAGGTCTTCGGGAAAACGGGGCAGCTACCGTGGACAGGACTATGAAACTACGGTCGATCTAACCCTGCTCCAAGCCTCTCAAACCCACAAACAGACCTTTACGGTCAACGGCAAGAACATCCGTATCACGGTCCCTGCCGGAGTGGAAGATGGACAGAAAATTAAACTTAAAGGTCAAGGTGGCGACGGTGTCAATGGTGGACCTAAAGGTGACCTGTTCATCACTTTCTCCATCAGACCTGATTCAAGGTTCATTCGAAAAGGAAACGACCTCTATACGAACATTGAAGTCGACCTCCCAACTGCCTTGTTAGGTGGCGAGACCATTGTCGATACATTAACCGGAAAAATCAACGTTAAGATTAAAGAAGGAACCCAGAACGGAGGTAAGATCCGACTTAAGGGTAAAGGATTCCCTGTCTATAAAAAAGATGGCGACTTTGGCGACCTATATGCAGAAATCCAGGTGAAATTGCCGACCGACCTCACTGAGGAGCAAAAGAAAATAGTAGAACAATTAGCGGATTCATTAAAGAAATAAGACATGGAAAAGACATTATTTAGAGTAATCGACATCTGCAAAACCAATAATATCGAACGTACCTTTATCCAGGAACTACATAATAATGGACTTATTGAAATCATTATCCAAGAAGAACAGGAGTTTCTGGAAGAAGAACAGGTCCTGCACGTAGAACGTTTCTCCACTTGGCACTATGAACTCGAACTCAATGTTCAGGGCATAGAAGTGGTCAACAACCTGATTGATAAAATTGAAGAACTGCAGCGAGAATTGCGCCTTCTTAAATTGGAAAAATAAGCGTTTTTTAAGGATAATTTAGGCATCTCTATCATTTTTTGATAAATTCGCCTCAATTAACTGAAACCATCATGGAAAAAATCTATCAAGGAAAAACTAAAGACGTTTACAGTCTTGGCGATAACCAAATCCTATTACAGTTCAAAGACGATGTGACCGGTGAAAACGGCGTTTTTGATCCTGGAGCTAATACAGTGGGACTAACGATCGAAGGTGCCGGAAGATCTGGCCTTAAAATGACTACCTATTTCTTCGAGGTATTGAATAAACTGGGTGTGCCTACTCACTTTATCTCTTCAGATATCGAAAAAGTCCAGATGATCGTAAAAGATGCTAAGGTATTTGGTAAAGGTTTGGAGGTCATCTGCCGTTATAGAGCAGTTGGTTCCTTCCTTAGAAGATATGCTGCTTACTGCGAAGAAGGCCAAGCTTTGGATAGCTTTGTCGAAGTAACCATTAAGGATGATGAACGTGGTGATCCTGTTATTTCTGAAGATGCTTTGGCTATGTTGGGTCTGCTGAACAATCAGCAATACCAAGAATTAAAAGACTTGACCAAAAAAATCTGTGGCATCGTTAAGGATGAACTTGCTAAAAAAGGTCTTGAACTATACGATATCAAATTGGAATTCGGTCATGATAAAACCAACAATCAGATTATCCTGATCGATGAAATATCCGGAGGAAACATGAGAGTTTATAAGGATGGCAAATATGTCGCTCCTCTAGAACTTGAAAAGCTGTTCCTTTCCTAAAAAACAAAGGTCCTTCTACCCAGAAGGACCTTTTTTAATTAACTACCTTAAAACCGCTTTTATCCAATATCATGCCCTTCTCATCATGATATTCCAGCACATACTCATTTGGGCATAATTTCAATTGAATCTCTTTTACATCATCCTTTTGGATCAGTTTGAAAAAAGATATCGTCTTATTAGGACCGTAGATGTCAAATAATTTTAAATATATCGTTTCACGATCCTTTAGTAAATCCGTTCTTGGACTAAGGATCCAATCCATCCTTTCTCTCTCCTCACAATCAAATATCTGCCAAGTCGTTTTATAATCTTTCTGCTCAAACAGTTCCAAGGCATTGATTTTCGCCAAGTATTCAAATTTATCCACTGGCTTATCCTTTGTGCGCCCTTCCACTTTTAGTGCGTAAAATAATAGGCTCAACCCCTCTTTTTCCGCATATGGAATATAGACATGCTTAATGTCCATCCCTTCCGAGGAATAATCCTTTTCATAATAAGGAGCCTTATAATATTCTTTCTTGACAAAATCAGCCCTATCAAACCTTCTCTTTTTATTTTTGATGGCAATCATATTATACTCAGGTTTCGTTTCTGGGACTACCGAAAATAAGACCTTATCTCCTTTCTTGCCTAAGCCAGCCATTTTCATCATTCTTCGATCAAGGGGATAAAAGCTATCTTTCCTCAGCCCCGTGTTTCCTGTATCACTTGGTTGAAAAGCACGGTAGAGCCATACATTTAATTTTTCTTTCTCATTGAAATATTTATCAACCTCAGCCGTGAAGTAGCCGGTCTTGGTAAATTCCTGTGTTTTACATGAAAAAAGTACAAGCAAAAGAATTCCTAGTAGGAACTTTATGAAAGCCCTAATAATCAAAGCCATAAAATTGAATGAAAATCTGTTTTTATGTTATTTAATGAAGATTTAGAAGGACAAATTTAAATCTGAGAAAGATCTAATCTAAGGGGAAGGATATATCTTACCTCGGCTGGAAATCCATAAGCAATTCCTGGACTCCATTTTTTGGTACCCTTTAAAGCATTTACTGCAGCCTGCCCTGTACCATAATTTAAATCCTTAATAACCTTAACATCCTTTATCTCACCATCTTTACCTATTACAAATGAAAGTTCTATTTTCCCTCTAATACCTGCATCTATAGCTTCCTGTGGATATTCTAAGTTCTGGCCAACTTCCTGCCTAAATTTATCAATTCCTCCTGGATAGGTTGGTTTTACTTCAACTTGGTCAAATTCAAATACCCCAAAATTGCCAGTAACTTTTTTGCCAGGTTCATCATGGGGATTCGCCTTGTTTGCAGCATTGACCTCGGACTCTTTTTTCAGGTCATTTTCCTGCGCAGAACTACTGCCCTGCACCTCGTTTGATACTGTGCCTTGATCCATCTCAGCATTATTATTCGAATCTGCAGATATCTGAGGATTTGTGTTCTCCTCAACGACAGCTGTTCTTTCCGTTTTATCCTTATTGGGTGATTTGCAATTCACCACCAAACCCATAATTAATGCTGCAATTGGCAATACGGATAGATAAAACAGTCTGTTTCTTGTATTCGATTTATCTTTAAAAATCATATTAATTCTTTCCTTTAAAAGTGAATTATTGGAAAACTCATGACTCAGTTGATTCGGATGAACATTCATGGCATAAGCAACCAGCAATTCCGCATAGGCAACTTTATTTTCTGCAAATTGCTCATCAACGATAAATTCATGCTGATACTTCAGCTCATCCCTTATCCAGATTAATAGCGGATTAAACCAGTTGAAAACCCGGATAATCTCCATAAACAAAATATCATAGCTATGTCCTTGTTTAACATGGATATCCTCATGCGCTCGGATCATTTTTGTATCCTCGTTTTTAACATTCAACTTAACGATGTTAAAAAATGAATAACTTCCATGTATATTCCTAACGGACAACCTACTTACAACTAACTGTAAAACACGAGATATCAACAACCCCGCTGCAATGAGGACCCCAACCCAATAGCCCAACTGCATCCATTTATCCGCCAACCATCCCGGTTGTTGAGATTGCACTTCAGCTGAAGTTGGACTTACCTGCACAGCATTCCCCGTCAGGTCCAACACCGGCAATGTAATCTGCATGATTTCCGGAACCTGCAATTCAATAAAGAGAAACAAAGGCATGATATAGGCAAGCAAGACACTGCACAATAAATACCAGCGGTTCATCGTAAAGAAGGTCAGCTTCCTCAATCCATATCGATAGATAAGGAAAAACAGTGCTAAAGACAGATTTGATATCAGTAGATAGGTCATAGCTTCAAATTTATTTCTTATGCTTCTGAATAAGTTTCATGATTTCATCCAAATCCTGCACATCCAGCTTTTTCTCCTCCAAGAAGAAAGAAAGCATTGAACTCGCAGAATTCTCAAAATAACCTTGTAAGAGTTTTCCGGTTATTAATTTCTTATACTCTTCTTTTTCAATCTTTGGAAAATAGCGATGGCTCTTCCCAAAAGACTCATGATCCACAAAACCCTTGGTCTCGAGAATCCGCACAATGGTTGATACTGTATTATAAGCCGGCTTCGGTTCTGGTAAAACTTCAATGATATCCTTCACAAATCCACCCCCCATTTCCCATAGACTGTGCATGATTTGCTCCTCCGCCTTTGTTAGTTCTTTTAACTCGTTCATTATTCTGTGAAAATTTAAAAAGACAATATTGCCTATAATCGATTATAAAACTAATGTATAACTAATTTTTTAGTTATACAACTAAATAATTAGTTATACATCAAAATAAATAGTTATCCAGCTGTATATCAACATGTTTAATTTTATTAGCATTTATTTATTGAGGAAAATGTATCAGGTATTTGAACCAGGATGAATGGGATGAGAGGACGGACCAAGATCATACCGTCAGCTAAGCACCTTCAAATTGTGAACATTTAGTGAAGAATTGGGAATGCACTAAGGAGGTATTCAGAGTGAAACGAAGAATCTATTTTTTGATTTTTTTAGGATCGCTGTCATCTTGAGCACAGCGAAAGAACTGTTTTTTATTCAAGTAGATTTGTTGAAAAATATTTCACCCCCGCTGTGGGATTGGGTTGTAGAAATTGTACGCATGAAAATTTGAAAATCGAGGTATTTCTTTAATCAGAAAATGATACTAATTCATGTTTGTATGGGGCGGGCGTATTCGATCCGCCCCTACAGTATCGGGGACTTTCCAGCGGCATTTGATCATAATCTTGGTCCATCCTCTCATCCCTTTAATCCTGGTTCAAAACCAGATCTTGGTCCATCCTCCCATCCCTTTAATCCTGGTTCAAAACCAAATCATTGTCCATCCCCTTATCCAGACCCTACTGGGAAACCCTTCCATTTTATCTCCCTACCCCTCAAACCTCCATTGCCGATCGGCTTTTTTCGAAGCTTGTTTTTTCTTGCGGTCCAATCTATTCAGGATAACAGATTTTGGGGTCCTTGTTGGCAGACGTTTGGCATCTACCTTCAATGCATCTGTCAATAGATTAAAAAAACGTTCTATCACCAATTCCTTATTCTTGAGTTGGCTACGGTCAATACTGGAGTCCAGCTGCAATAAGCCCTCCTTGGAAATCCTATTCGCCAATCGCTCCCTGATCAAAGCTTTCTGATCATCATCAAAAACCGATGAATTCTCCACATCCCAATTCAACATCACTTTAGAAGACACCTTATTGACGTTCTGACCACCCTTACCACCGGAACGCGAAGCTTTAAAACCCAATTCCTGTATTAACTGTTCTTTATTTACATGCATTTGTAATAAAATTACAATTTTTCCCTTTCCGTGAAAAATTTTGCAACACTTATATAGAGACATTATTATCTTTAAGAAACGAAAAACAGTAATATGAAGATAGGCATTGTATGTTATCCAACTTTTGGGGGAAGTGGTGTAGTCGCAACCGAACTGGGTAAAGCATTAGCAAACAACGGACATCAGGTTCATTTTATCACCTATAGCCAACCTGCAAGACTAGATTTTTTCTCAGAGAACTTATTCTATCACGAAGTAGCAATCAACCAATATCCACTTTTTGATTTCCCTCCTTATGAAACAGCATTGGCCAGTAAACTGGTTGATGTGGTTCGTTTCGAAGGCTTGGATCTTTTACATGTGCATTATGCAATCCCTCATGCCTCCGTGGCTTTCCTAGCAAAACAGATTCTGGAAACCTATGGCATCAATATACCCGTAGTCACTACCCTCCACGGTACAGATATCACCTTGGTCGGAAAGGACAAGAGCTTTAGCCCAGTTGTTACCTTCTCCATCAATAAATCCGATGGCGTAACTACGGTATCTGAAAATTTAAGGGAACAAACCTTGGATTATTTCGATATCACAAATGACATCAAGGTCATTCCAAACTTTATCGATCTGCAAAGATTCCATAATAAGAACCACGAACATTTTAAAAAAGCAATTGCACCAAACCAGGAACGCATCATTGTCCATACCTCCAATTTCAGGAAAGTAAAACGCGTTGAAGATGTTGTACGTATATTCCATAAAGTAACCCAAAAGGTCCCTAGTAAACTTTTGATGGTAGGTGATGGTCCAGAACGTAGAAATGCCGAAGAATTAGCAAGGGAATTAGACATTACGGATTGCATCCGTTTTCTGGGCAAGCAAGACGCTATCGAAGAGATCCTTTCCATTGCCGACCTATTCTTGATGCCTTCAGGTTCAGAGAGCTTTGGTTTGGCAGCATTGGAAGCCATGGCCTGCAAGGTTCCAGTCGTTTCCTCCAATACAGGCGGATTACCGGAACTGAACAAAGAGGGTTTCAGTGGGTTCCTGAGTGACGTCGGTGATATTGACGATATGGCTAAAAACTCCATCTATATCTTGGAAGACTGCCAACGTCTGAATGAATTTAAAGAGAATGCCCTACAGCGAGCAAAGGACTTTGAACTCAGCAAAATCGTCCCTATTTACGAAGAATTTTATTCACAGGTCATCGAAAAGGTAAAAAAAGGAAATAAATCTAATTAATCGCAAGCAAAAAGTCATATCTTTGGCTTTTGGAACTACTCCAAAAAGTCAAATATGAAATACAAACGCATCCTACTTAAACTTAGTGGCGAAGCTTTAATGGGCGAGCAAAGCTACGGTATCGACATTAATCGTGTTCAACAATACGCACAAGACATTCAGGAACTTCATAGCTTAGGCATGGAAATCGCCATCGTCATCGGTGGAGGAAACATCTATCGTGGCCTTAGCGCTGAAAAAGCTGGTATGGACCGTGTACAGGCAGATTACATGGGAATGTTAGCTACCGTGATCAATTCAATGGCATTACAAGATGCCCTTGAAAAAGAAGGCATGAAAACTCGTCTATTGACAGCGATCAAAATGGAACAGATCTGTGAACCATTTATCCGCAGACGTGCTGTACGTCACTTGGAAAAAGGTCGTATCGTTATCTTCGGTGCTGGTACGGGTAACCCATACTTCACTACCGATACTGCGGCATCTTTACGTGCTATTGAAATCAATGCTGACGCTGTACTTAAAGGTACTCGTGTAGACGGTATCTATACTGCAGACCCTGAGAAAGATCCTACGGCGAAGAAATTCGACCATATCTCCTTTACTGATGTCTACGAAAAAGGATTGAATGTAATGGATATGACGGCATTTACGCTTTGCCAAGAAAACAACCTACCTATTATCGTTTTCGACATGAACAAACCAGGCAACCTCATGAAACTTGCCAACGGTGAACATGTTGGAACTGTGGTTAGTTAATAATTAAAAGCAAATAATAATCAAGATATGAACGAATTAATTTCACTTCAACTGGACGACTGCAAAGATGGTATGACGAAAGCTGTAGCTCATACTGAATCTGAATTAACCAAGATTCGTGCAGGTAAAGCTAGTCCTGGTATGCTTGATGGAATTTATGTTGATTACTACGGCACGCCAACGCCTTTATCGCAAGTCAGCAACATAAACACACCAGATGCAAGAACCATCGTTGTACAACCATGGGAAAAAAACCTTCTTTCAACTATCGAGAAGGCTATCATGGACTCTAACATAGGTTTGAACCCACAAAATGACGGTTCAATCATCCGCTTAGCGGTTCCTCCCCTTACTGAAGAACGTCGTCGTGATTTAGTGAAAAAAGTTAAAGAAGAAACTGAAAAAGGTCGTGTTGCTATCCGTAACATCCGTAAGGATTCCAACGAGCAAATCAAGAAATTGAAAAACGACGGTGCTTCTGAAGATGAAATCAAGGTAGGTGAAGCTGAAGTACAAAAATTGACCGATACGTATATCGCAAAAGTTGACCAGTTAGCCGAATTGAAAGAAAAAGATATCATGACGATCTAAGTCGATCTTTTAAAAGAATATTCTATAAAGGATTCTTAAAATTAAGAATCCTTTTTTTATTAAAAATTTACCTATATTCAATTAATAAAAACATTCTGCATGACACAATCAAGAAGAAGTTTCCTAAAGCTTGCGAGCATGGGATTAGTTGGTGGTCTTGTTGCTCCTCATTTGATTTCTTGTGATAGCTTGAACAAAAAATCAGGCTCTCCACTTAAAAACATTGGTTTACAGTTATTCACTCTTCGCGAACTTCTCGCACAAAACCCTCAAGAAGTTTTAAAATCGGTTGCTAAGGTCGGCTATACCCATGTCGAAACCTATGGCGCTGATCCGCACAATGGTGCATTCTGGGGAATTTCCGTCGATGAGCTCAAAAAGATCCTGAACGACAATAACCTAAAAACACACAGTGGACACTATGATCTAGGAAAATACCTAGATAAAGATAGTACAGACAAGGAAAACATCGAGAAATACATCGAAATTGCGCATAACCTTGGCCAGGAATATATCATTGCTCCTGTCCCGCCGATGCACAAATTGAATCAACTCAATCAATCTGACTATCAGTACATGGCCGAACAGCTGAACAAAGCCGGCGAAATGTCCAAAAAAGCAGGTATCAAAATGGGCTATCACAACCACTTCTGGGAATTTAAGGAATTCGGAAATGGAACAAACGGCCTAGATGTCCTATTGGCATTCACTGAGAAAGATCTCGTGGATTTTGAATTGGATATGTACTGGATCACCAAAGCTGGTGTTACACCACAGTCCTATTTCTCTAAACATCCAGGGCGTTTCCCATTATGGCATATCAAGGACATGGATAGAGCTTTCTCCACTCCTTTAGATATCAATAAAATTGATCCTAAGACCGGTAAAAGGGATAGCCTAGACCTGATGGAAACCATGAAAAGCATCAAGTATGCCGAAGTGGGTTCCGGTAGCATTGACTTTATTTCTATTTCACAGTTCGCCAGCGAAAGTGGATTGAAATATGCCTTCGTAGAACAGGATGAAATCTATTCACCTGATAAATACGCTAGCATCAAGAAGAGCTACGACTATGTTCAAAAGACATTCAAATAACAACAAAAGGGCGGAAATAAATTTCCGCCCTTTCTATTATCTTTCAAAAGAAGACTAAAATACCAAACGTTCTACCTCTTCAGCATTTTCCTCTACTTTTTCTTTCAGTTCTTTCTTGAAGTCCAAAATCTTAGCTCCTAATTGCTCATCACTGGTCGCCAAGATCTGAGCGGCAAGAATACCCGCGTTTTTTGCTGCATTTAAGGCCACTGTAGCCACCGGAATACCATTAGGCATCTGTAAGATAGAAAGCACGGAATCCCAGCCGTCAATCGAATTAGAAGACTTGACCGGAACACCGATCACTGGCAAATGCGTAATCGATGCAACCATGCCTGGTAAGTGCGCAGCACCACCTGCTCCAGCAATGATCACCTTCAATCCACGACCTGCCGCCTGCTCAGCAAAATCAAACATACGTTTTGGAGTACGGTGCGCCGAAACAATGCTCACCTCATACGATACCCCTAAATATTTTAAAACCTCAATGGCATCCTGCATCACTGGCAAGTCTGACTTGCTTCCCATGATTACAGCTACTTTTGCGTTTTCCATTATTATCTGAATAAAAAATTATGCTATTACTTTGATCAATTCCTGAACTTTTCTCGCATTTTCGATAGCGATTGCGCGATCTTGATTCACGATCGTCACATGCCCCATCTTGCGGAAAGGTTTTGTATATTTCTTACCGTACAAATGTACATATACCCCCTCAATGCCCAAAGCCTCCTCAATACCTTCATACCTTGCCAACCCTTCATAACCTGGCTCACCCAATAAATTGACCATAATGGCATTCGCTCTTGAAGCGGTATTGCCCAACGGCAGGTTAAAGATTGCCCTTAAATGTTGACCGAATTGCGAAGTATAGTTTCCTTCGATCGTTTGATGGCCTGAATTATGTGGTCGTGGGGCCAATTCATTGACCAAAATATCTCCATCAGCAGTCAGGAACATCTCCACTGCCAAAACGCCGACAATCTGAAGGTCATTCGCGATTTTCATCGCAATGCTTTCCGCTTTCATCTGTATATCAAAAGAATAGGTAGATGGAGAGATCAGGAATTCCACCAAGTTCACCTGAGGATTGAATTCCATTTCTACCATTGGGAAAGTCATCATTTCTCCCTTATCATTGCGGGCAACCATCACAGCGATTTCCTTTTCAAAAGGAACCAGCTCCTCTACTATACTCGGCGCATCAAAAGCCGTCTCAAAATCAGCCTGCGAATTAATCTTCTTTACACCTTTGCCATCATAACCGTCTTTACGCAACTTCTGGATATAAGGTAAAGTAATCTGGCAGTTTGCCAAACCTTCTTTATTGGATATAAATTGAAATGCCGAAGTCGGGATATCATTTTGCTTAAAGAACTGCTTCTGCAGACCTTTATCCTGGATCAACCTAATTACCCTGGATTGAGGATATACCAAAACACCCTCTTCTTCCAATGCTTCAAGGGCATCTACATTCACCTTCTCAATTTCAATCGTTACCATATCCAAATCCTTACCGAAATTATAAACGGTATCAAAATCGGCTAGCGAACCTACCTCAAATTGATTGCACAATTTCTTGCAAGGAGCATTTGGATCAGGATCCAATACATGAACGTTTACATTAAAGTTTATTGCTTCTTGGATAAGCATACGACCTAATTGGCCACCGCCTAAAATTCCTAGGCGCAAATCACCATAAAAATCTTTTGCCATAAATTATTCTATTGCTCTACTTCTACTGGGAAAATATCCCCTTTCAGCAAAGACTGTTGTTCTATTTTTTTCTGTAATTCTAAAAATGCACCGATCAGTGCTTCAGGTCTGGGAGGACAACCTTGCACATAGACATCCACAGGTATGATTTTATCAACCCCTTTGACCACATGGTAACCATGCTGCCAATACGGTCCGCCACAATTGGAACACGAACCCATGGAGATGACATATTTCGGGTCAGGCATCTGCTCATAGAGTTTCTTGATCCGGTCTGCCATCTTGAATGTCACCGTGCCGGCAATGATCATGACATCAGATTGCCTAGGCGAAGGCCTTGGGAATACCCCTAACCTATCCAAATCATAAGTCGCCGCCATCGCGCCCATCATCTCTATGGCACAGCAAGCAATACCAAAACTGATAGGCCACATCGAGGATAACCTAGCCCAATTTAAGAGGTCATCCATCTTAGCGATGATTACCCCATTATTTTGTTGCAATTGTTGGTCTAAACTCATGATTCTGAACTTGGTTTCTTAAACTTAGGCTTGAATCCCATTTTTACCGGCGAAGCGGCTTTCTCTGCCAAGACTTCCTCTATCTCCTGTTCTTTGTAATCCTTCACAACATATTGTTGTGCATTCAATTGTTCATACGCAGAAGCCGGAATCCCCACCGCAACGGTCGGTTTCACATGCCTAGGCTTGATCCAACTGATATCCCCACTTTTCCATACGTAAAGCAATCCTACGATCAGAACAGCAAGGAATATCGCCATTTCAATCAAGGTAAACCAACCCCATCGAGGATCAATGGCATTGAGTTCTGCATTCCCGAATACCGTTGCCCATGGAAAAATAAAGATCAATTCCACGTCAAACAACAGGAATACCAAGGCAATTACATAAAATCGCGGATTAAACTGTACCCAAGAAGTTCCCGTGGTCTCCTCACCACATTCATAGGTACTTAATTTAATAGGATTAGGATTTTTCGGCGACAAGATTCGAGCTAGGAACATGGTGGCACAAACCAATACGATACCAATGATAGCCATTAAAAGTATCTTACCATATTCCGATATCTGCCCGGGGTCGTCCATGTTACAAAATTAACAATTAATTCAATGCGATTTATAGGATTTTAGCTTTCTTGGCCAATCAATGTACACGAATTTACAAAATGGCCCTCCATTTTTCAAAATATCGATCCTTTTTCCGGAGAAATGGTCGGACTATAGCAATCAATTTACGTTTGGGGGTATTGGTTATGTCTTGTGGTTTGAACCAGGATGGATTGGATGAGAGGATGGACCAAGATCTGGTTTTGAACCAGGATTTAAAAGATTCGAGGATAGACCATGATTATGATCAAATGTTGCTGGAAATTCCCCGATACTATAGGGGCATATCGAATACGCACGCCCCATACAAACATGGATTTATATCATTTTCTGATTAAAGAAATACGTCGATTTTCAAATTTTCATGCGTACAATTTCTATAACCCATCCCCCAGCAGGGCTGGCATATTTGTAGAATTTGAAGGTTAGAAAGGGCCAACCCACAGCGTGGGTGAAATGTTTTTCTATACCCTTTCTGTGTCACCCTGAGGGCACGCCTGAAGGGTCTCGGAACCATCCATACTTCATTTGAAATGATTTCCTCATCTTACGATTTCGGAGTAACCCCAAATTCAAAAAAAATAAAAAAATAGATTCTTCGTTTCACTCTGAACCTCTCTCTAGCGAATTTTTATTCTGAACGATTAGTGAGGAATCTGTACGGGTCTCCACTCTACGACCCTGTCATTCTTTACCGAAGGTAAAGGACCTGTACGCCAATGCAACCCGTGGAGCAATACTTTTTTGTTGATTATAAATAAATATGGATTTGCTGTATTCCGAGATTCTTCCTTCGTCAGAAAGACAGGAAGGTAAAGGACCTGTACGCCAATGCAACCCGTGGAGCAATACTTTTTCTGCTTTCCGAGATCCTTCCTGCCTACCAGTGCCAAGTTTAATAGAAATGCATTTCTAACCATTCAGGCCCATTTTTATTTATCTGAAGAATATTTTTTATCCGCCATACATCCCCTGCGGGGATGAATAATTTTAGCATGGATGGTAAACAATATAGGGTTAATTCAAAAACGATGTTCGATTAATCGAACATCGTTTTTGCGTGATTTCCAGGCTAAGCTGACATGCCAGCTAAAATAATGGAACCCCAAAGGGGGTTCTATAATTATAAATAAAAGAGCTAATTTATTTTCATTGCCAACATGCTGTCATCACATTCCAATAAATTTATCCCAATTTTTTACCTCTCAGGACGACAAAATGGGGATGACCTCAGGTGCAGGAACTGTTCCCTCCCTCACCCTACCTCATCAAAAAAAAGAGGTTGCGAAAAATTTCGCAACCTCTTTCTATATCTTTTATAGAGCCTAGAAAGGTTTTCCAGGCATCTTAGGCATATTACGCATCATCTTGGCAGCCATACCTGGGTTAGACATTTGCTTCATGACTTTACGCATATCCGAGAACTGCTTCATCAGTTTGTTCACTTCATCAAGGCTAGTTCCAGAACCTTTTGCAATCCTGTTCCTTCTTTTAGGATCGATTGCATCTGGATTTTCACGCTCAAACGGAGTCATGGAATCAATAATGGCTTCAATCGGTTTGAATGCATCATCGTCGATCTCAACATCCTTAATTGCTTTTCCAACACCTGGAATCATGCCCATCAAATCCTTCATGTTACCCATTTTTTTGATCTGTTGGATCTGCGATTTAAAATCGTTGAAATCAAATTTATTCTTACGGATTTTCTTCTGAAGTTCCGCTGCTTGTTTCTCGTCAAATTGTTGTTGAGCACGCTCTACCAAGGAAACCACGTCACCCATACCTAAGATACGGGAAGCCATACGATCAGGGTGGAAAACATCCAATGCTTCCATTTTCTCGCCGGTACCGATAAACTTGATCGGTTTGTTTACCACAGATTTAATGGAAAGAGCAGCACCACCACGGGTATCACCATCTAATTTGGTCAATACCACACCGGTGAAGTCTAAACGGTCGTTGAAAGCTTTCGCAGTGTTTACCGCATCTTGACCCGTCATGGAATCCACAACGAACAAGATCTCATGTGGTTGAGTAGCATCTTTCACCGCGGTAATCTCTTTCATCAAAGCTCCGTCAATCGCCAAACGACCAGCGGTATCGATGATAACCACGTTTTGACCATTGCGCTTCGCTTCTTCAACACCGGCAACAGCGATTCCGATTGGATCTGTTGATTCACGATCAACATAAACCGGAACTCCAACTTGTTGTCCCAACACCTCCAATTGATCGATCGCTGCAGGACGATAAACGTCACCCGCTACCAATAAAGGTTTTTTGCCTTTAGATGCTTTCAGGAAGTTGGCCAACTTACCAGAGAAGGTCGTCTTACCAGCACCGTTCAAACCAGCAATCAAGATAATAGTCGGGTTCTTCGTAATTTCAAGCTCGGTTACCGTACCACCCATCAACTCCGTAAGCTCATCGTTCATGATCTTGGTCAACAACTGACCTGGAGAGATACTGGTCAATACATTCTCACCTAAAGCTTTTTGCTTTACATCATCGGTAAACGTTTTGGCAGTCTTGTAATTCACATCGGCATCCAATAATGCCTTGCGAATTTCTTTCATGGTTTCCGCAACGTTGATCTCTGTAATATTACCCTGCCCCTTTAATACCTTAAAGGCCCTGTCTAATTTATCCTGTAGATTTGAAAACATCTTTTAACTTTCTAAAAATCAATACTTTGTTCCGTTAACAGTATTAAACTGAAAACTTTAGGCATAAACCTGATTTGACTTAATCCTACAAATATAGCTTTTTGCTTTTTTAATTTAAGATTTTGCCTTCAATATCCCTTATTTTTCAAGGAAAAAGAGAATAAAAATGCCTAAGCACAGAATCCCTGAGCCAATATCATTAAGTTAGGTTTTTTTATGCTGAAGTTACAATCTTGTTGGGGTACACTCAACAAACTTCAATCCTTCCAGAGGAAGTTCTTTAGCCCCTGGCTCATTTCCAGTGGCGGAAAAATGGAAAGAATGCCGATGCCTGTGCGATGGGATTGGCCTTGGAATGCTTTCAATAGATCATCCCATTAAAAGGGATGATCTATTGAAAGATATTCCCGACAACATGGCATTCTTTTCATGCGCGTTGGAATGTACGAAAAGCCACCTTAAATGAGCCGAAGGTTTTACGGATTCGAGTTGTTTTTGGTATCCGTGAGCTCCTTCGTCGGTTTGGTTACTTTTGGGCTCCAAAAGTAACAAAGAATTTAAATTTTGTTTTTTTCTAAACTCAATGACATTGCCCTAAGCCTTAACTTGGGGAGTTGAAGGGACCCTGGCTCTAAATTCCCTATTCTATTGTCTTATTGTCTTTTGTCTAATGTCTAATCTCTACTTCCCCCTACTCCACAATTGCCCTTGCGTCCTTCAATTGAGTGGAGATATCACGGAACAATTGATCAAAGGTATCATCGATAATCACACCATAAGACTTCAAAAACATAGGACCTATCTTTCCTCTATGATAAGCTAATCCTTCAATGGGGGATAGCTCTCCTTTGGGATAGAAATCTGCCTGATGGAGCTTAGTGGCTACTCGCTCGAGAATCATATTGGAAATGGTTACAACATACTTTCCATCTTTCACTTCTAAAAGAAAACCGGCATTAATCACCGCCCATTCTAATTTTGGAGTCCTAGTGCTCACATATTTTTTTGCATTCTCGTGATTCGGAGTCACATTCACCAGTCGACCTGAGAATTGATTCCCATTTCGGAAATGGTCCATTAAAAAACCTTTGGCATTAATACGCATAAAAACTTCTTCTGGACTTAGGCCGGTCTCATACACCTTTTGCCAAACTAACTTACCGCTGGAATTCAACTTTAAAGTAGGAATCTCAAAAATTTCGGCTTCCTTTTTCCAGACCGTATTTCCAGCGGAATCCACTTTAATGGTCAGAACATCATTCTGGGCATAGCCAGCAAACATAAAACACATGCTCAGCATGGTAAACAGCAACTTTTTCATATGATTAGCAATTAATTAGTCTCTAAGTGTAAATCTTCTTGGAAGTTTTACTATAGCTTTTGACTGAAATATATGAAAAAAGTTTAACTGTCAGGAATTATTTTATTGTCAATTTTTTCTCAGCAATTCCGTTCAAAAAAGACATAAAACAAAGAAAGCCCTGATTGAAAAATCAGGGCTTTATTTGTATAGGTTTTATAAGCCTTAGTCTCTTCTACCGAACAAGATAGATGCGTAGTACAGTAAAGTAACCAATGCTGAAAGTGCAGCAACCACATAAGTCATGGCAGCCCATTTCAAAGCATCTTTAGCACCATCATGTTCTTCAGTGCTATGGGTAATATTGGAAGCATCCAACCAAGCCAAAGCACGTTTTGAAGCATCAAATTCTACAGGTAAAGTGATAAAGCTGAACAAAGTCGTCAATGCAAGCGCAGCAACTCCGATAGCCAACACATACACATTACCAGAGAATGCCATCATGATTACCCCGATCATCAACACCCATGTGGTCAATTTTGAGGCAACACTTACGATTGGCACCATAGCAGAACGGAACTGCAACCAAGAATAGGCTGTTGCATGTTGAACCGCGTGGCCACATTCGTGGGCAGCTACGGCAGCAGCAGCAACCGAACGTCCATGATAAACATCAGGACTTAAGTTAACCGTTCTGTGTGCAGGGTTGTAGTGGTCTGTCAATTGTCCTTCCACAGAAATAACCTGTACATCACTGATTCCATTCTCATTTAGCATCTTCTGTGCTATCTCCGCTCCAGAAAGCCCTGAAGACAGTGGCATCTCCGAGTATTTCTTGAACTTATTTCTGAAAGTAAACTGAACTATCCAGCTCACTACCATGATTCCGATAAAAATTATCCAGTACATATCTTAATATCTTATTTTTCTTTTTTCTATTATCCTATCAAATCTAATTCCAATAGATCTTTTACCACAAAGAAAGAAAAAATTACCGCGAAAACAAGTCGAAATGTACACAAAGAGGACAAAGTGACAGAAAACTTACCCAAGAGTTAAATAAAAACCAACTTCCGACCTTTAAAAATCTGAAGGATTTCTCTAAACCTTATTCGAGTCTTATTCGAGACACATTGCTGAAATTCGGAATGTGTCTCGAATAAAACCTAGTCAAAACCCAGAAGGCGATGACAAAAAATAGGCCTGCAATTTTTGCAGGCCTATTTGAAATTTATCTTGATCCTATTTATATTATCCTAATTGAAACATCATATTGTTTTCCTCGATCATCTTTCTCAAGTTGCTCAATGCATAACGCATTCTCCCCAAGGCCGTATTGATACTTACCTCTGTAATGTCCGCGATATCTTTAAAACTCATATCACAGAAAAGACGCATGATCAGCACTTCTTTTTGATCGTCAGGAAGCAATTGGATGATTTTCTTAAGATCCACATCCCGTTGATCTTTTACCATTTTCATTTCCACGCTATCGTCCGAGAACTGCAAGATTTCAAAGATATCGAAACCATCGTTATTGACTACGTTAGGTGCTCTTTTTTCTTTTCTGAAATGGTCGATAACCATGTTATGGGCAATACGCATGACCCAAGGCAAGAACTTACCTTCATCATTGTAACGACCAGCTTTTAGGGTATTGATAACTTTGATAAAAGTCTCTTGGAAAATATCTTCAGCTAAGTATTGATCTTTAACCTGATGATAGATCGATGTATAGATTTTCGTTTTATAACGTTCTAACAGTACTTGCAAGGCTCTTTCTTCGCCTTTAACATACGCTTGTACCAGTTCCTGGTCACTTTTCTTATTCAATAGTTTCATAATTATGCCTCCACAAATGATGTAAGAGTTTTCTATGTCTTTGTAATATTTTAGTTTAAGCGTAGTAGTGTTTCGATAAGCGATTTGTTTAATGTTATTAGTTCAAAGAGAATTAAAATTTCCGATTAATCAAAAAATGGATTGGTATTTTAACATTTCTTCACATTAAATCCTAATAACAAAAATGGCTCCAAAGTTATCCTTTAGAGCCATCTGAATGTTATATTTTACTCAATTACTTATATAAAGGAAATTGAGCCATCATTTCTCTTACTTTTCCGTGGATACGATCTAGCGCAGCATTGTCTGAACGATTGTTCAATGCCTCGTCGATCAACTCACCGATTTGAATGATTTCGTTTTCTTTGATTCCACGAGTTGTGATTGCCGCAGTACCGAAACGTACACCTGATGTAACGAATGGTGAGCGAGAATCAAAAGGAACCATGTTTTTATTGGTTGTGATACCTGCTAAGCCTAAAACAGCTTCTGCATCTTTACCAGAGATATCTTTGTTTCTAAGGTCTACCAACATTAAGTGGTTGTCTGTACCTCCAGAGATAATTTTATAGT
Organism: Sphingobacterium sp. NPDC055346; assembly: GCF_053645235.1. Lineage (NCBI taxonomy): Bacteria > Pseudomonadati > Bacteroidota > Sphingobacteriia > Sphingobacteriales > Sphingobacteriaceae > Sphingobacterium > Sphingobacterium sp. NPDC055346. The sequence goes on from NZ_JBSHMI010000001.1 coordinate 268,569, forward strand.
CTCTTTCTACAAAGAACTGAGCTAAGGCAGCAGCATTTGTTTTAACTTGTTTAATGTATGTCAAGTAATCATCAGAAAGCGCTTCACCGTAGGCAATTGCTTTAGCAGCAATGGTGTGCTCCAAAGGACCACCTTGCGTTCCAGGGAATACCGCTAGATCCAATAATTGGGTGATCGTACGTGTTTCTCCTTTAGGCGTTTTGATGCCCCATGGGTTTTCGAAATCCTTACCTACCATGATCATACCACCACGAGGACCACGAAGCGTCTTGTGAGTCGTAGTCGTTACGATATGACAGTGAGGGATTGGGTCGTTCAATAGACCGCGAGCGATCAAACCAGCAGGGTGAGAAACGTCAGCGACAACTAGAGCACCGATTTCGTCAGCAACCTTACGGATACGGGCGTAATCCCAGTCACGAGAATATGCAGACGCACCACAGATAATCACTTTTGGTTTTTCACGACGAGCAGTTTCTTCTAATTGTTCGTAGTCGATTAGACCAGTATCTTCTTTTACACCGTAGAATAATGGTTGATAAAGTTTACCAGAGAAGTTTGCTGGAGAACCATGAGTCAAGTGACCACCATGGCTAAGATCGAATCCTAGGATTTTATCGCCAGGTTTTAAGATGGCAAGGAAAACAGCAGCATTGGCTTGTGCGCCAGAGTGAGGCTGTACGTTCACCCATTCAGCGCCAAACAATTCTTTTGCACGGTCGATGGCAATTGTTTCAATTTTATCCACAACTTCACAACCTCCATAGTAACGTTTTCCTGGAAGTCCTTCTGCGTATTTGTTGGTCAAAACAGAACCAGCGGCTTCCATAACCTGCTTGCTCACAAAGTTTTCTGAAGCGATAAGCTCAATACCTTCTTCTTGGCGTTTTAGCTCCTCGGCAATTAGATTAAAAATGGATTGATCTCTTTCCATATTGATATTTTTTATTGGGGGGTATTAAAATTTCAAATTTGTTGCAAATATAGATAATTACAAAGAAATGGGCTTATAATTACCTAAATTTCTCCAATGATTTTTAAGGATTGCCATTTTGTTAAGTTTTTTCTCAATTGAATAACGGACTGTTGAACCTCCCAATCATAAAACGACCACATGTTAGCGATAGTATTCCTGAGCCTCCCTATTCGATGAATAAGCAATTTTTCTACTGCCATATGCCCTTCATTCCCCTTCTGGTCTCTGTTTGCCGATTGTCATAATAAGGTTGCTTACTAAAAGGAAAGCGAAAAATATGTATTTTTGTAGCTGTAAATTCAGAGGAAATTAATATGGCTTCAGATAATTTGACAGCTGTAGCTCCGGTAACTTTTACCGAAGGTGCACTAAACGAACTAAACAAACTGATCGACCAACAAGAAATCGGTGCTGATTTTGGATTGCGCATTGGCGTAGAGGGTGGAGGTTGTTCAGGGATGAGCTACATTTTGGGATTCGACCAAATCAAGGATGGCGATACAGAATATAACATTCAGGGCATGCGTGTCTTTATGAACAAAGCTCATGGGCTATATTTAGCAGGAATGGAGATCGACTTTAAAAACGGTCTAGATGCTCGCGGATTTACATTCAATAATCCAAACGCAACAAGCACTTGTGGTTGCGGAAGCAGCTTCTCTGCATAAATAAAAAATATTGCCGTTAAAAGGTTTCGCCTTGTACATCGACAGTCAGTATTGAAATATCGCTAGCGAGAATACCCAAAAATCTGTTGTTTAATTTTTACACGCCTGCGCAGCAAAACTATTCAAACTGTCTATTTTGGCGAAGCCTTTTTTAATGCCTCTTCCACTTAGCATTATGATGCCCTAAAGGAATAAAATACCTACAGAATTTTCTTGGATCAACAACCAACAACCTTCGGTTTCCGCCTTCTAGTCGTCCTGACGAAGGAAGAATCTCGGAATTCAGCAAACCCATATTTATTTAAATAACAACAAAAACAGTATTGCCTCATAAGCTGCATTGGCGAACAGGTCCTGCAACTGCGGTTTCCGCCTTCCAGTCATTCTGACGAAGGAAGAATCTCGGAATACTGCAATCCCATATTTATTTAAATAACAACAAAAACAGTATTGCCTCAAAGTTTGCATTTGCGTACAGGCCCTGCAACTGCGGTTTCCGCCTTCCAGTC
>NZ_JBSHMI010000001.1:270818-699947 GCF_053645235.1 Sphingobacterium sp. NPDC055346
GTCATTCTGACGAAGGAAGAATCTCGGAATACTGCAATCCCATAATTATTAAAAAACAACATAAAAAGTATTGCCTCAAAGTTTGCATTGGCGTATAGGTCCTGCAACTGCGGTTTCCGCCTTCCAGTCATTCTGACGAAGGAAGAATCTCGGAATACTGCAATCCCATAATTATTAAAAAACAACATAAAAAGTATTGCCTCAAAGTTTGCATTGGCGTACAGGTCCTTTACCTACGGTAAAGAATGACAGGGTCGTAGATTGGAAAACCCTACAGATTCCTCACTGATCGTTCAGAATAAAAATGCGCTAAAGAGGGATTCAGAGTGAAGCGAAGAATCTATTGTTTTTTTTATGAGGATGTTGGTCATTGCGAATCGTAAGATGAGCAAACTGTTGTTTTTGTTTTAAACCCATAAAGAGGAATTATTGAAAAATATTTCACCTACGCTGTGGGGTCGCCTTTTCAAACATCGAATTTCTACAAATATGTCACCCATGCTGGGCAATGTCATTAAGTTAAGGTTTTATAGGGAATACTGAGGTTCATCCTATTATCTCCCCATACATATCTCTAAAATCAAAACATTATCTTTTGCATTGGCGAACAGGTCCTTTACCTTCGGTAAAGAATGACAGGGTCGTAGATTGGAAAACCGTACAGATTCCTCACTGATCGTTCAGAATAAAAATGTGCTAATGAGGGATTCAGAGTGAAGCGAAGAATCTATTGTTTTTTTTATGAGGACATTGATCATTGCGAATCGTAAGATGAGTAAACTGTTTTTTTTTGTTTTAAACCCATAAAGAGGAATTGTTGAAAAACATTTCACCCACCCTTTGGGTTCGCCTTTTCAAACATCCAATTTCTACAAATATGTCACCCCTGCTGGGGTTCAAAAATAATCTTGGGCTATCCTCTCATCCATTCCATCCTGGTTCATTCCATGATCTTGGGCTATCCTCCCATCCATTCCATCCTGGTTCAAATCCCCCAATCCCAGCTATCTATAATTTGTGCAAATTTTTCACTAAATTAGCCACCTTTAAAAATCAGAATTAGATTACGTGATGTACAAGGAATATAAGCAGTTAAATCTTTCAGAAATAGGCAAAGAAGTATTGAAACGTTGGGAGACTGACGACATCTTTGCGAAGAGTATCTCCAACCGTCCAGCCAGCAAACCCTACACTTTCTACGAGGGACCTCCATCAGCGAATGGAATGCCTGGTATCCACCATGTTATGGCGAGGACGATCAAGGATATTTTTTGCCGTTATAAGACTTTGAAAGGTTATCAGGTTAAACGTAAAGGTGGTTGGGATACCCATGGTTTGCCGATTGAATTAGCTGTTGAAAAGACTTTAGGTATCACTAAAGAAGATATCGGTAAGAAAATTTCCGTGAAGGACTATAATGATGCCTGCCGTAAGGAAGTCATGAAATATACGGATGTATGGAACGACCTGACCCAGAAAATGGGCTATTGGGTAGACCTGGAACATCCTTATATCACTTACCAAAATGAATATATCGAGACCCTATGGTTCTTATTAAAGGATCTTTACAAAAAAGGATTGCTTTATAAGGGCTATACGATCCAACCATACTCTCCTGCTGCGGGAACGGGATTGAGTTCGCATGAATTGAACCAACCTGGAACCTATAAGGACGTTAAGGACACTACGATTGTTGCTGAATTCCGTTTGGATAAACAACAGATCCACCCAATGATGGATCGTTTGGTGGAAAACCAAGATGAGGACGTGGCTTTCTTGGCCTGGACGACCACACCTTGGACCTTACCTGGAAACAGCGCCTTGACAGTGGGTAAAAATATTGACTATGTCAAAGTGAAAACCTTCAACCAATACACTGGAACGGCTGTTTCGGTGATCTTGGCAAAAAACCTGATATCAAAGCACTTTAAAGCTGATGGTCAGCAGGTTTCCTTCCAAGACTATAAATTTGGTGATAAGGTTATCCCTTGGGAAATCGTAGAGGAATTTAAAGGAGCAGAAATCGAAGGCTTGCGCTATCATCAATTGATGCCTTATGTGACTTCTGAAGAGCTAAGGGAAAAAGCATTCCGTGTCATCTTAGGCGACTTTGTGACCACTGAAGACGGCACTGGTATCGTGCATACTTCACCAACCTATGGTGCAGATGACTTTAGGGTAGCTCGTGAGAATGGTATTCCATCCATCATGGTTCTTGATGAAAACGGAAAAGAAGTGCCAACCGTGGACAAGACCGGTAAATTCGTAAAAGAAATCACCGATTTTGCTGGCCGTTTTGTAAAAGAGGAATATTATTCCAATGAAGAGCGTGCGGACAAAGATTTCCGTCCAACGGATGTATTGATCGCCATCAAACTTAAGGAAGAGAACAAAGCATTTGACGTTAAGAAATATGAGCACACCTATCCGCACTGCTGGAGAACGGACAAACCGGTACTATACTATCCATTGGATAGCTGGTTTATCAAAACAACAGCGGTAAAGGAAGAACTGGTGGCTTTGAATAAAACTATTAACTGGAAGCCAGAGGCAACAGGAACTGGGCGCTTTGGCAACTGGTTGGAAAACCTGGTTGACTGGAACCTTTCCCGTTCAAGATATTGGGGAACTCCCCTACCTATCTGGAGAAGTGAAGACGAGAATGAGGAGATCTGCATAGGTTCAATGCCTGAACTGAAATCTTACCTGGAAGCTTCATTAAATTCAGATGTCCTGACCGAAGATGAAAAAGCAACCAACAAATCCTATCTGGATAAATTTGGAACCGATGAATTAGACCTACATAGACCTTATGTGGATGATATCATCTTGGTTTCCGATGGCGGGCAGAAATTATTCCGTGAACCGGACTTGATCGACGTATGGTTTGATTCAGGAGCAATGCCTTATGCGCAATGGGGATTGGATTACGATAAATTGGAAAAAGGTGAAGCACTTCCATTCAAGGATGAATACTTTTCGGCTTTCCCTGCTGATTTCATCGCAGAAGGTGTTGATCAAACACGCGGTTGGTTCTTTACCTTGCATGCGATTTCAACCATGGTACGCGGATCGATTGCCTTCAAGAACGTAGTTTCGAATGGATTGGTACTGGACAAGAATGGCAACAAGATGTCCAAGCGTCTAGGAAATGGCGTGGATCCATTTGCTACGATCGACAAATATTCAGCAGATGCAACCCGTTGGTACATGATCAGCAATGCCGCACCATGGGACAACCTGAAATTTAATGTAGAAGGCTTGGATGAAGTTCGTCGTAAGTTCTTCGGCACCTTATATAATACATATGCATTCTTTGCGCTTTATGCCAATATTGACAAATTCAATTATGCAGAGCCTGAGATTCCATTAAAACACCGTCCTGAAATTGACCGTTGGATCCTTTCTTTATTGAACAGTTTGAGTAAGGAAGTTGATGGATTCTATGCAGATTATGAGCCTACCAAGGCAGCACGTGCGATCCAGAATTTTGTAGATGAGCATTTGAGCAACTGGTATGTTCGTTTATGCCGTCGCCGTTTCTGGAAAGGAGAATATTCACAAGATAAGATCTCGGCTTACCAAACCTTATATACCTGTTTGGATACCATTGCAAAATTAATAGCACCGATCTCACCATTCTTTGCAGACCAATTGTATTTGGACTTAAATGCAGCAACAGGCAAAGAAAAGTATGAGTCGGTTCACTTGGCAGACTATCCAGCTTACCATGAGGACTTGGTAGATAAAGAATTGGAAGAACGTATGGCCTTGGCCCAAGATATATCATCCTTGACCCTTTCCTTGAGAAAGAAAACAGGGATCAATGTTAGACAACCATTGAGCAAGATTTTGGTGCCTGTACTGGACAGTTCCTTCCAAGAGAAAGTAGAAAAGGTAAAAGACCTGATCCTTTCAGAAACAAATATCAAGGATATTGAATTTATTACGGACACTACCGGTATCATTAAGAAAAAGGTAAAACCTAACTTCAAAGTCCTTGGTGCTAAGGTAGGTAAGGATATGAAAGTGGTAGCCAGTGCGATCCAAAATATGGATGCTGCCCAGATCCAAGCACTAGAAAATCAAGGATCCATCCAGTTAACTGGCACGGAATATGTAATTAGCAGCGAAGATGTAGAAATCATAGCAGAGGACGTAGAAGGATGGCAAGTTGCTAATTTAGGACGTTTAACGGTAGCTTTAGACGTTAATATTTCTGCAGAGTTAAAGGAAGAAGGGATGGCAAGAGAGCTTATTAACCGCATCCAAAATCTCAGAAAAGATAAAGGATTTGAAGTTACTGACCGAATAAATGTGACCTTAAGTCAAAATACTGAAATTCAACAAGCTGTAGATAATAATTTCTCGTATATTTGTACGGAAATTTTGGCCGACAGTCTGAAATTCGATAGTGCCCTGGCAAATGGCGATGCTATCGAAATTGACGGAGAGAATTTATTGCTATCAATAGAAAAAATTTAAAGTATGGGAAACACAGAGAAAACACGGTACAGTGATGCTGAATTACAGGAATTTAAAGCAATAATTCTTGAGAAGTTGCGCATAGCGAGAGAGGAATTAACCTCTTTGACTACTTCTTTAAGTAATAGCAATGCGAATGGAACTGACGATACAGCAGGTACCTACAAGACATTAGAAGATGGCTCTGCAACATTGGAGAAGGAACAAATCAACCAATTAGCAGCTCGTCAAAAGAAATTTATCGACAATCTTGAAGCAGCCTTAGTGCGCATTGAGAACAAGACTTACGGAATCTGCAGAGAGACTGGTAAGTTGATTCAAAAAGAAAGATTGAAAGCTGTACCTCATACCACCTTGAGTATTGAGGCAAAAAACAAACAATATTAAGCAAAAGATTAAATAAATGGTCTTTGTTATCAACAGCAAAGACCATTTTTATATGCTATGAAAGGATACTCCAAGCCCGTTCTACTGATTATTATCATTTTATTGGTTGACCAAATCTCGAAGTTTTGGGTCAAATTAAACATGACCATCGGTCAGGATTTCAAAGTTTTAGGTGATAAGTTCTTGATTCACTTCATTGAAAATCCAGGCATGGCCTATGGAATGGAATTCGGTGGCGAATATGGCAAGCTTTTCCTGAGTGTGTTCCGTATCATTGCTGTAATGGGCATTGGTTATGGACTTCACTATATGGTGAAGAACAAGTATAACCGTGGCTTTATCCTGAATGTAGCCTTGATATTTGCTGGTGCGTTAGGCAATATCATTGACAGTGCCTTTTATGGATTGATCTTTAGTGAGAGTACTCCATTCTCCAAAGCAGTCCTGTTTCCGGATGGAGGTGGTTACGCCTCTTTCTTACATGGTAAGGTCGTAGACATGCTTTATTTTCCACTCATCAGTGGGACCTTCCCTACTTGGTTCCCAATCTGGGGCGGAGAGGACTTCTTGTTCTTCCGACCAGTTTTCAATATTGCCGATTCGGCGATATCCGTGGGAGTTTTCTTGATCCTGATCTTCCAAAAGCGTTATTTCAAGGAAGAACATGATGAAAAATCACATGCCAACAGTGAAATCGTAGAGGATTAAACTTTCCGATTTAACAAAGCTAATTACAACACTTTTCGCTTATTCCGTATATTTGGACATGAAAAATCTCCGAGTACTATTTTCTATTGCCCTTTGTCTGGCAATTTTAGGTTCAGCACACTTGGCAATCGCACAAGTCAACCCTAAGAATCTGAAGAAACATATCAAATATCTTTCCGCAGACAAAATGCTTGGGCGAGAAACGGGCATGAAAGGTTCTTCAAAAGCCGCAGACTACGTTGAGAAATACTTTAAAAAATATAAGTTGGAACCTAAAGGGGAAAACGGCTATCGACAAAACTTCCCTGCAAAGGTGACCAAGGTTAAGATAGAAAATGCCGAAAGAAGATCGGACAATATCATAGGTTTCCTAGATAATGCCGCTCCCTATACCATTGTTATCGGTGCTCATTATGATCACTTAGGTAAAGGTGAGATCGGAGGTTCTAAAGATTCACTTGGTGTAGGAAAAATCCATAATGGAGCGGACGACAATGCTTCCGGCGTAGCTGGATTGTTGGAGTTGGCAAGACATTATGCAACAAATGACATCAAAGAACCTTTTAATTTCTTATTTATCGGCTTTGGCGCGGAAGAATTGGGATTGATAGGCTCAAAATATTTCACCGAAAATCCAACCATTCCTTTAGCATCCATCCAATGGATGTTGAACATGGATATGATCGGCCGGTATAATCCAGATAATGGATTGGCAGTCATTGGTTATGGGACGAGTTCAGCATTCCCAAAGATCTTTGAAGGTATAAGCAGTACCATCAAATTCAATAAGAGCCGTGATGGAAATGGCGGTTCAGACCAAACATCATTTTACAGAAAGAATATTCCAGTCCTTTTCTTCCATACAGGTGGACATGATGATTACCACAAACCTACCGATGATGAAGAAAGGATAGACTACAAAGCAATGGAAGCAATCCTTAAATTGGAAATTGATGTACTGGACAATTCCATGAAACAACCTAAGATGGACTTTCAATGGACCAACTAAGTTCAAATATCAGGATCTTGATCACGGGATCGAATGGTTTTCTGGGACAGAAATTAACAGATTTTATCTTGAAAGAGACGGACTATAGCCTATGCTGTACTTCTCATTCGGAAAACAGGAATCCCAATAATCAGGGCTATCAATTTGTACAATTGGACCTGTTGGATTCAGAAGGCCTTATCCAACTTTTAGGCTCATTTAACCCTACGCATATTGTCCATACCGCAGCCATGACCAGTGTTGAAGCTTGCGAGCAAGACCCTGAGACCTGCAACAAGCTCAATGTCGAGGTAGTCAAATTGCTTTCAGAGCAATGTAAAGCGAAGGACATCCACCTTACCTTCCTGTCTACAGATTTTGTTTTCGACGGGAAAAATGGTCCATATGATGAGCTTGCCGAAACCAATCCATGCAATGCATATGGACAGAGTAAACTGGATGCGGAACAAGCAGTACTCCATTCAGGTTGCCGTGCGGCAATTTTGAGGACCATTCTAGTTTATGGGATTATTGCTGATCGGAACCGATCCAATCTGGTCCTATGGGCAAAATCAAAACTGGAAGCCCAAGAAGCAATCAAGGTGGTCAGCGACCAATGGCGTATGCCAATCTGGGTAGATGATCTGGCGAATGCCTGTTTGCGCTGCATTGAAAGGAATGCAGAGGGCATCTACCACATTTCAAGCGACAAAATGTTCAGTGTCCTGGAAGCAGTTGAGGAATTAGCCGATTATTGGAGTTTCGACAAATCCTTGATCAGTCCTATCCAAGCCGCTGAAATTGGACAAGCCGAAAACAGACCGCGAAAAACTGGGTTTATTTTAGATAAAGCGATACGCGAACTGGGTTTTAAACCAACGCCCTTCCGCGAGTCGCTCTCTTATATCGATCAACAATATACATTCTTTAGAAAATAACTATGCAAGATAAATACGCAAGGGAATCCTATACCGAGATGAACGAATTGGTACTTCCCAATGACACCAATACTTTCGGAAACCTCATGGGGGGAAGACTTCTTTATTGGATGGATATCTGTTCGGCAATGGCGGCGCAGAAACATTGCAATAACCAAGTGGTAACCGTTTCGGTAGACAATGTGTCTTTCAAACGTTCCATCAAATTAGGTGAAGTGGTGACCATCGAGGCACAAGTAACCCGCGCTTTCAACACTTCCGTTGAAGTTAGAATGGAAATCTTTGCGCAAAACCTCCCTCAGGGCACTAAAGTTAAGTCCAATGAGGCATATTATACCTTTGTTTCCATCGACGAGTCTGATCGTCCGAAAGCTATCCCTAAATTGATCCCAGAGTCTGATAAGGAAAAGACTTTATATGACGAGGCCATGCAACGTAGGGAATTAAGGTTGTTATTGGCAGGCAAACTAAAACCAGAAAATGCCACAGAGATCAAGAATTTAGTCAATCTTTTTGAGCATAAGGGCTAAGGGGAGTTGTGATTTCTGAGTTGAACCAGGATGGAAGGGATTAGAGGATAGACCAAGATTATGGAATGAACCAGGATTCAATGGATGAGAGGATAGACCAGGATCGTGATCCATATTCCTCTTTAAAGATATTAATTTTCGGGGCGAATTGAATGCATACCCTTAGATTTCATCCCTTTTTAGGCTTAATATACAAAGCTCTTATGTATCCATTCGATCGGTCCTAGATGGCAGTGTTATGCATACAATGGTGGTAAATACGGAATCCTCATCCCCCTGTTTGATCAGTAGGGATGCAATGGGTGTCGGATAGTAGCTATTGATGATATTGATCCTTTCCTGTACACCCTTTATTCCAAAGGAGCTTTGTTTGAATGCAGATGATTTATTTTCTGCATCCTTATTAAATCCTATTCCATTATCCATTATCTGAATGATAATTTTCTGGTCCTCTTCGGCAATGGATATTCGGATCAAGCCTTTTTTAGATTTCAAATGTCGGACACCATGGTGCACGGCATTTTCAACAATGGGTTGGATCAACATAGAAGGGATTTTCTTATCCTTCTTTATCAATCCTTTTTGAATCTCAAGTTCAAAATCGAATGCATGGTTAAAGCGTTCCTGTTCCAGTTCTAGGTAAAGTTTCAATAATTGTATTTCAGAACTCAAGCCGACAATGGAATACTGAGAATTCTCCAAGACCAAGCGACTAATGCTGGCGAATTTTTGGATTAGATCACTGGCACTTTTACTATCCTTCTCCACTACATAAGCCTCAATGGAATTCAGCACATTAAAAATAAAATGAGGGTTCATCTGAGAACGGATTGCCTTTAATTCACTTTCATAGAGCTTTTGCTTAAAATCATTTTCTAATCGTTCCTGTTTCTCTTTTTCTATATCGGCGGCTTGCTCCTTGATCTTCGTTTCATTCATCATCAATTCCTGTTGGAGTTTAAGGTTGTATTCTGCCTGAAGTCGGTTAATGTTCTTATGTTCTTGTAGCCGATAGAAATAAAAGAGCGTAACAGCAGAGAGAAATAAGACCACAAACAAAAGCTTGAACCAGACCGTAGCATACCAGTGTGAAGCCAAGCTAATGTCAATTGAAGCAATCTGTGTTGACCAATTTCCAAACTGATCTCCTACCCTGACCTGAAATTGATAATCATCTCCTTCCAAATTATTATATACCGCAATCTGCTCTTCAGAACTTTCCACCCATTGGGGATCAAATCCGATCAATTGATATTGAAACCTCAGTCCTTGTTCCAAGAGTTGCTCTGCTGCAGAGAAGTTAAAGGTGAAGTTATTTTCATCTGGACCTAATTCGATTACCTTTTTGAATAGGTCTTCTGATCTATCTTGATGTTGAACGAAAAACTTATTGATCAAAGGCTTAAAATTGATCGTCTTATCTGGATGAAAAACGGGCAAATCCCCCTTGACTAACCCCCAATTAGTACACCAGAAGAGCTCATTACCTCGGACAAAAAAACTGTATGTGATGTACTCCTCAGGGGGGAATATCCCTGCAGATTCATTGAGATGGAAGAATAGCTTGGAATCTGGTTGGAAAAACATGGTGCCATCAAGCGACTTCATCCAAATAAGTCCATTTTTATCTGCTTGCATCTTGACCGAGTATAACCAGGGTTGCGTATTACTTTCTGGATATTGGATAAACTCATACTCTCTCCTATTATTTTTCTTGATTTCAGCAATTCCTGAACTGGCATTACTGAACCAAAACCGTTTGTCCTGATCCAACAGAAAGGAGAATACCGTATTGGATTGGAGGGTCTTTGGATTTTGTTTATTATGGGTGAATTGTTTGAATTGAGGGTCGAGCTTGTTTTCTAACAGGACCAATCCATAGCCATCCATTCCTAACCAAATTGAACCAAAGGCATCTTTGCCAACACAGATAACTTTTGGGTCTGGTAATCCCTCCTTTTCCGCAAACAGGTATATCTGCTTAGTATTTAAATGGTATCTATATAAGCCCGAACTCCAGGACCCTATCCATAATATGGGTTCGTTGGCAATGGTATCCAAGATAATGCTATTGCAATCAGCTTTTCTAAAACCATAATCTTCATTTTTGATTTCCAATGGAACCAACCCTTTTTTAGGATCCTTAAATTCATAAACTCCTTGATCGATTGTTGAGATATAAATGGCCTCATCTGTTGTCATCAGGTTTCCAATCTTGAGATCTTTTAAGGAATATTTTGACAATCTAAAATCCTTATTCGCATCCAGTTCACCGAAATCAGCTTCAGTCCTGTACCAAACTTTACCTTTCCAATTGAACAATTCTACGATTGGATCAGCGTATCGATCTTCAATAAGACTATTTATTTGGTTGAGTTTGGTAGAATAATAAAACAGGCCCGAATTAGTTGCCAGCCAATAGCCATCCTTTACAATACAAAAATCAAAGATCCGTGTTGCCTTCGGTGTAATTGGCATTAATGTTTCTATAGAAATATACTCGATTTTCTTGGTTTCAGGCTGATAAGTATAGATGCCATTGGACACATGGCCAATCAGGATTTTATTTTCAGTTGGCCAAAAGGCAATGGAACTGATGCTATTATCATAAAAATTGATGCTTTTGTCCCAGCCCAGAATAGAGGAAATGGTGTTTTTGAAGCTATAATCAGCAGCGATAAGATCATGGTCATAATATCCAGCATAGATACGATCTGGACGCAATACAATACCATCTACCGCATTTTCCCCTTCATTTTCAAGATTAATCTGTTTTGCTGTATGCTTTATCGGATTATAGCATATCAAACCATCATAACGGGTCCCCATCCAGATATTCCCCAAAGAGTCCTCATCCAAGGAAAAGATGGAAAGATAATTTTTACTCACTATCCCAGGCATAGAGATCTGTTTTATTTCACCCGTTTCAGGATCTAGGGACTGGAGGTCTGTCTCTTGCCCTGAAAAATAAATCATACCCGATTTAGAAGCCAGTACATCATAAAGGTTGGTTTTTACCAAGCCTTTGTTGCTCACTTTTGCCGTATACGAACTCAGGTTATTTCCTATAGGCTTATTTCGATCATAGCAGATCAGTCCATGGCTATTGCTGGTAATCCAAATTCTATTTTTCTGGTCAATAGCCATGCTACCGAGGTAATTGAGCATCACCCCGTTTGTATGTTCAAATTTCACATCGGTAAACTTCTGACCATCAAAATAGGAAAGCCCACGTTTACCACTAATCCAGATCAATCCATTGCTGTCTTGCTTAAGCCCTTCCACTTCATTGTTGGAAAGCCCTTCCTTCTCTGTAAAATGGAGAAAGTTATAGATCCGTCTTTGTCCATAGGTAATAGAACAGGTTAAGCATACAGCAAGGACAAAAGATAGAATTATCTTCAAATTCATTGGGTTTAGAAGGCTGTAAACAACCTATCCATCAATTGCTTTTTTTTATTTGGAGAGACTTCGATCTCCGAACCATCGACTAATTCTAAGGTCCCTCCTTCTCCTTTTTTATATTTTACGACGTAATCTAAATTGACAATGACACTTCTATTGACACGAAAGAGCTGCGTATTCTCCAATAACATTTCAAATTCCTTTAATGTTCTGGAAACAATGATTTTCGAGAGATTATTCAGGAAGAAGATACTGTAATTGCTCATGGCTTCGATACGGATTACATCATCCTTTTTCACCAGATGTATCCCTTCGGCAGTTGGCAATGCTAATCTTCCCATCACTGGGCGATTTTCCGTTAAGTCCACTTTTTTCAACTTTTCCCGCTGGGTGATCCGCAGTTCAAGTTTGACCATGGCTTTCTTGAGTTCCTCATTGTTTACTGGCTTTAGGAGATAATCGAGTGCATTTGCCTTCAAGGCATCCAAGGTGTAGATGTTATAGGCAGTGACAAATATGACTTCAAATTCAAATTGACCCAGTTTTTCGAGGAATTGAAATCCGTTCATAAATGGCATTTCAACATCGAGAAAAAGGACATCACATTCCATATTGGGCATTTGAAGCAAGGCTTCTTGTGGGTCATTGAATACGGCCGTTATGGACAATAGCTCCTGGAATTGTTGCAGCTTATGTTGCAATAATCCGGAACCACGAATTTCATCATCCAAAATAACTGCCTTTATCATATGTCTGTTAATTGGTTATTAATGAGTCAGCTGATATAAAGTTATTTGAAATTTTTGAATTAAACAGGAAGAATGAGCAAAGTAGGGATTTTAGTTATTGAAAGCGGAAAGATAATGAGAAAATAAAAAAACTCCCCAGTTTGGGGAGTTTCAATGTCTTTAGTCAGCATTTCCGAGTTGAACGATCCGATCAAACTCTTCAGCCTTAAGGGGCATCACGGATAGCCTACCTTGTCTGACCAATGCGATATCTTGAAGCAATGGATCTGCCTTGATTGTTTCCAAGGTAACTGGATGTTTGAAAGTTTCCACTGGAGCTAGATCCACCACTACCCAACGTTCATCTTCTGTGGTTGGATCTTGGTAGAATTCTTTCACGACTTTTGCCAAACCTACAACTTCTTTACCCTCATTGCTATGGTAATAAAGTACGAGGTCGCCTTTTTTCATCGCTTTAAGGTTGTTTCGAGCTTGATAGTTGCGTACGCCATCCCAAAAGGTCTCTCCATCTTTATTAAATTGTTCCCAACTGTATTTAAATGGTTCAGATTTCACCAAAAAGTAATTCATATCTGCATATTGATTAGCCAACGAACCTGTTGGCAGATTCCAAATTCAATTAGTTCTGTTGTTCCAAGATTTCCATTTTATCAGCGTAGTGTGCACAATAGTCACGTAAATCGCCAATAATTTTCTCAGCCATTGGATCACCACCTGAAGACCTTAGGAATGAGTCGCCTAATGTTTGCAAAGTTTCATAGAAGAAACGCTTCATTTCATCATAAGGCATATCTTTAGTCCAAAGGTCAATTCTTAATGAATTTTTATACTGGGCATCCCATAGCGCTAAGAACATAGCTTTTGCTGGTAATTCTTCTGTATTCTGCCCATCTGTAGAACTCCATTGGATGGAATTTGGAACGTTGGAATCATCTAACTCGATCTGGAGTTTGATTTCTGCTTTCTTCATATCTAAAACTGTAATTTTATTAACATTGAAATGATACCCACCACCAAAATAAAGCCTATCTGCATGATCCATAAGCGTTGCGTATTCTTGGTCCATAAGCGGAACAGGATATCCACAACGATGAGCACGATAGAAAGGATAAGGAGCCAAGCCCATGAAAACAATGGCTTTTCTACCGAACCCATTTCAGATATTGCCCATACAAGGATACAAGCCAAGGTTATATTCAATGGGGTTAACTTCATCTTTTCTTGCTTGGTTTGCTATTTCCCTTTTTTACCGGCTTAGCTTTACCACGAGCCTGTCTTTTTGAGTTATTTGCCTTAATGGCATATTTTTTCTCGTGGAATGCACCTTTGAAATCGGGGTTATCTTTTTTCTTCTGATTATCAATTTCCCTAGCGATATCCTGTTTCTCGTCGAAAGGTGTCTTTTCAATAACCACATCCGCAGGCAATTCCTTCACAGGAATGGTCTGTCTGATCAGTTTTTCAATTTTTGCCACATAATACTCTTCGGCTGGATTACAGAAGGTAATGGCATCACCTGTCTGGAATGCACGGCCTGTTCTGCCGATACGGTGTACATAGTCCTCGATAACGATGGGAACATCGAAATTGATCACATGGCTCACTTGCGATACATCTAATCCGCGAGCAGCAACATCCGTAGCAACCAAGATCCTAACTTCACCTTCTTTGAAGGCATTAATGGAATTGATGCGGGTATTCTGGCCTTTGTTTGCATGGATTACGCGAACCTCCTCAGGACCATATTTACGTTCTAGGAAGGCATATATACGATCAGCAACCACCTTAGTCTTGGTAAAAACGATGATTCTACTGAAGGTTTCATCGTCTTTGAAGAAATGTTGCAATAAGTTGATCTTCGTCTTTAAGTTGGGAACATGATACAGCTCCTGGGTCACGGTTTGTGCCGGAGTTGCCTGTTCTGTTACTTCGATAACGGTTGGGAATGCCAAGAAATCACCTGCAATCTTACGCACGAGTTCACTCATGGTTGCGGAGAAAAGAAGGTTCTGTCTTTTTCTAGGGACGATTTCCAGGACACGGTGGATTTTTCCAATAAAACCCATGTCCATCATCTTGTCTGCTTCATCAAGGACCAAGAATTTAAGGCTCTTGACATTGATATCACCTTCTAAATAGAGGTCGAGGAAACGGCCTGGGGTAGCAACAATGATATCACAGCCTTTGGCAAGGAGTTCCTTTTGGGTTTTTGGTCCCAAACCACCATATAACAGAACGGTTCTTAGGTCTAAGTAAGTGGAGAATTGCTTGATATGCTCTTCAATCTGCATAGCAAGTTCTCGGGTAGGGCTTAAAATCAATGCTCTTGGGTCATTACCTTGAGCATATTTCAGCTTCATGAGCATCGGCAGCACAAATGCTGCAGTTTTTCCGGTCCCTGTCTGCGCAATCCCCATCACGTCTTGCCCCGCTAGAATCGGTGTAATCGCCTTTTCTTGGATTTCAGTCGTGGTTGTATAGCTTGCTTCGGCTATTGCATTTAGGATCTGCTTATTAAATTTAAAGTCTTCAAATGACGCCATCTTGGCAAAGATAGTTAAATCCAAGGACATGCAGTGGCCTGATTTCCTTACAAATCATTTTGATTTGCGCCTAAATTCCAGCAAATTTGTCCTACCACAAAAAAGGTTGATATGAAAAAACTAGTATTACTATGTGTGCTGACGCTCGTTGGCACTTTCTCATTTGCGGATGAGGGCATGTGGTTCTTGATGCACCTAAAGCGTCTGAACGAAGCTGACATGCAAAAAAAAGGCTTAAAACTCACAGCCGAAGAAATTTACAGCATCAATAACTCCAGCTTGAAAGATGCAATCGTGCAGTTTAATGGCGGTTGTACCGCAGAGATTGTATCAGGAAGCGGATTGGTATTCACGAACCACCACTGTGGTTATGGCGCTATCGCAGAATTATCTACTCCAGAACATGATTATCTTACCAATGGATTTTGGGCTAAAAACCATGCTGAGGAATTAAAGCCTAAATCTTTGTACGTTCGTTTCTTTGTCCGTATGGATGATGTTTCTAAACGTATCCTAGGATTGGTAAACGATAAGATGTCGGAAAAGGAACGCGAAAAAGTGATCAATCAAGAAATTGCCAAGATCCAACAAGAAAACAGCGAAAACGGTAAATATGTAGTTTCTGTTCGTCCATTCTATAATGGAAATGAATATTACTACTTCGTCTACCAAGACTTTACGGACGTCCGTTTGGTAGGGACTCCGCCAAGCAGCATCGGTAAATTTGGAGGTGATACCGACAACTGGGAATGGCCTCGCCATACAGGTGATTTCTCTATCTTCCGTGTTTATGCGGATAAAGATGGTAACCCAGCTGAATATTCAAAAGACAATGTGCCGTTGAAGCCTAAAAAATTCTTGCCAGTAAGCATCAAAGGTTTCCAAGATGGAGATTTCTCCATGATCTTAGGTTACCCAGGCCGTACAAACCGTTGGATGAATGCAGCAGGAATTGATCAAAACGTTAATTATGCGTATCCAGCATGGGTTGAAGCTTCTAAAGTAGGTATGGATGCCATGAAAAAATACATGGATAAAGACCAAGCGGTAAAATTAAACTATGCTTCTAAATATTCTGGAGTGGCAAACTACTGGAAAAATAGACAAGGGATGATCGATGCCTTGAAAAAGCACAAGACCGCAGCGGCAAAACGCAAGCAAGAGAAGAAATTCAACAAATGGGCTAACCGTCCTGAAAACAAGGAACAATATGGCAACGTCCTAGCGGTAATCAATGATTTCTACGCGAAAACAAACGATAAGGCTAGACAAGACAATTACCTGATCGGTATGTTACGTTCTTCGACTTTCGCAGCAATCCCTGCTACGTTAGGCAATGGTTTGAAACAATATGCACAAGAAAACGAAGCTAAACGCAAAGAAATGGCTCCACGCTTGGAAGCATTTATCGCGGATAACTATGAGAAAGCATATATGCCATTAGAAATTGACGTATTGGCTGATGAATTGAACCTATACGCAGCAAAAGGTGGTGAAATCGCTCCTTATGTCCGTGAAATGGCAAACAAGAACAGCGGAAATTTCCAATCGGATATCAAAACAGCTTTTGACAACAGCATTTTTGGATCACAGGCAAAATTGGCTGAATACCTTAAAAACCCTAAAGCAGAGCTGATTGATGCAGACCCTCTTTACAAACTATCATCATCTTTGATGGATAAATACCGTGAGACTTCTCCGGAGGCTGAAAAGATGAATGATGAGTTCTTGGCAGCATCCAGAAAATTCATCGCTGGAGTATTGAAAATGGATCCTAATGGCAAATATTATCCAGATGCTAACTCAACATTACGTTTGACTTATGGAACGATCAGAGCATTGCCTAAGGACAAAAGGAATGATGCCAAAGAAAATTATTACACCACATTGAAAGGTACCATTGCAAAATATAAACCAGGAGATGAGGAGTTCGATTTACCAAAAAGGTTAATGGAACTATATGAAAATAAGGATTTTGGACGTTATGCAGATAAAGCTGGCTATCTACCGGTTAACTTTTTAAGTGACCAAGACATTACCGGCGGTAACTCCGGATCACCTGTTTTAAACGGAAATGGCGAATTAATTGGCTTGGCTTTTGATGGAAACATTGAAGCAATGGCAGGAGACGTGATTTTTGATCCAAAATTGCAACGTACTATTTCGGTTGATATCCGATACGTTCTTTTCATAATTGACAAGTTTGCGGGTGCTCAAAACATCATCGACGAATTGAAAATAGTAGAGTAGATGCCACAAAAAAGGCGTTTATAACACAAAAAAACATTTTAAAATTCGCATTGTTTGCATTCCTTTTGTATATTTATGATATATTAGAGAATTAATTAAGAAAAACTAAAATTATATTAATTAAAAAATGGAAAACTACACTAAATTAAAAGAGCTAGTAGCTTCAATCGAAGCTGACGCAGAAAAATTCTTCAATAACGGAAACTCTGCTGCAGGAACACGCGTTCGTAAAGGGTTACAAGAGATCAAAACTTTAGCTCAAGAAATTCGTAACGATGTTACTTCTAAGAAAAACGAGAAGAAATAATTCGTTGAATTAAAGCATAAAAATCCCGGTCAATATTGACCGGGATTTTTTTTTCGCCAGGATTTGGGTATTCTTTAGAACCAGGATTCAAGGGATGGGAGGATAGACCAAGATTATTATTCATATCCCAGTTGAATGGAATCACGACTCATTAGGAAGGTCAACCCTAATTTGGGATGGACATAGGTCTAAATACTAAATACTTTCTACTAAATACTCTTTCAAAGCGAAAGAGCCGGATAAATCCGGCTCTTTGCATCATCATTAATTTTGAATTGCTTAATAAATAAGATCTTAATATGATCCTATAAGAATATGGCTGCCATAATCAGGTTGAACTGTTTGTCGGTCATCCAACGGCCAAAGATTTCCTTCATGCGGTCTTTGGTCTGTTGCCTGGTCATGGTATCAGCTTTCTTCTTAAAGATATTGGAGTTAACTGTCGTCGCTTGCATTTCCACTTTTGTGGCGTAAATATTGAAATGCTGTTCTGGAACAACCAACCCTAGGATCATTCCTGGTAAGCCATGCAGGGTACTAGGCGATCCGGCAGTCGGAATCTGATCGGTGTAGAAGGCAACTACATACACAGAGTCCAATGTGACGCCGTTAGCTCGTCTACAATCGTATCCAGCAATATTTCTGTATTCATTTGTAATCTTCCACTTAACGTTCGTCAGAGAGTCCTTAATGTTGATCTGTGAGCCTCCCATTTCCATGGTCTGTAAGGATTCGTTCTTTGCTATGTTTTGATAAATCTTGGCACCGTAATCCAAAAGGCCCATACGCAAAAGGTTTGCAATCATTTGCGGTTGGTCCTTCTCAATAGGCTCCACGGAGAATTCAGATCCACTAAAGGATAGTTTTTTATTTAATACTGCTGTCTCCGGTACTTTGGCCATCATTTCCTCAAAATACTTCTTGGAGAAATCTCCATCTTTCAAGGTTTGGATATGTCTACGCATCAGGTTCTTGACGTGAACAGTTTTGTCATAAGTAATGGTTCCTTGTTCAGGGAAGAAAGCATATTGTGCATTGGCGAATCCCATGCTCAGGATGGCCAAAAGTATTGTCGATAATATATATTTCATTTTCATAATTACTCAGCTCCTTTCATTGATGTGAATTCCCAAGATAGTTTCAGCATGTAATATCTTGCGATATTGTTAAAGCGCTGTTGGGTGATCGCTTGTCCTGACTGGCTTCTGCTAAATCCAACGTTTTGATTAAATACGTCATTCACGTAGAACGATGCGATCAGACTTTCATTTTTCATGAATTTCTTGGAAATACCTGGACTGAACTTCAACCTACTGAAATCTGTTGGCAATGATTTAGTTGCCGCTTCATACTCGTAGTTCAACTCACCGGTCAACTGGATCTTCGCTGGCAGGTAGTAAGTAAATCTACCGTAAGAGTCGAAAGTGAAACCTTCAGAGTTCAACTCAGGGTTCAGGGTGGTTTTCAACACTCTATAACCTGGAGAGAAATTCAGGTAAAAATCAAAGCCTTTGGTTGTATTTTTTTGAAAACCGATATCCGTTCCGAAGCTGTAGCTGATGTTCTTGTTTTCTTCAAAATCCTTTGGATTATTGATATCAGAAAGGTCTTTGATCTTGTTGTAATAGTTATTTAGGTTTGCATTCAACCCTAAGTTCATCTTAATCTGCTTTTTCTTGATCAGATCGAAGAAGTATCCTCCATAAATATAACCATTGGTCATTGCCTTATCGGTATTGACATAGTAAAGATCTCTTTTCAGGGAAGGATGGATAACAACATCAGTCTGGATTGCATTTAAGGTCTGTGTCATACCGATACCGGTGTAGATATTCTTTCCTTTCAGCATATCATACCAATAATAGTTCAAGTTATAATTGTTGGAAACGGATGGTTTCAAACTTTCATTACCGAAATATTGGTTCATCTGATCTTCGTTCTGTTTCAAAGGTTGAATCTGGAACAGAGAAGGCAATGAATTGGATCTGTTGTAAGATAAATTCAATGATTTAGCCTTAGTGAAGTTATATCTGAAACGAGCTCTAGGGTTGTAAGTAAGGTAATCTCTACTCATTTCATTTCCTGCCAAGTTGTTCTTTTGGAACATATCATCATGTCTGATGTTATTGGTTAAGTTAAACTCAATTTTATCGGCTTTATAATTGAATGAAATGTTGGCTGCGTTCCTAACTGTATTGAAGTTAAAGTCATTACTGAATTCCTCATCGAAATCGGTATAGTTGCCAGAAGCATCCTTGTTGTAGGCACTATTGATCGAGTGAGCCTTCGAGTTGGTGTACTCATAACCAAAAGCCATATTGATCTTCTTGGAAAATGGCTCTGTATAAGTTGCAGCGGCCATGATCGAATTGGAGTTATTGGAATTGTCTTTAAACTGATCAACAATGGTCTCTGTTCCTTCTACAACATTTTTCAATGAAGAGTTCAACATCATGTCAGACTCCGTTTTACCTAAGTTTCCAGTGAATTTCAAGTTGATGGAACGTCCCTCTTTTGCAAATTTCCTTGTGAAGTTTGCATCATAGTTGAAGTTGTCATTTGATGAATTGATATCTTGAGAACGTTCATCTTCCGATTGCAATTCGCCGTTCTTAAAGCTCTTTCCTCTTCTCTGGGTATTATTTTCACTGTTCATTTTTGAAGCAGCAACACGCAAGGTCAGGGTTGTCAAGGAGTCAATACTAACATCGTATTTAGTGTTCAGGCGATGTCCTGTACTTTTGGAGATATCATCATTATCAGTTTCAGAGTTTGAGATACCCTCCGTCAAAGGAGTTTGGCTAATGGTATTGGTATTGATTTCATTTTCAGCCATACCATATTTATAGTTCAGGTTCAACTTATGTTTCTTTTCCTTCCAAGCATCCATAAACGAAACCCCAGCGGTCAAGGCTTTTGGTTGCCCCCTATTGGTGTTGTTCAGGAATCCACCACCACCAGAGATCATGATTCCACCATCATCCAATACGGTCATATTTCCGTTATCAACACCAAACTTCTCAGCTTCGCGCCAATCTAGATCGGTAGTTCCATCGTTGGATGTAATGCCGTATGCAGAGATCTTTTGGGAACCCTTGAATTTATTGATGGCTGCTTTACCGAGATAATATCCAGAATTATCATCTAATCCTCCGCCAGCTTCAAGCTTGCCGAACATACCGTTCTTGGCATCTTCTTTTAATTTCACGTTAATGGTTTGAACGCGGGTTCCATCGTCAACACCCGTACGCTCAGCTTCTTCAGATTTTTTCTCGAAGACCTGAACCTTATCCACCATATCCGATCGGATATTACGGGTTACCAATTTAGGGTCATCTCCAAAAAACTCTTCCCCATCGACAAGCACCTTTTCAACGGTCTTTCCTTGGGCAGTAATCTTACCCGATGCATCGACTGAAATACCAGGGAGCACCTTTAGCAGGTCTTCTACCTTTGCATTCTTTTCAGTTACGAAACTGGATGCATCATATTCTACGGTATCTCCCTTAATGACAACGGGGATCTTACCAGTAATTAACACTTCTTCAATCAGGTTGGCCGCACTTTGCATAGTGACTTCACCAAGATTCTTGTCTCCAGAACCTTTGCTGATAATTTCAAAGAAGTCACCAAACTTTGGATAGCTGATGATGACTAAATAATCCGTGGTATCAGGATTGTTGAGGGAGAATTTGCCCTCTTGATTTGCTCTCGTAAAGTCTACGAGGATGGAATCTTTCGCCTGCAAAAGCATGACGGTCGCATTGATAAGCTTCGTCTTGTCCGTTTCATCAACGACAGTACCCGTAATTTTAGTTTGGGCAAAACTTGCAAGTGAAAATAAACCGAGAAATAGGCTTAAGATTACTTTGGTTAGTGGTTTCATAAAAAAGTTAAAGTTTCAAATCAAATAAAGGCAGCACTAAATTATCACTATTGTGAGAAATAACAGAAAACTAAAAGATCTTTAACAATCATTTAACACAATGCTTTAAAAAACGAGATTTCATTTATTGAAAATCTATGTAAACATATGTCGTCGGGAGAAAGAAAAAGTTACAGCTCTTGTAAAATTTATTTCATTACCTTTGTAAAAACACTTTTGAAATGCAAAAAATCAAAGACTATGTAGAAGCAAACAAAGATCGCTTCTTAGAAGAATTATTTGAATTATTGCGCTTTCCATCAGTTAGTGCTGACCCACAGTTCAAGGAAGGTGTAATCAATACCGCACAATTTGTAGCTCAAAAACTTAAGGATGCTGGTGCAGACAACGTTGAGATTTGTCCAACTGCAGGCTATCCAATCGTATATGGGGAGAAGATCATCGACCCAAGTTTACCGACAGTTTTGGTTTATGGACATTATGATGTGCAACCGGCAGACCCAATTGAACTTTGGGAAACTCCTCCATTTGAGCCAACTGTTCGCGACGGTAAAATCTACGCTCGTGGTGCTGCTGACGACAAAGGTCAGTTCTATATGCACGTTAAAGCTTTTGAATATATGATGAAAGAAAATGAATTGGCATGTAATGTTAAATTCATGATCGAAGGAGAGGAAGAAGTAGGTTCTGCAAATCTGGGCATCTTTGTCAATGCAAACAAAGAACGCCTTAAAGCTGATGTAATCGTTATTTCGGACACGTCCATGATCAGTCTTGAAAATCCTTCATTAGAAACAGGATTGCGTGGTCTTTCATACGTTGAAGTTGAAGTTACTGGTCCTAACCGCGACCTTCACTCTGGTGTGTATGGTGGTGCTGTAGCTAACCCTGCGACCATTCTTTCAAAGATGATCGCTTCGTTGCATGATGAAAACAACCACATCGCGATTCCAGGTTTCTATGATGATGTATTGGAGTTGACTGATGCAGAAAGAAAAGCTTTGAACGAAGCGCCTTTTGATGTTCAGGAATACGAAAATGATTTAGGTGTTCAAGAATTATGGGGTGAGAAAGGGTTCACTACTATCGAACGTACTGGTATCCGTCCGACTTTGGAAGTAAACGGTATCTGGGGTGGTTACATTGGTGAAGGAGCAAAGACCGTATTGCCTTCAAAAGCTTTCGCAAAGATCTCTATGCGTTTGGTCCCTAATCAAAACTCAGAGCGTATCACTAAATTGTTCAAAGAACATTTTGAAAAGATCGCTCCAAAATCTGTAAAAGTAGAGGTTAAACCCCACCATGGTGGTGAACCAGTAGTTACTCCTACTGATAGCATCGCATATAAAGCTGCTGAAAAAGCATTGGAAGAAACATTTAATAAAAAACCTATCCCGACAAGAGGTGGTGGATCTATTCCAATCGTTGCCCTATTTGAAAAAGAATTGGGCATCAAAACAGTGCTTTTAGGCTTTGGATTGGATTCAGATAACCTGCACTCTCCAAATGAAAAGTACGGTATTGAAAACTATTTAAAAGGAATTGAAACTATTCCATTGTTCCATAAATATTATGCTGAACTAAGTAAATAAAATAAAAAGCTTCACGATTGTGAAGCTTTTTATATTTTTATACCATCAGAAAAGACGTTTAAGGAAGATATGTTAATATTTTTAAAGAAAATACATAGGTTATTATATTTCATATCCGTCCTTTTTTTCTTTTCAATATGTTTTCCTTTTTTATATTTCCTTTCTAAGAACCCCAATAAACTTTACTCCTCCATTGTTTGGTTTAGAAAATGGATTTCCATCTTAAGTGTCCATTTAGTAGGCATCAGGTTCAAAATAGAATATGAGGAAGCAATCGACTGGAGCAAACCCTACATCATCTGCCCTAACCATACCTCTATATTAGATATTACAGCACTCACCTACCTTTGTCCGCAGGAATTTTCTTTTATTGGAAAGGTTGAATTGTTAAAGAATCCCGTCACACGTATTTTTTTTAAATCGATCGACATCCCTGTCAACCGTCAGAGCAAGATTTCAGCTTTCAAGGCTTTCAAAAGAGCCACTGAACTGCTACATGAGGGTAAATCGGTTGTTATCTTTCCGGAAGGGAAGATTGATGAAGAATTCCCACCTGTATTGCATAAATTTAAGGCTGGCGCCTTTAAAATGGCCATTGAGAACAACATTCCAATACTCCCTGTTGTCATCCATAATGCATGGGAGATCTTATGGGATGATGGCGGAAGATTTGGTTCAAAACCAGGCGTCATAAAAATATCGGTACTCAAACCGATTACATATGACAACAGTTCAAGTCAAAAATATGACTCTATTGAAATAGAAGTCTATGAAAAAATGAAAAAAGTATGGAATCAAGGGAGTTGATTTTAAGAAATGTTTCATTTTAAAACGTTGATTTTCTGCGAAATATACCTGTTTTAACAAAGAATTAAAGATAATTTCCTTGCATTAGTTAAATTAAATATTATTTTTGCGAAAACGTGAAACTTAATTAAAGAGATATGTATTGGACACTTGAATTAGCTTCTCATTTAGAAGACGCTCCATGGCCAGCGACAAAAGACGAATTAATTGATTATGCGATTCGCTCTGGAGCACCAGTTGAAGTAATTGAGAATCTTCAGGCGTTGGAAGATGATGGTGAACCTTATGAAAACATTGAGGAAATCTGGCCAGATTATCCAACAAAAGATGATTTCTTTTTCAACGAAGACGAATATTAAAATCGGTATAGAAAGCGCCTTGAAGAAGGGCGCTTTTTTAATATCATGGGGATTATATGTTGCAAACCTCCAAACAAATTAATCCTTTCTGCATTTTTTATGTCCATAGAACGACAATAAAATTTACTGAATGAAACATTTCTTACTATATTTCTTGCTTTTTCTCAGCCCAAGGATCAGCTTCGCACAGTTTGAACATGGAGATGATCGAACCGAAGAATATGCTGTCAATGGCAGGGATGTCGCAACAGACTTCATCTACGACCTAAATGATAATGAAATTGCTTTGGATGTCATCCTGAGCAAATGGGTCATCGTGAATGAACCTTCCGATGAACTATATGACTATTTAGAAGTCAGTTTGGAAGAAATCAGACTGAACCTAAACAGTAAAAATATTGAACAGATAGAAATCAAAAACTACGCTGAACTTCCTCGTAAGGAGGTTCGTGATATCGATCCAGAAGATCTGGATGTAGATAATATGTTCTTCGTTTATTACAAGAACAGACTGGTTACCAGCGTCTACGTAGAAGGGGATAAAATCGGATCATTTACTTTGGTATCCAAAGGGAATGAAATGGCTCACTTTGTCACTTATTAACAAAAAATCATTTTTTGAAAGGATTTCTTGCAATTCTCAAAAACATCTTGGATATTTGTTGAACTAACGATGAAAACAGTACAATTCAATACAGCTTGGTGGTGGCACAACAAATAATGTTGTGGCAGACACCTATTGGTTGAATTAAAGAACTAAATAATAGTGGGCTTGCCTTTTCGGCAAGCCCTTTTTTATTGAAAAAAATATGAAAGAAATTTTAGCGCATCTATTTGAATACAAGTCCTTCAGCAGAAAAGAGGCTTACGATATCCTGACGAACATTGCAACTGGAAAATACGATACTCATCAGATTGCTGCCTTTATGACCATCTATGGAATGCGCAGTATCCGAGTGGAGGAGCTAGGCGGTTTCCGAGACGCGATGTATGACCTTTGCAATAAATTAGACTTCAATGGTTTTGACCTGATTGATATGTGTGGAACCGGAGGTGATGGAAAAAACACCTTCAATATTTCCACACTTGCCTCATTTGTGGTGGCAGGCGCTGGTTACCATGTTGCCAAACATGGCAATGTAGGCGTATCATCCAGTTGCGGATCCTCCAACGTTATGGAGTACTTGGGCTATACATTTACTGCTGACAAAGATGTTCTAAAGAAACAATTAGAAACAACCAACATCTGTTTCCTACATGCCCCATTGTTTCACCCAGCGATGAAAACCGTAGCGCCAATCCGCAAAGCTTTAGCGGTGAAGACCTTTTTCAATATGTTGGGACCATTGACCAATCCTGCAAACCCTAAATTCCAATCGGTTGGAGTATTTAGTTTGGAATTAGCTAGGCTCTATGCATACCTCTATCAAAACACCGACAAACAATACAGCATCATGCATGCCATGGATGGTTATGATGAAATTTCCTTGACGGGCGACTTCAAGGTAATCAATAATCAAGGGGAGAACTACTATACGGTGGACGAGCTTGGCTTTACGGCAGTAGCTCCACAAGATCTTGCAGGTGGTGAATCCATCGAAGATGCGGCAAAGATTTTCAAACAGATTATCGAGGGTGAAGGAAATGACATCCAGAACAATGTCGTCTTAACCAATGCAGCTTTTGGAATAAAAACCTTCCATCCAGAAAAAAGCTTTGCAGACTGTTATTACGAGGCAGAAGAGTCCCTATTGGGTCACAAGGCCTTGAAAAGCTTTAAAACTTTGATAAATGGCTAGGGAACTATTAGTAAAGGTCTGTGGCATGAAGGAAGAGCAAAACATTTTGCAACTCCTTGAGCTTCCTATCCAGTATATTGGGCATATCTTCTATAAGAAATCAGCACGATATGTTGGAGACCTGGTTAATATTTCCATGGCAAATGACATCAAAAAAACAGGAGTTTTTGTAAATTCCGACTTTGCCGAAATCATGGATGCGACTGAAAGATTCAACCTGAACAGCATCCAACTACATGGACTTGAACCAGTTGAGCTTGCTGCAGCATTAAAGGCCAAAGGCTTGGAAGTCATCAAAGCCTTTGGAATTGATGAAGACTTTGATTGGAAACAATTGGAACCATATATTGGGCAGGTCGATTACTTCCTATTTGACAGCAAGAGCCCAGCTTATGGCGGCACTGGAGTTACCTTCAATTGGCAAAAACTAAAAGAGTACCCCTACGATACGCCATATTTCTTAAGTGGCGGGCTATCTTTGGAAAACTTACAGGAAGCCGTAAACTTTGAAGACTTGAAACTGATCGGCCTGGATCTCAATTCAAAATTTGAAATCGAACCTGGCCTAAAAGATATAGAAAAATTAAAATTAGCATTGAAAACCATCAGAAATGAGCAAATATCAAGTAAATAATAAAGGATACTATGGACCATTCGGCGGGGCCTATATTCCTGAAATGCTTTATCCAAATGTCGAAGAATTGCAAAACCAATACTTGCAAATAATGGAAGACCCTTCTTTCAAGGAAGAATTTGAATACTTATTACGTGATTATGTAGGCAGACCCTCTCCCCTATATCATGCTCAACGTCTTTCGGAAAAATACAATGCCAAAATATTTTTGAAACGTGAAGACCTGAACCATACAGGAGCGCACAAGATCAACAATACCATCGGACAGATCTTGCTTGCCGAGAAACTAGGCAAGAAGCGTATCATTGCAGAAACTGGCGCTGGGCAGCACGGTGTGGCCACGGCTACCGTATGTGCCCTGAAAGGCTTGGAATGTGTGGTTTATATGGGCGAGATCGATATCCAAAGACAGGCTCCCAATGTAGCCCGAATGAAGATGATGGGTGCAAAAGTAGTAGCTGCCACATCAGGGAGCAAAACCCTGAAAGATGCTACCAATGAAGCTTTGAGAGATTGGATAAACAACCCTGTCGACACGCATTACATCATCGGCTCCGTGGTAGGACCACATCCTTATCCAGATATGGTGGCAAGGTTTCAGTCCATTATTTCGGAAGAAACAAAAAAACAATTATTAGAAAAAACAGGCAAGGAAACACCAGATATTGTTATGGCCTGCGTAGGTGGCGGGTCAAATGCAGCAGGCATGTTTTATCACTTTTTAGATGATGAAGATGTACAATTAATTGCTGTTGAAGCTGCTGGCCATGGTGTAGACAGTGGAGAATCCGCCGCGACCACGGTTTTAGGAAATGAAGGTGTACTACATGGCAGCCGTTCGATCCTGATGCAAACGGAAGATGGCCAAGTCATCGAACCTTATTCCATCTCGGCCGGACTGGACTATCCAGGAATTGGCCCCCAACATGCTTGGCTTTTCAAATCCGGTCGCGGCTCCTATGTGAGTGCGACAGATGATGAAGCCATGCAGGCAGGACTACAATTGACAAAATTAGAAGGTATCATTCCGGCTATAGAAAGTTCACATGCATTGGCTCACCTAGAAAAAATGAACTTTAAAGGAGACGAAACTGTGGTCATCTGTCTTTCTGGACGTGGCGACAAGGATTTGGACAATTACATGAAATATTTCGGTTTATAACATGATAAAGATTAACAAACAGGCAAACGGATTGCTATCTATATATTTTACCGCTGGCTACCCAACGCTGGACAGCACCATTGATATTGCAGAAGCACTGGAAAAAGCAGGTGCGGATTTCCTTGAAATTGGATTCCCCTACTCGGATCCGGTTGCCGATGGACCTACCATCCAACATAGTTCAGAAGTAGCACTGGAAAACGGCATGACCTTAAAGGTTTTGTTCGAACAATTGAAGGATCTACGAAAAAGAGTCAGTATCCCAGTATTTCTAATGGGTTATGTGAATCCCGTCCTTCAATATGGCGTTGAGAACTTCTGTAAAGCCTGCAAGGAGGTCGGAGTGAACGGCACGATCATCCCTGACCTTCCAATGTATGAATATGAAGAGCTGTACCAAGGAGTATTTGAAGAGAACCAAGTGAGCAATGTTTTTTTGGTAACTCCACAGACATCTGCCGACAGAATTAGAAAAATCGACTCTCTTTCGACAAACTTTATTTATCTCCTTTCTTCGAATGCGACCACTGGAACAAAATTAAATGTTCAGGAACAATCAGAAAGCTATTTCCAGAGGATTAAGGATATGGATCTAGAGAACCCTGTCGTGATAGGTTTTGGGATCCACAATAAGGACACTTTTCAAAAAGCTACAAAATATGCCAATGGCGCCATTGTAGGAACTGCATTTGTCAAGTTATTGACAGAGGAAAACTACTTGGAGAAAATACCAGATTTCATTTCCTCCATTAAAGGATAGAAAAAAAACCTGATTCAGTTGAATCAGGTTTTTTATTTAATTAACTCTTCTCAGAATTTTGTTGAATAGGAAAATTACCAAGATTCCTGCTGATACTAGGCTTACCAAGCCCAAATACAACAGATTTGGATGTGCAGCTAAAGTTTCCATAAGTCAAAGGTTTATAAAGTAATAAGTCAATTCGAATATAATTAGTGTGAATTCTTTTGACAAGAAAAAATTACAATTAATTATCCACATATTCAGTGTTAGTTTCCTATATTTGAAACCGACATGAGAAAAATTGTAGCCATATGCTTACTATTGATTTATTCTGTATGCAGTACAGGGGCTACTATCCATATGCACCATTGTGGAAAAAGTACCATGTTCTCGGTTCTTGAGGAATCCAAAGTATCACATGACAGTTGCCCTATGTGCAGCAATTTGCACCAAGACCACGATCATGCCGATGATCTGGAAACCAACAGCCAATGTGAAGATGACCATACCTGTCAAGATTCCAAAGTAAATTTAGAATTGACTACCGAAAGTGATCAATTGCGTTCTAAAATGCTATTTGGCAGTACTTTCGACTTTTCTCCGGCTATCGTATTGATCCCTTGGATTATCAATCATTGGGTACAAATCATTGAAGATAAACCCGAAGAACCCAATCCTTTCAAACCCGCTCTATTCGCGGAATCCCATTCTGTATACCTTCTCAACTGCACATTCATCATTTGATTAAATAAACTTTCAAAATCAATCTAGACTTTTTGAATTTTTATTAATTACGATGAACTATGCACTTATTTAGATATTTATTAGTATTTATTTTTATAGCTGTGGGCACAGGACTGTTCGCCCAAAACAATATTAACACCGAGAAATTTGAAGTTTCTGGCAATTGTGCCATGTGTAAGAAACGGATCGAGACTGCGGGCAAAGATGCCGGCGCAAAATCCATTGAATGGGATAGCAGTACTGGTATTGCTACTGTAACCTATGATTCCAGCAAAAATTCCTTAGATAAAATTAAACAGGGAATCGCTGAAGCCGGTCATGACACCAAAGAATTCCGTGCACCGGATGCCACCTATGAAGAATTACATGAATGCTGTCTGTACCCTAGAATGGATGCAGAGCAGGAGCATGACCACGACCATGACCATGCGGAGGAAGGCCATCAGCATGAGGAAGGCCAAGAACACAATCACGATGACGATGGCGGACATAACCACGACCATGACCATGAGGTTACCGGAGTCGTAGTTAATGAAAGTGAAAAAGGGGATTTGACCCCTATTACCGAAGTTACCATTTTCTGGTTGGACAACCCGAGCAAAAAGGTTAAGACCAATGAAAATGGCGTTTTCAAAATCATGCACCAGAAGCCTTATAGAAAGTTAGTGATCTCACATGCCAGTATGCAGGGGGATACCATCGAGGTAAAAAACCTACATGAAGTCCTCGTTGTACAGGCAAAGAACAACACTTTACAGGAAATCGTGGTCACTAGAAGACAGAAATCCAATTACATTTCTAAATTGACCCCAAACCGTGTAGAGACTATCACGGCGAAAGAACTTTTCAAGGCGGCATGTTGTGATCTAAGTGAAAGCTTTGAGACGAATGCTTCCGTGGATGTAGTAAGCAGCGATGCAGTAACGGGCAGTAAACAGATCCAGATGCTCGGACTTGCTGGTATCTATACCCAACTTACCGTTGAAGGTCTACCAGGACCTAGAGGCTTTGCTTCACCCTTAGGATTGAACAGTATTGCCGGAACTTGGATCGAAGCCATCAATATCAGCAAAGGCATTGGTTCAGTTGCCAATGGATTTGAAAACATGGCTGGCCAAATCAACGTTGAACTGAAGAAACCCCATAACAGCGAGAAGTTATTTTTTAATGCCTACGCCAACAATATGGGCCGTACCGATGTCAATCTAAACCTTTCGCATCATATCAATGAGAAATGGTCTGTTGGACTATTGCTGCATGATAACTTCATGTACAACAAGAAAATGAACTTCAGTGACAATGGCTTCCGTGATATTCCAGTAGGAAACCTATTCTCAGGTGTAAACCGTTGGCATTTCGAAAACGGCAAAGGAATCATTGCCCAGTTCGGCGTGAAATTCCTTCACGATGATAGAATCGGTGGACAGATTGAATTCAACGAGAATACTGATAAATTGACGACCAATAAATATGGTCTAGGATTCAAAAACCAAAGAATTGAAGGTTTTGGTAAATTGGGCTATGTATTCCCGACAAACAAACACCGTAGTATCGGGCTTCAATTATCTGCAAGTCAATATAAACAAGAAAGTTTCTTTGGATTGAACACCTACGATAATGAACAAAACTCCTATTATGCAAACCTATTGTTCCAGGATATCATCGGCGATGTATCCCACAAATATAAGGTTGGAGCTTCTGTTCAATATGACCACTATGATGAAGATCTGAAACGCGTAAATTCCAACAATGACTATGCCTACAATTTTGGCCGTAAAGAGGCTGTAACTGGCGTATTTGCAGAATACACCTTCAGCCCTAGCGAAAAGTTTGATGCTGTATTGGGAATCCGTCAGGATTACAACAATCTATATGGTTGGTTTACTACACCAAGAGCAGTTTTGCGTTATGAGCCAATCCTGGGAACTACCCTCCGCTTAAGCTCAGGTCGCGGACAGCGTACTGCCAATATCTTTGCCGAAAACCTAGGTATCTTTGCCTCAAGCAGGGCTATCAACGGATTGGCAAACCTTGCTAGTGGCGAACATGCCTATGGACTTAAACCAGAAGTATCTTGGAATACAGGATTTACTGTTGACCAAAGCTTCCAGCTTTTCGGAAGGGAATCTGGCGTGTCCGTGGAACTATTCCATAACAACTTCCAAAATCAAGTAGTCGTTGATTTTGAAAACCCCCGTGAAGTATCATTCTATAACTTAGACGGGAAATCATACTCCAATAGCTTACAGGCTGAATTCAGATTTATGCCCGCTCCACACTTCGAAGCCAGAATGGCTTACCGTATGCTCGATGTGGAAACAGAATATAAATCAGGAAAGCTACAGAAACCGTTGACTGCTAAGCACCGTGGATTCATGAACCTAGCCTACAATACCCATTCAGGCTGGCATTTTGACTATACGTTGAACGTAGTGGGCAAGAAAAGATTGCCTAATACCAGCAGTAATCCAGTAGAATATCAATTGGCAAGTCAATCTGATGCCTATGTAACCATGAATGCTCAGGTTAGCAAAACATTGGGCAAGAACAAAAACTTTGATATTTATATCGGTGGGGAAAACTTAAGCAACTTCTATCAAAAAGATCCAATCTTGGCGTTTGACCAACCATTTGGTCAACATTTTGACACAAACATGCTTTGGGGACCTATGACCGGTAGAATGTTCTACACAGGAATTAGATATCATATTAAGTAAGGGTAAATGTAAATAAATGGGGCGGAAAATTAATTTTCCGCCCTTTATTTTAATATCTAAAGCTAGATTTATACAGCAAACATTTCCTTGAGTTCCTTTTGCAACCTGGCCGTAGGCAATCCTATCACATTTTCATAAGAACCTTCAATTCTCTCAATACCAATTCTGCCTATCCATTCTTGAATGCCGTAAGAGCCTGCCTTATCCACGGGCTGATAGTTTTTAACATAATAATTGATTTCCTCTTTCTCCAATTTGTTGAACCATACCTTCGTCGCCTCAACAAATGATCTTGTCTCGCCTTGATAAGCCATGGCAACTGCAGTAAAGACCAAATGTTCCTTGCCGCTTAGGCCAGTAATTACCTCTACAGCCTCTTCGGCATCCTTTGGCTTCCCTATTACAGCAGACAAATGATCTACGACAATGGTATCAGCGCAAATAATTAACTTATCATATAATGAAGGTTCATGGAATGCCGCCAATTTTGCTTCTGCAATATGTTGAACGACCTCTTCAGGAGACAAGGTTTCATCAAAGGATTCATCGGTTTCCCGAACTTCTACCGTGAAATCTATATCCATGGACTTCAATAGCTCCTTTCTTCGGGGTGATTTAGAACCCAAGATGATTGGGGTCGCTTTTAATTTTTCTTGGACTATCATTAAACACTCTTTATTTCTGTCTGTACGCCCCAACGACCTTTCAATTTCAATATTTTCTCCAAGACATCACGGACAACTCCTTCCCCTCCTTTTTTCGGTGACATGTAATGCGAGATGGTCTTGATATCCTCCACGGCATCACTAGGACAGACAGCGATTCCCACTACCTGCATTACCTCATAATCTGGCATGTCATCTCCTACGTACATCAAATCCTCCATTTGCAATTCGTGTTTTTCGGTAAGTTGGGTCATGACATCCATTTTATTTCTTACACCTAAATGTATCTCTTGAATACCCAGACCTTCCAATCTCTTTCTGACACCCTCGGAATTTCCACCTGATATCACCCAAATATCTAAACCCATTTTAATTGCCAATTGCATGGCATATCCATCTTTCACAAAAAAAGAACGCAACTGTTCACCCGCTTCTGTAACCAAAAGTCGGCCATCCGTCAGGACCCCGTCAACATCTAATACAACTGCTTTGATTGCAGCAAATTTCTTAAGCACCATAATCAATTGATATTTCCAAAAGTAAATAATTTTTATAGACCAAAATTTTGAATTGTTAATTCATTTACGCCAAAGTTTTATTTGTTGCAACAGATAAATCACGGTATTGTCAGAAAATGGTTGCAAGGGAAACTTTTTATCGACATTTCTTTGTAAATGTTAATTCTCACCGTACCTTTGTTTCATAATTCGAAGGATAAGTAGAATTTATATTAAAATTGTCTTTTCATAATTTAGGTTTATAATTGGTTAGTATCAAACCCTGGCGCCCATCGTCAGGGTTTTTTCGTTTATAAACCTGCATAATTCCATAAAAAAAGCCATGATTTCAGAAAGCGCTAAACTTTCTTAATCATGGCTTTTCTTATTGATTGAGATAATTTATTTTTTATCAGGTCCTTGCGGCTTCGCTATAGATGTTCTCATATCGGTATCCGCTTGGATATTTTGCATTTTATAGTAATCCATTATACCCAAGTTGCCATTTCTGAATGCTTCAGCCATAGCCATTGGAACTTGCGATTCAGCTTCGATTACCTTAGCCTTGGCTTCCTGAGCTTTCGCACGCATTTCCTGTTCGGTTGCAACAGCCATCGCTCTACGTTCTTCCGCTCTTGCATTAGCAACTTTTAGGTCTGCCTCGGCCTGATCGGTCTGAAGTTTCGCACCTACGTTTTCACCAATATCGATGTCTGCAATATCAATGGATAAGATTTCAAAGGCCGTTCCGGAATCCAATCCCTTGGAAAGAACAGTTTTTGAAATACGGTCTGGATTTTCCAAAACCTCCTTATGGTTGGCAGAGGAACCAATTGTTGTCACAATACCTTCACCGACACGGGCAAGAATGGTTTCTTCACCAGCACCCCCGACCAATTGATTGATATTTGCACGAACGGTAACCCTTGCCTTCGCAATCAACTGAATACCATCTTTTGCGACGGCTGCAACTGGAGGTGTATTGATAACCTGAGGATTTACGGAAAGCTGTACCGCATCAAAAACATCACGTCCCGCAAGGTCAATGGCTGTGGCCAACTTAAAATCCAAAGGAATATTTGCTTTATCCGCAGAAATCAGTGCCTTGATTACTTTATTTACATTTCCTCCCGCTAAATAGTGGGTTTCGATCTCATTGGAAGTAATTTTCAAGCCGGCTTTAGTCGAGGTAATCATGGCATTGGTCACCAAGGATGGTGGAACCTTACGCAATCTCATCAGTACTAAATTCAAAAGACTGATCTTTACATTCGACAATTGGGCCGTAAACCAAAGATTTACTGGCAACAAATACAACAGGAAAAAAATAGCTATTACTGACCCAGTAATGATTAGAACTAATTGAATCGGTGAATCCATTAATTTTTAGATTAATATTGTTTCTGACTTCTTAAAGATAAAAAAATATTCCGAACATGTCAGCTTTACCTCAATATCCATGATATTTCAACGAAAAAAGGTTATAAAAAATTAATAAACAATAAAAAACTATTTTTAAATTTAGGTGTTACACCAAGCAACCGATTGGTAAAAGGAATGATTTCGATATTTTTTAATACAGAATTCATTCTTAAAACGCTAATTATTAATTTTTTATACCGACAAAATTAAAATTTAAATCATTAATTTAGATTTTATTATTTCGACAATTTTATAGAATTGGACTAAGTAAATTATGGAAAAACAAGTGTTACTAAGTATAAAACAGATATATGGTGCTAATGATTCTTATTTAGTTCATTACCTTTGTCATAATTTTCTAAAAACTAACGCGATTTAATCACTTCTCTTGATTGTGGTTTCAAGTTTTAATTAGAAGAACATTATTTACATCTCTGTGCTGGATAATGAAATTTATACTTATGAAATTTAAAGTTAACATTCTATTCTAACATGAATAAGTTTAGTCAATTAAAGTGGCAATTTATAG
Organism: Sphingobacterium sp. NPDC055346; assembly: GCF_053645235.1. Lineage (NCBI taxonomy): Bacteria > Pseudomonadati > Bacteroidota > Sphingobacteriia > Sphingobacteriales > Sphingobacteriaceae > Sphingobacterium > Sphingobacterium sp. NPDC055346. Next base: position 305,664 of record NZ_JBSHMI010000001.1, read on the forward strand.
TCAGCATTATTGTCGCTAATCTAATCATAATATTCTCCTATTGGTATTTCCTGAACAAACAACGCGAGTATTCAGAGACCATTAACGGTTATATAGAACTGGCGCAAAAACAATTCTACAACATCCAAGAATGGGAACTTGATATCCAGAAACTCTCCAAATACAAGAACCTGGAAAAAAGTGCAGATCCCCTGACAGTGGAACAACTAGAAGATGAAATCCATGGCTTGATTTTACAGATCGAACGTCCAAATGAGCTGTACCAGACTCCACCAAAGTCTGTGGAACATATTAAAGCTATAACGGCTTCCATTAGTGCTAACGAACACGATTTCAACACCGAGTCAACCGACGAAATCTTTAAGTCCCTAGCCAATGAACAAACGATAATAAATCAGGCTAGAAATTCCTTCACAAATGATGTGATTGAAGCCAGGAAAAAGCTCACTGATAAAAAATCCAAAGAACTTGCTAGCACAAGGGTGTATACCGCCGTTTTTGGTATCCTATCCCTATTAGGTATATTCTTTGCTTTCATCCAAACGCTGCGTATTCTTGAATACCTGCGCAGAAATACAAGAAAGGAAAAGGAATTAAACCACAACTTGACCAAAACCTCTGAAGAACTGGAAAGTGTCAATTGGGTGCTTACCAATTCCTCCAAACTCCATAATAACATCTCAGGCGTTTCTACGGAATCTGAAATTGCCAAAACTTCACTGAATGTGATCTCGGAAGTGACCAATTCTTTTGCTGGGGCATTTTATGTCCGAAAGATCGACTCCTATGAATTCAGGATACGTGACTCAAAAGGCCTAGACCCAAAAGATAAAATTGAGATATTCCGTCATGGCGAAGGGATTTTGGGATCGGTCGTAGAATCTAAAAAACCGCAGATTCTATCCTCGATTGACGTCAGCAATAGCAAGATAAAAACCGGGGTAATCAAATCCATTGAAGCCGACGTGATTTTATTCCCAGTGGTATATGAAGATTATTGCATCGCCCTGATAGAGATCATCGGATCCTTTCCAGATTCCAAGAAAGAAAACATCATCAGCTACCTAACCCGAACTAGCCGTTCTATAGGTTCAGCTTTACATAGCCGTCAAAGCCATGCCTTAGTTGAAGGCCTGCTTGAAGAAACCCAAAGACAAACGGAAGAATTAGAAGCTCAACAGGAAGAATTGAGAATAACCAATGAAGAATTGGTTTATAAGACCAATCTATTGGAAGCTTCCGAAGAAGAGCTTCGGGTACAGCAGGAAGAACTTTCTCAAGCCAATAAAGAGCTTAACGAAAAAGCTGCAGAGCTTGAAAAGCGCAATAACGACCTTAATCATGCCCATACTGTCGTAGAACAGAAAATCACGGAAGTAGAGCAGGCAAGTAAATATAAATCCGAGTTTATGGCCAATATGAGCCACGAACTAAGGACTCCACTCAATAGTATCTTGATCCTTGCCAAGTTGTTGCAGGATAACAAACATAGCAACCTAAGTGAAGAACAGGTCAAATATGCCTCCGTAATTCATAATGCAGGTTCGGACCTGCTGCAATTGATCAATGAACTCTTAGACCTAGCGAAAATTGAATCCGGGAAAGTAGAGATCCACAAGGACAGCATCAATAGCAAACATTTTGCTGCCAATCTTGAATCCCTATTTAAAGAGGTGGCAAAAGAAAAGTCTATCCGATTTAACATCGATATTAAAAAGGCGCCGGAACAATTTATTTCCGATGAATACCGCTTGGAACAAGTATTAAAGAACTTCCTTTCCAATGCATTCAAATTCACCGATCAAAATGGAGAGATCAATCTGCAGATCATCAACCAATCTGGAAACTTACATTTTGCGGTTTCCGATAACGGAAAAGGGATCTCAGAAGACAAACAAGCTTTGATATTCGAAGCTTTCCGTCAGGAAGATGGCTCTACAAGCCGCAAATATGGTGGAACAGGTCTGGGCTTGTCGATTTCGAAAGAGATTTCCTCTTTATTAGGCGGTCGAATTACCTTGGAAAGTGAATCTGGAATAGGAAGTAAATTCACCTTGATCATTCCATTTACGGAATATAAAGACGCAGCTCCTGCGAAAGAAGCAGCCATAAAAACAACTCCGCCAGCAATTAAGGAAACAGCAGCAGCAAAACCCGCAGCTGTCGTAGAACCTGGACCAATTGCGGAGGTCGTAAGAGAGAAGAAATCTATCCTGATCATTGAAGATGATGTTAATTTTGCGGATATCCTGAAGGAATTTGCTCTAGAATTTGGCTTCAATGTCTTAAATGCCTATGATGGTGTTGCAGGTATCCAGATGGCCAAGGAAAATATTCCTGATGCTATTATTCTGGATGTGATGCTTCCATTGGCTGATGGCTGGGAAGTCCTGAAAACCTTAAAGGCAAACGAGACGACCAAGCATATCCCGATCCACATGATGTCTGCAGCTAATTTCAACAAGAAAGATTTCCTTGAAAGTGGCGCTATTGGCTTTATGGCAAAACCGGTTACTGGAGAAAGCATTGGAGTAGCCTTTGAAAACATTAAACTCAACATCAATAAGGACCTTAAAAAGATCCTATTGATCGAAGATCAGGAATTCCAAAGTGACCTGATCAAAAAGGCTTTTGCTGAACAGAACATCAATGTAATCCAAGCCTTCACGGTAGAATCAGGATTGAAAAAACTTGAACAGGAAAAGAATCTAGACTGTATCATCTTGGACGTGAAACTGCCTGATGGTAGCGGTCTTGAGATGTTGGATGTCATCAAATCGAATCCAAAATTTGAGAAACTTCCGGTCATCATCAATACAGCATATGATTTGAGCTCAGAGCAGACCGAAAGAATCATGCGCCATACACAATCTATGGTATTAAAATCAAGTAAATCCAACAATAGATTGATCGATGAGGTAAACCTTTTCTTAAACAAGCTATCTGCTCCGGCATATAATCCGATCAAGCATCCAGAGAAGATTGGTCCTAAAGAAAATTATGGAACAAGCACATTGGATCATAAAACGGTGCTAATAGCAGATGACGATATGCGAAATGTATTTGCATTGACCTCATCGCTACAGCAATATAACATGCAGATTGAGATTGCCAACAACGGCCTGGAAGCGCTAAACATCATTAACGATGAGCAAAAGGAAGTGGACATCGTCCTGATGGATATCATGATGCCAGAGATGGATGGTTATGAGGCTATCCAAGAAATCAGGAAAAACAAAAAGTTTAAAGACCTGCCTATTATCGCCGTTACGGCGAAGGCAATGAAGGGAGATCGGGAAAAATCCATTGAATTGGGAGCAAACGATTATGTGAGCAAACCCATCGACCTTGATAAATTAGTATCATTAATGCAAGTATGGCTGAGTTAAGAGATTCCAATGAATTGAGTTTTTCAGAAGTAGAAGAAATTGTCTTTCTATTGAAGAATGTGTCAGATTTTGATCTGTCCGGATATACTCGCTCTTCATTGAAACGCAGAATCCAACGTATCATGAACCTGGAGGACATGGATATGGTGGATTTAAAGAATGCATTGGTCAACGTTGAGGGATTCCAGCAATATTTCATACAGGAAGTCACGGTGAATGTGACTGAAATGTTTCGGGACCCTGGATTCTTCAACAAACTCAACAAGGATATCATCCCCTACTTACAGACTTTCCCTAGGATAAAAATATGGAGTGCAGGTTGTTCAACCGGTGAAGAGGTTTATTCCCTGGCCATTCTGTTAAAGGAAAACAATCTAAGTGACCGTGCTTTTATTTATGGAACCGACATCAACAGTAAAGTGCTCGAAGTTGCCAAAAAAGGGATCTATCCCATCAATAAATTCAAGGAATATTCTGACAACTTCAATGCATACAACTCAACAGAAAGTCTTTCCAACTATTATACGGCAAGATATGATGCAGCGATCATTAACCATGACCTGAGGCAAAACATCCTGTTCTCAACCCATAACCTGGCAACCGATCAAGTCTTTAATGAGTTCCAATTAATAACGTGCAGAAATGTGCTGATTTACTTTGATCTCAAACTTCAGGAACATGTCATCAACCTGTTTTACCAATCCTTGGCACTGTTTGGATTTTTATGCCTAGGTACAAAAGAGACTTTAATGAGGCATGAGATCATGGATAATTTTAAGGTCATCGACAAGGAGTACAACATCTATCAAAAAATAAAATAGAAATGGAAAACCTGGCAAAACATATCATAGTAATTGGTGGCTCTGCAGGCGCTTATGAATTGATCGTGGAGATCCTCGATCATCTGCCCAGCAAATTTGCCGATGCTATTGTCATTGTATTGCATAGAAATTCGAAATACGAAACTAAAATCGAAACGAGTTTATCTAAAAGATTGAACCGGAATGTTATTTCGGTACGTGATAAACTGCCTATTTTGGAAAACCATATTTATTTCGCTCCCCCGGGCTACCATACACTGGTAGAACCAGATTATATATTTTCCTTGGACATTTCAGACCCCGTACAGTTTTCAAGACCTTCTATCGATGTGTTTTTCGACTCTGTAGCGGCTGTTTACAACAAGGATGCGACTGCTTTTCTTCTTTCCGGAGCCAACAACGATGGATCATCCGGCCTGAAGGCCATGGTTGATCAAGGTGCAGCATGTTATGTCCAAGACCCCAAAGAAGCCATTATTGACACCATGCCCTTGGCTGGAACACAGGTCTCTAAAAAAGTGCAAGTCATTTCAAATCAACATATCGTAGATTATTTCAGTCAATTAAAGTAATGTCACCTATGAAAACGATCAATATTCTGATATTGGATGATAAGGAAGAAAACATCATCAGTCTGCATGCGCTGCTTCAGGAAGTTGACCACGTCAACATCGTGAGCTCTACAGACCCTAATGAAGCCCTGAAAATCTGTTGGAAGGATGATATCTCAATTGCCCTGGTCGATGTACAGATGCCAGAAATAAATGGATTCGAATTCGTATCCCTTTTAAAATCTAACCCCAAGACTAGCCATATCATGGCAATCATGGTCACCGCTATTTCTAAGGAAGACAAATACCTATTGAAAGGCCTGGAAAGCGGCGCAGTAGATTATTTATATAAACCGCTGAACCCAGAGATTACCATAGCAAAGGTTAAGTCATTCGTTCAACAGATCTTGATCCAACAAGAACTTATCCAAAAGAATAAGGAATTGGAGGAATCCAAGATTGAACTGCTCAAAACACGTGAAGAGGCAATTCAAGCCAGAAAATCCAAAGAGATATTCCTAGCCAATATGAGCCATGAAATCCGGACTCCCATTAATGGGATTATGGGGATCATGCACATGTTCAAGAGTTCGGAACTCACCGTTGAACAAAAAGATTGGTTAAAAAGGCTGGACAATGCTTCTCATTCCCTATTGCTTATCATCAATGACATCCTCGATCTGTCCAAGATCGATTCAGGGATGTTAAAGATTGAATTTGAGGATTTCAGCCTCACCAAAATGATCGAGGATATCAATAGGATATTCAAGATCAAGGCAACCCATAAGAATCTGAAATTCCATATCGAAGTGGACGAAGATGTCCCTCAATACATACATTACGATTCATTGAGGTTGCAACAGATCATCAGCAACTTTGTATCGAACAGTCTTAAGTTCACCGAAAAAGGCTCCATACAGCTTTCTGTAAAGGTTGTCAATAAAGATTACGAACGCTTTAGGCTTAAGTTTTCCGTTAAAGACTCTGGTATCGGCATCCGTGAGGATTCCGTCGACAAGATCTTTATGGCCTTTGAACAGGCAGATGATGGTATCACCAAAAAATTCGGCGGAACGGGTTTAGGATTAGCGATCGTAAAGCGGTTAGCAAAGCTTTTGAACGGCGATGTGGGAGCCAAAAGTATTTATGGGGAAGGTTCTGAATTCTATTTTGAAGGTTGGTTTGAAGAATCAGCCCAAAGTGAGGTCGAGAAGGAAAAAGAAGTACCGACCTACAACAGTTTTCCAAAATTTGAAGAGATGAAAGTTCTGGTGGCTGAAGACAATGAGCTCAACTCTTTTATGCTGGCCCATATGTTACGGAGCTGGAACTGTGCTGTGGATATCGTTAAGAACGGTAGACTAGCCCTTGAAAAAGTAGAGAACGAGCAGTACGACCTAATCTTAATGGATACGCACATGCCAATCATGAGTGGATTTGAGGCCATCAAGGAAATCAAAAACCATATAATCCCTGAAAAACATGGCATACCGATCATTACCATTTCAGCATCGGTTTTAGAACATGAACAAGCAGCTGCATTCCAAGCCGGAGCCGACGGTGTTATTGGAAAACCTTTCGACCCAATCGAATTATATCAGAAAATAATACAGGTCACCAACAAAAATAAAAACCCAAAATTGACTTCACAATGATTTAATCCTCGTTTAAATCAATAATTTATGTTAAATTCGTATAAAATTTATTAAAAATAGCTATGAAGAAATTATTTATTATTCCAGCGCTAGTTTTAGCAATTGGAATTACTTCTTGTGGCAATAACGCTGAGAAGAAAGAAGAAGGCGCTTCAACCGAAACCACTACAACTGAAACTGAAGCTACTGAAACTGCATCTACTACAACTGTAGAAGGTATTGAGAATGTAACATTGTCAAACCAATGGACAGTTGAAGCTAATGATCAAATGCAATTCAATACTACATTAATCCGTGTTAAAGCTGGTGAACCAGTAGAATTGACTTTGAAAAACGTAGGTTCTATGCCTGTTGAATCAATGGGACACAACTTGGTTGTTTTGAAACCAGGTGTTGATGTTGCTACTTTCGGTGGTGAAGCTACGGCTGCAGCGGATAACGAGTATATCCCTAAATCAGCTCTTTCTTCAATTGTTGCACACACGAAATTATTAGGTCCAGGTCAAGAAGACAAAATCACGTTTACATTGGAAAAAGGAGTTTATCCTTACCTATGTAGCTTCCCTGGTCACTTTGGAATTATGCATGGTCAAATCGTTGCTGAATAATCAAAGTAAAAGAACATATATAAAAGGCTCCAAATTGGAGCCTTTTATATTTTTATCCCCCTGAATTCAGCTCTGAGCGAATAGCGAGAAATCTGTACGCTTTTCCACTCCCTGTCGCTGTCATCCTTTTGCGAAGCAAAGAGGAACTGTACGCAAATACTCACCTTCGTCACCCAAAAACCATCCATTACTCCAGCATACGAACAGTACCTCGCTCCTCAAAATCGCTGTCATCCTTTTGCGAAGCAAACAGGAACTGTACGCCAATACTTACCTTCTTCTTCCAAAACCATCCATTACTCCAGCATACGAACAGTCCCTTAACCTTCGGTCAAGGATGACATTCTTTTTTTTATGGCTACAGATTCCTCGCTCAGAATCAGAATCCTGCTCTAAATTGTGTCATTTAAAAATTTCCATTCTTTGTTTTGAGTGTTAATTAATTCCTCTTTTCGTTTTCTTGACCATCCCTTAATTTCCTTCTCTCGAGTTATTGCGTCCAAAACATGAGAAAAGGTCTCAAAATAAATTAGAAAATACACTTTATACCTGTTGGTAAAGGAATTTTGAGATAGGGTTGGTGATTTGTGATAAGTTAATCGAACTTTTAAATCATTAGTTACACCTACATAAAGGACAGTTCGATTGGAATTTGTTAGAATATAAACGTAATACACTATCTATTAATTTTTTTACAAATAAGCATTTTACTATTAAGCCTTCGTACCAACCATGTAAAGTTTATATTTTTTTTATTGATTGTCAATAAATTTTATTCTGAGCGAATAGCGAAGAATCTGTACGTTTTTCCACTCCCTATCGCTGTCATCCTTTTGCGAAGCAAAGAGGAACTGTACACCATTACTTACCTTCTTCATCCGAAACCCAACCATTGCTCCAGCATACGAACATTTCCTCGCTCCTCCCTATCGCTGTCATCCTTTTGCGAAGCAAAGAGGAACTATACGCAAATACTCACCTTCGTCACCCAAAAACCATCCATTACTCCATCATACGAACAGTTCCTCGCCTCTCCCTGTCGCTGTCATCCTTTTGCGAAGCAAACAGGAACTGTACGCCAATACTCACCTTCTTCTTCCAAAAACCATCCATTACTCCAGCATACGAACAGTTCCTTAACCTTCGGTCAAGGACGACATTCAATTTTTTTAAAGACAACATATTCCTCGCTTCATGCTCAGAATCAGAATCCATCAGTGTAACCTTGCTTTCCTTTTGTAATCTCTCCGTCTAATTACAAAATACACCCAATTTTTAATCCTATTAATCTTCGCTTAATATGCATTTAAATAGTAAATTTGCCTCGTAAACAAAGAAAAATCTCTATGCAATACGACGTAATCGTAATCGGAAGTGGTCCAGGTGGTTATGTTGCCGCTATCCGTTGTGCTCAATTAGGCTTAAAAACTGCCGTAATTGAAAAATACAGCACATTTGGAGGAACCTGTCTTAATGTTGGATGTATCCCATCCAAAGCATTGTTGGATTCATCAGAACATTACCACAATGCTGCTCACAATTTTGAACAACACGGCATTAGCTTAAGTAACCTGAAAGTCGACATGAAAAAAATGATCGACAGAAAGAACAGTGTTATTGACCAAAATACTGCTGGTATTACCTTCTTATTCAAGAAAAACAAAATTGACAGCTTCCAAGGCGTAGGTTCATTCGTTGACAAAAACACCATTAAAGTGACTGCTGCAGATGGTAAAGTAGAAGAGTTAAGCGCGAAAAACGTAATTATCGCTTCGGGCTCCAAACCTTCAGCATTACCTTTCCTTCCTGTTGACAAAAAACGTATCATTACTTCGACTGAAGCATTAAACCTTACTGAAGTCCCTAAACACTTAATCGTTATCGGTGGCGGTGTTATCGGATTGGAGCTGGGTTCTGTATATGCCCGTTTAGGCGCTAAAGTATCCGTTGTTGAATATGCTAAATCTATCATCCCTACCATGGATGCCGGACTAGGCAAAGAATTACAACGTGTACTGAAGAAAAATCTTGGCGTAGAATTCTTTATGAGCCACAAGGTTACCGGTGCAACCGTAAAAGGTAAGAACGTAACGGTTACAGCGGAAGATGCTAAAGGCCAAGCGGTAGAATTACAAGGCGATTACTGTATCGTAGCGGTTGGTAGAACAGCGTATACAGAAGGTCTAGGCCTTGAAAATATCGGCATCAAAACTGAAGAAAGAGGAAATAAAGTTCCTGTAAACGAGCATTTGGAGACATCAGTTGCTGGTGTATATGCCATCGGTGATGTGATTAAAGGTGCTATGCTGGCTCACAAAGCTGAAGATGAAGGTATCTATGTTGCTGAACGTATTGCTGGTCAAAAACCACATATCGACTACAACTTGATCCCTGGAGTAGTTTATACATGGCCTGAGGTTGCGTCTGTAGGTAAAACTGAAGAACAACTGAAAGAAGAAGGCAAGAAATATAAAGCTGGAAGTTTCTCATTCAAAGCGTCTGGACGTGCGAAAGCATCAGGTGACACAGATGGTTTCATCAAAGTATTGGCTGATGCCGAAACAGATGAGATCCTAGGTGTACACATGATCGGACCACGTGCTGCTGATATGATTGCAGAGGCTGTTGTTGCAATGGAATACCGTGCATCTGCTGAAGATATCGGTAGAATCTGCCACGCTCATCCTACCTTCACGGAAGCATTTAAAGAAGCTGCTCTAGCAGCAACTGCAAATAGAGCGATCCATGCTTAAAATCAAAAATATTATTTCTAGAGGCTATCTTTTCAGGTAGCCTCTTTTTTTGTCCCTGAATCTAGTGGAGTTATTGGTCTTATTCGAATCAATCCCCAATAATATACTCCCAATCAACTGTTTGCGAAACGGATTTTTCAGTCAGTTGACAGGTCCCTAAACTTGGCATTCCGTTAAAAATTTGAGCGAAGGACACCTTGAATCTTTCGAGTAAATTCAGAAAGTGAATAAACTTTTTTTTTAGATATTTGTATTATGAACTTTTATACTCGTAAATGGGTCAAACCCGAGGACCTAAACCCAAATGGATCCTTATTCGGAGGAACTCTATTGCGCTGGATAGATGAAGAAGCGGTAATCTACGCCATCGTCCAACTCGGGAATCCACATGTAGTCACTAAATACATTTCTGAAATCAACTTTGTCAGTTCGGCCAAGCAAGGGGATATCATTGAGCTCGGAATCGAGGCCATCAATTTTGGAAGGACCTCGTTAACGATGCGCTGCGTGGTCCGCAATAAAATAACAAGGATGGTGATTCTTTCGATCGACAAGTTGGTATTTGTCAACCTAGATCCGGAAGGAACTCCAACCCCACATGGCAAAACGGAAATTACCTACGCCTATATGGGGATCGAGTCTGATATCAAGAAAAGGGACTAAGCAGCTTTTTGAGCTGTAATCTCTCTTTTAAGGTCTTTTTCTACCCAAAAGGAAACGATTGGGATCAAGCTAAGGAAGAAATATTTGACTACACGGCCAATTTTCCAGTTATAGGTTTGCCAGCAGGCAATCAACAGGATAACAAAAAGTACAACGAGGAAACCATGGATTGATCCGGCAACACGCACGGCTTCTGGAATTCCTCCAAAATACTTCAATGGCATAGCAACAAAAAACAACAAAACGGTAGAGATTGCCTCCCAAAGGGCAACTTGCTGAAATATTCTTAACATATAAATTACTATTAGTCAGCGCAAAGAAAAGGAAATCCTTTAGGGAAAAGAAATCGAGGAAAAGGATTGACCTCGATATGACATATACCGCGTAAAAATCAGTCCATAGGGGAAAAGATATGTCCTGACTAAATAAAAAATGTGTATTTTTGAAGAATTGTATTTGCAAACATAACGACAATTAATATTTATGAATTACGACATTATTGTTATCGGTAGTGGTCCAGGTGGATACGTAGCCGCCATCAGAGCAGCTCAATTGGGATTCAAAACTGCCATTATCGAACGTGACGCATTAGGTGGAATTTGCCTTAACTGGGGCTGTATTCCTACCAAGGCACTATTGAAAAGTGCACAAGTATTCGAATATTTAAATCATGCTGCTGATTATGGAATCAAAGTGAACGGTGGTGAAGCCGACTTTGAAGCCATCGTAAAAAGAAGTCGTGGTGTAGCAGATGGCATGAGCAAAGGGATCCAGTTCTTGATGAAAAAGAACAAGATCGATGTGATCATGGGAACTGCAAAAATTAAAAAAGCTGGTAAGATCGAAGTGAAAGCTGCAGATGGTTCTACCAAAGAATATACAGCTAAACACACGATCCTTGCAACTGGTGCTCGCTCCAGAGAATTACCTAACCTACCTCAAGACGGAAAGAAAATTATCGGTTACCGCCAAGCAATGAACTTACCTAAACAACCTAAATCTATGGTTGTCGTAGGTTCTGGAGCTATCGGTGTCGAATTTGCATATTTCTACAACGCAATCGGTACGAAAGTGACTATCGTTGAATTTATGGACCGTATCGTGCCTGTAGAAGATGAAGAAATCTCTAAACAATTAGAGAAATCCTTGAAGAAAGCTGGTATCAATATCCTTACGAAATCAGAAGTTCAATCAGTAGACACTAAAGGTGATCTATGCAAAGTATCCATCAAAACAGAAAAAGGTACTGAAACCTTAGAGGCTGAAGTGGTTCTTTCTGCTGTGGGTATTACGCCTAACATCGAAAACCTAGGCCTTGAAGAAGTTGGTGTAAAAACAGATAAAGGACGTGTCCTTGTTGATGACTTCTACAAAACGAATATCGACGGTGTATATGCAATCGGTGATATCGTGAAAGGTCAAGCTCTAGCGCACGTGGCATCTGCTGAAGGTATCACCTGTGTGGAAAAAATCAAAGGTTTACATGTTGACCCTATCGATTACAATAACATTCCTGGATGTACTTACTGTTCTCCAGAAGTTGCATCCGTAGGTTTCACTGAAAAAGCTGCTAAAGATGCTGGTTATGAAATCAAAGTGGGTAAATTCCCATTCTCCGCTTCTGGAAAGGCTTCTGCCGCAGGTGCAAAAGATGGTTTCGTAAAAGTAATCTTCGATGCTAAATATGGTGAATTCTTAGGTGCTCACTTAATTGGTGCTAACGTAACTGAAATGATCGCTGAAGTGGTTGTAGCTCGTAAATTAGAGTCTACTGGCCATGAGATCATTAAATCGGTTCACCCTCACCCGACCATGAGTGAAGCTATTATGGAAGCTGTTGCTGATGCGTACGGTGAAGTAATCCACTTATAAGATTTTAAAATATAATAACTCCTGATGGAGTTGAAAGAGGTCGGAACAAAATTCCGACCTCTTTTTTTCTGTAACCTCATATTTAAGACCAATTTGTCCTTTTTTAATATTTTTCGTAAATTACCGTGGATACATCAATTCCAGTTGTTATAAATTTTTATTATAATTAGAATGTAAAACTAGATTGGTTAATATTTTAAATTCCAAGAAATAATTATTAAACCTTACTTTATTTATATCCTTTTTTATAGTTTTGGGTAATTAATTCATTTGTTCATGAAAACAATAATCATGGTGTTGGGCGCGCCTAATGACGAGTACGGACACCTTTCGGCTATAGCACTCGATAGGCTATATAGAGCATATGATTTAGCCATCAATAACGAATCCGCTTTGATCTTATGTACGGGTGGCCAAGGCGACCACTTTAATATTACGGACAAACCACATACGTATTATGCTCAAAATTTCTTGAGCCTCAAAGGCATTAATCCCGACCGTTTTCTGCCCGGGATCCCTTCAAAGAACACTATTGAAGATTTTTCCCTTTCACAAAAGACAATCGAAGAAATAAAACCAGACTTATTGATCATTATCACCTCTGAATTTCATATGGAAAGGGTACAGCTTATTTCTGAGACCTTGATTCCATCGATCAATAAATTCTTTGTTTCTGTTGCTTCTTCCCTCATGGATTCTGAGTTGAAACCTTTGATCGAACATGAGAAAATTGCAGTGAATTTCTTAAAGGAAAATGGGGTAAAGTATTAATACCTCATTCCTTTTTCTTCCAGATACTTTCGGCCCAACGGCCAACAAACCAAAAGGAAACCGCCAATAACAAAAAGAATATCGTTCTATTGATATTATCCCACAGATACTCCACAAACCGGGTATACAGGTTCAGGATAAAGAATACGAAACCAATATCACGCGAGATATGGTCCTTGGTTTTCATGCCATAGGTGGCCAAGCCCAGGGAAATGGCAATCCCTAAAAGCCCCCAGTAAAAAATCTCATATTGCCTGACACTGGACCATTTGTCGAAATCACTATAGTTGCCAAATATGGAAAGCAACCAAAGGGCGATCATGGTGTAGAGCAGACCAACCACAAAGGAAGTGGACCCGAATACGGCCAATGGCTTTATTTTAGGCTGTAGCAATACAGCAAAAGCAGTTAGAATAATCCCAAAAATGGTAAACCTTAAGGGGTAATTCATCCCCCAGAACTTAAATCCCCAATTGCTATGGTACGCTGTTTCCGTTGCAAACCAAATCCCGAGGGCCACTAAGGTAAAAACCCAAAGCAATTTTGAGGTAAGCTTGACTGAAAGTATTCCGTAAATAATGATGGAAAGGAGGAATAGCAGGGTGAAATGGTTTTCATTCCGGTCCAGGACCTGCCCTAAAAATCCGATGCTAGCTGCTGTAGAGAATGCGCCGGCAAGCATCAAGGTCTCATTTGAAAAGTTCTTTTCTGGGTTTTTCGACTTATTCCGAAAACCTAGGATATAGAACAAAACAGCCAATCCTGCAAAACCTAAACAGAATATTACATTCGGGGTCTCGTAAAATTTCTCCACCAAGTCGGATAGATAACCATCGGAAAACAAGGAAACCACGGAGAATATCAATGAGGCCAAGGCGATCCAAAAGGCATACCTGGCCAACATCCCCCATTCAAAGCCTTTATCATCTAAATTTCCCTTTAATTCCTCAGACTTTTCCTGCGATAGCAACTGCTCCTTTTCCCAATGCTCCAATGCCTGTTCAATGATTTCGCGCTCCGATTTATTTACGTCTAGTTTTTTCAAGTTGATGTGCTTTGTAGTTTAAAGGTAATACTTTTCAATAATCCTGCCTAATAGTAGATTAGGGTTGAGCAAATAAAAATCCTTAGCTAAAAATCTGTAACTTTGCATTTTGCTAAAAGGAGAGATTAATGGCCGTAAAAAAAGCAGTAGACCTTGGGGATCAAAGCGAATTAGAAGTATTTGGTGCCCGCGTACACAACCTTAAAAACATCGATGTATCATTTCCAAGAAACCAACTTGTCGTTATCACGGGATTAAGTGGCAGCGGTAAATCTTCGTTGGCTTTTGACACGATCTATGCCGAAGGACAAAGACGGTATATGGAGACTTTCTCTGCCTACAGCCGCCAATTTTTGGGAGGAATGGAAAGACCGGACGTAGACAAAATCTCTGGCCTGAGTCCCGTTATTTCGATTGAACAAAAAACCACTTCCAAAAACCCAAGATCGACCGTAGGAACCATAACAGAAATATATGACTTCCTGAGATTGCTATATGCAAGGATCGGGGAAGCCTACTCTTATGTGACCGGCAAAAAGATGGAACGCATGTCTGATGACGAAATCACAGACCGTATCCTCAATGAATTCAATGGTGAAGGCATCTATGTACTAGCCCCTGTGGTGAAGGGCCGTAAAGGTCATTACCGCGAACTTTTTGAACAAATCAGGAAACAGGGCTATACCAAGGTACGTGTGGATGGAGAAATATTGGATATAGCTCCTAAAATGCAGGTCGACCGTTATAAAATCCATGATATCGAGATTGTCGTGGATCGGATCATTGTGGAGAAGGAATCAAGGAAAAGACTCTTTACCTCCATTGGCCAAGCCTTAAAAACTGCCAAAGGGATCATCAAGATTGCCAATAAAGAAAATAAGGAGCAATTTTTCAGTCGATATTTAATGGATGCGGAATCTGGGATTTCCTATGATGAACCGCAACCTAACACTTTTTCCTTTAACTCCCCTTATGGAGCCTGTCCTAAATGTGATGGTTTGGGATATATCTATGAAATCGACAAAAAGATCGTTATCCCTGATAGAAGCCAAAGCATACAAAAAGGCGGAATAATCCCATTGGGACCAGTAAAAGACTCCTGGAACTTTGCGGTACTGAAAGCAGTGGCCAAGAAATATGATTTTTCTTTAACGACCCCTATCGACAAGCTATCCGAGGAACTAATCGACAACCTTCTTTTTGGAGAAGAGGAACCGATAAGCTTAACGGTTTCCTACGGTTCTTATGGAGCCAGGGAATATAAGGTACAATTCGCCGGCATCTTCAAGATGTTGGAGGAAATGAGCGCAAAATACAGCGATGACGCACAGGGCTTGGATGAATTCCGTACACAGGTTGTTTGTCCAGAATGCCATGGAGCGCGCTTAAAAAAAGAATCGCTACATATCAAAGTTGCTGATAAGAACATTTCGGAATTGGCAGAAATGGATATTGTAGCCTTGAATGAATGGTTTGATGCTGTTGAAGACAGGCTTTCGGAAAGACAGAACATCATTGCCACGGAAATCATCAAGGAAATCAAGACCAGGATTGGATTCCTGTTGGATGTAGGCCTAAATTACCTGACCTTAAACCGCAGCTCCAAAAGCTTATCCGGTGGAGAGGCTCAACGTATCCGCCTTGCCACACAGATCGGTTCACAATTGGTCAATGTACTTTATATCTTGGATGAGCCGAGTATCGGTCTGCACCAACGTGATAATGAACGCTTGATCAATGCTCTTAAAAATCTTCGCGATATCGGTAACTCCATTTTGGTCGTGGAGCATGACAAGGACATGATCCTACATTCGGATTATGTCATCGATATGGGACCGGCTGCGGGAGTTCACGGAGGGAAAGTCGTGGCCCAAGGTACCCCGAAACAATTGATGAAGGAAAACACCTTGACGACAGATTACCTGAATGGTACCCGAGAAATCAAGATACCTGATGAAAGAAGAAAAGGAAACGGCCATACACTTACTTTAAAGGGCGCTACAGGCCACAACTTAAAGAATGTGAGCATAGATATCCCTTTAGGAGAATTGGTGCTTGTAACGGGCGTATCGGGCTCTGGCAAGTCTAGTTTGATCACCAACACCCTATACCCAATCTTGAACCACCATTTCTTTAGGGCAAAAGCTAAACCGCTACCTTACACAAAGATCGAAGGCTTGGAAAACATCGATAAGGTGATTGAAATCGATCAGTCTCCAATCGGGAGGACGCCAAGGTCAAACCCTTCCACTTATACCGGTGTATTCTCCGATATCCGTTCTTTATATGTACAGTTACCAGAAGCGAAGATCAGGGGTTACAAACCTGGACGCTTTTCCTTCAACGTGAAGGGCGGAAGATGTGAAACCTGTCAAGGTGCAGGGATGAAGATCATTGAGATGAACTTTTTGCCTGATGTTCAGGTTCCCTGTGAAACCTGTAACGGAAAGCGCTATAACCGAGAGACTTTAGAGGTCAGATATCGTGGAAAATCCATTTCAGATGTACTGGACATGAGCATCGATGAAGCGGTAACCTTCTTCGAAAATATCCCCTCCATCTATCGGAAAATAAAGACCCTACAGGATGTAGGTCTAGGCTATATTACCTTGGGACAATCGTCGACAACCCTTTCTGGTGGCGAGGCCCAAAGGGTAAAATTGGCAACGGAACTTTCTAAAAAAGATACCGGAAAGACCTTCTATATATTGGATGAACCAACGACAGGGCTACATTTCGAGGACGTCAATGTATTGCTGGGAGTAATCAATCGCTTGGTTGACCGAGGTAATACGGTTCTGATCATTGAGCATAACCTAGATGTCATCAAAGCGGCCGATTGGGTCATTGATATGGGGCCTGAAGGTGGTAAAAACGGTGGAAAAGTCCTTTTCCAAGGTACACCGGAGGAATTGATCAAACAGAAAAACTCTGAAACGGGAAGATTCCTGAAAATAGAGATGAACTACAATAAATAATAAAAGGGAGCTTTCGCTCCCTTTATTTTTATCGGTATAGTTGATTAAATAACATTTTGAATGTTCCATGGCTTTGTGCCCTGTTCGTTATCTCAGGACCAATGGCCACTAATTTCCCTTTCCCAATCTTGGATACCAATCCAATATTGACATCCTTTAAATATTGCTGTCCATGGGCCCAACCACTCAATAGCGAATGATCAGAGTTAATGGATCCTAGTGAATACAGATTGTCCGAATTCTGGAACTTAAAGACCGGACTGTTATTGAACACAATGTTCAGGTCTTTATCCAATCCGTAGTTCTCAGGCTTACTGATATCCGCTTCAGCTTTTAAAATACTCGTAGGAACATAAAACTTCACACTGGACAACTTCACTTTCTTGCCATCCTTGCCCATTTCCATCAATGGATTTTCAACCGGAAGGTTAAAATGGTAAACCAGTTCTGAGGAAGAACCAATAGTTACGATCTGTCCTCCATTTTCTACGAAGGATTTAAGCACAGGGATGGACTTGGCAGCTGTTACTGAACCCAACATGTGTTTATATTGATCCGGAACGATGCTTGCGTCTACCGAACGGCCTGAAGCATTGGAACCAAACGCCGGAATACCCTGACCTACGAACAACAGCACATCATAATCTTTAATGCTACTGTTGTCAATATCTTGTGGGTAGAATAATTTGTAGTCAAATCCATATTGCTCCAACATCCATCTTACCCAACCTGAAGGCATGCTACCACCATAATGGTCAAATAAACCGATCTTGATGGCTTCAACTGGTTTCAATTGTTTTGGCTTGCTCGAAACCGCTTTGCTTTCTAAGCCTAAGCTAGCACCAAATTCTTTCACCTTAGCTGCTGCTTTTGCATCTACATAGAAATCTTTTGAATCAAGGTCACGGAATACTTTCACGCCAGCTTTCAATAGTTGGTTGATCGCCAAATAAGCATCATTTGCTTTTCCATTGATCAGATATCCACCTTTTGAAGATGCAACCTCTCTAGCCAATGGGCTCAACAGAACACCTGTTTCTTTTTTCTGTAAAGGCGCATTAAAATCATCATATACTTTATCGTATTCTACACCCATTTGCATAGCCAAGGTCCAGCCTGCTGCATCATACGGACGGATTGGAGGCCCTCCCTCATATTCCACATCGTGTGGGTGATCTTGAGGTTCGAACATATCCAATACCTGCGGCCTGAAGGCTTGATTAGTTTTGACAACGATAGAACCCTTTGGATAGTTCTTTCCATTCACACTAAAGTCAGCGTTCGCTTGATAAACATATACTCCGGATTTAATCAAGGTATTCACAAATTTAACGGCAGTTCCGAAATCTTCTTGATCGGCCGATAATATGAAAGCCCTTGGGTCGCGTTTAGACTTATCAGCGAAAATAGCATCATAATAGCTTTTAGGGATGGTTTTTGAACGGTAGAAAGTATTGCTTTCTTCTTTCTTCACCTTACCTGCCGCTACATCTGCATCATAGGTTTTCTCAATGGACTCGGCATATTTAGGGTATTTTGTCCAGTAATCCTCATTCCCTCGGTCAATGGAGTTTTTACCCATCTTGTAGATATTGTACAATAATTTATCGCCATTACGCGCAGCATAATCTAGGATGGCGAAGTTCATCGAGACGGAATAGTCAATTGATTTCTTGAAATTCCACTTTTGAGGTGCAATAGGGAAAGGCAAGCCATTTCTAGGGATCTGCCTTTCTGCTACCAATGGAATCTCTGAAGGGGTTGGATGTCCTGTAATTTCGGTCAAGATACCGATCATGTTATGGAAATATGGAGCAGTTCTCAATCCTCCATTCCACCAAGTAGAAAATCCAGATTGATCCATGCGTACATAGCCAGGTTTATCTTCTTCATTAAGGCGGTTGATCATTGCAAATCCAACACCATCAATTCCGGTCACCAATAATGGATCGAATACATGGTTGAATGGATCACGATATGGCGGACCAGCGACAATAGTGCCATCTGGAGAGGTTTGGTGATGGTTATAGATGATCTGAGGCAACCAATCTACATAGACTACCTTGGCAAGGTTGCTAGCTTCCTTCATGTTGAACATAAAGAAATCACGGTTGTTATCATGACCTACATATTTTTGGTACAAGGTAGGAATGGACATGTTACGCTTTTCCTTGTCATCATATTGCATATACCAATCTGCCAATAGATCTTGTCCATCAGGATTGACATGCCACATCAGGACCACTACTTTATCCAAGTAATTATTGATTTCAGCATCATTCCGGTTGGTCAATTGATAGAAGGTTTCAATTAATTGATGCGATCCAACCATCTCATTGGAGTGCATACCTCCATCAATCCATACCACAGGTTTTCCTGCCAGGGAAAGCTCCTTCACTTCGGCTTCAGTGATTCCTTCGGCACGACCTAAGGTTTGGGATATCTTACGGTATTTTTCAATGTTCTTCAGGTTCTCAGGAGAAGAGATAATGATCAGGTGTTGTCTCCTGCCCTCTTCTGTTAGTCCCCCGTCCTGTATGAGTACTCTGTTGGATTCTTTGGCAACTTTTAAAAAATAGCTTTCCATCTGTTTGTAGTTGGCAAGCATATAGTCATCACCGATATTGAATCCAAAATGTGTTTTCGGATTGGTAACCTGTTGCGCCGTTCCATAGTTGAACTGCCCAATCAATAAGGCTACCAGAATCGATTTTATGGTATTCTTAATCATTTTTTGTTGTTTTTTACATATTTCTCTAGCCATTGATGTTGTTCCCAGAAGGTATGAAGGACTCCTTCCCTACTTCTGTAGCCATGGAACTCCTTAGGCAACATCACCAAACGCACGATTCCACCATGCCCTTTAATCGCTGCATAAAGGCGCTCGCTCTGTATAGGGAATGTCCCTGAGTTCTCATCGTCCATACCATGGGTCATCAATAATGGTCTCTTGATCTGTGGCGCATAGGTAAATGGCGACATGGCATCATAAGTGTCTTTGGCTTGCCAATAGGTCCTTGCCTCGCCTTGGAATCCAAATGGAGTCAAAGTTCTGTTATAGGCTCCACTTCTGGCAATACCAGCGGCAAACAAATCAGTATGTGCCAATAAATTGGCCGTCATAAAGGCTCCGTAAGAGTGGCCACCAACTCCAATTCTGTTGCGGTCAGCCACACCTAGACCTACAATATGCTCTATCAATGCACTTGCATTATCCTTGATCTGCTCAACAAAGGTGTCGTTAGGTTCAGAAGTCCCTTCACCAACGATTGGCATATCAGCTTGATCCACGACTGCGTATCCTTGGGTCACCCAGTAAACCGGAGAACGGAAGGCCAAGCGTGGGAACCTATTTGGTGATCCTTTTACCTGTCCCGCTGCCTCTTTGGTCTTAAATTCACGCGGGTATGCCCATACCAAAACAGGTAATGGAGCATCGCCTTTTTTGAAATCCGCCGGCACATATAGCGTTCCTGAAAGGTTCAATCCGTCTTTTCTTGGGTAAGACAATAAGGTTTTCTGAACATTTGCGATACTTGGGTATGGATCTGCAAAATTGGTAATCTTCGTTTCCTTCTTGTTTTTGATATTTACCGAATAGACATTCGGAGCATCTTTTGCAGATTCCCTAGAGACATACAGTACTCCGGTATTGTTGAAGAAGATCGGTTCTTCATAATAGCCACGTTTAGATTTGTATAAGGTATCCTGTTTACCATTCTGAACATTCCATTTCATTAGGAATGGGCGATCTCCTTCTGGAGAAGCTCCTAATCCTTGCGTGAAAACAGAACCTTTGCCATCTGTCAGCAACTGTCCTTTTTCATTTTTTACAAAGCTTCCTGGATCGGTATAGGTATCCTCAGACTTGCGGGTTGAAAGCACTTTAACTACCTGATTGGTCGTCGGGTTGATTAATGTCAATTTTGAGGAACGGTCCTTTCGCCAGTTTTCTGAAACGATAGCCACTCCATCTCCCCATTGAATATCCCTAACTCGATAGGTCCCTGAGAATATCTTATTTGAAGAAGAAAGATCAAATGGCGCTCCGATTTCAAATAATTCATCACGGACCTCGGTCTTCATATTAGGATCGCCTTTATCCAATGCCTTCACATAAACCAAGGAAGCATCCTTATCTTTTCGCCATTCGAAATCTCGAGGGCCTTCCAATACCGCATCAAATGAGATCGGCATTTTATCCGCTAATGGGATGGTATAGATATCTTTTACTTTTGATCCAGTTGAAGAATAAACGGTCACTTCTGCCGGAAACAGGTAGATGGGAACCAAGTAAGAATAGGGCTTTACGACCTTTTCTGTCAGGATATATTTTCCATCTGGAGAATAGGAAACAGATTTAAAGATGCCTTTAATGCCAATAGGCTTGGCATTCCCCTGAAGATCGACCTCGATAAGGTCTGAAGTCAGGTAATATTCCATTAGGGTCTCATCGTATCCATTTGCCAATAGGTTCTGATAAGTTCTTGAAGGGGTGATTCCACCAAGGTTTTCCTGCACTACAGGACCTGTAGGCACAGGATTTTGGACAGGAACGGATCCTCTTGAGCTGTTCACTTGCTGGGCAAGCAAAGCTGTTCCATCTCCATTCCATTGAAAGGTACTTCCGTAGGTGTCATTGACCTTGCTCAACAGCTTTTTAGCTGTTTTACTGTTCAGGTCGGCAAGCCATAGTTCCGTATCCTCTAATGATTTATTCAAAAAGGCAAATACACCAGGTTTGGATGACCATTTTACATCGGCAATCTGTAAGTCCTGAGGTAGCCCTTGGATGCTGAACTCTGAGCCATTGCTCAAATCACGAATCTTCAGACCTTTGAATGTCCCCAGATTCTCTGCTACAGTGGTATTACTAATGGGATTGATCCTCAAGCCGGCAACACCTAATACAGGTTGTGAAGCTTGAATGATGGTTTGAAAACCTGGAACTTCCAGTACCAACATGTACCGTCCATCTGGACTGAATTCCTCCATTGGTATCTGTGGGGCATCCACAAGATCAACGATGGATTGAGGAGGTAATTGATACTTGATTGCCTCTTGGGCATGGGTCATGGTTGAACCTGCCAAGAAAGCAATGAAAAATCCTGCTTTCAAATAATTTCGGTTAGTTTTTCTTGTAAAATTCATCTGCATCTTTATTTAGCTGTACCATGCAATCCTTCGGCATGTACACCATGTGCCCTGCCTCGTAATAGGTAAATGATACTTTCGATTTCTGTTCTGGCCTTAAATTCATATGTTTCATAACATACTCAGCAGCATGATAAGGCGTTGCCAAATCATAATACCCACCAATTACCCAAACCTTTAGGTCAGGGTTCTTAGACATGGCTTGCCTCAATAGCTCTGAAGCATTTAAATATTTATTCTGAACATTATTGTAGTTCCATGGGGATACCCCACCGGAAAAATCATAAGGTAGTTCATTCTTGAATTTAAGTTCGGTCCTAATATAATGATTCATTGCCGAAGAAAAGGTACCTGCTGTATTTCCTGCTGGATCAAATTCGAAACGATCGCCCGAATCATCATAGTCTCGACCAATAGCACGGCTATCAAGCCTTCCCACCGTCAATCCTTCATCGCGCCTCAATTCTTTACAGAATTTATGGATGTTGATCCTAAGGTTGGTCTCTTTGATATAGGCTTTGCTCAAACCGGTATACCTAGCCAATTTAGTCGCGATCTGATCATATTCTGGCTCTGTTAAATCAGTTCCTTTATTCAGTGTCAAGATATATTCGTTGTTAGCAAATTTTTCAACTTCATCCAATGTCGCTCTCAAGTTGCTCTGTAAGCTAGGTTCTAATTGTTTATGGTAATAGGCTGTTGCCGTATAGGTTGGCAAAAACAGATGATAAGGCAGGTCATTCCCGATCTCAAACCTTGCCGTCTGCATATTTAATATAGAACTCAACATAATGACTCCATCAAAATACATACTGTATCGGTTCTGTAAATATTGAACAAGACCGGCTGCCCTTGGCGTTCCATAACTTTCGCCCATGATATACTTCTTGGAATTCCAGCGTTCATTCTTGGTTACATACAACCTGATGAAGTCGGCTACCGACTGCACATCCTCCACAAAACCATGAAACTGTTTGGGATCTTCCCCTTTTACAGCACGGCTGTAACCTGTAGAGATCGGATCAATGAATACAAGATCCGTCTTATCCAACCAGGTCTCCGGATTATCTCCGTAGCTATATGGATAAACGGCATCTCCAGCTTCCGTCAAATTAGGTCGCTTAGGCCCCATGAATCCCATATTAACCCAAACAGAGGCCGAACCTGGACCTCCATTAAATGCAAAAGTAACCGGCCGGTCTTTCCGGTTGGTTGCAACATACGCGATAAAGAAAACATTCCCTTTGGGATTGCCGTCTTCATCTTTCAACTGTATATAGCCTGACTGGGCTTTATACTCAATACTACCAGACCTCAGTTTGGCTACATGCTTGGTTTCTACCACTTCAGGAATGATGGCTGAATTGTTAGACACTACTGACGTATCAAGTTTCAATGTTTCGATGGCCTTGTTTTTACTGTATTGCGGCCCCCTTGGGATTACGGGCGCTAAACTCTGCGCCCATAGATCTCCAAAGATGAACATGAAAGCTATGAAACTAATCGTCTTAATTTTATAATCATTCATACATTATTTATTTTAGTTATTATCCATTAAATTATTCAATATCAATTCATTACTTGGAATCGGTAGAATATAAGCAGGATCATCGGTCGGCACGGCAGCAATGGCATGCTGTGATTTCGCTGGAATGGTTAACCCCAAACGCATCAAGTCACCATTACGGATTCCTTCACCTAGGAATTCAATCCTACGTTCTTCGATGATTCTATTTAAATATGCGGTTATATTGGCAAATGACCCTGCAGTTAGGGATGCCCCTTGATTGGAGCGGCCATATACCGCGTTCAATAATGCTAATGAGCGGGCATCTACGGTATTGGAGGATCTAGCCAAAGCCTCCGAAAGGTTCAACAAAACCTCAGAATATCGGATTACTGGAATATAATCGATATAAGGAGATGCTTGATTAAACTTCGTTAACCATGCTTTCCCCGTCTTTGTTCCTGTTTTGGTCAATTTCCTTCGGGCATCAGTACCCAACCATTCCGCTGAAGCATAGATTCCCTCCACTTTATTCAGGGAATATTCACCAGCACCATTACTGGTAGATGTACCGCCGTCACCTGTACCTGGCAAATAATATCTGGACAGGGCACTTCCGGGAGCATCATTATTTGTAAATGGCATTGAAAAAATCGACTCCGAAGAAGTGTAAGGAGACTTAAAGAGATCTTCAAAATTACCTTCCAATTTATTGGCTACCCCAGTTCCTGCACTGAAAGGTGCTGAAGCAGGAACAATCTTATTTGCTTCAGCGATTACCTTGGCATAATCCCTCATGCTCAGGTAAATTCTCGTTTTTAGAGCAATGGCCGTGTTTTTATGGGCTCTGGTAGTATTTAGGAACGCTGAGGTATAATTCGCTGGCAGGTTTTGTTCAGCAAAATCCAAGTCTGCCAATACTTGTTTATAGGTATCTGC
Source organism: Sphingobacterium sp. NPDC055346 (assembly GCF_053645235.1). Classification (NCBI taxonomy): domain Bacteria; kingdom Pseudomonadati; phylum Bacteroidota; class Sphingobacteriia; order Sphingobacteriales; family Sphingobacteriaceae; genus Sphingobacterium; species Sphingobacterium sp. NPDC055346. The sequence continues at coordinate 330,370 of NZ_JBSHMI010000001.1, forward strand.
AACAGTACTTCGCTCCAAATCATAATTCCCTGGTCCTGTATTTCCTTTCAAACGGAGCGGAAGTCCTGGTTTGCTACCATTGCCATCCCAATATGGCCTTGCATAAAATTGCAAAAGATAATAATAGGTCATGCCGCGGATCAGTCGTGCCTCTGCACGGTAGCTATTTGCTGTTGCAGCATCCAATACCGCATCACCACCATTATCTAAGCCATCCAAGAAAACGTTCAGTTTGTTGATTGTCGCATAGGTCGCCACCCAAATATCATTGACATCGGAGGTTGTGGTCTGGGGTAACATGGAATACATGGTGGCACCCGTAGCAGCATTCATGTTGCTACAGTGAAATTCACCCGTCCTGACATCAGAAATCAATATGTACCAACTCCCTAGGTAGCTTGAAGCCTTCATGCTTGCATACAAGCCATTAACTTGACTCAGAATACGCTCTGGTGTACTAAACGCGGTAACATCGGTGATCAATGTTTTGGGTTGTGGATTCAACCACTCTTCTTTCCTACAACTGCTAAATAATAAGGTCAGTCCAGTTGCACATAATATGATAGATTTACTCGATTTCATTGTGATAAGTTTTTAATTGTCCTTAAAATCCAACGTTTAATCCAAATGTGAATGTCCTTGCATTTGGTGCTTGGTTCTTGTCAATACCTTGTCTGATTGCATTGTTACCATTGGTAGTAACATCTGGGTCATACCCAGTGTACTTGGTCCATAATGCTAGGTTTTGGCCACTGACATAAACACGAATGTTATTCAGCTTCATTTTGCTCACCAAAGTATTTGGTATCGTGTAGGAAAGCATCACATTCTTTAAGCGCAAGTAATCTGTCGAAGAAATATTATGTATTAAAGGCAATGTATTACCATTGGACACATTGTCGTTATTTACAACCCTTGGAATATCGGTCTGGTCCCCTGGATTCTGCCATCTACGCATCATATCCGCTGAATTGTTCCAGAACCGTAGGTCACGCATAGTTCCTTGGTTACCATTCATCATATAGCCCCCCAATTGGTAGGTCAATAACACTGTCAGGTCAACACCTTTATAGTTAAAGCTGTTGGTCCATCCCCCAAACAACTTAGGAGCGGTTGGTTTATATGGTTTAGCATCATCAGACGGAGTAATAGCTCTAGCTCTGGTGCCATCCTCATATTCCCATTGGTATTTGACAGCATTGATCCCTGAAACATTCTGTTGATAGAATACTTTCTTGCCATCGCCATCAATGAAGATCCTTCTTCCTGTCTCAGGGTCCACACCAGCAGTTTCAATAGCATAGAGCATACCGGCAGGTTGTCCAGGTAAAGTAATCGTCATCCCATCCAAAGAACCTGAAATGATACTCGGCACGCCATTCGCCAATGTCAATACTTCATTATGGTTGGTAGTTAGGTTAAATGAGCTATTCCATCTGAAATCCTCTTTACGGACTGGTGCACCTCCAATAGTAAATTCAAACCCTCTATTATACATTTCACCAACGTTCTGCAGAATACTGTTTGAAGTACCATTAGGAATACCAACTGAAGGAGGTAGTGGCACCGCGAAGATCAAACCGTCGATAGAGTTTTTGTAATAACCGATCTCCCCTGTGATAGCTGAATTGAATAAGGCAAAATCCAACCCTATATCAAATTTCTTACTGGTTTCCCATTTAAGGTCAGGGTTTCCAGTTACCGAATAGGTTAAACCCGGTTGACCTCCATATAAGGTGGCAGAATAAGTATTGATCGCTCCAAAGTCTCCAAGTCCACCCACATTACCCACTTTACCATAACTGCTTCTCAACTTAAAGGCATTGATCTTTTGTCCCCATGAACTCGCTGACCAAAAAGCTTCCTTAGCAATGTCCCATCCACCGGAAACTCCCCAAAATGTACCTTTCTTATTGTTCAGTCCTAAAGCAGAATATTCATCCTGTCTTAAGTTGGCAGTAAAGAAGTACTTCTTTTGATAGTCATATTGCAAACGGGAAAACAAGGAGAAAAGATAGTTATTGATTTCTTGGTTATCAGTTCTATAGTCAAAAACGTTTTGCCAACCACCCTGTATATTAGTGTAGTATGGATCCGTCTGGCCAGTTCTTTGCAAACCAAACATAGAACCTGTCGTTCTTTGTTGTTCTTGACCTAACAATAGATTAAAGCTATGTTTATCATAGTTCCGGTCGAATGTCAATGTATTTGTCCAAACCCAACGCTGGCGTTTCGAACTTACACTACTTGCAGAACCGTTGCTAGCTAATCCTTCTCCCGAAAGTGGTGAATAATAATTGTTATAATCTACGTTTCTATAATCGATTCCATAAACAGATTTATAGGTAATCCATTTCAAGGGTTTAATCTGCACATAGGCATTGGATTGCACATTATTTCCTGTATTATTTGAATAATTGTTCAGCAATGAAATCACTGGATTGTAGAAACCTAGTCTTGATTGATTCAAATGTCCTGTATTGTCCATTAATCCCAAGAAACCATTTGAAGTCACGTTAAAACTTCCGTCATTGTTATACGGACCGATGATAGGCGCTGAAATCAATGCTAACCGCGCCATCGCACCAGAAGATGAAGAAGACTGAAAACCACCTTGGCCACCTGCACCGGTAGACATTGCCGCCAAGTTGTTTTCATTGACATAGTTCAACTTAACGCCCAACTTTAACCAATCGGTAGTCGTATTGTCAATATTGAACATCGCTGACTTTCTATTGAAACCATTTTTCTGGAAGATACCCTCTTGATCGGTATATGCTGCAGAACCAAAATAATTGGTTTTCTCTGTTGCTCCAGAAATATTGATGTTATGTGAATGGGAAGTTCCGGTTTGATAGATGTAATCATACCAGCGCGTGTCAATGGTATTTCCATTAGCATCCTTACTCAACCCGTAAAAGTTTTTAGTGTCATTAAAGGTCCCGTCGTTCCTCAATGCTTCGTTCTTGATTTCCACATATTGGGCAGCATTCAACAACTCCGGCAAACGGTTAGCGGTTGTATAACCCAACCAACCTTCATAATTAACTTTGGCAGAACCTCTTTTCCCTTTTTTAGTAGTGATAAATACCACCCCGTTGGCAGCTCGCGAACCATAAATACTGGTTGCAGCAGCATCCTTAGCGATATCTATACTCTCAATATCGGCTGGATTGATTGCAGATAATGGATTGGAAGCCGCATAACTTGGTCCTGAATCGTCATTATCATTGAAGGCTGGAACCCCATCGATCACGACCAAAGGATAGGTACTTAATGATAGAGAGTTAGTTCCTCTAATCTTGAACACTGGAGCTTGATTCAGAACACCTGAACTGGTATTCACTTGAACCCCAGATGATCTACCGGCCAAGGAAGCATCAAAACTCTGAACGGGCAAGTTCCCCACATCATCCCCTTTTACAGATGTTAAACTTCCGGTCGTCTCCTTACGGCTTTGCGTTCCATAACCGATTACAACGACCTCATCCAATTCCTCATTGGACTCTGTCATCGTCAAATTGATTGGATTGGAATTCAATACGACATGCTCAATTGAGCTGTACCCCATTGAAGTCATTACCAAAACGGAATTTCTTGGAACTCGGAAAGTGAAATTTCCATTGGCATCTGTTGATGTACTGATGCTTTTGCCCTTGATGGTAATGGATACCCCAGCGATGGGAGCACCATTCTTGTCAGTAATTTTCCCCTTAATTTCAATTTCTTCCTGAAAAGAAATTACGTCGCTATTTATTCGCGCAAATGTATGCTCGGGACACACAAATAACGACAGGCATGTAAAGCCCATTAATGTCCATTTACTGGTAAACAGCAATGGTTTTGTCCAATTTTTTGGACAAGTGGTTAGTTTCATAAGTGAAATAATTTAGGTGCTAATTTTCATGATAGATTAATTCTAGAGAAGAATTAACCATCAAATTGGAGGTCGTTTCATATGCGGTAATTTCATAATTTGGTTTGTCAAATTTAATATTTATTAAAAAATTACCAATAAAATAAATGACAAAGTGCAATAATTAATGTAAAGATGCCTTTACAGTAATTTAACTATTACTACAATATTATTATTAGGAATATGCTAATAAGTTTTAGCTAGGATTAGTATTCATCTAGGATTGCAACGATCGGCTGCCTAATCCGAGTGCGGACTGGCTTATCATCCTTTATGGCTGCTTTCCATTTCGGGGATTTCTTGATGAGGCGCATGGTTTCTCGCGCAAATGAAGGACTGATTTTGGACTTGTTGACGATGTCGATATCGCATAATTCTCCATCTTCACAGACTGTAAATTCCAAGATGGCAGTTTGACGGAGACCATACTTCACATATTCAGTGCTGTCCATATCCCTGAAAACACCGGATAGGTTTAAGTTATTTTCCAAAAAGCGTTGCCATCCTATAGCTCCGCCAACAAACTGAGGAATAACATCCACTTCCCGCACGACACTGCTGTCCACAATCACTTCATTTTGGGCCTTTAAGCTCCCAAAAGCAGATAGAAATAGGATAACGAACGTGAGAAATGTCTTCATAAGGATCTTAAAATCAACACCTAAAAGGTAAGAAAAATTCAAGAATAATAGAAATTACTTTGCTAGATCAATATCAGAAATAAACTCACCTTGATCATCCGTAATAAAACTCATAGGGTTCTCAGGGTCCTTGATGATTTCAAATAAAGTATAGCCCCAGGGCTTCCAAAAACTTTCCAATACCTGTCCATAGGTTTTAACCGTCCATTGATCAAAAATTGGTTTGAGAGTCCAATCATTCAAAGGCATTGGCTCCACGAAAACCTTCTCTGGAACTTCCATATAGGTGTATTCGGGCAATCTGTTAAATAAATAAGCAGAATAGAAAAAACGAGCACAGATCTCTTCAAATTGAACAGGGTGCAAAACCCTCCCCTTTATTTTTGCTAAAACCTCATCATGATAGATTTCATGCACACCATTATCTTGCATGGTCGCAATGATGGCAAAATCCTTCATACGGATCGAAAAGATCAAAGTATTGATCTCATCTCGGTACATAAAGGTTTCTGGGGTACTGTCAACAGGCAACACTAAAATGGTAAAGGGGTTTTTATGTTCAAACTCCATCGGAGTGATCAGCGATTGCAACATAAAATGCAGGTTCTTGAACTTATGTACCAATGCTTGGGAAAAATTCAACTGCTCTCCGGAAAGGAAAGCCTGTCTAATCCCTACTTGGATCTCGTTGAACACCACACCGTACAGGATTTTACCAACCCATTGAAAAAGGGTCAGCTGATCCAGCTCTTTTAAGGCCGTATAGCCAATGTTCACTGCATCCTCCACCTTTTTCTCTACCCCTGCGATGACTGCCGCCACCTCAGCCGAACATGGCAATTGCAACTGCTTGTAAGTCACCAAACTCTCATCCAACAACTTAAACGGCTTATCTTCCAAATCAAAGATGCGCATCATCCAAACAGGGAATACCTGAATCTTTTCATCTTCCGACTCCAATGCTTTTCCTGACAAGAAGCAAGTTTTGTTATCAAATTTAAAATCCAAAAAGGGATTATAGAGTTTATTTGCCATAAGCTGCAAAGGTAACACAAAACTCATAGATGGAAAACCATGCTGCTACAATTGACCGCAACATGACTTTGAGGAAATCAGCACAATTAAAGGAGAAAATTTCGAATGGGAAAATTGAGTTCAGCAGCTTTATTCCACACCATAAAATGCCCGCCCCCTTTTACCCGAATGCTATAGTCTACGTTCTGGATTGGGATCAATCGATCTTTATCACCATGGATATGCAGACAGTTAACAGGAACATGACTGTTCTCCCAATTGACGATCTTGTCCACGGCCCATTTTTGAAAGTCCGGATCTGTATCTGCCAACATCGTATCAAATAGGAATTGTTCTTCATCCTACTTCAGTCCAAAGAGCCAATACAGAACTTTGGAATTCGCAAATCTCGATTGGTTTCCAGAAAACAATTTGTGCAGAGAAAGGAATTTGGAAACGCCCAAGACCTTCGGCAATTCATCCTTGGTCTTCGCCGAAGAAATTAAAATGGTTTTCTTGAAATCATAGTATTTTGAGAGCTCAGCAATGCACATTCCACCAAAAGAAAGTCCCAGTACATTTGCTCCCTGTTTGGGGATTTGATAATGCTCGGCAAGCCTGAACACATAACTTTCCAACGCTTCTGCAGGTCTTGGTTTTAACCAGTCCACATAAACCACCTGCATCCCTGAAAAATCAAGTTTTTCAAAGACCCGACGATCCGCTCCTAAACCAGAGAAAACATAGATAGTGTCCATCTATCTAAGTTAAGGAAATCAACCAATATTTACTTTAAAGTTTTCGAAAAGCAAAGGCGCGGAAACAACCTGCCCATCCTGTCCCTTCAGTCCTTTTAGCACCGAAGTTCTCCCTTTCTCCAACAGGTTCTTCATCTCCTTTTCATCGAGGAAAACACCATTTAGCGTACGCCAAATCTTAAAGTCACATCCCCTCGCATAATGGTCACACTGGGCAACCTTATCATACAGTTGGACCTGACCAGCCTTACATTTAGGGCATTTGATCTTTCCTTTTTGCAAAGGTTTCAGTTCCTCATGGGCAATGGCTACCCGCAATTGCAAAAGCTCTTTCGTGATCTTTTCCGTATAATCTTTGATATGTTTCATGAACACATCATAGCTCACCTTGTTCGCTCGCATTTCTTCAAGCTTCTGCTCCCATTTACCTGTCAGGGTAACTTTCGCAATGGAGCGATCCTTGATCAGGAAATAAACCGAAAGACCTTTCTCCGTAGGGATCAATTTTTTCTTGTCCCTTTTGATATAATCCCGTTGAAACAAGGTCTCAATGGTTGCAGCACGGGTTGCCGGTGTACCCAAACCACAGTCTTTCATGGCTTGGCGCATCTCCTCATCCTCGATTTCCTTGCCCGATGTTTCCATTGCCTTCAACAAGGAGGCTTCCGTATGGATAGGTCTTGCTTTGGTAAATCGCTCAGCTAAGTCCAAGGTCAATACTTCAAGCATTTCCTCTATGCTCAATTTTGGTAACTGGGCATTTTCATTGTCTTGGTCATCCGTATTTTTATCCTCATCTGGTAATTCAACCTGATCTGCAGATAATCGCCAACCATATTGCCTGATCACGGTTCCTTTGGCAATCAATTCCACCCCCGCAGCGTCAATTGTCACTGTCGTGATATCCTTTAGACAGACCTCCGAGAAACTTTCTACCATACGTTTAGCAATCATATTGTAGATGTTCTGCTGGTCCATAGGCATTGGACCCGGTTTTTCATCGGTTACCAATAAGGCATGGTGATCCGTCACCTTTTTATCGTCGACCGATCGCTTGTTCAGCTTGGCGCCTATCAGGTTCTTACTGATGACGGCAATCTGTTCCTGTGCGGTATCCGCTAAATGCTGGAATAGTTCCTCAATTTTTTCAAAAACATCTTCACCGATATACCTGGAACCTGTACGTGGATAGGTAATTACTTTTTTCTCATATAAAGTTTGGGCAATACTCAAGGTTTGGTCTGCTGAATAGCCATATTTCTTATTGGCATCCTGCTGAAGGGAAGTCAAATCAAATAACAGCGGAGGTTGCTCCTTCGTTTCCTTGGCCTCTACATTCTTGACCATCGCCTGCATCCCAATCTGTAGTTTGGCAACAGTTTCCTCGGCCACTTCCTTCTTATCGATTTTATTCGAAGTAGCTTTAAACTGAATGCCCTCTTTTTCAAAACCGGCCTGTATTTTATAGAAAGCTTGAGGCTTAAAATCTTTGTTCTCCAGATATCGCGAACAGATCATCGCAAGGGTTGGGGTCTGCACCCTACCTAAAGATAGGAGCCCTCTATTCCCTGCAGCTAAGGTCAATGCTTGGGTTGCATTGATACCGATCAACCAATCCGATTCAGATCTTGACCTGGCCGACATATATAAACTGTCGTATTCTACACCCTCCTTCAGGTTGGCAAAACCTTCTTTGATGGCTTTATCCGTCTGCGAGGAAATCCACAGCCTTTTAAAAGGCACATTGGACCTCAAGTAATAATAGATATTCCTGAAAATCAATTCTCCTTCTCGCCCAGCATCCGTTGCCACGATGATCTCTTCGGCTTGGGCCAACAAAGCCTTAATTGTATTCAATTGCTTCAAGGCACCCAAATCATCCATTTGTTTGCCATCTCTCTTGACTTTCTTCACCTCCAAGGCAAATTGCTCGGGAATGATCGGCAAGTTGGAAATGGACCAATTATGGAAGCCATAGGCTTGCGGAGTACACAGTTGCACCAAATGGCCAAATGCATAAGTAAAGGCATAGCCATTCCCCGAAATATATCCATCCTTAACCTCTTTCGCGCCCATCACCCTGGCCAAATCTCTCGCTACAGAAGGTTTTTCAGCTATTACTACTTTCATTCAATACTTTATATTGGCCTTCAATCGAAAGCCATATCACATCTTAAATCTAACGAAAAATGAAATTTTTATTCCAAGGAAGCTATAGAAATCCCTTGGATCTTACGGTACAGTTCCACTGCATATACATCCGTCATCCCGGAAACAAAATCAAGGACAGCACGGATCTTGGAATAGGTATCATCCTTTTCCGTATGGAACTGCTCAGGAATCATCGCCACCAACTTTTTGTCAAACATGGATTTGTTAGACTTCAGATAGGCTGGCACAAACTCTTCCAATAAAGCATTCATCACCTTGAAACCTGCGATTTCAATCTGCACCACCGTAGGTGCATTGTAAATACGTGCAACGGAAATCTTCGAGATTACCTTCATATGCTGCACGATTTCCGGATCCAGCGCATCCATCAGCGGTTTCTCAAAGGTACCCTTCAAGAATTGCTCTTGGTTTTCTACAAAAACCTTTGCACAGGCCCAAATCAGGGTGTTGATAGCTTTTGCCCTCAATAATGAAACCCGACTTGCGGTATCAGCCAGTGAATCCAATCTCTCCCTTAAATCTTCCCCAGCACAAAGCGGCAGGAGCAATTCCTCCACTTCCTTGTACGACAGGATCTTCAGGTGATGGGCATCCTCCAGGTCAATGATATTATAACAGATATCATCAGCTGCCTCAACCAGGTAAACCAATGGATGGCGCAAATAGCCATTAGGATTTGAAGGGTCCCTTTCCAATCCTAATTCCAAGGCTATCTTTTCAAAACTCGATTTTTCAGAATCGAAAAAGCCATATTTCTTTCTATGGTGAGAGCCTTTCACATGTCCATCAATTGCTAAACATGGATATTTAACGATGGAAGCCAAGCTCGTATAGGTCAATGCAAATCCCTTGGGGTCTTTCCCATTGTATGCATGGGTCAAAATCCGTAAGGCATTGGCATTTCCTTCAAAATGAATCAAATCTTCCCACTGCTCTTTGCTGACCATCTCTTTGTACTTCTGCCCTTTCCCTTCGGTAAAGAAGGTGGAAATGGCAGCTTCCCCAGAGTGTCCAAATGCAGGGTTCCCTAAATCATGAGACAGACATGCTGCCGACACAATATTCCCTACCTCCTGTAAAAAAGGTGCTTCTTCATCAATATTAGGATTCTCCTGTTTCAACATGTTGTAAAACAAACGCCCTAAGGATCTTCCTACCGATGCAACCTCCAAGCTATGGGTCAAGCGGTTGTGAACAAAAACAGCTCCCGGCAAAGGGAATACCTGCGTCTTGTTCTGAAGCCTACGAAATGGTGAAGAAAAGATCAAACGATCATAATCCCGCTGAAATTCAGAACGAGCATCAAATTGATCATTGTTCGCACGACTTTCATAGCCCCAGCGCTTTGCCGATATCAGTTGTTTCCAATTCATGTAAAATCTCAGATTTTGATTGGCAAATATACCATTTTAAAAATTTCAAGGACCCTATGTAGATGGATTAGTCCTCAATTATACAGCTAATAATTCGTTGGTATAGGTAATTATCAGTCCAGATCCTCACTGCTCCTATTTCTCGTCATCATTCCAAACAACAGATTCAGGACATACACAAATTGCATGACCAGCAACATAATAAAGGAGCCTACGTAAAACTGTTGGATCTTGTAAAACCGCTCTACCTCAGCCAGGTTTGAGGCTTTACCGGAAACCTGGGATTCAATATTCCCAAAATAAACCCTTTCCACAAATCCCCAGGTCCATAAATTAACAATGAGACATAAGAAACTGATCAAATGCATGATGCTCCAAGTTTTGGAATAGAGCATCTGCTCCGTAAAATAGTATAAACCGGCAAAAATCAGCCCCAGTAAACCTAAAAACTTAAAAAGCGAAATAGAGGAGATAATAAAGAAGGTATCGTAGGTATTTATCGTAATGGAGGAGTCCTTTGCCGGCACAAATACCGCAAAGGCAAGAACCAAAATTCCGACAGCAAGAAATAATAACGAAACCTTAAACATAACACTGATTTCCAACAAAATAATAAAATCTCATCGATTTTTAAAATACGATTATGAACTAAAAAATAAATAATAAATGAATCGCTGGGAACCAAAAGAACGTCAATGAACAGGTATTTACCATTCCTTTTCCTTAGTTCTTTGGAACGCCCCCCTTTATTATTATCTTTAACAGAAGCAATTAAAACATAATGACGACTTATAAACTCCCTCTTCCTAAAGACTTTGAAGGTAAATTGAATGGTAAAAACACCCATCTTATCACCCTTACCAACCGAGCTGGAATGCAAATCGCATTGACCGATTATGGCGCTAGACTGGTAAGTGCATTGGTTCCCGACAAAAATGGTGACCTGATCGATGTGATATTAGGGTTTGACAGCATTCAAGGTTACCTTCAGGCAAAGCAGTTTTATCATGGAGCTACAGTTGGCAGATTCTGCAACCGTATTGCCAACGGTAAATTCTCCATCGATGGAAAGGAATACAGCTTAGCACAGAACAATGGCAGCAACTGCCTGCATGGAGGAGTCGACGGTTTCCACAACCGTGTATGGGACAGACAGGTGAGCTTCAATAAATTAGTCGATTTCTATTATGTTTCCCCAGATGGAGAGGAAGGCTTCCCCGGTGAACTAAAGACAACCGTCTCCTATGAGTTGAGCAATGAGAATGAAATCATTATTAAGTATAGGGCTACCACAAATGCCCCTACGGTCCTCAACTTGACCAACCATGCTTATTTTAATTTAAATGGTGAAGGAAACGGTGATACCTTGAACCATGAAATCAGCATTATTTCGGATGAGTTTCTACCGCTCAATGAAAACCAGATCCCAACGGGTGATATCTATCCAGTAGAAGGAACTGCTTTCGACTTCCGCCAACCCAAACTTTTGGCAACAGATATCAATAGCCCAGAGGAACAGATCCAGATCGCCAATGGTTATGACCATAGCTTCATCAATAAACAACCCATCAGCGAACCCATTGCCAAAGCCTTCTCAAAAGAGTCCGGCATAGAACTCCAGGTTTTCAGCACCGAACCGAGCCTGCACCTCTACAGCGGAAACTTCCTCGACGATGACCAAGGGAAATCCGGCAAAAAGTACCTACGCTATGGAGGGCTTTGCTTTGAAACCCAACATTATCCCGATAGTCCAAACCAAGAAAAATTCCCTTCGGTGAAACTGAATCCAGGAGATGTTTTCGAAAGCGAAACAAGATATAAGTTCTGTATAAAAAAGTCTTAAGACTTTTTAAGAGATATAAGACAATAGACACAAGACATAAGACCTACTGGCGTCTTCTTTTTTTACTGAATCAGGATAACCCAACTTTATTATTACCCCCTTAAAGAAAGTATTTAACAAAAAAAAGACATTAAACCTGTTCAGGTCTAATGTCTTATGGCTTGTGTCTTATGTCTCTTATTTACTGCGCCAAAAGGCTTTCCAAGGCAGCATCTACTTTTTCAAAGCCAAAATCAGCTTTCACTTCTTCAAACATTCTTTGGATCTGGTCATTGCAAAGGTTGCCGATACTTCCTTCATGGGTATGGTTAACTTCTTTTGCTGGCTGGAATTTTCCTTCTTCGATATCCAGACCGATTTTGCGGTAGGCTTCGCGGAACGGAACTCCGTTCAACACTTCATTATTTACGACTTCAACCGAGAATAAATAATCATATTTCGGATCATCCAGGATATTATCCTTGATCGAAATATTCTCCAACATATATTTAGCGATAGCCAAGCAATCATTCAGGGATTGGAATGCAGGAAAAAGGTTTTCTTTTAACAGCTGCAGGTCACGATGGTATCCAACGGGAAGGTTGGTGGTCATCATGGCAATTTCATTTGGCAATGCCTGGATCTTATTGCAACGCGAGCGGATCAATTCGAACACATCGGGATTCTTTTTGTGTGGCATAATAGAAGAACCTGTTGTCAGGTGTGCCGGAAAGGAGATAAACCCAAAATTCTGATTGATAAAAAGGGTAACATCCATGGCAAATTTTGCCAAGGTCGCTGCAATCGAACTCATGGCCTGTGCCAAGATCCGTTCGGTTTTCCCCCTGCCCATCTGAGCATAGACCACATTGTAGTTAAGGTCCTCAAAGCCAAGCAAGTTGGTCGTCATCGTTCTGTTCAAGGGAAAAGATGAGCCATAGCCCGCCGCTGAACCCAATGGGTTTTTGTTGCAGACATTCCAAGCCGCTTTCAACAGTTGCAGATCATCCACTAGGCTTTCTGCATAGGCTCCAAACCATAACCCAAAGGAAGATGGCATGGCAATCTGAAGGTGCGTATAGCCCGGCATCAGTACCGATTTGTATTGATTGCTTAGGCTGATCAACTGATCGAACAGTTCTTCCGTATTCTTAAAGATGCTCTCGATTTCAGACCTGAAATATAATTTTAGGTCCACTAAGACTTGGTCATTTCTGGAACGGCCAGAATGAATCTTTTTCCCGGCCTCACCGATGCGTTCGGTCAGCATCATTTCTACTTGGGAATGCACATCTTCGACGCTGTCCTCAATTTTGAAATTTCCGGCCAAAATTTCTCTGTAGATATTCTTGAGTTCTTTTTGCACATCCTCCAAGTCTTGGTCGGTCATCAATCCAATGCTGTTCAGCATTTTGGTATGGGCCAAAGAACCAAGAACATCGGCGGCTGCCAGGTTCATGTCCATTTCACGGTCTTGTCCTACGGTAAAGGTTTCCACAAAGGAATCTACATCAATATTTTTTTGCCAAATCTTCATGTTCAAAATCTTGTCGAACAAAAGTACCAATATATAGGGAAAATGCAAGGCAACAAGGGACTGGCCTGATTAGTAATTTCCAGAATTATTACAATCATTTATCCATTTCAGCCAATTATTTTTTTTGACATTCAATAATTTTTTTAGGAAAATGCATGAATTTTCTGTGCATTTTTGGTTAATTTTTGAACAACATCGCTAGGATTTCCTCCAAAAACAAAATGTTAAATTTTGTTAAAGCTTTTCCGTTTTAGCACACTAAAAAACAAGCATTTATCTTTCGATAGGTTCACAATTTTTGAATTTAATTTATTAAGAAACGATGAATAAATCATGAAGAAATAGGACAAAAAATAGCTTTTGTCAATTAAGTAATCACTTACTTTTTTTTAAAAAACATCTTGTCACATCGTAATTAAAGCTCTATGTTTGTGATGTAAAGGGGAATGAATGATATTAATAAGTGAGCTTCCACTCACGTTTAATAGCCAACTACAAATTACTAAACATGATAGACCGGAAAGTCTTAAAACTACGAAAAGAATTATTCTATCCAATTATAAACTAATTTTGATTAAAGACTTGTCACCATGCCCACGACAAGTCTTTTTTTATGCCTTTTTTCGCCAATATTTTCGAATGCAATATTCGGGTGAAAACTTGCTTTCATTCGAGACATATTCGGGAAATCCATGGACTGGATACGGTACATTTTGCGAAATTTCGGAATGTGTCTCGAATGAGGTCAATATGATGGCTCAAATATATCTTCTACCTTTCTTCCAAGCTGGAAGATTTGCTGAAAAATATTCCAGCCCCGTTAGGGTTGGCCGTTTACAGTCCATCTTTCCTCATTGATTTCATTCCCGCTGGACTACGTCGACAAGTTAAGGTTTTTTTTCATGCTGAGGTTCATCCGAAGTATCTCATCATGCAAGATTTCAAAATCAAAAACATCATGTATTGTGTTGGCTTACAGCTCCTTTACCTTCGGCAAGGGATGACAAGGCTTTAGGAAGAAGAACCGTTCAGATTCTTCACGAGATGTTCAGAAATGGAAATACGCTAAAGAGGGGTTCAGAGCAACGCGAAGAATCTATTTTTTAATTTTATTTAGAGCCGCTGTTATTCCGTAATCGAAAGATGAGGAAACTATTTCAAATGATTGTGGAAAGTTCCGAGACCCTTCAGGATACCCTCAGGGTGACCCGAAAGACCTATTAAAAAACATTTCACCTCCGCTAAGGGTTGGCCAATTCAATCAATCAAATTCTACAAATATTTCATCCACGCTGTGGGTTTCTCAAAACAAACAAGATCTTTCCGCGGGAAGCCCTTTAGTCTCCGGCTCATTTCCAGTAGCGGAAAAATGATTAGAATGCCGTTGCCCTGTGCGATGGGATTGGCCTTGGAATGCTTTCAAAAGATCCTCCCATCCCCGGTTGGCGAGCGGAGTCGAGCCACATCCTGGTTCAAAAATAGCACTCAAAACACCTCCTTCGCTTGATCGCCAAAGGTTCTTCCAAACATATACTAGTTTATAGAAAAGCCCTATATTTGTAAGAGGAAATGCAATGCAGCTTTCCGCAATCAAATCAAAAGATGGGAACAGAAAGTAAAAGACAACAACGATTTGCTGGAGTAATACAACAAGATCTTGCAGAAATGTTTCAACGTGAGGGCAACTCTTGGGCTCCCGGTGCTTTTATTACCGTTACCAGGGTACGTGTCACTCCTGACTTGGCCATAGCTAGGGTTTATTTGAGCTTCTTGAACACCAAAACTGCCAAGGCAGACATCGATAGCATCAAATCAAAGACTAACGAGATACGCTATAAATTGGGAGCACGGATCAAGAACCAAGCCCGCATCGTTCCACAGTTGGAATTCTTCCTAGATGATACCAACGAATACGTTGAACATATGGACAAGATCTTTGATGAGATCAGCAAGGAACCAAGACAGCCTGAATAGGCAAATCGCTATAGCATGCCGTACTTGTTGGATGAAAACAGATTGGTTTTCCCCCACCCTTCCCGAGCCGATGAAGACGGACTTCTGGCAATTGGTGGCGACCTCAGTGTTGATAGATTGATGTTGGCGTATGAAAACGGCATCTTTCCATGGTACAATGAGGACAGTCCAATTTTATGGTATGCACCATTGGAAAGGTTTGTTTTAAGGCCTTCAGAAATGAAGGTTTCCAAAAGCTTGAAGCAGGTCATCAGGTCAAACAGATTTAAAGTTAGCTTTGATACGGATTTTAAAGCTGTCATCGAGACCTGTGCCGATATCCCTAGAAAGGATCAGGATGGGACCTGGATCGTTTCAGATATGCAGAAAGCCTATCTACAGTTGCATGAAGAAGGCTATGCACATAGCGTGGAAGTTTGGCAAGATGATACTTTGGTGGGTGGACTATATGGCGTAAAAATTGGCCATGTTTTCTGCGGAGAGAGTATGTTCTCCTTGGCCCCAAACGCATCAAAGGTTGCATTATTTCACTTAGCTAAAAATTTTGGGCTTGAATTAATCGATTGTCAGATCCCCTCAGATCATTTGCGCAAAATGGGGGCAGAAATGATCAGTCAACATGAATATTTATCCATTCTAGACGAACAAGAAATTTTGCCTTATGACTTTGAAGGAACACTTTAACCTTCCAAATGATGTTGTTTATCTCAACACACCTGGCAATGGATTGTTGCCGAAGGTAACCTTGGATTGGAGGAAGACCTGGGAGCAGGAATTCTTTGATATCAATTCTAATCTAAGGGATGAACAGCCGGAGTTTATCAATGGAGTTCGGGAGACCGTTGCGGATTTTTTCGGAACAAAAGCAGCGAACACCTTCTTGACCCCTAATTTCTCATTTGGATTTTCCACCTTGGTGGACCTGCTGCCCAAGGACCTGAGCTATTTGGTCCTGGAAGATGAATACCCATCCCTACAATATCCCATAGTCAACAGAAAATTGAAACATACCTCTGTTGCTGTATCGGCGAATGTGGACGATGAGCTTCAAAAAGCTATTGAGAAGCACAATCCGGACGTTTTGACCCTGAGCTTGGTGCAGTACATATCAGGACTGATGATAGACTTAGATTTTATCAAAAGGATAAAGGCTGAATACCCTAATCTCTGGATCATTGCTGATGGTACCCAATTTTTAGGAACAGGTCCTTTTAATTTTCAGGATTCGGGGATTGATGCCTTGGGGGCTTCTGGTTATAAATGGCTCTTGTCAGGATTTGGGAATGGTTTTATGCTGATCAGCGATGGCTTGAAACTGATGCTGGAAGACCTGAAAGCTGAGGTTCCACTGCCTGAGGTTGCAATGTGGAAACACAAGAGCATCTTGGATACCTTTTTTGAACCTGGTCATCAGGATACCCTAAGCCATGGAACTTTGAAGAGCAGTCTAACTTTCTTGAAAGCACAAGGATTAGAAAATATACAGCAACACATCAAGGAGCTATCGGATGAGGCATACCGACTGTTATTGGAAAGGGATTTGATCCTACCTTATATAGCAGAGCGCTCGGTTCGTTCTTCCTTGATAAATGTGCAGCTCCCTCAGGAGCTTTACCCAAACCTGATGAACATGGGCGTGAAATGTTTTCCCCGTGGAACCGGGATTAGGATAGGAATACACCTTTATAATGATTTAAAGGATATTCATAATTTTGTTAATATTATTGAGAGTTTACGATGAAATTTAAAATAGGAGATTTAGTCAGGTTTGTAGATGAACCCATTGAAGGCCATATTACCGCTTTTTTGAGCAACGGACTTGTTGGGGTGACGGATGACACTGGCTTTGAGATTCCGGTGATGCAAGATAAGATCACACTAGTCCATGGCAACATGCGTATGGAGGAGGATGAGGAACCAACCCAGGTGGTTCAGACGGGGAAATTTATCGAAAAGGGCATATACTTAGCCCTGACCGGTGAACAGAACGAAGGATTGGTCAAATTCTTTCTTGTCAATGAGACTTCCTTTGAATTGTTGGTTACAGTATCTGAATCTGTAGGAAACAAAAGAACAGGGATATTCGCCAATATCGTTCCTGCACGTGAATATAACCAGTTCTATACAGGCAATTTCTCCGCCATCAACAAATGGCCTAATCTGGAATTCCAGATCTTAAGGACCTCGAGAAGACAACACAACGCGTTCCCTCCCATCGAAAAGTCAATCAAGGTAAAACCCCTTGATCTGATCAATTCAAAAGAGAATCTGGAAGTTTTGCCAGAAAAGGCATGGATCTATGAACTGGACAAAGTGGAGGAAAATATTGGGCTAGATAAATTGAAACAGCATTTTATCTCGCATAGGCCGGGGTAGACAGGAGACAATAGATATCAGACATCAGACATCAGACATAAGACCCTCGCGCATTAGAGGGGGTTGATTCATTATCCTATGTCGTTGAAGGGGAATATCGAATGGGTTGAACCAGGATTGAAGGGATGGGAGGATAGACCAAGATCAAAATTCCCGTATATATTCGGCATATCTGACAGGAGCGTATTGCATACGTCCGTAACATACTAGCCAGTAAACCATTTTTTTAATTTTAGAGATATAACCCCTTTTGGGGTTCCATTATTTTAGCAGACATGGCGCGTTAACCTAGAGATAGCGCAAAAACGATGTTCGATTAATCGAACATCGTTTTTGCATTAACCCTATATTGTTCAATACCTTCATGCTAAAATAATTCATCCCCGCTGGGGATTTATGGCGATTAGAAATATCTTCTGGTAAATAAATCTGGGCATGAATGGTTAGAACCACAATTCTACCAAACTTGTAATTGGCACAAAGGAAGACTCTCTGAAAAATGCTGATTTAATGGTAAAAAGGATAAGATTTATATCAACGTACAGTTTCTTTACCTTCGATAAAGGGGGATAAAATCTAGGGTTAGTGAACCGTACAGTTTCTTTACTATTCGTTCAGAATTGGAAATGTAATAAGAGGGATTCAGAGCGAAGTGAAGAATCTATTTCTTTTTTTACGAGGATTTTGTCATCGTGAGCACAGCGAACGAACTATTTTCCTTCAAAAAGAAGATGTGCAGAAAAAGATTTCATCCCCTGCTGGGGGTTCTATCCCCTATTCGGTCTAAGATCTTGATCCGTTCAAGCCTAATAATAAATCTTACCTATTCAATGCCATTCAGGTAGGCGAATGAAAAATTCTTATGTCTACTGTCTTATGTCTACTGTCTATCTTCCACTGTCTTATGATTCTTCTTCCCTACAGAAAACAGAATCAACAAGGCTCCGAACAGCAACACTCCCCAGCCCCATTTGATATTAAGGGTTTTGGAAAGAAGCCCATCGATTAATTTTAGGCCGAGGTAATTGTTGATCTGGAAAAACACCAATATAAAAGAAAGGACTATCCATCCAATGAGCACCCAGGCAGCAATCCGGAAGGGACTTAATTTACGCATAAAGAAAAGCAGGACACATAGGCCAAGCAAACCATTTGTGATCATGAACAAGGCGGTATCAACTTGATAAAGATTCCAATTTGCCTGCAGTGGAACTTTCAGGAATGGGCAGAATATTGCAGAAAAAAACACCACAAAAAATCCTATTAATGCCAAAGGTTTGTTTAAACTTCTCATGATAAAAATTATAGTTCAAAGATGAACATTTGACGGGATTTAGGAAAGAAAATTTGGGATTTAAACTGAATAAAGGCAGAAAAAATGCATGATTTATCGATAATCGTTAAGTATAAACTGTAATTAATGTCATTTATTATCCGCATTAGAAATGATTGTCATCACAATATTAGCGCTTTAACAAACCTATAACACTGTACATCAGATTGTTAACATGTTTTTAACACTATTTATAATCGTTCTAAATTAACTGTATTGACACATTCTTGACAATAGCAACGCTGTTTTAATCTACATTTGCAGTACAAAATTATTGGAGAAATAATTAGGCTTTGAAGAATTTAAAAGTTATAGCGTTTACCCATAAACATGTCGATCTAAAAGATTTGGGGAATCTGGTGATATGCAATGAAGAATTGGATAGCCGCCTTATTAACCTAAAAAACAATTTAGACATTCCTGAGATATTCTATATCGGTACTTGTAACCGTGTGGAATTTGTGTTCTATGGAGCGCATGAGTTGAACGATGATTTTGTAGTGCAGTTTTTAGACAGCATGAATTTCTGTGTTCCAGCGGAGCGTATGCAATGTTACTTGGGACAGGTCAACAGATATTCAGGTCTTGACGCCTTGAACCACCTATTCCGCACTTCATGTTCCATGGAGAGTTTGGTAGTTGGCGAAAAAGAAATCCTAGCTCAGATCCGTCGTGCTTACGACCGTTGTAAAGCGGCGGGGTTTACGGGAGATTTCCTGAGACTGATGATGGACCGCTTGGTAAAAACCGCAAAAGAAGTCTATACCTACACCAACATTTCACGCAATCCTATTTCGGTAGTATCCCTAGCTTATCGCAAGCTTCGTGAGGTGAAATTAAAGGACAACCCTAGGATCCTGGTCATTGGATCTGGGGAGACCAACCAAAATTTAGCAAAATACCTTAAAAAACATAAGTACAGTAATTTCACTATTTTCAATAGAACAGTTGCCAATGCGCAGGCATTAGCTGAAGAATTGCAGGCGCCTGTTTATCCTTTGAGCGAATTGAAGAATTACAAAAAGGGATTTGATATGATGATTACCTGTACGGGTGCCCCTGAAGCCATTATCCACGAAGATCTTTACGAGTCTTTATTGAATGGTGAGGAGGATAAAAAGGTAATTGTTGACTTAGCCATTCCAAATGATATTGATGCAGCTGTGATTGCAAAACACCAAATCCACTACATCGAAGTAAGCAGCTTGCAACAGATCGCGGAGAAGAATATCCAAGAGCGTTATGCAGAGCTGGATAATGCTGAAAAAATCATTGAGCAAAACATCAAAGAATTCTTACCGATCCTGAAACAACGTCGCGTTGAGGTTGCTATGAAGGAGGTTCCTGAGAAAATCAAGGAAATCAAAGCCATGGCTTTATCGGAAGTATTTGCCAATGAAGTTGAGCAACTGGACCCACAAGCACGTGAAGTGCTGAATAAGGTCATCAACTATATGGAAAAGAAATATATCAAAGTTCCTATGGTGATGGCGAAAGAGATCTTGGTTAAATCTGCCGAATCAGAAAGCAATTAATATTAAATTTTCTTAAAAATATTCTGATTCTGACATTAAATCATCAGAATTAAGAGGCTATTTCCTTAAATTTGCCTCCGGATTATTCATTTGTAAATCTTTGAACGTGAACAGAAAACTAATTATCGGTACCCGTGGAAGTGAATTGGCACTATGGCAAGCAAACTTTGTAAAGGATCGATTAGCCGAAATATCAATCGAAGCTGAATTAAAAATCATCAAAACCCAAGGGGATATTGTTCAGCATTTAAGACTAGACAAACTTGAAGGAAAAGGATTCTTCACAAAAGAGTTAGAAGAAGAATTGTTGTCTGGCCAAATTGATCTGGCAGTTCATTCACATAAAGATTTACCCACGGTAAATCCTCCAGGATTGATCATTGCGGCAGTTTCAGAACGTGAAGACCCATCGGAATTATTGATTATACACAAAGATTGTGTCGATATCACCAAGCGTCTTTCCTTAAAACATAATGCATCGGTTGGAACCTCTTCTAACAGAAGAAAAGCACAACTCCTATCTCTACGTCCGGACCTCGAATTTGAAGATCTTCGTGGAAACCTTCAAACACGTGTTCAGAAATTACGTGATGAGAAATATGATGCCATTGTATTGGCTAAGGCTGGGATTGCAAGGATCAACATGGAGCTTTCGGATTTCCATTTGGAGGAGATCGCACCTGTAGAAGTTGTACCTGCTCCTGCACAAGGGGTATTGGCCATACAGATTCGTGAAAGTGACCAAGAACTGTTTGACATCTTACAACAGATCAACGATAATGAGGTAGCTGAAGCTATTTCAGTAGAACGTAAAGTTTTGAATTTGTTCGATGCAGGTTGTCATGCACCTCTAGGCAGCTATTGCCGTAAGAAAGATGGCGTATTCCAATCATGGACTTCCATTGCTGATACCAACGAAGACTTTCCTGACCGTGTGTTCTTGGAGTCTGAGACGACAGAGGGAATGGCAGAGAAGATTTTCGCAAAATACCAAAAGGACAGAAAATTACCTTCTTCGGTATTTATCACCAGGGATCTTGCTGAAAATTCGTATTTAGCCCGTTTCCTTAAGAAACATGATATTCAGGTAGACGCCAGATCATTGATCCGCATTTTCCCTACCATCAATAAATTAGATTCCTTCATTTTGAAGCGAGCAGATTGGATCTTCTTCAATTCCAAAAATGCCATTGAACATTTCTTCAAATTGGAACCTTGGATCCTGAAGAAAACAAAGATCGGTGTCTTAGGAAGAGGTTCGGAAGATACTTTGCGCAAATTCAACCGTATTGCTGATTTTTCAGGTGATAACTTAGGTATCGATACGGAAGGAATAGCACAGGAGTTTGCGAAGTTGGTGGATGGTCAGACCGTATTGATCCCACGCGCTGAAGGTTCTTTGCAAACGATCCAGAAAGCATTGACTGAAAATACCAAAATCATCGATATGCCAATCTATGAATCGGTAATCGAAGAAGAAGTGGATAAGAGCAATGCCCAAGTATTGATCTTTACCAGCCCAAGCAATGTGGAAGCTTATTTCCGGGAGAACTTGGCGGATCCTGATCAAAAGATTATCTGTATCGGTTATTCTACAGCCAAAGCTATTGAAGCATTAGGCTTAAAATATACCCTTCCATTCACGCCAGACGAAATTGGATTGGCGGAAG
Organism: Sphingobacterium sp. NPDC055346; assembly: GCF_053645235.1. NCBI lineage: Bacteria > Pseudomonadati > Bacteroidota > Sphingobacteriia > Sphingobacteriales > Sphingobacteriaceae > Sphingobacterium > Sphingobacterium sp. NPDC055346. Next base: position 352,491 of record NZ_JBSHMI010000001.1, read on the forward strand.
CTGTATTCGGATTGGATTATTAGAAAAAATATAGCGAAGGGGGAATTATCCCCCTTCGCTCTTACATAAAAAAAACAAAAACATGTTACACCGTCCTAGAAGAAACAGAAAATCAGCTGTAATCCGCGACATGGTTCAAGAGAACCATCTGTTTGCTGCCAACTTGATTTTCCCATTGTTTATTGTAGATGGAGACAACCAAAAAGTTGAAGTATCCTCCATGCCTGGTATCTACCGCTATTCGATCGATAATTTATTGCGTGAGGTAGAAAGCTGTATGAATTTAGGCTTGAAAGCCTTCGATCTATTCCCAGCTGTGGAAGAATCCCTAAAAGATAAATATGCTACAGAAAGCTACAGAAAAGGCACATTATACTTAAAAGCTATTGAAGCGGTTAAGAAAAATTTCCCTGAAGCTTGTGTAGTTACCGATGTGGCGATGGACCCTTATAGTTCTGATGGTCATGATGGGATTGTTGAAAATGGAGAGATCCTGAACGACGAAACTTTAGAAGTATTGGGTAAAATGGCGTTGGCACATGCAGAAAGTGGTGCTGATATCATTGCTCCATCGGATATGATGGACGGAAGAATTGGTTACCTACGTAATATTTTGGACGAGAATGGATTCAGCAATGTGTCATTGATGTCCTATACGGCAAAATATGCATCGGCATATTATGGTCCTTTCCGTGATGCCTTAGGTTCTGCCCCTAAAAAAGGCGATAAAAAAACCTATCAGATGAACCCTGCAAACAGCAAGGAGGCCTTGATCGAAGCTCAGTTGGATACCCAAGAGGGAGCTGACTTCTTGATGGTAAAGCCAGGATTGCCATATTTGGACGTCATCAAGTTGTTGAGCGATAATTTTGACCTACCGATTGCAGCTTACAATGTTTCCGGTGAATATGCCATGCTGAAAGCTGCCATCGCAAATGGTTGGTTGAGCGAGCAGGTTATCTTGGAAACCCTGATGAGTTTCAAGCGAGCAGGAGCGACATCGATCTTGACCTACCATGCAAAAGAAGTTATTGAAAAAGGCTGGGTAAAATAGACCATAAATCAATTATTTGGCTATTTTTGTAAGCCTATAAAGCGACCATTAAAATATTTTTTCTACAAAATGGAACATACACGAATTAAAGAATTATTAAAATCAGAGGATTTCGGAAAAGAAGTTATTGTTAAAGGGTGGGTTCGTACCTTCCGTAACAATCAATTTATAGCTATCAATGACGGATCTTCAATCAATAATATTCAAGCGGTCATTGATTTTGAAAACACATCGGATGCAATCCTAAAAAGGATTACTACCGGTGCGGCTGTGCGTGTAAAAGGAAATTTGGTAGAATCATTGGGTAAAGGACAGAAAGTAGAGATCAAAGCAACCGATGTTTCTATCATTGGAGACTCGGATCCTGAAAAATTCCCTTTGCAACCGAAGAAACACAGCTTGGAATTCCTTCGTGAGATTGCACATTTGCGTTTCCGTACCGGAACTTTCAACGCCATCTTCAAAGTACGTAATGCCCTGGCATTTGCAGTGAACAAGTTCTTCCAAGAACGTGACTTCGTTTATATGCATACGCCAATCATTACAGGTTCGGATGCTGAAGGTGCTGGGGAAATGTTCCGTGTTACAACTTTGGACCTGAACAATATTCCACGTACAGAAAACGGTGATGTCGATTTTAAAGAAGATTTCTTCGGAAAATCTACTAACCTGACTGTTTCTGGACAGCTTGAAGGTGAGTTGGCGGCATTGGCTTTTGGAAATATCTATACCTTCGGCCCTACTTTTAGAGCTGAAAACTCCAATACGACACGTCACTTGGCTGAATTCTGGATGATCGAGCCGGAAATGGCTTTCTATGAATTGGAAGACAACATGGATCTTGCTGAAGATCTATTGAAATATGTTATCCGTTATGCCTTGGTGCAGTGTCCGGAAGAGATTGAATTCTTGAACAACCGTTTATTGGAGGAAGAGAAATCTAAACCTCAGAACGAACGCTCTGAATTGAACCTGATCGAGAAACTAAACTTTGTCATCAACAATGATTTTGAGCGCGTGACTTACACGGAAGCCATCGAGATCTTGTTGAGAAGCAAGCCTAACCAGAAGAAACAATTCAAATACCTGATAGAAAGTTGGGGTGCCGATCTACAGTCGGAGCATGAGCGTTTCTTGGTTGAAAAGCATTTCAAAAAACCTGTCATCCTTACTGATTACCCAAGAGAGATCAAATCTTTCTACATGAAACAGAACCCAGTAGATGCTAACGGAAGACAAACCGTTCGCGCCATGGATATCTTGTTCCCAGGAATCGGTGAAATGGTTGGCGGTTCACAACGTGAAGAAAACTTGGAGAAACTGATCACCAGAATGGGTGAGGTTGGAATTCCTACAGAAGAGATGGAGTGGTTCTTGGATACCCGCCGTTTTGGCTCGGTTCCTCACTCTGGCTTTGGAGTTGGATTTGAAAGGTTGGTATTATTTACCACTGGAATGACCAATATCCGTGATGTCATTCCTTTCCCAAGAACACCAAATAACGCAGAGTTTTAAAAACTAGATAAATTTAAAAAACCGTCAAAACAAACATTATTTTGACGGTTTTTGTTTATTCAGTAATATTGAAACAATTTAATAAACTAATCCATGTTACTAAAAATCTACAATGACAATCCGAATCCAAAGGCTATCGAAGAGGCTGTGGAGATATTAAGAAAAGGAGGCGTGATTATCTATCCAACAGATACGGTATATGGTATTGGTTGCGACATTACAAACCAGAAGGCCATAGAGCGCGTGTGCTCTATCCGCGGACTGAAACCGGACAAGGCTAACCTTTCCTTTATCTGTTATGACCTGACAGATATTTCTCAATATACCAAACCTTTTGACACCACCGTTTTTAGGGTATTGAAAAAAGCATTGCCTGGTCCATTTACCTTTATCTTCAATGCGAGCTCCCAAGTCCCTAAGCTGTTGAGCTCTAAAAAGAAAACTGTAGGTATCCGTGTTCCGGACAACAATATTGTCCGTGATATCGTCAAGGAATTGGGTAACCCAATCGTCACTACTTCCATCCATGACGATGATGAGATCATCGAATATTCTACCGACCCTGAATTGATCTATGAGAAATTCGAGGAAAAGGTAGATTTAGTAATCGACGGTGGGTATGGCGACAACGTTCCTTCGACAGTTGTTGATGTGACCTCAGGCGACTTTGAAATCATCCGTGAAGGTAAAGGAGATCTAGAACAATATCTATAGCCTAGACTCCACCCTTTCTTTAATGGCGGCATTGAAGAGTTCAAAGCCCTTCTTGGTATTTCCATGAATCATTTTCCTGAAGAGTGACACCAGTATGCCTGAAAACTTTTCCCCTTGGATAAGCTGTGTTTGATCGTTTGAAATCCTATTCAGGATAAAATAATGCTCGCCATCAAATAACCCATTGATAAAAAGCTTTCCTTTCCAACGAAGTTCCTGATTGCTTTCTATCTTTAAAAAGATAGGATTCATTTTCATGCTGGTACCACCTGGTTGGGTCAGCAGGACCTGGGTCCGTTTGCCAACTTGAGGGGTTCCATAAAATTCAGCGATGCTAGGACTCCATTCCGGATAAGCTTTGAAATCGGCCAATATAGCCCATACAGCTTCTGCAGGAGCATTTATGATAATCTGTGATTCTATCTGTTCTTTCATACCTCAAAGTTAGCCTTGGGGTAGTCAGAAGCACTTGACATTTATCAAGAAGATAATTTATTCCGGATGCGGCTTAAGGTTTCTGGGCTCATGCCCAATACAGAGGCAATGTATTGTAAGGGAACCTGATTGAACAGTTGTTTATTCTGTTCAAAATACTTTTGATAGCGTTCTTCGGCAGATAAAGCTATAAAATCGAATACCCGATGCTCGATCTGCATAAAACATTTCGCGATGAATCTTTTTTCGATCACATTCCAATTGGGTATGGACTGCTGTATATCGAGGTAATCTGACTTATTTAAGGTCCATAGCTTGGTAGGTGTCAATGCTTCAATCGACCAGTTGGAAGGGTTGTCGAAAAAGAAGGAAGCTAAATCCGTGATAAAATAGCCATCACCTCCGATCCATTGCGTCACTTCCTTGCTATCTGTCCATTTGAAAACCCTACAGATACCCTCTTCGATAAAACTCAGCTTTTTACAGGATTTTCCTGTTTCCAGGAACAATTCATTCTTACTGAGCTCCTCGGGGACAAACCTGGAGATAATCAATTCGGCTTGTTCATCAGAGAGTTCGAACATCTGTAATAACTGCTGTTTAAATTTCATGAGCCTTCCATTTTAAGTTGAGTCTGACGTCTTCTTTCATAAATATAGGCAATATTAAAAATGACTACAGCTATAAATATCATCCCAAAGGCTATGATTTGGGCCGTGTTGATAGACTCCTTGTAATATAGAACTGCCAGAAAGAAACTGATGATCGGGTTAAGGTACAGCAATATACCCACTACAGAGGAGTCTAGCCCCTTCAGGGCATAGATATTCAAGAACAGTGGAATAATGGTATATCCAATGGCAATGATGAGGATATAGGTATAAAACTCATCGGTCTTGGGAACGGAGCTGTCCACAACATAAAGGATTGGCAGCAATAAAATAGTGCTGACCAAAATATGGATGGTCAGGGTAAAGAATTTATCAAGCTTGAATTTATTCTTTTGAAGGACAAGATAGCCTGCATAGGAAAGTGCGATGATGAAGCTATAGAAAAGGTCAAGAAAATGCCCATAAGCCAATAGGATACAACTAACGATGCTGAGGCCTACAGCAAACCATTGTCCTTTGTTGAGTCGTTCCTTGAGGAAAATACTGGCCAATACGGTTGTCAATATGGGGCAAATGAGATAGGCCAAGGAAGTTGCATTGACGCTGACTGCATTCATCACATAAATAAACAGGAACCAGTTCATCCCCAAGAGGACGGCACTTGCCAGTACATTGACAAGGAGTTGTTTTCTTTCTGTGGAATTGCTGGTTTTAAGGTATTGTATACTGGCTAGGGTCTGTTTTCTTCGGAAGATAAAACAGGCCAATAGTATGCAGACTGAAGCAAATAGGACACGGTGGATTAATATATCGAGGGCTCCATAGTCACTGAGAGGCTTCAAGACCAAGGCGAATGTTCCCCAGATGATAAAGCCTGTCAATGCTGACAGGTAATATTTCATATTATAGATAAAGAGTAAAAAGCCTTAAAGAATAACGAACTCTTCGATGACCACCTTTCCAACGTATTCATTGACACGTCCGATAATCTGTCTGCGCATCATGGCCAGTTCATTCTTGATGACCGCTGATTCTACGCGTACAAACAATTTCTTATCTCTAATATAAATCTGTTGGGTTCGGTTGGCGATTGCACTTCCAATAAGCTCAGGCCAGGCGGTAACAATTGAGGTTTCATCGAATTTACGTCTGAGACGGTATACATCCAATAACTTCTCCACTGCTTGTTTGATGGTTACATCATCACTTCTCCTAAATGCATCATCATTATACTTCGCCATTGATCTGACCTCCTTGTATGTCAAAGATACGAATTGGCTTTCCTATTTCTTGAAATATTTTCCTTATTCTGTCGGAGTCCGTATCAGTCAGGAAGATCTGTCCAAATTCGTCTTCAGACACCAATTGCATCAGTTTTTTGGTCCGCTGTTCATCCAGCTTATCAAAGATATCGTCCAGCAACAGGAGGGGCTTATATTGCTTCCTGTTTTTCAGAAAAGCATATTGAGCTAACTTCAGAGCGATCAAGAAAGACTTTTGCTGCCCTTGGGAGCCAAACTTCTTTAATGGCATCCCTTCATGGATGCTAAACTGTAGATCGTCTTTGTGAATCCCGACAGTCGTGCGCTCCAAAGCCCTATCCTTTTCCAAATGCTTGTTGAGAAGATCCAAGAAATCTTGGTCTTGAAGTTGAGATTCATAGACTAGGTCTACCTGCTCGACATCATCGGAAAGAAATTGATAGTAGCGACGAAATTCCGGAAGGAACTCCTCCATAAACTTCTGCCTGCGTGAAAATATCTTTTCCCCGGCTTCCACGAGCTGTAGGTTGAGAACTTCAAGTAGTCCTTTGTCAAAAACGCCAGTTTCACGGATGTTCTTTAGGATGATATTGCGGTTCAATAGAATCCTGTTGTAGGTAATCAGGATGTCAAGGTATTGATTGTCGGTTTGCGATATCACATTATCGACAAACTTCCTTCGCTCCTCACTCCCATCCATGATAATAAAGCTATCATTCGGTGAGATCATGACCAAAGGGAACTGCCCAATATGATCGGCTAAACGCCCGTATTCTTTTTTGTTCTTCTTGAACTGCTTTTTCTGATTTCTTTTGATGCTACAGGAAACGGCATCCAATACGGTTTCCTTATCAAATTGCCCTTGTACCATAAACCAATCCTCTCCTTTTTTGATATGCTGGGAGTCAATGGGATTAAAATAGGATTTGCAAAGTGATAGATAGTGAATAGCATCCAATAGATTAGTCTTCCCCGAACCATTCTGCCCTGTAAAGGCATTGGTGTCTGGCAGAAAATCTAATGAAGATTCAGTGTAGTTCTTAAAATTTAAAACGGATAGATGTTTTAGCCACATAGCAACACAAAGATATGCTTTTTCGTCGGGCTATGCTTTATTTTACCTCTTCAAAGTCAATAAACTCACCTGCAGTTTCCGTACCTTTTCTGGAATTGTTTTCTTTCGGAGGAGTATATTCCACACGAACTTTTCCGTCAGGACGTTGCTGTTGCTTAAACTGTGAAAAAGGATCGTTATAGTTTTGTTGATTTGGACCTTGATTAGCATATTGTCCTTGAGCGCCATTCATGATTTTCTCTGCCACCTTCTTCATAAAGAAAGGCATCAGAAGACGCACACCAATTTTAAATAGGTAGTAAAATATAACTGCTGATATAAGGAAATATATAAATGTCATTTTTAAATGCTTTTCATCAAATTTAACAAATAATCGAAATGAAAGTTTAAGAGATTGTCAAGTAAATCTCAGTTAACATTTTTTTACTTTTCTGCTTTAGCTTTCAAAACAGCCTGAAGAAGCTGGGTAGGATGCTGTGAACCAATTACATAAACCAATCCGTCGTTATCTGTAAGCCATAATGCTTCCTTACCACCTGAATAGAATCTGATTTTGCCATTCTTGTGCAGGTTATAAACGGGGTTGTTAAAAAAGAAGGTGGAATACCTATCCTTTTCAATCTTCTTGATGGAGTTAAGATCGATCTTCACCAAACTGGTGGTCCAGAGTCCGCTTAAGATGATATGAGTCTTGGTAACTGTGGTCCGATAACTGACCATGTAGAGCATGATGATGGAAACGATCAGGATTCCTACCCCCACGATAAAGAACAGTTGTTGAGAGACAACATGTTCCCAGTTGATGTAATAGGCAACAAAGCAAAACAATGCTAAGATCAATCGTACGCTAATCCAAGTCCAATCCCTTCCTAGATATTGTTTTTCTTGAAATAAGATTTGTTCTTCTTCCATATTTGCTATTTGTATACTAAAGTAAGTACTTTCTTTGTATTTTCTGTCACTTTAAAGCGATTATCTAAGCGCATACCCACTATCCAAATCAATTGCCCATCGGCATTGACCAAAATTGGGACTTCCTCCTTTTGAAAGCGGTTCAGCTTTTTCTGGATGAAATAATCACTTAGCTTTTTTGAACCTTCCATCCCCAAGGGTTTAAAGGTATCTCCTATTTGCCAAGGCCTTAATACCAATGGAAACTTGATCAAATCCGCATCGACTTGGACTTGGTTTTCATCTCGCTCAATTTCCATTCCTTGCGATTCGACAATGAAAAAGCCCTTGTGGTTATAATTCACCTTAGCATGAAGGTTTTCAATGGTTATAGTAAATGGACTGTCAATGACCTTTTCCCTAAGGATTAACTCATCTCGATCCAAGAGAAGTTCATGACTAGATGATTCAAATATCTGTCCCATTCCCCTATTAAGGACTGTGATGAGATCATCGGTTACATTTCTCTGGAAATTATAAGGCCTGAATAGTTCAAAGATGAGAAAGGGGTCGCTTGCATGGACTTGCAGGGCCTCAAGTCGGATCTTTATTTGATTTCCTTCATTTCGGAACATGAGCTTTCGGATAGCGTCCACCTGATTCTGGACAAAGCGTTGGCTTTCCTCAAAATGTTTGATGTTCTGTTCTAGGATAGCTTCAAAGTCTGGTTGGATCTCCTTAAACTTAGGAATGATCTCCAACCTTATTTTGTTCCTCGCATATTTGGTTGAGAAATTGGACTGGTCATCTCTATAGGGGACTTGTAGGCTTTGCACTTCAAGAGCGACTTCATTGGCCGAAAGAAAAAGGATAGGGCGAATAATAAGCCCTCGCTTAGCTTGTATACCTAGAAGCCCTTGGATTCCGGTTGATCGTGTTAAATTAAACAACATGGTTTCCAGATGGTCATTGGCATGCTGTGCAACGGCAATCTTTTGACAAGTTTCTTCGATCCGCAATTCCTCAAACCATTGATATCGCAGTTCCCGAGCAGCCATTTGAATAGAGACTTTATGTTGAGTGGCATAATCTTCCGTATCAAATTTCTTTACAAAAACTGGATATCCTAATTCTTTTGCATAATCTACGACTAATGCCTCATCCTTGTCAGATTCCTCTCCGCGCAATTGAAAATTACAATGGGCTATTATGCAGTTCATCTTTAAATCATGAAACAACCTAGCCATCAACATGGAATCCTTTCCGCCACTGACGGCCAAGAGAATCTTATCATTCCTGTCAAGGAGTTCCTTTTCGATGATAAACTGTTTTAATCTTTCTGAAACTGACATAGTCCAAAATTACAGATTATAAATAATCTTGTGTTAGAGGCATTAAAATTTATTGTTTAACAATTTTTTGCTAATTAATTCTATATTTTTGCGCTTGTGAGATACCTATTAGTACTATTAATAAGCATGATATGCCTGTCTGCCTATGCACAGGACGAGTTTACACCCGTGAATGCTGGCGCGGACAATGCCCCCATGCGCTTGGTATCTTCATCCAGCAGTAGATTTATAAATCAGAAAATATTAAGGAGTTACAACGCGGTGTATGAGCACAAGGGTTCGACCTTGGCTGCTGATAGTGGTGACCTTTATAAAGATGATATTGGAAATGAGTTCTTTGAAGCTCATGGAAATATCGTGATTACCCAGCCTTCGGGTACTGTAATCCAAGGTACACATCTTCATTACGATGCATCTTCACAACATGCCGTTTTGACCAAAAACGTGAAAATGGTCGATGACCAGAGTACACTGACCACCAACTACCTGACTTACAACCTAAGAAGCCAGCAAGGAACATATACCGGTGGCGGTAGGATTGTTGGGCAAGGTGACACCATCACTTCCCAAAGGGCTTACTACTTTGAAAATACCAAGGATGCCTATTTCAACAACAAAGTCGTTGTAAGAAATGAAAGCACCATTATCTATACTGACTCCATGCAGTATAATACCATGTACAGAGATGCTTTTTTCTTTGGCCCAACGACCATCAATGGTAGAAAAGGCGAAAAACTTTACACAGAAAAAGGAACCTACAATACGGCTTTTGGAGTTGCAAAATTCAACAAGAACAATCTTTATACGGAAGGTAGCCGGTTCTTAAAAGGCGACAGTTTGTTTTACGATAGAGACAAAGGTATTGGTGAAGCTTTTCGAAATGTATTGTTTGTAGATACCTTAGATAAATTCTATGCCAGCGGGGAATACGGAAAATACCTAGAGAGCGACCAATCTATCCTGATGACCGATAAGCCATTGATCAAATATGTGGTCAGGACTGATTCAACGGATAATTCCCAAGACTCTGTACAGGTGGATACTGTGAACCGGGAAAACCTATCCAGAAGAGAATTAAGAAGACTTGAAAAGGCAGAAGAGAAGGAACGCGAGAAAATAGAAGAAGCAGAGAAGGAAAAACAAGAGGAATTAAAAAACGCGGCAATAAAACCGGTGGAAACCGATAGTATAGCCCCTCCTCCAGTCCGACAGACAAGTAAAATTGATACAGCTTATATGACCGCGGACACCTTATTTTCTAAAGTCATATTTGTCAGGGATTATAAACCCCTGGACCTTAAGCTAGATAGGGATGGTGGCCAACTGGAAGATACTACGGAAGTGGATTATGGCGACATCGATCAGGTTGATCTATTTGAAACCGGTGATTCTACCGAAGTTGGCAATGTGGGAACGAAGGAATTGACGAAAGTTGGCCCTGTTAAAAAAGAACCTGCGGACAATAAACAGGGAGCAAAGAAACCTGCCAATAAACCTGCAGCAAAACCAAAGCCTGTGGATGCCGCAACCATCCAAGCCACTAGCAAGGCCGATAGCGTATTGCGTAGAAATGCCGTCATGCCAACGGGACAAGAACAAGATAGCCTGATGCGGAAAGCTCTGCAGTCCGCCCAAACTGCTGATACATTATTGAAGGACTCGACCGAAATCTACGCCGATACGGCAAGAACCAGAATTGTGAAGGCCTATTATAATGTGCGGGTATTCAAATCTGACTTACAAGCTGTAGCAGACTCTGTTTATTATGGTATGGTAGACTCCATGTTCCGATTTATGGGCTCCCCGATGATCTGGTCAGAGGGATCACAGATCAATGCTGACACCATCTATATGCAGATCAAGAATAATAAAATGGACAATGCCCTATTAAAGGACAATGCATTTATGGTGAATGCGGTGTTGGATACTTTGAAATTCAACCAGCTTAAGGGAAGGAAAATCACGGCCTTCTTTGCCAATAATAATATCGACCGCCTTTTCGTTGACGGGAATGCGGAAAACTTGGTCTTTACCACCAATGACAAAACTAATACGATTACAGAGATGTTCCATGACCGAAGTAGCCGTATTAAGGTCAAGATGGAGGGCAAGAAAGTAATTGACTATGTATCTATCCGTAAAGTAGACCAAAAAGTCTATCCATTTAGGTTAGTCACCCAAGAAATAGAGGTATTACCAGGATTCCAATGGAAGCCGGAGGATCGACCGAAATCTGTAGAAGATATGTTGAACCGCAAGAGGACCAAAGCAGCCCCTGTAACCGATCAAAAAGGAAGTCCTGGAGAGAATGGCAACACTAATGTGGATACTGTATCTGAGCCCGATGTAAAGGCCGATGGAAATACTGCAACTCCAAAAACGAGTTCAGAAAAGAAACCTTTGGCTCCTACTCAGGACTCAAAACCAACGCTGACGCCTCAAAGCAAACCTGCTACTCCAGCGGATAGTACCTTAAAACTGAAGCCTGATAGCACTTTGAAAGTTCAACCAGATTCGGTAATTAAAGCAAAGCAAGACAGTACAATCAAAAAATAATCAGGAATTTCTTTCTCCTTTCTTTTTTCCTAACATAGCACACTTATTATTGCCAAATAATTAACCTACACCCCATTGTATTGCTTTTCCTATATAAATACCTGAAAAACAAAACCAAAACTTCAAAAAACATATTATTTTTTCCCGATGTTACATTTATGGTATTAATTAGTTAATTTTTGAATTAAAGCGAAATTATAACACAAAAACTATAAAAAACGCCATCAAGTGCTGTGATTTAAATAATTCGACTCTTTTTATCTCCTATCATTCCATTATTAAACTAAAGGTTTTAATTAGCGGAAAATATTGCAATATTTTTAGAAATATTAAAGTGTACATGGTTAATAATCATAATTATTAAAGAAATCAAATATCCTTTTAGGCTTATTTTTATTAAATAATTTAAAATTAAGCATTTGATAAATTAAATATTTTAAACATCTTCATTTCATAAGTCCTTACAGGACATTTAAATAACGACCAATAAATATTAACCTACATAATATTGTATGCAGATTAATTTTTAACTAAAACCAAAATATATGAAACAAAGATTACTTGGCATTTTTTTGCTGAGCATGCTGCTTATTGGCAGTACTTATGCTCAAAATCGGCAGGTTTCTGGAAAGGTAACCTCCGCCAGCAATGGATCTCCTATAGCAGGAGTGTCCGTAAGAGTCTCGGGAACATCTAGTTCCACACAGACCGCTGCTGATGGTAACTACAACATTCAGGTTCCTGACAACAATGGCTCCCTATCCTTTTCTTATATTGGATATTCAAGCGCCGAACTATCAATTGGCAATAGGTCCGTGATCAACGTCCAATTACTTCCAGATGAAGAGAGCTTGGAAGAAGTTGTGGTAACAGGTTACATGGTTACCAGTAAAAGGGACTTTACAGGTTCCACCTCGAAGGTCTCTGGAGAAGCTATTGCTGACCGTCCATTGCAAAGTTTTACCCAAGGTCTAACTGGTCAGGCTACAGGGGTAAACATTATCCAACCTAGTGGTATTTTAAACAACCCACCTGTGGTTCGTGTTCGAGGACTAAGCTCCTTATCCCTAAACTCATTTCCATTGGTTGTCGTTGATGGAATACCAATCTCTACAGGAGATGCCTCCTCAAACGCAGCTGCAAACAACCCTTTGTCAGACATCAATCCGGAAGATATCGAAACCATGGACATCTTAAAAGATGCGGCTTCTACGGCAATTTACGGATCCCGAGGTGCGGCAGGCGTACTCCTGATCACCACCAAAAGAGGAAAATCAGGTGTGGCTAAAATCAGCTACGACGGCTGGTTCGGTTCAACCAAGGCAGTTAGGTTACCAGAAGTCTTTAACGCTGAACAGTATATTGCCTTCAAGAACAAAGCCATCACAAATGTATACGAGTCAAATCCAACTTTTGCAGCAGCAAACTTACCTCAGGTTGGCTTTGCACCTATGTTAGACGAAAATGGAAACACCATTGACACCCGTTGGTATGACTACATTTACCAGAACGGATTTTCTAACAACCATAACCTTAATGTATCAGGCGGAAATGATAGGACAACCTATTATTTCTCGGGAAACTTGTCTGATCAGAACGGAATATTAGTTAGAAATAGCTTTAAGAGAAAGGGAGTTCGTGCAAATTTTGACCATAAACTAATCAGCTGGCTAAAAGTAGGAGGAAATTTCAACTTCACTAATGGCGTAAATAATTCCTTGAATTCCGGTTCAGTACCAGGGTCTGCATTTGCCTCCTCAGGACTTGGTCGATTGGCCGTAACTCAGCTTCCAAATTTACCGGCTTATTTACCGAATGGCGACTATTATTTAGCAGGAAACACAATTGGCTATGGAGAAAACAACCTACCGCCTACATTCTCTAACCCAATGCCTTCCATAGACAATGACAGGTACACTTCAGAATCCAATCGTTTCTTCTCTAATTTCAACACTTCCATCAACCTAATGGACGGACTATCCTTCAATACCAATTTCAATTGGGATCTAGCAAACACAGAAGACATCGAATTCTGGAACCCACTGAATGGTGACGGATATTCCTATAACGGTATTGCATTTAATAGACAAGCTAAAACCAACAATTGGTTAATTCTAAACTCTTTGGTTTATAACAAGTCATTTGGCAACCATAACCTTGTGTTATTAGCGGGTCAAGAAGCTCAGTCTACAAGATGGGAATCTTGGGGTGGTGCAAGATACGACCTTTCAGATCACTACTTTGACCAATACCAAGGTAATTACCTAATCAATGTTGCCAATGGAAATGGAATCTCAGAAAACAGGATCCAATCTTATCTGACTTCATTGAACTACAATTATGCACATCGGTATTATTTAACCGCAAACTTCAGACGCGATGGTTTATCAGCCTTGGCAGAGGGCAATAAATGGGGTAATTTCGGAGGAGTATCCGGAGGCTGGACCATTTCCCAAGAAGAGTTCTTCAAATCGAGCTCAATTGCTGATGTCGTTACAAACCTTAGATTAAATGCGAGCTGGGGCCGAGTTGGAAATAGCAACCTTCCTAACGCTTACGGATCATTTGACATCTACTCCCCTTCCATTTACGGCAGCGTTGGTTCCATGAGCTTTAGCCAAGCGGGAAACAAAGAGTTGGGCTGGGAAACATCCGAACAGACCAACTTCGGACTTAATTTGGGTTTATTTAACGATCGCATCAATTTAGAAGCAAGTTATTACAACAAAAATCACAATAACTTAATCCTGAGCGTTCCACAGACACCTTCCAAAGGTATCCCAGGAAACTCCATCCTCATGAATATCGGCTCCATGTACAACAGAGGATTTGAATTTGCTTTAAACGTCAGGGCAGTCCAAAAGGAAAAGTTCAGATGGACAACGACACTAAATGTATCGACCAATAAAAATGAAGTCACTGCATTAGACAACGAAGGCAGACCTTTGATTGCCTCCACAGCATCTCTAGAGGTAACAAACATCACCGAAGTAGGTAAATCCGCCGCTCAAATCTACGCTGTACAAACCAATGGAATCAATCCAGAAAACGGCAGACGGATATTCGTAGACAAGGAAGGTAGAGAGGTCCAATATCTACATAGTGCACCAGGAACTCCTGGAAATTTCGCCTATACCTATCTCGATGGAACTCAAGCTGGCTCCGTAGCAACATCAGCTATTGCACTTGGAAACACCATCCCAACCTATTTTGGAGGGTTCAACAACAATTTTGAATTCTGGAATTTCGACGCCACGCTAAACTTCACATTCTCTGGAGGTAACTATATCTACAACGGATCGAAGGCAAGCTTAAGAGATCAACGGATCTGGAACAATTCCGTGGACATGCTAAACGCGTGGACCCCTGAAAATAAAGGGTCTGATATCCCAAGACCAATATACGGCGACAATATTTCTAACGGCTCTTCATTTGCAATCCAATCCAATATTGAAAAAGGAGATTTTATTAGGCTTCAAACCGCTTCATTAGGTTACCGACTGCCTGCTACCGTTTTCGGTAAGTCTGGTATATCAAGCTTGAGGGTTTATGCATCAGTAAATAATGCATTCCTTATCACGCAATACACCGGTGTCGACCCTGAGATATCAACCAATGGTAATGACAACCTGTCCTCAGGTGTAGAACGTAACTCGATCTCAAACGGTCGGACATTCACTTTCGGTATCAATTTAGGCTTTTAAAATTTCGGTCATGAAAAGATTAAAAATAAAATATAATTACTTGGGGTTATTCGTACTAATCCCCCTATTATTCAGCACATATTCGTGCAAAAAGGACTTTCTAACCCTCTCTCCGGAACTATCTATTCCGAGCGAGTTTGTGTTTTCGAGTGAAGAACGTATAGAGTCACAGGTTACCGGTATTTATGCGACCATAAAAAGCGGTCAGTTTTATGGAGGCCGGTTATTAATTTATAATGATATCCGCTCAGAGGAATTCAGCATCGAAAAACCCAACAATGTAACCGGTAATTCAGTATATCAATTTACAAATGACGAAACGGATTCCTATATAGCAAACTTTTGGGTTGTTGGTTATTTAACGATCAACCGGATTAACATCTTTTTAGAAGGCATAGAAGCGGTAGGTACAGACATTATCTCTGCTGAAAAAAAGACTCAGCTAATCGGCGAGGTCAAGTTCATCCGTGCATTAACCTACGCAGCCTTGGTGCAATTATTTGCAAAACCATATGCAGCAGACAATGGAGCTTCCAAAGGAATTCCATTGCGTTTACTGCCAGAACGGAGTTCCGAGAACAATGACCTACAGGCAAGTCCTGTTGCGGATATCTATGCACAAATATTGAAAGACTTGAATGAAGCAGAACCCGCAGTACCCGCAAATTACCAAGATCAGGAAGCAACGGCAACACGCGTGCACAGAAACACAGTCATCGCTCTTAAGACCAGAATGTATTTGACCATGAGAGATTATCCAAAAGTCATTACCGAAGCCAACAAAATAGTAAGCGCCGCTGCTCCATTTACAGCAGGCTCAGGAGTTAATCATAAGTTATCTCCATCTATTAGTGATGTCTTCTCCAACTTTTATAACCCAGAAAGGATATTGAGCTTCCCATTTGAGAACAATAACGCCCCAGGCACACAAAACCAATTGGGATTTTATTACAATGAAGGAAACATTGAATATTCTTTAGATCCAGCAGGCATTCTCGGAAATGCAAACTGGCCAGCCTCTGATGATAGAAAGAGTGAATTAACAGGAAGGTCATCAGATAATCAACTCGATTTATTAACCAAGTTCTCCAACACCTCTCCTTTCTTAGATTGGATACCTGTCATCAGGTATTCTGAGGTCTTGTTAAACTTGGCAGAGGCAGAGGCTGAAGCTGGATCCCAAGCGAGATCATTGGCGTTACTAGAAGCAGTTCGAAATCGTTCAGATGCTGCCTATAATTTTCCTGCATTTTCAAATAAAGATGAGCTGGTAGCAGCCATTCTTCTCGAAAGAAGGATAGAATTTTTGGGAGAAGGTAGGCGTGTCCCAGATTTACAGCGCAGGAATATGCCAATCCCGTCAAAAGGAGCTGGAAAATTAATTCAACCCACAGATACTGAATATATTTTCCCAACTCCATTAATAGAGACTATAACAAATCCAGGTGTTAACAATTAAATTTCATTAATTACTTCGGAAAGAGGCTGCCTTCGGGCGGCCTTTTTTATGGTGTTTACAAGTACCGAAAAGAAATTCCGATCAATCAAAAATAATCAGCAACAAAAAAATGAAAACAAACAATCAAATCACATGCATTTGAACTGATTTTTTAAACAATCAGACATTCTATTACAATTTTTTCAATCCCTCCCGAAAATAACCCCCTATATCAACCTTATTGTTACAATCGAACCCTAAATCTATTAAAAAATGGAAAATAGAGCATTATTCTAAATAATTTTTTAAAAAACTATTACGTTAATTATAATTTTAACCTTGTCGATTTAAATTATTTCCTCAATTTATCTTAATTAACCATAAATCACATTGATAGATAAAATATAAAAACCAGCAATTTATATTATTAACAACACCCACGCTATTGTTAATTAAACATTAACAAAAAATGAAACTTTCCTAATTTTTACTTTATTTTCTTGAATGCACACGTTTGATTAGTTGAAATTATTAAACATCTTGAAGCCGCAGAGAAAATTCTAGAGATTCTTTGCAAACCAGTAAGTTATGGTCTGCTTGGCATTATTTACTAACTAATATTAACTAAACAAACACATGAAACAAAGATTACTTAGCATGCTTGTGCTGTGCGTGCTGCTTATTGGCAGTTCCTATGCACAAAATCGGCAGGTTACCGGTAAGGTAACGTCTGCAGCAGATGGCGCTCCGATCTCTGGAGTGTCCGTTCGAGTTGTTGGGACTTCCGCGGCAACTCAAACCAGCGGTGATGGTACGTATTCCATCGCGGTTCCTGACAACAATGGTTCCCTATCCTTTACTTACATCGGTTACCAAACTTTCCAAGTCGCTGTTGGAAGCAGATCGGTAATCAACGTAGAACTAGGCTCAGATGATGAGACCTTGGACGAGGTGGTGGTAACTGGTTACTTGGTTCAATCGAAAAAAGACTTTACAGGATCTTCTGCAAAAGTAGGTGGTGAAACCGTAGCCAACAGACCATTGCAAAGTTTTACACAAGGTCTTACCGGACAGGCTTCAGGGGTAAACATTATCCAGCC
Source organism: Sphingobacterium sp. NPDC055346 (assembly GCF_053645235.1). Classification (NCBI taxonomy): domain Bacteria; kingdom Pseudomonadati; phylum Bacteroidota; class Sphingobacteriia; order Sphingobacteriales; family Sphingobacteriaceae; genus Sphingobacterium; species Sphingobacterium sp. NPDC055346. The sequence goes on from NZ_JBSHMI010000001.1 coordinate 370,198, forward strand.
TTCAGGCGTATTGAACAACCCTCCGGTTGTACGTGTTCGCGGATTAAGTTCACTTTCCTTGAACTCATTCCCATTGGTCGTTGTGGATGGTATTCCTATCGCTACGGGTGACGTTTCTGCAAACTCTTCAGCAAACAACCCATTGGGGGACATCAACCCCGAGGACATTGAATCCATCGACATCTTAAAAGATGCTGCTTCAACAGCTATTTACGGATCACGTGGTGCATCAGGGGTGATGATAATCACAACGAAAAAAGGTAAATCAGGTGCTGCAAAAGTTGCTTATGATGGCTGGTTTGGAACTTCCAAAGCCGTGCGTCTTCCTGAACTTTTGAACGCAGCTCAATATATTGCCCATAAAAATGGTGCAATAGCAAATGCTAGGGAAATCAACCCTAAACTATCAACAGGATCTTATCCAGTAGGTGGTGGTTTCTTCCCAACTTTAGACGAAAATGGCAATCCAGTAGATACACGCTGGTACGACTATGTATATAGAGATGGATTCTCGCACAACCACAACTTAAGTGTAAGTGGTGGTACTGAAAAAACCAAGTACTTCTTCTCAGGTAACTTATCTGACCAAGACGGTATCTTGTTCAATAACACCTTCAAACGTAAAGGTGTAAGAGCAAACCTAGATCACAGACTAAATGACTGGATCAAATTAGGAACGAACTTAACTTTCACCAACAGTGACAACAGATCACCAAACTCAGGTTCAGTTGCGGGTGCTGCCTTCAATACTTCAGGTCTTGGTCGTATCGCCATGGTACAAGCACCAAACGTTCCAGCATTCCTTCCTAATGGAGATTACAACGTTTCAGGTAGTGCCATCGGAAAAGGAGCCAATATCTTAGCACCAAACTACCCTAACCCACTTCCTATCAGAGATTTGGACAAAAACACTTCAGAAACTAGCCGTTTCTTCGCAAATGTGAGTGCCGAAATTAAATTATTGGATGGACTGACCTTAAACAACAATTTCAACTGGGATTTAAGAAATACGACCAACCAACAATTCTGGAACCCAATCAATGGTGATGGATATAGCTACAATGGTTATGCTTACAACAACCAAGCGAAAAACAACAACTGGCTAATTTTCAACACCTTGGTTTACAACAAATCTTTTGGAAACCACAACCTTACAGCATTAGCAGGACATGAAGCGCAAAGTACACGTATCGAGAACTGGGGTGCCGTTCGCTATGACCTAACTGATGGTTTCTTTGATCAATTCCAAGGTAACTACTTAACCAACGATGCAGGTGGTAATGGAATTGGCGAACTTAATTTGGAATCTTACTTCACTTCCCTGAACTATAACTATGCTAATAAATATTTCTTTACGGCTAACTTCAGACGTGACGGTCTATCATCATTAGCACCAGGTAGAAAATGGGGTAACTTCGGTGGTGTATCTGCTGGATGGACCGTATCTGAAGAAGAATTCTTTAAATCAAGTTCTTTAAGCAATGTATTCTCTAATTTCAGATTAAGAGGAAGCTGGGGACGCGTAGGTAACAGTGCTATCTCCAATCTTTACGGATCTTTCGATACTTATGATCCAGCAATATATGGAAATGTAGGTGGTATGGTATTCTCACAAGCAGGTAACAGAGAACTGACTTGGGAGACAGCAGACCAAACAAACATCGGTATAGATTTAGGATTCTGGAATAATAGAGTTTCCTTAGAAGCTAACTATTACAACAAAGACCACAATGGATTAATCCTTGCCGTTCCGCAGACTCCTTCAAAAGGTATCCCAGGTAACAGCATCTTGATGAACATCGGTTCGATGTACAACAGAGGATTTGAGTTTGCCTTGAATGTAAGAGCGGTAGAAAAAGAGAATTTCAAATGGACAACGACATTAAACTTCTCTACCAATAAAAACGAGGTAACAGCTTTGGATAACCAAGGCAGACCTTTGATCGCAACAACTTCAGGACTTGAAACCACAAGTATCACCGAAGTTGGAAAATCTGCAGCACAGATCTATGCCGTGCCTACCACTGGAATCAACCCAGAAAACGGTAGAAGAATCTTTGTCAATCTGGATGGTGAGAAAGTCCAATACTTACACAATGCGCCTAACACAGAAGGCTTCTACTCATACAGCTATATGGACGGCACAAAAGCTGGATCAGTAGCAGGTCATGCCGTAGCAGCAGGTAACACATTACCTACCTACTTCGGTGGTTTCAACAACAACTTCCAATACAAAAGCTTTGATGCGACCATTAACTTCACCTTCTCTGGAGGTAACTATATCTACAATGGTTCAAGAGCTGGTTTAAGAGACCAACGTATCTGGAACAACTCAGTAGACATGTTGAACGCTTGGACCCCGACGAATAGAAACACGGATATCCCAAGAGCAATCTATGGTGACAACATTTCTAATGGTTCTGCTTTCGCAATCGGATCGAACATCGAAAAAGGTGACTTTATCAGGTTACAGACTGCATCATTAGGTTATCGTCTTCCAGGAACCATTTTTGGAAATTCAGGTATTTCAAGCTTAAGGATCTATGCATCAGTAAACAACGCTTTCTTGATCACCAAATACACTGGTGTTGACCCTGAGATCTCTTCCAATGGTAATGGAAACTTAAACTCAGGGGTAGAGCGTAACTCTATGCCTAATGGACGTACATTCACTTTCGGTATTAATCTAGGCTTTTAATTAATTGTGTCATGAGAAGATTTAAAATCAAAAATAAATTAGCAGGGCTATTAGTTCTAACGCCACTGTTGTTCAGTACCGTCTCTTGTAAAAAGGACTTTTTGGAACTATCCCCTGAACTATCGATACCTAGTGAATTCGTGTTCTCTAGCGCAGACCGTATCGAATCTCAAGTAGTAGGTATATATTCATCGATCAAGAATGGTCAGTTTTATGGCGGCCGTTACTTAATCTATAATGATATCCGTTCGGAAGAATTTGTCAATCAAAGACAGAATAACGTAACGGGTTATTCGACCTATCAATTCTCCAATGATGAAACAGACAGCTATGTTTCAGACTTTTGGGTAAGAGGTTATTTGACCATCAACCGCATCAATATCTTTTTGGAAGGTGTGGAGCCAATTGGTACCGATATCTTGGATGCCAACAAGAAAACTCAATTGATTGCGGAGGTTAAATTCATCCGTGCGCTGACTTATTATTCCTTGGTGCAGTTATTTGCTAAGCCATATGCAGCGGACAATGGTATTTCTAGAGGAATTCCACTGCGTTTATTGGCAGAAAGAAACTCCGATAACAATGATTTAGCAGCAAGCCCTGTAAAGGACATCTATGCACAGATCCTAAAAGATTTGAATGAAGCGGAAGCCGCGGTACCAGCTACTTATGGAGATGCAGAATCTCAAAGTACCCGTGCGCATAAAAACACCGTTATTGCCTTCAAAACCCGTGTCTATCTAGCCATGAAGGATTATGCAAAGGTAATTTCGGAAGCAAACAAAATCGTAAGTGCCGCAGCACCATTCAAGGCTAGCTCTGGTGTCCAACATCAATTGGCACCTGCCATTACCGATGTATTTTCGAACTTCACGATCAACGAGCGTATCTTAAGTTTCCCTTTTGAAGCTAACAATGCCCCTGGAACACAAAACCAATTGGGTTATTACTACAACGAAGGAAATATCGAGTATTCATTGGCTGCAGATGGTATCTTTTCGAACGCTGCTTGGCCAGCAACCGATGCACGTAAGAAAGATTTGACCGGAAAATCTTCAGATGGCAAGTTGAATATCTTAACGAAGTTCTCCAGTGCTTCACCTTATTTGGACTGGATCCCTGCAATCAGATATTCAGAGGTACTCTTGAACTTGGCAGAAGCTGAAGCAGAAGCGGGTTCTCAAACTAGAGCCTTGGCCTTATTGAAAGCGGTTCGTAATCGTTCTGATGCGGCTTATACCTTCCCTGCTTTTGCAAACAAAGCGGCTTTGGTAGATGCCATCTTATTAGAACGTAGAATTGAGTTCTTGGGTGAAGGTCTACGTGTACCAGACTTACAGCGTAGAAATATGCCAATCAATTCCGAAGGTGCCGGCCGTTTGGTTCAACCTTCTGACGAGCGTTATGTTTTCCCAATTCCACTAGGGGAAACAATCACCAACCCTGGAGTAAGTAAATAATAAATATTAAGTTAATAGTAAATTAGAAGAGGCTGCATGATGCAGCCTCTTTCTTGTTATTGATCATCCTTTTTACTTATTATCTCACGATCCAGCGGTTCAAGGTATTGTCTTTCCCTTCAAACACTACCTTCAACATTTTGCTGTCTTTCAACTCCTTAGGCAATTTGACTTTCACTGCTCCTGAGCTTTGCTCAAACTCACCTAAATCAATATACTTATCATTCCCCTTTACGCCTTGCTGCTTGAAGTTGTTCGTTCCTGATACCAGTATCTTCACTTTATCATTTTTTTGAAGACTGGTCCAGCTGAGTATCAAACTATCATCTTTCAGCATAGCCTTTGGATGCGCAATGGAAACTTCACCTACAAATGGCACACCATCCAATTCATATTGCTGCTCTTTGGAAATGTTCACACCTAAATGTCTTGCCATGGAAGGCAAAATATCAACGATCTCAGGTGTATGCGCATAGAAATGCTTGTTCAACTCCTTTTTGTTTGTTGCTATCCAGATTCCCCTTTCACGATCGGTCTGACCACCATGGCTTTCACCGGTTGCCACATCTCTACCATGATCCGTGATCACGACAAACATCCAATCTTCATTATAATACTGCTCTCTATATTGCACTGCTGCAAATAGGTCACCCACCTGACGGTCCGCTATCTGTACCGCCTTCTCCATTTCAGGACTATCCCCAAAATGGTGACCGATATCATCGGTGTACTGAAGATAGACCCAACTGAAATCAGGCGCATCTTTCCTGATGCTCTGGCTCGCTTCCTTCACTACTTCTTCATCAATATTGTTGATATATTTTGATTGTTTATCATGCGGAAAACGAACGGTATCCAATTCATAACCATCATAATGATAATCAAACTTCAAATGTTCGGTCTGCGGTAGGCCCTCACCGATCAATTTTGTCCTATTATCCAACCAAGTGGAATAAATCCCGATTTTCTTGTCTTTCTGGTCATTCTTCAGAAACCTGAACATGGTCCAATAATTATAGTTTGGGTCTTCCAGACCATTGTCCCAAACATTGTGCTTGTTACCCCAGGTTCCAGTGATCATGCTGGTATAGCAAACCGCTGAAATGGTAGGCGTCTGGGAATAACCCGACTTCTCGCCGCCCATGGTCGCACGAGTATAGCCACCTATTTGGCTTACGGCATCAATAAATGGCGTACTTACCTTTTCCTTAACATCCGCCGGAATACCATCCACGATGATGACGATTGCTTTTTTAGCTTTCGGAGCTTGCGCATAGATCAAGCTGATACTACAAAGGCAAGCAAGGATCAAACTGATTTTTTTCATAATGATTCTTTTATAATATTACCACCCAAAGATCTGTTTGAGATTGGTATTGATATCTGCATCGTTTTTAGGAATGGGCCTATAATAATATTTAGGTTCTTCAAAACCACCAACCTTATCTACGACATCAATATATCCAGAATTTCCGTCACTTAAAAATACAGAAACATCCTGTCCTATTCTGCCTACCTTATAATATCTTAAGGTGACCCCTAAACTGTTCTTTTCTCTAACCTCAGGTAAGGATTCACTGGCTCCGATCAATTTGATATCCGCAATTCCATCACCCGTCACGTCGTGATTGCCCAATCCTTTGAAATAGATTCCCTGTGGTTTTCTTTCCAAAAGCTTACCTGCTTTCCAGCGCATCAAATCATTGAAACGGAATCCTTCAAATGCCAATTCCACCCTACGTTCTCTTCTTATTTCCAGGATCAAACTTTGGTTAGGTCCAGCAGTCTCCTTGAAATCGTTGGCCATTTTTGTATCCAACACCGGGTTCAAGGTCATATCCGGCATACCCGCTCTTTTTCGCAATAGGTTTACCGATTTATCTAAATCCGCTTGGTTGTTCAAGATTCCCAATTCGGCTTTAGCTTCTGCAAAGGTCAACAGGACTTCTGCATAGCGGTAAAGTGGGATATCGACATTGTATCTCTCTTCCTGAACACTGGTATTTAAGAAACCCTTGATCTGGTGATATCCCGAAAAGTTCTTACTCAATTGCTGTACATATAAACCTGGCCCCTGCGAATAGGTACTGACATATACCAGGTTCCAACCGGGTGCAGCATAGGTTTGGGCCAGCCTAGGATCCCTATCCTTAAACTCTTCCACAAAGGAGAACTTCTCATAACCCGCCTTATTGGTATAGATCGAACCATCCTTCATCAGGTAACTCTGTACCACATTCCGGAGTGGATAGTATTCATAATTCCCAAACATCCCGGGCCAATCCGAACGATTGATGACATTGTTGGCGTAAAATCGACCCAGAATTACCTCGCTGTTATTTTCAAGATTTGGATTATTATACAAGGAGGCATAATCTGACTCGGCCTTCCCTGTGTTATGAATAGCATAACCAGCATTGCTCATGATGTTTTCGGCAGTTTGATATGCAATGGTCAAGAAGTTATCCACGGTCTTGTCCAAGCCTAAGTATTTATGGTATTTACGGTAGGTTCCTTCAAATAGGGCAAAGCGGCTATATTCCTGCCCGATCACCCATTTATTCACTTTTCCAGGAACCTTGGTTGCTTCCACATTTTCAAAGGCAAACTTAAAGTCCTCCATGATTTTCTGCACCACCAATTCTCGAGGATCTCTTTTGCCAAACAAAGCTGCCTGATCTTCCACCTTAACCACCTTATCTACCCAAGGCACATCCGAAAAGCGCTGCACTTTATTCACATAGAACCTAGCCCTAAAATATCTTGCTAAACCTTCATAATGCTTCAGCTTCGCTTCTGAGATCTTCGCCTGTGAAAGATTCTCCAACATAAAGTTGATATCTCTCAACTTCTCCCAATTCCATCCTTCGGTAATATTTGCTGCTGAAGCTGTTCCGAGCATGATGTTTTTGATCTCCTTATTACCTGTGGTACTCGCATTGTCGGTAGTTGCATCCTGCTCATAAAAACCGTTGTCCAGAAAATCATAGAGGTTCAAGGCATACATGTCCAGATCGGACTCCGTCTTGAAAAAATTCTCCTTCTGCACCATCGTTTCAGGCAATCGGTCAAGGTAACTGTCATTACACCCTGCAAACGTAAGCAAGGAGGCAGTCAATAAACTTAATTTGATATATCGTTTCATTATTTTAAAAGGTTAATTGTAGACCAGCAGAAAAACTACGTTGGAATGGATACATGGCTCCATTACCCTCCCTCGTTCTTGCTACGGTTGGATCTGTATAGGTGTTGATGTTCAAAACCTCGGGGTCAAAATATCTCTTTACTGCCGACCATTCCATCAGGTTTTCTGCACTGACATAAACCCTAAGGTTCTTCACTTTAGCTCTTTCCAACAAATGATTTGGAATGGTGTAGCCAATGGTGACATTCTTGAATCGCAAATATGCCGCGTTCAATAAGTATCGTGTCTGTGGAATAGCAGCACCCTGAGCCTCATTGACACGCGTTCCTAAGTTCAGATCCGCCAACCAAGATTGAAGGACAGGATATTTGGCATCCAGATTCTGGTCTGCCAAACCTAAGGCTAAATAGGAAGCGGAATGTTTCGCACGGTCAGCATCAGAATCATTGTTAGGACGATAGAAATCCAAGAGATGGGAATAGATATTTCCATAAGGCTGTTGGTAAACACCCCAGTAAAGGTAATCCAGAGGATAATAATCTCGCTTCCCGATACCTTGTAAAAATGCCCGCACATCAAATCCTTTCCAGCTGGCATTCAGGTCCAGACCAAAATTGTAACGTGGGGTAGAATTACCAATAATTTTCAAGTCCTTGGTATCACCCAATACATAGCCTTTTTCAATTTTGCCATTACCATCTTGATCGACAAACTTTGGCCATCCCGGAACAATCGATAAGGCACCCCATGGAATGATCGAGGTTTGGTCCAGCTTATTGATCTCTTCTTGATTTTGGAAGAAACCATCGCTTTCCAATCCCCAGATTTCGCCCAGTTCCATACCCTTATAGAATTGGGTAATTCTCTGGTTCGGGTTGTCAAATTTGGTAATCTTGGCGTAGGAATCCGATAGCACAAAAGTGGCCCCGAAATTCAGGATTGAGCCCGAGACATCTTTCGAATCATTATAGGACAAGGTCAATTCCCAGCCGTTGGTTGCCAGGTCGGCCGCATTTTCATTCGGCTCCTTTACCCCTAAGATCTTAGGAAGCTCCTTTCCGAAGGTCAACATGCCCATGGTATTTCTACGGTAGATATCAAATGAACCATTAAACTTATTCTGCATAAAGCCAAAGTCCAAACCTAAGTTGTAGGTTTTTACCTTCTCCCATGTATAATGATTAGACACTAAACCTGGCGCTTTTATCGATGGATTCACTTTGCCGCCGATCAAATATGGAGATTCAAAAGGCTCCATAGTTGGGATATAACCAAAGTTGGATACCGCCTGGTTACCTAATTCACCATATGAACCTCTTACCTTCAATTGGCTTAACCAATTGACATCCGACAAGAAGTTCTCCTTGTTGATCAACCATGCTACGGACCCCGACGGGAAGAAACCGAAACGGCTAGCCTTTGGAAATCTTGATGAACCATCATAACGACCATTCAATTCCAAGATATACTTATCATCAAAGATATAGTTCAAGCGGTAGAATGCTCCTCGCAGGGCATACTTGTCGATTTCCTCTCCTACTTCAGCAGTACCGGTTGCCAATGCCACGGTAGGGAAGAGATCAGAGATCAATCCTTGTCTCTCTGCAACGATATTTTCCCATCGATAATCCTCTTGGTTGAAACCTAGGACGGCAGTTACCTGATGTTTATCAAAGGTCTGATTATAGGTTCCAAAGATATTGTAGACATTATAGTAAGAGAATCCCGCCTCACGATAGGCTGATGAAATTCCTTCCTCACGGATATCATCCGGACCATAACCAATTTTATATCTGGTCGTGTATCTGTTTAAGTTCCTGGTATTCCTTTGGAACGTATAGTCTGCATTGATCTTAAACTTGTTTTCAAACAAACGCAATTCAGCATTGAATGTAGACTGTAAGTCATTGCGTTTGGTCCTCATCTGTCCCCCATCGACCATTTTGGCGGCAATACGGCCTGCACCAACATTTCGATCCACATCGGAATACGCCCAACTACCATCCGGGTTTTTCAAGGTGCTCGTTGGGAAAACATGGTAGATTTCAGCCATGGAACTGGATGAACTGTACAAGGATGGATTTACCCTTTCGTTCAATCCGATAACCGTATTATTACCCACAGAAAGGTAATCGTTCAGCTTATAGTTTACCTTGGATCGGATACTGTATCGATCAAAATAATCATCAGCGATTTTAATGGGAGAATTTTGACGGTTGTAGCCCGTACTGATATAATAATTGACCTTATCACTGGATCCTGAAATCGAAAGGTCATGGTTATGGGTATTGTTCCAGTCGGACAGGAAATAACGGGTCCAATCTCTATTTCCCATATATTCCCATTGTTTTGGGTTACTAGGGTCAATCCTTACATCAGCGATGCTAGGGTTATCCGACCTTTCCTTGGCATATTGATAATATTGCTCCGAGAAATTCACGTTATCCCAAGGTGTATTATCGGTTGATGTCTCCAATAAACGTGAGAAAACGTAGGGATCTGTAATCTTATCTGGAATGACTGTCGGCGTATTCCAGGTAAAGTTATTGCTATAGTTGATTTTTAGGGCTCCTTTACCTGATTTAGAGGTAATCAAGATAACCCCGAAGGATGCCCTAGCTCCGTAAATCGCAGCAGCAGAAGCATCTTTGATCACCGACATGGATTCAATATCTTGTGGTGATATCCTGTTCAGTTCTGCCGAACTGATAGGCACGTTGTCCAATAAAATCAATGGGTCCCCACCATTGATGGACGTGATACCACGGATATTGATCTTTGCAGCCTCTCCAGGAGCACCAGAATTGAACTGTACATTTAAGTTGGGCACCAAACCTTGCAATCCTTGGGAAACGTTGGCAATAGGACGGCTCTCCAGTTCTTTACCACTGACATAATCAACAGCTCCGGAAAGGTTGACTTTCTTTTGGGAGCCATAACCGATGACCACCAGTTCCTCCAGATTTGAGGAATTGGAATTCAGGGTAAAATTGTTCTGATCAGCAATGACGAAGATTTTGCTGTCATAACCAATGGAGCTGATCTGGATGGACTCTCCTTTAGCTGCCCGCAAACTGAACTGGCCATTTTCATCGGTTTGGGTAGAAATTCCAGCGTTCAGATTCTTTACAGTGGCACCTTGGATTGGGCGAGCAGATTCATCCATGACTTTGCCCGTAAAGACCTCCTGGTCCTGGACAATGGATAGAACCTCACCCATACTATGGGAGCTTGGGATTTGAAATCCTACAAGCAAAAAAGCCGCTAAATACAGCTTTGGAGCTTTAATTAATCTCATTGAAATGTGGGTTAATATTTTGCCGTAAAAGTAGCCCCGCACATTTAAGGTAACATTAACACAATAAAAAGATTAGGTAATTAAACAATGAGAAAATTGTTAATTAAGACATAAAAAATAGGCGGATCCGCTAATTATCCGCCTACTCTGCATCAAAAATAGATTTTGTTGCTTAATTATGTTAAAAGTATGTTAACATGTGAAAAAACATGGTTTTTAACATACCCGTAATTCATCGATTATTTTATAATTAATATTTATTCTTTTGAGTTTAAAAAAACAACCAACTTTGCCACGGCTTGCGAGCGATGACTGATCTTGTTTTTTTCTTCCAAACTCATTTCCGCAAAGGTCTGATCATAACCCTCCGGAATAAAGATCGGATCATAACCGAAGCCTTCCGTTCCTGTCCGACTTGCAATGATCCTTCCCTCTACAGTACCTTCAAAGAAATGCTGCTCTCCATTTAAGAACAGGGAAATAACCGTTTTGAATCTTGCCCTGCGGTTTTCTTGGTCTTGTAGCTTTTCCAAAACCAGGTCAATGTTCTTTTCCATATCCCTAGACCCTGAATAACGGGCAGAATATACCCCAGGTTCCCCATTCAAGGCGTCAATTTCTAAACCCGAATCGTCTCCGAAACAATTCACTTGATACTTTTGGAATAGGTAATCTGTTTTTTGTTGGGCATTCTCCTGAAAAGTAACTCCAGTTTCAGGAATATCATCATCACAACCTATATCAGCCAATGATTTCAAGACAAACCTACCTCCCACCATCTGTTGTACTTCTTCCAGTTTATGCGCATTGTTTGTAGCAAATACCAATTCCATAGCTCTAAATTTAAGCTTCAAAAATAGCATTCTATTTAAGCAATCAAGAAAGGAAGAAAGAAAAAATGGGAAAAACTAGGATTGAATAAAGGTCTTGAACTCATTCCAGAACAGTTTCTTTTTCTGGACATCAGCAAACATCTCTTCAAAGCTGAAGGTATTGAACACGGTCGCGATCTTACCGCGCATATAGGAGTTATGGCCGATTTCTGGAAGCTTTAGGGAGGTAGGTTCCACACCTAAAAGCGTAATTTTCTTGGGTTGGAAAAACTGCATGATCTGCTTCCACTCATTTGGGTTATGGGGGTTTGCCAGATTCAGCACCGCAACATTATCCGCATTCAATTGTAGGGCACCGATGGTTTTCAAAAATGCTTCTTCTGCCTGTGGCGAGAAGTAAGGATAGTCCGGATAACGCAGGATAAACAGCACGCCGGTCGACTTGTCCCCTTGATAGACAAACTCCTCAGCAGAGGCTTCAAAATGCCCTTGCTGAGGAGATGTATGTTGGTTGCCAACGGTTTGGGTCTCTACGATGGGCATGACAGAACCGGGGATAGCAAATACCGTTTCAGACATCAAGGCCTGAATCGCTATTGGATTATCTGTTGTAAGGTTCTTGTCCATCCTATTTCCTTGCGCCGTTGTAATTATCTTATTGACCTAATACCCAAGCAAAAATCAATGGAGCCACGATCGTAGCATCCGATTCTACAATAAACTTAGGCGATTCGGTATCCAATTTACCCCAAGTGATTTTCTCATTTGGCACTGCACCAGAATAGGAACCATAAGAAGTTGTTGAATCCGAGATTTGGCAGAAGTATGACCAGAAAGGAACATCATGCCATTCAAGATCTTGGTACATCATAGGAACCACACAGATTGGGAAGTCACCAGCGATACCACCACCGATCTGGAAGAAACCTACACCTTTGCCACCTGAGTTAGCACGGTACCATTCTGTCAAATAGATCATGTATTCGATACCAGTTTTCACTGTATGCGCTTTCAATTCACCTTTGATGACATATGAAGCAAAGATATTACCTGTTGTGGAGTCTTCCCATCCCGGTACGATGATAGGAATGTTTTTTTCTGCAGCAGCCAAGATCCAAGAGTTCTTTGGATCAATTTCATAGTGTTGTTCCAAAACGCCAGATAATACTACTTTGTATAAGAATTCATGTGGAAAATAGCGTTCGCCAGCAGCTTCAGCATCTTTCCATACCTTTTCAAGGTGAACTTGCAATCTTCTGAAAGCCTCTTCTTCAGGGATACAGGTGTCAGTAACACGGTTGTAATGGTTTTCTAACAATTCCCATTCGTCTTGAGGAGTAAGATCACGGTAGTTAGGAACACGTTTATAGTGTGAGTGCGCTACCAAGTTCATCACGTCCTCTTCCAGATTTGCACCAGTACAGGAAATGATAGCCACTTTGTCCTGACGGATCATTTCAGCTAATGAAATTCCAAGCTCAGCAGTACTCATAGCACCTGCTAGTGAAACCAACATTTTACCACCTTCTGCTAGGTGGGTTTCATAACCTTTTGCGGCATCAACTAAGGAAGCGGCATTGAAGTGAAGATAGTTTTTCTCAATAAATTGAGAAATAGGACCTCTTTGTGTACTCATAATCTTATATTCAAATAAATGTTCACAAAGGTACTGATTTATTCAAGAATTACTGAGCGCTATGCATGCTAAACGCCCCGAATCTCCTGCAATCAAAGAAATTTGAGCGGAAGCTATAATAATATCCATTCGATAGGCATTCAAAAAAGCAGTTAATTCGGCTTATAAGCCTGTTTTTTAACAAATGTTAAAAAATGCTCTTAATTAGGCTTGGAGGCTATGAAATAACCAATCCAAAGGCTCATGCAGGTGGAGACAGACCCAAACAGTAATCCCTTCGATTACATTTGAAGCATTTTTAATACTAACCAGCAATGGAAATTCCGAGGACTTAAGTTGGTTTTATTCGAGACATATTCCGAAAATTCGCAAAATGTTCACAAAGATGAAGCCAGCAATGTGCTCCGATCTCCGAAGCATTCTCGAATATCTCTCGAATGTGTCTCGAATGTGTCTCGAATGAAACCCCTAAAATGGTTAGAATTTGAACTGCAAAAATCGGCCTGTGAAAAGAGGTTGATTGCAGACCGAGCTGGTCAGAAGAAAAACAGCTCCAAACCTTAATTTTTTGGAGCTGTTTTCTCTTATAGAATTTTGCTTGTTATTTTCTCTTTAACAGCTTGGAAAAAAGCCAAAAGAAAAAAACGACAATTACGATCAGGATAAACAATATGATGATCTCATTCGTTCCTAGGTTCCAGGTGTCATTATTCAGCATATCGGTATGATTTTAGGAAATTGTCCATTTTTCACATTTCTCCAGGAATGCAGGGTCAATATCCGCTGCTATACCTGGTCCTTCGGTAATCTTGATGGAATAGCCATCATATTGAATTCCGCCAATAACAGGATCCTCAAGATGTCCTACCATGCAGGTATCCAGGTCAAAGAATTTCACGTTAGGCGCAGCATAAGCAAAATGGGTCTTAGCGGCAAGTGCCAAACGGCTTTCCAACATGCCTCCGATCATACAAGGGATACCAAATTCTTGCGCAACCGCCTGGATCTTTAAGGATTCCGCAATCCCCGAGGATTTGGAGAACTTAATATTGATATAGTCACAACTGTCTGTCCTGCATAGGCGTTCTGCATCATGATGGTCATAGACAGACTCATCAGCCATGATCAGAACGATGGTTTCAGACCTCAACTGGGGCAATAGATGATCGTTATAGGTACGCATTGGCTGTTCACAGAATTGGATCTTCAAAGGTTCAAGCCCTTTTAATGCTTCCATGGCCTCTTCATAGCTCCAGCCCTGGTTGGCATCAATCCGGATAGGGATATCAAATCCAACAGCTTGTCGGATAGCTTTAATGCGGGCAATATCATCCTGAGGTTTCTTGCCCAATTTCACTTTTAAGGCAACGGCACCATGATCGTGCAGGTCCTTGGCTTTAGCCGCCATTTGTTCCGGGCTAGCGATACCAATGGTAATATCCGTTACGATCTCTCTTGGCTTTCCACCCAGGAATTGATAAAGTGGCACACCTGCTTTCTTAGCAGCTAGGTCATAAAGGGCCATATCAAAGGCCGATTTAATGGTGGCATTCTTGGCAATGTACAGATGTAGTTCGGCCAATCGCTCTTCAATTGCCAAAGGATCCTTACCGATCCAGATCTTTGCAAAATCCTGGGCCACAGCGATACAGGTGTTTTGCGTTTCCCCAACAATCATCGGAAAGGCAGAACATTCACCCACTCCGTAAAGGCCTTCATCCGAAATGACCTTCACAAAAGTGTTCTGAGCAAACTCCATCACTCCCGTTGCAATGACAAAGGGTTCCATGGGAATACTCAACCTATAAATTTCAATTTCTTTGATCAACATAATTTATTAGTTCAAATAGCAAATGTAACGAATGATATTCCATTTTTATAAGCAAATGGCGAAACAAATACAATTTCAATTATCAAACAGCGTTAAATTTATATTAACCTCAACGTTTTTGATTATTTTTTATCATTATTGCAAATATTTTATGTTTTTATTCATATATTAGCAAACTCGTTTGTTATTTTATCTAATTATCATATTACAATGCAGCAAGAAGGACTTTACAACCCAGCGTTTGAGCACGATGCCTGTGGTGTTGGATTTGTAGCCCACATTAAGGGTCAGAAGTCACATCAACAGGTTAAAGATGCACTTACCATGTTAGAGAACATGGAACACCGTGGAGCTTGTGGTTGCGATCCAGAGTCGGGCGACGGCGCGGGGATCATGATCCAGTTACCTCATGAATTTCTTTGGGAAGAATGTATTGAGTTGGGCATCCAACTTCAGGAACCAGGATATTATGGAGTAGGAATGTTGTTTCTCCCGAAGGAGGAGAGCATGAACCGTATCTGCCGTGATGTCATTGCCGAAGCTGCAAATGAAAGAGGCATGGAACTATTGGGGTTCCGAGCTGTTCCGGTAAATCGAGAAGGCATAGGTCCAACCGCCTTAGGTGCAGAACCAGAAATCGTTCAGTTCTTCATCTCCAGGCCGGCAGGGGTGGCAAACACCGAAGATTTTGAACGGAAATTATTTGTCTTAAGACGCTTAATCATCCAAAAAATCAAACTTCACCAAGAGTACCCCCTTCCACTCTACATCGCTTCTCTATCTTGCAAAACCATAATTTACAAAGGACAATTAACTACTTACCAGGTAGGGTCATATTTTGAAGACCTGAGGGATCCGCGTGTGGTATCGGCATTTGGCTTGGTCCACTCTAGGTTCTCCACCAATACTTTCCCTTCATGGTCACTGGCTCAACCATTCCGCATGATTGCGCACAATGGGGAGATCAACACCCTGACCGGAAACTTAAACTGGTTTTACGCTGGTGTAAGGGCTTATTCATCCCCATTCTTTACCGAAGAGGAGATGGAAATCCTATTGCCGGTAGTAGACCGCGGACAGTCAGACTCGGCATGTTTGGACAATGTGGTGGAGCTCCTGCTTCACAGTGGCCGTAGCTTGCCGCATGTCATGTTGATGTTGGTACCAGAGGCATGGGATGGCAACGAGCAGATGGACCCACTGAAAAAAGCATTCTATGAATACCATGCGACCTTGATGGAGCCATGGGACGGTCCGGCAGCATTATGTTTTACCGATGGAAAAATCATTGGTGCGACCTTAGACCGTAACGGTCTACGTCCATTGCGCTACGCAGTAACTTCAGATGACCGGGTGGTGGTCGCTTCAGAAGCTGGTGCATTGCCAATTGATGAAGCCTTAATCATCAAGAAAGGAAGACAGCAACCGGGCAAGATCTTCGTGGTGGATATGGAAGCTGGAAAGATCCGTTCGGATGAAGAAGTAAAAGGCGAATTGATCCGTCAACAACCTTATGGAGAATGGATCAACAACTATAAAATCAAATTAGAGGAATTGGCAGAGCCAAGGGTAACCTTTACCTACCTGTCCAAGGAATCTGTATTCAAATATCAATTATCCTTCGGCTATTCTCGAGAGGACCTCGAAACGATTCTGACCCCAATGGCCTTGACCGGCTATGAGCCGATCGGTTCTATGGGAACGGACGTTCCATTGGCCGTCCTTTCTGATCAGCCACAGCATATCTCAAGTTATTTCAAGCAATTCTTTGCTCAGGTTACCAATCCACCGATCGACCCGATCCGCGAACGTTTGGTGATGAGCTTGGCAACCTTTATCGGAAACTCCGGCAATATTTTGGTAGAAGACAAGAAATTCTGCCACTGTGTAACCCTTGAACATCCGATCTTGACATCCAGTGAATTGGAGAAACTACGCTCCATCGACACCGGTGTATTCCAGGCTAAAACCATCCAGAGTTATTTCCGTGCTGACGGCAAGGAAGGTTCCTTGGAAGCTGGTCTGGAAAGGCTTTGTCGCTATGCAGACGATGCCGTACGTGATGGCTTTGAAGTGATCATCCTGTCTGACCGGGCGATCGATTCCCAGCACTGTGCTATCCCTTCTCTACTAGCTGTTTCCGCAGTACACCACCACTTGATCAAAACGGGCAACCGTGGGGCTGTAGGTTTGGTCGTAGAAGCTGGAGATGCATGGGAGGTTCATCATTTTGCCTGTCTATTGGCTTTCGGAGCTACAGCCATCAACCCATATATGGCATTGGCAAGTATCCGGACCATGAAAGAGATCGGCCATCTGGAAACTGAACTGACCTGGGATGACCTGAAAAAGAACTATGTCAAGGCGGTATGCAACGGGTTGTTGAAAATCTTCTCGAAGATGGGTATTTCAACCCTGCAATCTTACCATGGTGCCCAGATCTTTGAGGTACTGGGAATAGACAGCCAAGTCGTGGACAGCTACTTCTGTGGTGCAGTCTCCAGAATTGGCGGCTTGAACCTAGATGATATCGCTAAGGAAGCCCTGGCAAAACATTGGCGCGGATTTGAAAACAGCAGATCGGCACCTACCCTATTGCCGGAAGGTGGTATCTACCAATGGAAAAGAAGAGGTGAAGGTCACTTATGGAATCCGCAGACCGTGCATTTGTTGCAACAGGCCTGCAGGACAGATGATTTTTCTACCTACAAGAAATATGCAACACTGATCAACAACCAAAAGGAACGTATGTTCACCTTGAGGGGATTGTTGGATTTTGCAAAACATAGAAGTCCGATTTCCATCGATCAGGTGGAACCGGCGAGCGAAATCATGAAACGCTTTGCCACTGGTGCGATGTCCTTCGGATCGATTTCGCATGAGGCCCACAGTACCTTGGCCATTGCGATGAACCGCATCGGCGGGAAGTCCAATACAGGTGAGGGTGGTGAAGATGAAATTCGCTATCAAAAATTACCGAACGGAGATTCCATGCGTTCGGCAATCAAACAGGTTGCTTCGGCACGTTTTGGGGTAACATCCAATTACCTGACCCAAGCGGATGAATTACAGATAAAAATGGCTCAAGGGGCCAAACCAGGAGAAGGAGGACAGCTACCGGGACATAAAGTAGATGATTGGATCGCGAGAGTGCGACATTCTACACCTGGAGTGGGCCTGATATCCCCGCCGCCACACCACGACATCTATTCCATTGAGGATTTGGCGCAATTGATATTCGACCTGAAGAATGCCAATAGACAAGCGCGCATCAATGTAAAATTGGTGTCGAAAGCTGGAGTAGGTACCATTGCAGCAGGGGTTGCCAAGGCACATGCCGACGTGATCCTGATTGCCGGTTATGATGGTGGAACTGGAGCCTCTCCAATCAGCTCCATCAAACATGCAGGACTACCTTGGGAACTAGGCTTGGCCGAAGCTCATCAGACCCTTGTACTGAACAAACTTCGCAGCCGTGTGGTCTTGCAAGCAGACGGACAGATGAAGACCGGTAGAGACTTGGTGATCGCCACTTTATTAGGCGCTGAAGAATGGGGCGTTGCAACAGCAGCGCTGGTAGCTGGCGGCTGTATCATGATGCGTAAATGCCATCTGAACACCTGCCCCGTAGGTGTTGCAACCCAAGATCCCGAACTGAGAAAGCTATTCACCGGAAAACCGGACGATGTCGTGAACCTATTCCGCTTTTTGGCGGAAGAAATGCGCGAGATCATGGCAGAGTTAGGATTTAAATCCATCAATGAAATGGTTGGTAAAGCTCAATTCCTGAAGAAAAGAGAAAACCTAGGCCACTGGAAAGTAAATAAAATCAACTTCTTGGGCATATTACACGTAGCTCCAAACGCAAACGGAGAAACCCTGTACAATACGGAAGAACAGGACCATGGCATGAGCATGATCTTGGATTGGGGATTATTGAACCAATCAAAATTGGCGCTGGAAACCAAGACTCCAGTTTTTGGCACCTTTAAGGTGAAAAACACCGATCGTACCATCGGAACCCTATTATCCAATGAGATCTCGAAGATCTATGGTTCAGAAGGTCTTCCGGACAATACGATCAACTTTAAGTTCGAGGGTTCTGCCGGGCAGTCCTTTGGCGCATTCAATACCAAGGGAATCTCCTTTGAACTGGAAGGCGAAGCCAATGACTACGTAGGAAAAGGGCTTTCAGGAGCACAGTTGGCCATATATCCTGCAAAGGAAAGTAATTTGGTGCCACAGGATAATATCATTATCGGCAATGTGGCCCTTTATGGTGCAACTTCTGGCCACCTATTCATCAACGGAATGGCCGGAGAGCGTTTCGCGGTAAGGAATTCGGGAGCGACTGCCGTTGTGGAAGGCGTTGGTGACCACGGCTGTGAATACATGACCGGCGGAAGGGCCTTGATCTTAGGCGAGACCGGAAGGAACTTTGCCGCGGGAATGAGTGGTGGTATCGCATGGATCTATGACCTTGCGGGCACCTTCAAAGAGAACTGCAACAAGGAAATGGTTGACCTGGATCCATTGGAAACCGAGGATGAAACTGCCATCATTGCCTTGCTGAAACGCCATATCCACCTAACCCAAAGCGAGCGGGCCAGCTTTATCTTGGAAAATTGGGCATCGGAAAAGAACCGATTCATCAAAGTGTACCCAAGAGAGTACAAGAATGTGGTGAACAAAAAATTAGTAACAGCATAATCAAGGAGGAACATCATCATGGGAAAACCAACAGGATTTTTAGAATTTGAAAGAGCGCTTCCTCAGAAAGATGCTGTGGAAAGCAGAAAGCAGAATTATCAAGAGTTTGTTCAATCGTTCAGCGAGGAACAGTTAAATAAACAGGCGGCACGTTGCATGAATTGTGGGATTCCATTCTGCCATTCTGGATGTCCGCTTGGGAATGTGATACCGGAATTTAATGATGCCGTCTATGATGGCAATTGGGAGGAGGCTTACCAAATCCTTTCTTCCACCAATAACTTCCCAGAATTCACTGGCAGGATCTGTCCGGCTCCTTGTGAATCGGCATGTGTATTGGGGATCAACAAAAACCCGGTAGCCATTGAGGAAATTGAGAAGCACATCATCGAGATTGCCTATAAAAAAGGCTATGTGAAACCGAACAAGAGCTATCTGAAGACGGGAAAACGTGTAGCCGTGGTTGGCTCGGGTCCTTCCGGACTTGCGGCAGCAGCACAGCTGAACAAAGCTGGGCATGATGTAGTCGTGTACGAAAGGGATGATAAAATCGGTGGTCTGTTGCGATATGGCATTCCAGACTTCAAATTGGACAAATCGGTCATCGACCGTCGAGTCGAGATCATGGAGCAATCAGGCGTAGTATTCAGGACCAATGCCGAAGTGGGCAACAATGTCCCTGCAAGCGAGCTGGATGAGTTTGACGCCATTGTATTGGCTGGAGGTTCAACTATTCCTAGGAATCTGAATATACCAGGCAGGGAACTGAAGGGCGTTCATTATGCCATGGAATTTCTAAAGCAACAGAACAAGCGCGTCGGCAGTTCTCCAATTGAAGTAGAGGAGATCCATGCCAAGGATAAAAACGTATTGGTAATCGGCGGTGGAGATACAGGTTCAGACTGTGTGGGTACATCCAATAGACATGGGGCGAAATCAGTAACACAATTTGAGCTGATGCCAACCCCACCTACAGCTCGTACGGAAGCCATGCCTTGGCCAAGCTATCCGATGCTGTTGAAAACCACCACTTCGCATGAGGAAGGTTGCCAACGCCATTGGAGCATCAGCACCAAGGAATTTTTAGGTGATGAAGCAGGAAACTTAAGGGCTGCCTTGATCGTTGACCTGGAATGGGAATTGGATCCTTCTGGCAGACCGCTATCCTTTAAGGAAGTGGAGGGATCAGTACGTGAAATCCCTTGCGAACTGGTGACCCTGGCCATGGGTTTCTTACACCCTCAGCATGAAGGACTCTTGACCCAATTGGGCGTAAAGACAACCGATAGAGGAAATGTAGACGCTACGGAAACGGAATACAAAACCAGTGTGGACAAAGTATTTGTGGCTGGCGATATGAGAAGGGGACAATCTTTGGTCGTTTGGGCCATTTCTGAGGGCCGAGAATGCGCCAGAAAGGTTGATGAATACCTGATGGGCACTTCAGTCCTGGAAAGCAAGGAGGCGGTTTATGCCACAGCCTAAATAAGACAATAGACATAAGACATTAGACAAAAGACACTAGACAAAAGACATTAGACAGGAGAAATTTCAGACGTTTCAAATGGATAATGACAGGATTTTCAAAACATTTAAGTTTATTTCCATTTTTTAAAGGGGCTGTTAAAACAGCTCCTTTTTTTGCGAGGTGATTTCAAATAAAATACAAACCAACATCAAACAATCCCTATGTCATGATCTTTTACCTTGACCCCAGAAAGTTCTTATGTCTTGTGTCTATTGTCTTATGTCTATACAAAAAAAGGTTCCAATCTTTCGATTGAAACCTTAGTAGTAGCGGGGACCAGACTCGAACTGATGACCTTCGGGTTATGAGCCCGACGAGCTACCAACTGCTCCACCCCGCAATGTATTTTAGAATTTCTTTTGGACTGAGCCTCGCGCTCAATCCTTTTTTGTTTTTTAGTAGCGGGGACCAGACTCGAACTGATGACCTTCGGGTTATGAGCCCGACGAGCTACCAACTGCTCCACCCCGCAATATATTTTCTAGAAATCTACGTTGGTATTTGTTAAAAGTAGATTATACTATCTCCGAATTGGAGCACAAAGATATTATTTGTTTCTTTGTAAAACAAATAAAAAATCAAATAATGTCACATAAAGCAGGATTCGTGAGTATCATCGGTAAACCTAATGCGGGTAAATCGACCTTGATGAATGCCCTAGTGGGTGAAAAGATGTCCATCATAACCCCTAAGGCTCAGACAACTAGACACCGTATCATCGGAATTGTCAACGATGCAGACTATCAGATTGTATTTTCTGATACCCCTGGCGTAATAAAACCAAATTATGATCTTCAAGAGTCCATGATGAACTTTGTTATGAGTTCATTGATCGATGCTGATGTTATTTTATTTGTTACAGACATCCATGAAAAGTATGATGAAAATGACGTGCTGGAAAAATTAAGGAACACCAGTTCTCCAGTTGCGGTGATCATCAACAAAGTTGATAAATCTTCGGAAGAAGAGGTGAAAGCCAAGATTGCATTCTGGGAAGAGAAGATCAATCCGGATACGGTATTCCCTATTTCGGCTTTGCTAGGCTATAATGTGGAAGCGGTCATGGCTTATATCAAAAGTAAATTGCCGGTGCACCCACCCTATTACGAGAAAGACGAACTGACCGATAAGAGCATGCGTTTCTTTGTTTCGGAGATTATCCGTGAAAAGGTATTTAAGCTATATGACAAGGAAATCCCTTATAGCACGGAGGTCGTGGTCACTTCTTTCAAGGAGGAAGCTCATATCACCCGTATTGCAGCAGAGATCATCGTGGAGCGTGATTCACAGAAAAACATTATCATCGGAAAGGCTGGGGCCATGATCAAGAAAGTCGGAACCTATGCCCGTCAGGACATTGAGGAGTTTATTGGCGGAAAGGTCTTCCTGGAACTTTTTGTGAAGGTGCTGCCTGATTGGAGAAGCAAGAAAAACTACCTGAAGAGGTTTGGTTATGAGGATTAAGATAAAACTATATCAATAAAAAAGACCGGCGTTGTGCCGGTCTTTTTTTTATTGAATAGGATTATTCCTAATTACTTCACGATAAAGTTCCAACCAAATGGATCTTCGATCTTACCGTATCTCAAATCATTTAGATACGCCAATACCTTGTTTGAGAATTCACGACCTTCTACCGGAGGAAGGGTATAATCTTGGCCATTGAAACCGATTCTGTCAATGTGCGTAATGGTTGCAGCGGTACCAGCAGCAAAGGCTTCTGTTACATCTCCTGCTTTGATTCCATCGATCAGCTCCTGTACAGAAACTTTTCTCTGCTCGGCCTTATAACCCCATTTCTCGGCAAGTTCCATAATGGTACGTCTGGTAACACCATGTAAGATAGTGTCTCCATGAGGCGTGATTATGGTATCACCAATACGGAAGATCAGGTTAGCTGTTCCGGCTTCCTCAATGTATTTATGTTCCAATGCATCTGTCCACATGATCTGGTCATATCCTTCGTTGTTAGCCAACTGGGTAGGATAAAGGGACAAAGCATAGTTACCGGCGTTTTTGGAGAATCCAACACCACCTTCAGCAGCACGCGTATAATGTGTCTCTACCTTTAGACTGATCGGTTTGCTATAGTAAGCACCAACAGGACAGGTGATGATAATGAATTGGTAAGATTTAGATGGATGAACACCTAGGGCAGCCTCTGTACCGAACATAAACGGACGGATATAAAGGGCAGTTCCTTCTTTGGATGGGATCCAGTTACGATCTACATCCAATAGCTTTTTTAAGCCGTTCATGAAGATTTCTTCAGGAACCTCAGGCATTTCAAGTCTTCTTGCAGATTTATTGAATCTCTCCCAGTTTTTATCAGGACGGAAGATACTCACGGTACCATCTTGGAATTTATAACCTTTGATACCTTCAAAGATGGCCTGTCCATAATGCAAGGCGGACATCGAAGGGCTAACACTCAGGTTTCCATAAGGCACTATCTTGACATCTTCCCATTGCCCATTGTCATAATTGGCAACCAGCATATGGTCAGACATTATTTTTCCAAAAACTAAATGATCAAAGTCTACTTGCGAAATTCTTGATTGTTGGGTAGGCTCTACTTGAATAGTGAAATTATCTATGGCACTCATATCAAAAAGAATATTTATTGCTGTGCAATTTAGGTAAAAAAAACAAAAGCATAAATGAATTGTGGATTTATAATCGTCCAATCTCCACAAATACAGGCCTTCCCCTGAGATTTCTTATGAATTGAGCATTTTAGCTATAATGAAATATGTATGTTTTCCTATCCATCACTGTATACTGTTTGCTATACAGGCATTGTCCTGATATGTCGAATTCTATTGTTTATTACTTGTTTTCTTTCTCGGTACAGTATTTGGAATAGGGCTTATGCTTTTTAGCAAATCTTTGAAAAGGATTTCTAACCAAGAATTGTAAGTGCAAAAGATGATTTTTTATTTCTGTTTCCGGACAGTCTGCTAAAATAAAATGGATGGTTTGCTAAAAATAAAAGGCATATAATTAAAGGTTTAACTAAGTAATCCGAAAATGGAAAGAGAATCGACTGATTTTAATGCTCAAGCCGCTCCGACAGTTGGAGTTTGGAAATTTATCCTAGGCTTTTTCGTCTACCTGTACAATACCGCAATTCGTCCCAAATAAATAGCTGCTCCGAATAATAAAACATATTACCCATACATCTACTGAACTGCCTAATTAGGCAAAAAAATAATATAATTAAGAAGCTTGGATTAACTTCAATAGTGGATCCAGGTATTCCCTGCTATTAGCCAATCGAGGAACTTTGTTCTGTCCTCCCAACTTACCCCTACTTTTCATCCAGGTATAAAAACTTCCTTTCGCTGCATTATGGATGATAGGAAAGGATAAAGCCATGTTTTTATACCGCTTAGCGTCGTAGTCGGAGTTGATCTCTCGGAGTGTGGCGTCTAGGATTTCGCCAAATCGTTGGAAATCATCTGGCTCTTGCTCAAACTCGATGATCCATTCATGCGCCCCTGCAGTCTTGTCATTGAAATAGACTGGACCAGCCGTATAATCTTGGATAGTTGCCCCAGTAGCTTTACAAGCGACCTGCAATGCCTGTTCAGCATTGTCCACGATCACTTCCTCACCGAAGGTATTGATATATTGCTTTGTCCTTCCTGAGATCTGAAAACGATAAGGAGACAAAGAGGTAAATCGGATGGTATCACCAATCTTGTACCGCCAGAGCCCCGCATTGGTGGAGATGATCAAAGCATAGTTCTTGCCCAATTCCACTTCATGTAAGCAAAGTGTTTTCGGACGCTCTTCATTGATCTGTTCCATTGGAAGGAATTCATAATAGATTCCATAGTCCAGCATCAACAGGAGATCCTCGGAATCGGAACGGTCCTGAAGTCCAAAATAGCCTTCGGAGGCATTATAGTTCTCCAGATAGTACATATTATCTGAAGGGATCAACTTCTTGAACTGCTCTCTATAGGGCTTGAAACTAACGCCACCATGGCTGTAGAATTCAAGATTAGGCCATACTTCCAATAGATTATCCTTTCCAGTAATCTCAAGGATACGGTTTGCCATGACCATGTTCCAGGTCGGCACTCCGGCCAAGCTCGTTACATTTTCCTTGATGGTAATTTGGGCAATCTGTTCAATCTTCTCTTCGAAATTAGGGTTTAGGGTCACCTCGATGTTTGGTGTCCGCTTAAACTCAGCCCAGAAAGGGAGATTGCGGATAAGGATGGATGACAGATCACCGTAATAGGAATCCGGGCTGAAATTGTTGATTTGCGATGAACCACCAATGACAACGGATTTTCCGGTGAAGACCTTGTTTTCAGGTTTATTATGGCAGTAGATTGAAAGCATGTCCTTACCACCTTGATAATGGCACTCTTCCAATGCTTCGATACTGACAGGAATAAATTTACTGCGATCGGAAGTCGTTCCTGAAGATTTTGCGAACCATTTGATGTCAGATGGCCAAAGGATATTCTGTTCGCCCTTGATCATGCGATCTACATACACCTTGATGTCATCATAATCCTGGATGGGAACCCGTTCTTTAAACTCATCAGGAGTATAAATACTGTTATAGCCGTATTTCTTTCCCCATTCTGTTGCTTCGGCAGCAGAAATCAGGCTTTGAAACCATTCATCTTGAACGTCGTGGGGATACTTCATGAATAGATCAATCTGATGCATCCGCTTTTTCATTATCCAAGTAAAAAGAGAATTCAATAAAGCCATAGGTTAGTTTTATGCTATATTTTATTTAGAATTTTTTACGTCTTAATTCGAAATGTCTACCCAAATAGAACTTACGGGCAAGCTCGTTGTCGGCAATTTCTTCTGGCGTACCGGTCAACATGATCTTCCCTTCCGTTAACAGGTATGCTCTATCGGTAATGGAAAGAGTTTCCTGAACGTTGTGGTCAGTGATGAGGATTCCGATATTTCTGGTCTTTAATTTGGCTACGATCGTTTGGATTTCTTCCACCGCAATGGGGTCAACTCCTGCAAATGGCTCATCCAAAAGGATAAAGTGAGGGTTTGCAGCTAGGGCTCTGGCAATCTCAGTCCTTCTACGCTCACCACCCGATAAAAGGTCACCACGGTTCTTGCGCACGCGGTGCAGACTGAACTCCGTCAATAACTCTTCTAGTTTTGCTTTGCGTTCTTCCTTGTTTGGGTAATGGATTTCCAATACGGCAAGGATGTTGTTTTCAACAGAAAGTTTCCTGAACACAGAAGCCTCCTGCGCAAGATAACCAATACCACGCTGCGCACGCTTGTACATGGGATCTTGGGTAATTTCGAGATCATCTAAGAAGACATGACCATCATTTGGTTTAATCAATCCAACGATCATATAAAATGAAGTTGTCTTTCCAGCACCATTTGGACCTAAAAGACCTACGATCTCTCCCTGTTCAACATGGAAGGATACATCGTTTACTACTGTTCGCTGTTTATATTTCTTGATTAAATGTTCTGCTCTTAGAATCATGTGAATAAACCCTTATTTGCAAATATATTTTTTAAAATCGAATTGCCTTTACATTTAATTGCAAATTCTTCTTGCCTCGCCAAGAGTTTTCCTCAATATTGAAGCAAATATCAAAGGCTTTTCCCGAATTGATCAGGTCAGCATATTCGCCTAACCCGAAACCAATACATTCAAATATAGTAGAATCCTCCTGTTTTACGGAAAACTTAAGGTGTGTACTGCCAACGATATAGGCATTATAACCCATGGTTACCCCTTTGCTGATGAAGGTTGGGGCTTCATTTTGAGGACCAAAAGGTTGGAATTGTTGCAATATCCTGTAAAATTTAGAATCAATCTCTGCCAGTTTGATTTCCTTTTCGATGGAAACCTCCTGCTGTAGCATCTCCGGTTTGATGCTCTTGCTGACTACTTCTTCAAAACGCTGTTGAAAGAGACCGATATTGTCGGTTGGCATGGTTAATCCAGCGGCATATTTATGACCTCCATATTGATCTAACAGATCACTGCATTCACTTAGTGCCTCATATAGGTCGAAACCCAGCACCGATCTTGCAGAGCCAGCGATATGACCATTGGTATTCGTCAGGATAATGGTGGGTCGATAATATCTTTCCGTCAATCGGGATGCGACGATACCGATCACTCCTTTGTGCCAATCCTCTTTATATAGGACGGTAGTTTTTCTGGTTTGCAGGTGGGCGTTGTTATCCAGCAGAGCCAATGCCTCTTCGGTAATTTTCAGGTCATAGCCCTTTCGGGTATTGTTCTGATCGTCAACACTGGCAGAGAACACTGCAGCTTCAGCCAATGTCTTTGCAATCAATAATTTGACGGCATCCTTTGCATGGTCAATCCGTCCGGCGGCATTGATACGCGGACCAATCTGAAACACAATATCGTTAACCGTAAAATGTCCGGATTTATGGGTAGAAAGATTGATCAGGGCCTGAAGACCGCAACAAGGGTTGCTGTTCAGCTTTTTCAATCCGAAATGCGTCAATATTCTATTCTCACCAGTTATGGGAACAATATCGGAGGCAATACTAACCGCCACCAAATCCAAGTATTGGTATGCCAATTCCATCGGCATATCATTTTGCTTGATGAATGCTTGTATGATCTTGAACCCGATACCGCAGCCTGAAAGTTCTTTGTAGGGATAAGGACAGTCATTTCGCTTTGGGTCAAGTACCGCAACGGCATTCGGAAGCTCATCTCCCGGTAAGTGGTGATCACCGATAATGAAATCAATGCCCTTTGCATTCGCGTACTCAATCTTATCGACTGCTTTGATACCACAGTCCAAGGCAATGATCAAGGAGAATCCATTCTCCTTTGCATAATCGATACCTCTATTGGAAATACCATAGCCTTCTGCATAGCGATCCGGAATATAGAACTCCAGGCCGGTATGGAAGTCTCGAAAGAAACTATAGACTACGGAAACGGCGGTGGTGCCATCGACATCATAATCACCATAGATCAAGATTTTCTCCTTATTCCCGATGGCACGCTCAATCCGGTCGATTGCGCGGTCCATGTCTTTCATTAGAAAAGGGTCGTGGAGATTGTCGATAGAAGGGCGGAAAAAGTCTTTCGCTTGGTCAAAGGTTTCGACCTCACGGTTTATTAAAAGTTCTGCAATTATATGGTTTACACCCAGCTCCTGTTGTAGCTTCTTCGCTTGCTCTACGTTCTTTTTAGGTTTCAGCACCCACCTTTTTTGCATATCTTTGCCTTCTAATAAACGTGTAAAGATACATTATATCAGGGGACTTACCTAATGAGGAGCCCGATGTAAAATGATATGCACACATAACTGTCAAGATAACAAACAAATACAAATGGCTCGAGCGCATTCACTATTTGAAGGTTCCTACTCTGTAGATATAAGCAAGCAATTTATCCCCTTCGACCCAAAAAAAGATGATCCAAAAGATAGACCAGGATCGTTGTTCATTCATGTCCACCCCTTTTTAATTGAGACAAAAGACGGCCTTATCGTCCTTGATACCGGCCTAGGATTACGCAATGAAAACGACGAGTTGGTCATCCACGAGAATATCAAAAAACTAGGATTTTCAATAGATGATGTGCGGTATGTACTGATGTCTCATCTTCATAAAGACCATGCAAGCGGCATGGTGGACATCAAGGATGGCGTGAAGCGTTTGGCATTCCCAAATGCTGAATATGTCATCCAGGAACAAGAATGGGAAGCAGCTTACAGTTCCGAATCCCCTTCCTACCGTACTGAGGTTTTTGATGTACTTCAAAGAAGCGGGAATATCCTGTTTGTGGATGGCGACGGACAATTGACTCCAGAGATCCGCTATGAACTTTCAGGCGGTCACAGCGAGTTCCATCAGGTATTCCATGTGGAGACCGAAGGTGAACATTTTTTCTTTGGTGGAGATGAATTACCGGAACCTGAGGAAATCTTCAGGAGTTTTATCGCCAAGTACGATTTTGATGGCCGGAAAGCACGAGACCTAAGGGCAGAATATTGGGCTGCAGGTGCTCCTGAGGGATGGGTATTTTTATTTTACCATTCAAAAAATATCGCGGTAGGACGGCCTGAACAGAAGCCAGACGGCACTTATAAGATTGTAAATGCCGAATAATCCATTCAGAATCGATATATTTGAGGATAACGAAAAATAATTTATCTAATTTTTAATTAAATAAAAGGAAATCATGTCGATAGTTAGAGAAAGTGACCTAATTGGTATCGGTAAGAAATACCAAATTGAAACTGATGCTGGAGACAATATGGTGGTTGTCATCCACGATGACGGACGGAGAGAGTTATACCGCCATGAGGATGAAGATAACGAAACCCACTGTGTGATGACATTGTCGGATGAAGAGTCTCGTCAGGTTGCCGGAATCTTAGGAGGGCTATCCTATAAACCCAAGGCATTGGAAACCATTGAGGTGGCATTGGACGACCTTCGCATTGAATGGTATAAGGTTGGCGAGTCTAATGACGGGGTCAACAAGAGTATCGGACAATTGGAAGTAAGGCAACGCACCGGAGCTTCCATTATCGCCGCTATCCGCGAAGAGGAAACAGTCATTAACCCAGGACCCGACTATGTCATTACTCCGGGAACCACCCTGGTAATCGCCGGAAAGCAGAAGAACATCAAACTTTTAAAGGAAATATTACTATAAGAATTATATGCACAGTAACCTCATCATAGAAATAGGAATCGCAGTATTATTGGTAGCTTCAGTTGGCCTTCTTGCCAATAGACTAAAATTTTCGGTGATCCCCTTTTTTATTGTGATCGGAATGGTACTGGGCAATCAATCTTATCCAAAATTCGTAGCAGACTTCTTGGCGAATGTCAACAACGAGAACTTAACCTCAGCTGTCGACTCGGTTTGGTCCTTTTTGACCTTTACCGAAAGTAAACCGTTCATAGACTTTATGGGGCGCTTGGGTGTGCTATTTCTCTTATTCTATTTAGGGCTCGAGTTTTCGGTCGGTAGGCTAATCAAATCTGGAAAATCCATTGTTGCAGGTGGTAGCATCTATGTTGTCCTCAACTTTTTTTCTGGCCTCTTGGTGGGATGGATGATGAACCTTCCATTCAAGGAAATGATGGTCCTATGTGGTATCATGACCAGTTCCTCTACGGCCATTGTTGCCAAGGTACTGACAGACCTGAAACGGACGGCTAATCCTGAAACTGAGGTAATCATGGGGATGATCATGTTTGATGACCTATTTATCGCCATGCATATTTCCTTCCTCTCAGGGTTGATCCTAACGGGTGGTGGATCATTCTGGACCGTTGCTGGGACTTCCCTATTGGCCTTAGGTTTTATCCTGTCCTTCCTGATCCTAGGCAGGAAACTTGTCCCATTCATTGACAAGCTCCTTCAGGAGAAATCCTCGGAGTTATTTATCCTGATCATTTTCAGTTTGCTGTTTGTCATTGCTGGCTTCTCTGAAACCATACATGTGGCAGAAGCCATCGGAGCCTTGATGGCAGGATTGGTTTTTGCAGACTCCAAATACCTCAAGAAAATCGAAGGAATGGTGTTGCCGTTCAAAGACTTCTTTGGCGCCATGTTCTTCTTTAGCTTTGGTCTTTCCATTGATATGTACAGCCTTGGAGGTGCCGTAGGTTGGGCAACATTTGCCGCTGCCATCACCATAGTAGGCAACGTAGCTTCTGGATACTTTGCTAGCCGCTTCTCCGGATTGAAACCCAAAAACTCAGTGGACATTGGCTTTACCTTATCCGCTAGAGGAGAATTCTCCATTATCATGGCCAACATCGGTAAAGCAGGTAAACTCCTGCCCGTGATCCAATCCTTTGTGGTTGTCTATGTCCTGATCCTTTCCATTATTTCGCCCTTATTGACCAAAGAGTCTAGAAATATCTGGAACAAGCTTGCCGGTCAAGATGACACCGTCAAGAAGCCGAAGAAAAAGCTCAGCGACCTCGAAGCCAGTATTCAGGAGAAAAATTAATCTTCAGTCTACATCTTGGCATCCATCAGCTTCTCAGACTTTGTTTCAGGAGCGCCCATTTCCATCTTAATGATGAATGCTCGCTCTGATTTAAAATCAGCTGGAATAATCACATCGTAGTAGGTATTCTTATCCAGATCAAGTCCAATATCGGCATGCTTGACCTGCAGCTTCTGTCCATTGGTGAGCAAAACAGCTGATACCGGAACTTCCGTAGCCTTTTTAGGGATAGCAATCCTCGCAATATTGTTAACCGGCCTATTGAATACCGTTAGATATAAATGCTTATCCTTTTGCGTTAAGTAGCCTAATTTCGTTTTTGGAAGATTTGCATGCCTCACCCCGTAAACGGCCTCAGCATTCACTTTCATCCAATCCCCCAGTTCCTTTGCAATCTTATCCTCTTCAGGATGCATCAACCCTTGACCATCAGGCCCAAAATTCAATACAAAATTTCCGTTCATGGAAACTGTATGCATCAACATGTCCAATAGGTCATCCGTGGTCTTGGTATAGATTCCTGACCAATCTTTCATATATCCCCAACCATTGGGAGGAATGGTCATGACCGCATCCCAATCATTGCCATCGAGCCATTCAAATTCCTGCGGCAACTTTCTTTCCCAGCCCTGTTCATAATCGCCAAGGATCTTCCCATTGCTATCAAAATGCCTTTTGCCATGTTCATCATTTCTAAATCGAGACCCGATAATCAAACCCGGATGCTTTGCCCGCAGTTCCTTTTCCAGATTGTAGGTAAAGTCATAGGCCTTGACCCAGGATTGATCCCAAGTACCATCAAACCAGAAACCCTTAATCTGGGGATAGTTTGCCAACAGTTCCAACAGTTGATTTTTAGTGTACTGTAAGAAGCGATCGTATTTCTTCTTTTCTTCCTCTGTCTTGGGTTCCTTGGAAAGATAATCAGGATTGTTCCATTCCAGAATGGAGAAATAAAGATATACATCGATTCCTTCAGCCGTATAGGCATCTACGACTTCCTTTACGATATCCTTCTTATAAGGTGATTTGGTGATATTGTACCCTGAATATTGGGTTGGCCACAAAGCAAAACCATCGTGGTGCTTGGTGGTAAAGATCATGTATTTTGCACCCATATCCTTAGCTTGCTTGGCCCATTTCTTGGCATCAAAGTCCTTGGGATCAAACTTTTTATATAGGTTATCATAGGTTTCTTTCCAATTCTTAGGCGCAGTTGGTCCAGACCAGGTCCTGATCCATTCCGAGGCAGCAGCACCTTTTTTGGCGCTCACCCCTTCCCATTCATTCCCAGGAATGGCATATAAACCCCAATGGATAAATTGGCCAAGCCCATAGTTACGGAAGGCTTCCATATCGGCATCCGTACGGTGCTCAGGCGTCAGGGACCCATATTTCACTTCGGTATGTGCTGTGGGTTTAACCTTTGGTCCTGTCCATTGAGCATAGGCGTATTGACTAAAAGCCAGGGCTAATGCTGCAAGGAATATCGGTTTTAGTATTCTGTTCATTGGTATAGATCAATTCACGTTTTAGATTTATATGAATCTAATATACTGAATTCATATAGCCCCCAAGCTATCAATCGATTGCATGAATAGCGAAATGGTTTTCGTAACAAAGTCAGTAAGTAGAATTACCCGAATACAGGTATTTACCCTTTTTTCATTAAGCAATACCTTTGAAACATCACATAAAATCAATCCTGTAAAAAACATGAAAAAGAAAATCAGCATGCCATTTGTCGTATTATTATCCTTAGTATTAGCTTTCGCAGTAAGTTCCTGCAGCAAGGACGACAAAGACAATGACATAGAAATTGTAGAGGACAAACCCGGTAAGATACCAGGACTTGGAAATACCGATGGCGAGCCTACTGGTCAAAAATATAGCCTACCTGAAGGCATCGAACTGCAAGGAGAGATCACTGGATACGAAGGCGATATAAATACGACAGCTAGAGCTAGGTCTAAAAAAGCGATGGTAGCAAGGAGATCATCCGACTTAAAAGCGGAAGTCCCTGCAGATCTTTCTCCTGATTTCTCACGTGGAAGCGGTTATTTCGTCAGATTGGGAATCAAATTGAAAAACAGCACCTCAACTACTAAAAAACTGGAACTACCAGCCGGTCTGATTATCAAATCCAGATCTGGAGACTATCAAAATGGTGTGCTTTTGAAAAAAGTGAGCATCGATATCCCTGCAAACAAGACTATTTATCTGGATTTACATATGTATTGTGGAAATGAAAAAAAATCAGCTTCTTCAGAATATGAAAAATATGACTTAGCTGTTATTTCCAACTCCTCAAGCCTTCATGATCTGATCAATAGACTAAAGAACAAGAAAATCAATATTGAACAATATTACAAGGACAATAAGGTGGATCAAAGTTATAATGCTTTAGTAGGCAAACTTCAGGATATTCTTTGGACCATCACCGATTCGGAAGATGGACTGAATGAAGATGACATCAAGTATATCAATGAATACTTACCGAATGACTAATTCATCTATAACTAATAAGCATAAACTATATTTGAAAATAGCCCTCTCTGGGCTATTTTTATTTTTAAGTCTTTTTTATGGGACTAATTAACCTTCTTGCTTTAACCTTTGCTCAAGATAGGAGATGACCTCTTCCCTAGCCTGAGGCTCAAACCAAACAGTATTACCATATTTCTTAAACCAGGTAATCTGCCTCTTGGCATACCTTCTGGAATTCTGCTTAATCTGCGAAACTGCATCTTCCAAACTGATGTTTCCATCCAGATAATCAAAGATTTCAGCATAGCCTACGGTCAGCAGAGCGGGTTTATTCCTGAAAGGCAATAAGGATTTCACTTCCTCCAACAATCCAGCCTCCATCATCAGGTCTACCCTTTGATTAATACGATCATAGAGCCATTCCCTATCTGTATTTAAGCCAATCGTGATAACCTGAAAAGGTCTTTCAGCCTTCTGATTGGTCATAAAATAAGAGATTGGTTTCCCAGATGCCTCAAAAACCTCAATGGCACGGATGACACGTTGTGGATTGTCAATGTCCGCTTTTTCATAATATGCAGGATCGATCTCTTTTAATCGCTCTTTCAAAGGTTCCAGGCCATCCCTTCGAAACCATTCATTCAAGCTTTCACGGATATCATCTCCTGCTTTGGGAAGGTCATCCAAGCCTTCCGTCAGTGCCCGCACAAATAGTCCAGAACCACCGACCGCGATCACCACATCCCTGCTCTTGAACAAGACCGCCAAACGAATCAAAGCTTCCCGTTCAAAATCACCGGCAGTATAGTCCTCAGCAATGGAATGGGAATTAATAAAATAATGGGATGCTTGGGCTAACTCCTCAGCATTGGGCTTTGCCGTCCCTATGCTCATTTCATGGTAAAACTGCCTGGAGTCGGCAGAAATTATGGATGTTTTAAAATGATTGGCCAATTGGATTGCCAGAGCAGTTTTTCCTACAGCGGTAGGTCCAACGACTACGATCAATGTTTTTTGCCTATTCAATTCAGTGGACATCCTTTTTACTTATTTACAGAATAAAAAAAATAGATGATAGAAGCTCTATCATCTATTTAAAATCTTATCGTCGAATAATCTTAATATTCGTCTTCATTAGACTTGTTTGATTCACCTTCAGACTCTTCGCCTTCCTCATCATCAAACATATCATAATCATCCTCCTCATCTACACCATATTCCTCTGCATCTTCTGACACAAAATCGTCATCATCTTCATCATCAGCCGTAACAGGGAAGTTTGCTGCAGTCAAGTTTCTTGGTGCTTCACCGACTTTCTTGAAAAGGGCAGGATATTCTTTTCCCTCCTCTTCTTTCAAGATCTTGATCAATTCCACATGGAAATCATACGGGCGGTCAAAGTTATAGGTGTAGTAAAATTTTTGATGCGGATCATCAATAAATTTACTCAAACGAACATCTTCCACGATCAAAACGCCAGCAGCTTTCTTTCTATCGTTCGGCAAGAAAGCAATCTCCGTACCTTTTTTCCATTGGTCATTGCTCACATAGAACGAAGAGGAACGCTCTTGGTCGTAGCCAGTACTTTTTTGAATCTGTGTGTGTAAATCTAAGAAAGTACTTTTTGAAGGCATGTCAATCTCTCTGTAAACATCTTCGTAGTCTTCAAAAGTTACTCTAAATCTATAAATCGCCATATTCGTAAAATGTATTAATTTGGACAAGCTCTATTTCAAGCTTTAAAATTACATATTTTTTTAAAAAATCAATCCGTTCAAACTTTGGTTAGGCCCAATGTTTTCCCTTTTTCTATCATCAATGATAGCGCTTCTTGCCTTGAATTTGGAATTTCACCTTCCAAAATCGCCTCACGTATAGCCTTCTTGATAATTCCGACATGTTTTCCAGGTCCGATACCAAAGGTTTTCATGATATCATCACCATCCACAGGAGGTTGCCAGTTTCTCAGGTGGTCCCGTTCTTCGACATCTTTCAGTTTCTGTTTTACGAGCTCAAAATTGTCCCTGTACTTCCTCTTTTTATATTCATTTTTGGTGGTGACATCCGCATGGCACAACAACATCAGGTCGTCGATATCATCAGCAGCCTCAAACAACAGGCGGCGAACCGCCGAATCTGTCACGATATCCTTGGCCAAGACAATCGGTCTGAGGTGAAGCATCACCAATTTCTGCACAAACTTCATCTTTTCATTCAAAGGAAGTTTCAGGTCTGCAAACAATTTGGGTACCATCTTCGCCCCACGGTCCTCGTGGCCATGGAAGGTCCATCCTACTTTTTTATCAAAGCGCTTGGTTGCAGGTTTGGCAATATCGTGCATGATCGCTGCCCAACGAAGCCAAAGATCATTGGACATTTCCGCCACATTGTCCAATACTTCCAAGGTATGGTAGAAATTGTCCTTATGCCCTTTACCATCCACATATTCCACACCGTACAATTGATACATGGCAGGAAATATCCTTTCCAGAAGGCCCGTATCAAATAAATACTTGAAACCGATAGAAGGTTTTTCAGCAAGGATAATTTTATTGAGTTCGTCAGTGATCCGTTCTTTGGAGATAATCTGGATACGGTCAGCGTTTTCACTGATGGCATTCAGGGCAGTTGAGTCGATCCTAAAGTTTAACTGGGTAGCAAAACGGATGGCACGCATCATTCTCAATGGATCATCTGAAAAGGTGATGTCCGGAGACAATGGTGTTTTTATCAATCTGTTTTGGATATCGCTCAGTCCTTGGAAGGGATCGATGAGTTCGCCATAATTCGCTTCATTCAGTGAAAAAGCCATGGCGTTGATGGTAAAGTCACGTCGATTTTGGTCATCCTCCAGGGTACCGTCCTCTACGATAGGCTTTCTGGAATCTTTTCGGTAAGATTCCTTTCTTGCACCAACAAACTCAACCTGAAGGCCTTCATAGACCAACATTGCTGTTCCAAATGATTTATAGACAGCAACTTTCGTATGTAGTTTTTCTCCTAGTTTATTCGCGAAATCAATCCCGCTTCCCAAAACAAGGATATCGATATCATCCTTGAATGGACGACCCATGATTCTATCACGGACATAGCCTCCGATAACAAAACAGGAAACTCCCTTTTGATGGGCTAATTCTCTTATTATGGAAAAAATGGGATGACTTAAATTCTCACTCATAGCAACAAAGTGCAAAAGTAATGAAATTTATAGACAACAGGTGTCAGCCTTTATAAAATCCAGCCTTTACTTAGTCACGATCTTTCGACAGTCTACGGAAAGCTAATGGATTTTCAGTCAGAACCTCTTGTTCTCTACGTCTATTTACAATATGAACTGCTTCAAAAATCGCTTCTAAGAAAGATGCATGTGAGGCCATATTTTTTCCAGCGATGTCATATCCGGTTCCATGATCTGGGGAAGTACGGACAACTGGTAGGCCTGCTGTAAAATTAATTCCATTACGCGCAGCGATATGTTTAAACGGAATCAAACCTTGGTCATGGTACATGGCTAGTACCGCATCAAATTTGGTATAGGCATCAGCCGCAAAGAAACCATCCGCTGGGAATGGACCAAAACAAAAGATATCTTCTTCATTGGCTTTCTCAATAGCTGGTTTTATGATATCACGGTCTTCTGTACCGATCAGGCCATCATCACCGGCATGTGGATTTAAGCCGAGCACCGCAATCTTTGGTTTTTGAATCCAGAAATCCTTCTTCAGGCTTTCGTTCATCATCCTCAATTTATGCAATATGCCCTCTTCTGTAATGGAAGCCGCAACTTCTTTCACAGGAATATGCCCTGTAACCACGCCAACTCGAAGGTCATCGCTCACCATAAACATCAAGACATCCTTGGCTTCAAATGCATCCTGTAGGTATTCGGTATGTCCAGGAAAGTTAAAGCCTTCTTGTTGTATATTATGTTTGTTGATCGGCGCAGTGACCAAAGCATCAATCAAACCAGCCTTCAGGTCCTCTGTAGCTTTTTGCAAAGAAATAAAGGCATACTTCCCACCAATTTCATTCTGCTCGCCCAAACTGATTTTTACATCCTCTTGCCAGCAATTGATCATATTGGGACGCTTAGCGTTTGCCTGATCCGCTGAGTTGATCACATTGAAACTGAAATCATTCACTCCAATCGCCTTTCGATGGAAGGAGGCAACTTTGGTATTGCCATAAACTATGGGCGTAAAGAAATCCAGAACACGGTTATCCATCAAGGATTTAATAATAACCTCTAAACCGATTCCGTTAATATCTCCTACTGAAATGCCTATTTTTAGTTTCTCACTCATCTTCAATGCTATTAGATATAGTCAAAAATAGCAAAAAAACATAAACATTAAGGTTCAAATGGCATTAACATGCAAATGGAACATACAATTCAAATCCTGCTCGCCTAAAAAACACTATCTTTGTAGCAAATAATTCCTATGGGTTCAGTACGCGCAAAAAAACATTTAGGTCAGCATTTCCTTAACGACAAAAATGCAGCACAACGGATCGTTGATGCTTTAACTCCTTCTCTTGGCTTCAACCAGGTCTTGGAAGTTGGACCTGGAATGGGCGTTCTCTCCGATTTCCTGCTTCAAAATGAGGCCTATGAAACCTTCTTGATCGATGTCGATGATGAATCCATTGAATATTTAGCAGACAAATACCCTGAACTTGGCAACCGTCTGATCCATGGCGATTTCCTAAACCTGGACTTCAGCCAATATTTTGGTGAAAAGATGGCCGTTATCGGAAACTTTCCCTACAATATTTCTTCCCAAATCCTTTTTAAGGTCTTGGAAGAAAGAAACCGTGTAGTTGAAATGGTAGGTATGTTTCAGAAAGAAGTAGCCGAACGATGTGTGGCCAAACCTGGTAACAAGGAATACGGAATTCTGAGTGTATTTCTGCAGGCATACTATGATGTTTCTTATCTCTTTACCGTAAAAGCAGGAGCATTCAATCCGCCACCAAAAGTTCTTTCAGGCGTGATGCGCATGGTAAGGAACAATCGCGAGACCTTGGACTGTGATGAGAAATTATTCTGGCGCGTGGTAAAGGCAGGCTTCAACCAAAGACGTAAAACCTTGAGGAATGCCCTGTCAGCTGTAGTCCCTAAAGATAGGATGAGTGACAATCCGCTCTATGAATTAAGGGCAGAACGCCTGTCCGTTCAAGATTTTGAAACCTTGACCAACGAAATTTCAAAAAGTCTCTGACATGGATGTACAAAGTGAATTTGCCATTATTGGAGCCGGAGTTGCCGGACTTACCGCTGCCATTGCTCTACAAAACCTAAACCGTGAATTCACTCTTTTTGAACAAGCCAAAGAAATCAAAGGTATTGGTGCAGGATTTGGCTTAGCAGCCAATGCCATGCAAGCCCTAGAATATATCGGAATCCGTGAGGAGGTCGAAAAGATCGGTTATTACCTAGATTCCTTTGCTATCCTTGACGAGAAAGGAAATATCCTTGTCAACCCAAACACCAATAAATTATCCGATAAATACGCGCAAAAGAATTTTGCCATCCATCGCGCCGATCTACATTTATACCTCTTATCAAAAGTAAATCAAGAACACATTGCTCTTGGCAAGAGAGCAAGTCATCTGACCCAAAAAGAGGATTATGTAGAAATACAATTTGAAGATGGAAGCTCGCACAGGAGCAAATACCTCATCATTGCTGATGGTGTCAAATCGCCCCTGCGACAACAGCTCGTCCCAACTTCAAAACCGAGATATGCTGGTTATAGCTGTTGGCGAGCGACAATAGACAACACGGAACTCAACCTGAACAGAGGGTCTGAGACTTGGGGAAATAAAGGCCGATTTGGACTAACACCACTCGTCAATAAACGAATCTATTGGTATGCCTGTATCAATGGGCCCCAACAAAACCCAACTTTCAGGGATTATGGGGTACAGGACCTGAAGCGTCAATTTGGGAATTACCATCAACCTATACAAGAAGTACTGGACAGAACCTTAGATTCCGATTTGATCTGGTCCGATATCATAGATATCAAACCGTTAAAGAACTTTGCATTTGGCAATATCCTGATCATTGGGGATGCAGCACATGCCTGTACCCCCAACATGGGCCAAGGAGCATGCCAAGCCATGGAAGATGTCGCGGTACTCCATCAGGAACTACAAAAGCAACAATCTGTAGGGCAAGCCTTCCTATCTTTTGAAAATCGAAGATTATCCCGGACCAAGTATATCACAGATACTTCAAAATTGATCGGTGATTTTGCTCAATGGGAGAATAAATTCTTAATTTCAGTCCGAAATAACCTCATGAAGATCATGCCCGACAGCATGAACCAAAAAGCTTTGATCAAGCTGTTCAAGGAAGATTTCATGAAATAATGCATAATATGAATATTTTAATAGTCGACGATATCCATGAAGTTCTGTTGCAGAAACTAAGTCGCGCTGCAATTGCCTATTCTTACCAACCTGATATGAACAGAGCGGAAGCGGAAAAAGCTATCCCTGATTTTGATGGCCTTATCATCCGTTCGAAATTCCAAGTGGACAAAGAATTTATTGACCTCAACCCCAACCTCAAGATGATCGGTAGAGCCGGAGCGGGAATGGACAATATAGATGAAGCTTACGCTAGCAGCAAGGGTATCAAATTGATCCCTGCCAATGAAGGAAACCGCGATGCAGTAGGCGAACACATGATCGGAATGCTCTTGAGCTTGATGAACAACCTGAACCGTGGAGATCGTGAGGTTCGATCTGGCGAATGGAATAGAGAAGAAAACAGAGGCTATGAGCTGAAAGGAAAGACCGTGGCACTCATCGGATATGGCCATAATGGTCAAGCCATGGCAAAGAAACTATCTGGATTTGATGTAAAAGTCATTGCTTACGATAAGTATAAAACTGGTTTTTCCGATCTATATGTTAGTGAGGTCTCCATGGAAGAAGTCGTGCGGAGAGCCGATATATTAAGTTTCCATATTCCTTTAACACGTGAGACCCGAGGTATGGTGGATGACGAATACCTATTCCATTTCAGGAAACCCATCTTCTTTTTGATGGGTGCTCGCGGGGGAATCGTTAAAATCCCCGCAGTATTGAAGAAAATGGACGAAGGCAAAATTATTGCTGCGGCATTTGATGTGCTGCCCGTTGAGAAATTCCCTGCTTTGGCCGAAGAGACTTGGTATCAGGACCTGATCCAAAGGGAAAATGTACTATTGAGCCCACATGTTGCCGGTTGGACATTCGAAAGTTATTATAAGCTATCCGAAGTATTAGCCGATAAGGTTATTGCTTACGAGTATCAATAGCCATACAAAGAACCATTGAAGCACTAAAGCTAGGTCTAGGAGATAGACATGGTGATAGTGCTTTTCTTTTGAAAAGATAATGATCCTGAACATGGCCAAGATGAGGATCGTCGTCAACAACAAACCAATTTTTACAGCCCAGGTATTTGGGGACAAGAGAATTAGGATCAAATGGAAGACCCCTATTCCATAGGATAAATTAATCGCTCTTTCTTTTCCCAATAAGATCGGCACTGTTTTCAGGTTATACAAACTATCCTGTTCATAATCCCTGATATCAAAAGGCAGTGTACAGAGCACTAAGAACACAATTTTTACTAGTCCTAAGTAATTGGCAAAGTACCAATCTATTTGCTCGCCATTGGCAAACAGCTCCACTACGGGAAGTCCCACACTACTTAAAGACCAGACTAAGGCAATATAAAAAACTTTAAGTCCGGGAATCTGCCGCATCCCTACCCATCTGTCATTTACCTTGACCAATGGAACGGCATAGGCCAAACTCATCGCACCAATAAAGCCCAAAAAAAACAAGGTCAAGATATGGACATGTAACAAAGTCCAAACCGTGATCAAACCAGACAGGCCACTCAATAGCCAGAAGAGCCACATGTTCTTCCCGATCCAACGCGTTCGCTGGAATGGTGATTTACTGGGGTCTTTTGGCAGGGACAGGTACAGGCTCAGGTTATAGAGAAGCAAGGTGGTAGCGCCTTCAATGATCAAGATATCATTGTTGACCGGAAACTGCAGGATATAATAGGTCAAGGCACATTGAGCCACCGCTGCCAAGGCAATCAGTAGATTCGTATGAACCAAAAAATAGTATATCCTTTTCAAAATGCCTGTCATGGTAACCTAACAATTGTTCTCAATATTTGTTCCTAGCCTACAAAAATTAGTATTTCAATCGAAAAAAAATTAAATTAGCTATACAGGTCCTTGTTTTTTCCGCATTCAATAACTAATTGACCGAATTAAATAATTTCCTGACGTAAAGATAATGTAGACCTATAATTTTTTAAAAAAAGATGAATTTTCAGCTTAAATCTTTTGAGGAGTATCAAGAAGCTTACAAAAGAAGTGTAGAAGAACCCGAAGCGTTTTGGAGTGATGTGGCAGACCATTTCTTTTGGAAAAGAAAATGGAACAATGTGTTGAACTGGAACTTTAAAGATCCAGACATCAAGTGGTTTGAAGGCGCGAAACTTAATATTACAGAGAACTGTTTAGATCGTCATATCTATAAATTAGGAGATCAACCTGCCATTATCTGGGAACCTAACGATCCCAATGAGGCACACCGTATCCTGACCTATAAACAATTATTGCAAAAAGTTGAGCAGTTTGCGAATGTCCTAAAGAACAATAATATCCGCAAAGGCGACAGGGTATGTATCTATTTACCGATGGTACCTGAATTGGTCATTGCTGTCTTGGCATGTGCTCGTATCGGCGCGATCCACAATGTGGTATTCGGCGGTTTCTCCGCACGCTCTATCGCAGATCGTATCAACGATGCAGACTGTAAATTGGTCATTACCTCTGACGGTGGTTTCCGTGGCCAAAAAATATTGGAACTGAAATCTATTGTGGATGATGCCTTGATGCAATGTGATTCTGTAGAAAAAGTAATCGTTTTGACCCGTACCCGTACTCCAGTCTCCATGATCAAGGGTCGTGATGTATGGTGGGAAGATGAGATCAAGAAAGTGGAAACCCAAGGTAATCCTGCATGTCCTGCTGAAGAGATGGACGCTGAAGATACTTTGTTTATCCTGTACACTTCCGGATCAACCGGTAAACCGAAAGGCGTGGTTCATACCACAGCTGGATACATGGTTTACACAGGATACACCTTTGCAAACACCTTCCAATATCAACCGGGCGAAGTTTACTTCTGTACAGCTGATATCGGTTGGATTACCGGACACAGCTATATCGTCTATGGACCTCTTTCTCAAGGTGCTACCTCATTGATGTTTGAAGGAATCCCGACCTACCCGAATGCAAGTAGATTCTGGGATATCGTCGATAAATATAAAGTGAACATCTTATATACCGCTCCTACAGCTATCCGTTCCTTGATGGCCTTTGGCGATGAGTTCCTAGAAGGAAAAGATCTTTCTTCACTACGTGTTTTAGGAACTGTTGGTGAGCCGATCAATGAAGAAGCATGGAACTGGTACCACGATAAAGTCGGACATGGCAAATGTCCAATCGTAGATACCTGGTGGCAAACTGAAAACGGAGGACACCTCATTACCCCGATTGCAGGCATAACGAAAGAGATCCCTGGCTATGCGATGTTGCCACTACCGGGAGTTCAACCATGCTTAATGGATGAAAACGGTGAAGAAATCCAAGGCAACGATGTGACGGGCAACCTATGTATCAAGTTCCCTTGGCCAGGCATGTTGCGTACGACTTGGGGCGATCATGAGCGTTGTAGACAAACCTATTTCTCTACTTACCAAGATATGTACTTCACTGGCGATGGTTGTTACCGCAGTCCTGAAGGCTACTACCGTATTACCGGTCGTGTGGATGATGTATTGAACGTCTCCGGACACCGTATCGGCACCGCTGAGGTTGAAAATGCAATCAATATGCACTCGGATGTTGTGGAGTCAGCAATCGTAGGTTACCCTCACCCTGTTAAAGGGCAAGGTATCTATGCATACGTCATTGCCAACCACCATATCGACGCAGAAAAAACAAGACAAGATATCCTGCAAACGGTGACCCGTATTATTGGAGCCATTGCAAAACCCGATATTATCCAATTCGTTACGGACCTTCCTAAAACTAGGTCTGGAAAAATCATGCGTAGGATCCTACGTAAGATTGCCGAAGGCGAATTAAATAATCTAGGCGATACTTCAACCCTCCAAGATCCAAACGTAGTGGAAGCTATCATTGAAGGTTCTAAGGAAATGAAGAAATAATCGCACAGGATTAAAATAAGTATTCCATAAAAAAAATGGAGCCTACAGAATAAGTAGGCTCCATTTTTTTATGTCCTGTTTTGCCGATTTGATCTAGAAAAATGTTCTGGCTAGTTTTTTAGAAAAATCCTAGCTTATATTTTGACCTCATTCGAGACACATTCCGAATTTTCCGAATGTGTCTCGAATGAGGTCAAAGCAAAACCCGAAGCCTTTTGGTCAGGAAAATCGAATCAATCCTCCAGTGAAAATTGAAATTCCTGGTTTTTTTCAGTTTTGTAAGCTAGGTTCTGGGTTGCCGGGGAGATGGCAAAAAGCGGTGAAAAGGTTTTCACCTTTACAGTCTTTCCATCCGGAAGGAATTCCAGGTACCTCAACCAGCCATCACCACCATTCCCGAACCAGCCTCCGCCCATGGCTTGGGCATTGAAGGTCATCTGGCTGACGGTTTTTCCGGCAGCGTTCTTATCCTGTCTGAAACCAATGTGTCCATCAAAATTATCCGGATCGCCAATATGTCCAGAGAATACCATTCGGATATTTTTGGAAGGTTTTACCAGTTTTTCAAACACCGCGGCACCATAGTTTGCATCCTCAATCTTGTAGCCTTCTTTTTGAATATGGTTGCTTTTGCTGTCCAAATAGGTATGGGTCAACAAGATCACATCATGGTTTTCATATTTCTGTTGGTCCAAAGTTTTCTTTGCCCAAGCAAGCACTTCATTTCGAGGAGCAAATTCAAGGACCATTACCAATAATTTCTTTGGATGAGGTGTTTCAAACTCATAGACTGCATTGACAGCCGATGAGTTGCCGTTCAAGCTTGGACCTACCTCACGCAATGCTCTTGCATTGAATCCATTTTGTTCCGCTGAGAAATACCTGTCATATTGGGTAGCTCTATATTCAGCGCTCACATGGCCATAATCATGGTTACCGGTTGCCAAAACATAAGGGACACGG
Organism: Sphingobacterium sp. NPDC055346; assembly: GCF_053645235.1. Taxonomy (NCBI): domain Bacteria; kingdom Pseudomonadati; phylum Bacteroidota; class Sphingobacteriia; order Sphingobacteriales; family Sphingobacteriaceae; genus Sphingobacterium; species Sphingobacterium sp. NPDC055346. The sequence continues at coordinate 415,037 of NZ_JBSHMI010000001.1, forward strand.
TTGTCCAGTTTACGGAAAGCTTCGCTGGTATTGGTCCATTGCTGTTTGCTGTTTTGGTTTGCGGCCTTGCTGTCTGGGTTCAATAGATCATTCTGCTCAACCAAATCACCCGTACATAGCACAAATTGGGTATTTAATGAGTCTGCATTTTCACGGACCCAAGAGGTCATCAGATTTAATATCCCCACATTGCGGTCATATTTGACATAGGTTTGCGGGTCAGGAATTAAAACCAAAGACCAGGATTTGCTGTTAGTAAGTTTAGGTTTGACATAGCTTTGTTGGGCAATCAACTGCTGCGAGAACAATAGCAACGCCAACAAAGTGGAGAGCACTGAAAAAGATTTAAAATTCATAATGATTAAAAGTTGATTATCTAAATTTAATAAGAAAAGGGGATTTTTATTGAAAGTATATGTTTTTATTGGGGGACAAAAATATTCATGATGGATTTTGAGGAATCGGCTTATTGCAATTATTTTTGAATTTCATCATGTTTTCTCTTAATTAAGGCGAGAAAAATGCCTGTTTTTTATTATTTTTAGCCGAATCCCATTAATTCTTTAAGAGAGCGCGCATGTTATTTACGATACTTCTAGGTTTGATTTCTTCGATTTTGCTCATTCCATTTGGCAAAAAGCTTAAATCATCCTGGAGCATCATCATTCCGCTCATTCCCACAGCTCTATTTATTTATTACATGGGATATATCCCAAAAATTGCTGCTGGATCTACCTTTTTCCAAGAAATCAGCTGGGTTCCATCCTTAGGGGTCGACTTCAACCTCAAGTTGGATGGTTTATCTCTGTTGTTTTGCCTGTTGATCACGGGAATTGGCTGTGGAATTTTCTTTTATGCCCGAACATATCTCAAAGGACACCCTTATTTTGACCGATTTTTTGGATATCTCTATCTTTTTATGTCGGCCATGCTGGGTTTGGTCCTTTCGGACAATATCTTTTTGCTGTTTATCTTTTGGGAATTGACCAGTATCAGTTCTTTTTTCCTGATTGGGTTCAACAATGACCAAGAGGCATCCCGAAAAAGTGCGATGACCGCGCTGACCATTACCGGTATGGGCGGTTTCTTTTTACTTGCCGGCCTTGTCTTGATAGGCAATGTAGCTGGAACCTATAGGATTTCTGAATTAATAGAATATCGGGACGTTATCTTGAACCATCCCCAATATCCATTGATCCTATTCCTGATCTTTATTGGAGCATTTACCAAGTCGGCCCAATTCCCATTCCATTTCTGGCTGCCGGGAGCCATGAAGGCCCCTACTCCGGTGTCGGCCTATCTGCATTCTGCGACCATGGTGAAAGCGGGGATCTATCTTTTAGCTAGGTTTTTCCCGGTGCTGAGCGGAACGGATTTATGGAGCTATACCTTGATAGGCGTGGGCGGATTTACCATGTTATATTCCGCAGTTCACTCCCTGTTCAGGATTGACCTGAAATCTATCTTGGCCTATACGACCATTTCAGCCCTTGGTATGCTGGTCTTTTTGTTGGGAGTCGGCACGAAGGAAGCTGTTATTGCAGCCAGTGTATTTATCTTGGTGCATGCACTCTATAAGGCCACCCTATTTCTGGTCACAGGAATCATCGATCATGAAACTGGGACACGGGATATCACGAAACTTTCTGGTTTGCGAAAAGTGTTGGGCCCAGTTGCCCTAGCCGCTGGTTTAGCCGCATTGAGCAGTGCGGGCCTTCCGTCTACATTCGGCTTTATCGGTAAGGACCTCATTTATGAAGCGACCCTACATGCAAAGGAAAATTGGATATTGATATTGACGATATTGGCTGTCGCAACCAATGTCTGCTTGGTAGCAGCTGGATTTATGGCTGGGATCAAGCCATTCTTTGGCGAGCTTCCATCAGCCTATTCGAAACTGCACCTTCCCTATAAATCCATGTGGATTCCACCATTGATCCTTGCCACTTTAGGCCTAATCTTTGGGTTGATCCCCGGACTGACCGGAAACTTACTGAGTTACCAAACTGCCAATTCCATCTTTGCTGCTGATACCGAAATGCATTTGGCAATCTGGCATGGCTTCAACACCGTGCTGATCTTAAGTTTGGCAACACTTGGGGCAGGAACTTTTGTTTATTTCATCAATAAACCTAGCGAAGCGAAAGTAAAACGGGTGGAAAACCTAGATAGGATTTCTCCTCAGCGGATCATAACCGGTTATGCCAATGATATCGTACGCTTTGCCGATTGGTTCAGTAACTTTTTCCATAATGGCTATCTACGGTCATACCACATGAAGATCATCCTTTTTGCTGAAGCTTTATTGATATATAAACTTTGGCAAAGTGGCCCAATCCAGATTGATTTCGACAACCTGACCCCATTGACCATCTACGAGGTGGCCGTGGTGATCATCCTTTTGGGTGCTTTGGTGATCGTTATCTCTACACCTTCCCGATTGACCTCGGTGGTGGCGATGAGTGTCATCGGCTATTGTATCTGTTTGATGTATGTGTTCTACAGTGCACCAGATTTGGCCATGACCCAATTTACCATTGACACCTTGAGTACCGTACTTTTCGTATTGGTCCTATATAAATTACCGAGTTTCCTGAACCTTGCTTCAAAGCGAGAAAGATACCGGGATAGCATCGTTGCACTGGCCTTTGGCGCTATACTTTCCATCATTGCCTTGAAAGTGCTGTATGAGCCAATACAAACGCAAACGAGCGATTTTTACGGAGAGAACGCCTATATTTTGGCAAAAGGAAAGAATGTGGTGAACTTGATCTTGGCAGATTTCCGTGGGATCGATACCATGTTTGAAACGGTGGTCTTGGGAATTGCCGCATTAGGCGTGTACAGTTTGTTGAAATTGAGATTAAAATCTTCAGAAAAGGAATAAGATCATGCGCAGTATAATATTACAGACAGCTACAAGATACCTGTTACCCATTTTACTTCTATTCTCTTTCTTTCTGTTGTTGAGAGGGCATTATTATCCTGGAGGAGGATTTGTGGGTGGTCTTGTGGCCTCCATAGCCTTCGTATTGCACAGTTTTGCCAATGGTACGGAAGCGACCATGAAGATATTGGGGAGAAAACCCTTGTCCCTGATTCCCATTGGATTGGGTATCTCTGCAGTTGCCGTGGTGATGCCTACCTTTTTTGGGCTGCCCCCCATGACTGGATTGTGGTGGGAAGAAAAAATTCCGGTTATCGGGATGATCGGATCGGCTTTATTTTTTGACCTCGGGGTTTACCTGGTCGTGATAGGAGTTGTATTAACTATTTTATTCACTATTTCACTTACTAAGGATTAATAGATGGAATTACTGTTAGTACTCGTTTTAGGTTTTTTATATGCTGCCGGGGTCTATCTGATCCTTCGGAGGAGCATGGTCAAGCTATTACTGGGAATTATGCTCTTAGGGAATGGAACGAACATCCTGATCTTCCTATTAGGTTCGATCACCAAGGGTAAACCGCCTGTGATCGATTCACAGCACAATGTTTTCCAGGATATTTATGCAGACCCTATTCCGCAGGCCTTGATTTTGACGGCAATTGTAATCAGTTTCGCCCTGACCGCCTTTGCCATTGTATTGTTAAAACGTGTTTATGCTTTAGTGGACACAGATGATTTAGATGATTTAAACACGCCGGAAGAAGAAGATATATGATCGACAACCATATTTTAGCCCCTGTATTCATACATCTTTTTACGGCAATCATACAATTGATTGCTTGGCGAAAGACTATTTCACAGCGCTTCTTAAGCGTTGGTGGAGCATTTATAGGTTTGCTGATTGCCATTCGTTTATTTGCAAAGGTGTACACGGAAGGTTCCTTGCACATGAATGCCTCCAATTGGGAGCCTCCCTTTGGGATTGTATTCGTTGCAGATATGCTGAGTACGACCATGGTCTTATTGACTTCCATTGCTGGCTTTGCCGTATCCATCTTTTCATCGGTTGGATTGAGCAGGCAACGGATGCTATATGGCTATTTCCCTATCTTCCATTTCCTGTTGATGGGCCTGAACGGAGCCTTTTTGACCGGAGACATCTTTAACCTGTATGTATGGTTTGAGGTGGTAATCATTTCTTCCTTTGTATTGATGACCCTTGGGGGAAGAAAAGCGCAATTGGAAGGTGCCGTGAAGTACATGGCCATGAATATTTTGGCCTCAACATTTTTCCTGACCGGAATCGGTATCCTTTATGGAATCACCGGTTCTTTGAACATGGCTGATCTTTCCCTAAAAATCAGGGATTTTGATAATAAGGCATTGGTAGGCATTACGTCGATCTTTTTTATTTTAGGATTTGGAATCAAGTCGGCGGTATTCCCGTTGTACTACTGGTTACCTTCATCCTATCATACTCCACCCTCTGCCGTCGCGGCGACATTTGGTGGCTTATTGACTAAATTAGGGATTTACGCCATCTTAAGGGTTTTCAGCCTGATCTTTATACCCGATGAGTTCACCAGAAACCTCTTTATGGTCCTGGCTGTTTTGACGGTATTGACGGGAGCCTTTGGGGCATTGATCAAGACCAATATCAGAAGGATGTTCTCCTATCTGATCGTCTGCCATATCGGGTTTATGCTGGGAGGTATTGCCATGTTTACCAAACTCGCTTTAATGGGAACTGTATTTTACCTGATCCATGACATCATGGTCAAGACCAATATGTTCCTGATCGCAGGGTATATACGATTGGTAAGAGGCAGCATGGACATGAAAAAACTTGGCGGATTATATAAAGATTATCCGTTAATTTCCCTGATTATCGCCTTGGTCCTGTTTTCATTGGTGGGTATTCCACCACTTTCAGGATTTTGGCCAAAGATTTATCTCTTCCAGGAAGCTTTCGTGGATAAGCAGTACTTCTTCATTGCAGCATTGATCATCGGCAGTTTGGTAACCATGTATGTGATTGCCAAGATGTGGGCCGATGTTTTCTGGAAAGATGTTCCAGTTGGAGTGGTTGTTGAGGATAAATTCCATGATCAGCCATTGTTCAAGAAAATACTGTTGGTGGGACCGATCCTGATCCTGTGCTCCGTAACCCTGTACATTGGATTCAATGCGGAGAACATCATTACGGTGGTCGATAGAATTACAAATGAATTGTTGGACACAAGCCCTTACATCCGTACCGTTTTGGGCGATAAAGCTTTTGAACAATGATCAAGTTTTTTTTAATGAACCTGCTCCTATCCTTTATCTGGGTAGCTCTGACAGGCTCGCTGTACTATTCTAACTTTATCTTCGGCTATTTGCTGGGGTTCGGCGTGCTATGGATCATGAACAGGAATGAAACTGATCAGCGTTATTTCTATCGTGTGCCTAAGATCATCAGTTTCTTCTTTTTCTTTCTATTTGAGTTGATCAAAGCGAATATTCAGGTGGCTTATGATGTGATCACGCCGAAATACTTCTTCAAACCGGGTATCGTTCGTTATCCAGTCAATACCACGACAGATTTTGAGATCAATATATTGGCGACTTTCATTTCCCTGACTCCGGGCACACTGATTATTGACATCAGTGATGATAAGAAAGCCATTTACATCCATGTGATGTACCTCAAGGACGAAGAACAATTTATAAGGACATTAAAAACAGGGGTTGAACGGAAATTATTGGAGATATTACGATGAGTTTAGAAACCTACTTTGATTTTGTCATATTACCAATCTTGACCATATCGGTTTTATTGGTGTTTATCCGTTTGTTCAAGGGACCATCCGTTGTGGATCGGGTGATGGCCTTGGACCTCATCATTACCATTGGTATTGGGATCATTACGGTCTACAGTATCCGTCAAGAGCAGGAAGTGCTGTTGGATGTGGCCATTATCTTGGCACTGATTGCCTTCCTCGGTACCATTGCATTCTCTTACTATATAGAAAAACAACAAGATGATTGAAATTATTCTAGCTATACTGAGCACTGTTGGTGCACTTTCTATCCTCTTTGCCTCCATAGGGGTACTGAGAATGCCGGATTTCTATCTGCGGTTATCCGTAACGGTAAAGGCTTCTACCCTAGGGGTCGGCTTGTTGCTGATCTGTGCAGCCATCATGTTCCCTGAGGATGTTTCCGTGACGACAAAATCCATTGCCATCATCTTCTTTTTACTGCTTACGGCACCAATTGCAGCCCATATGATCGGAAAAGCGGCTTATTTCATTGGTATTCCCCTATGGAAAGGTACAGTCATCGATGAACTGAAAGGGATGTACAATAAAGAAACCCACTGCCTGGAAAGCGACCCTAAAAAAGCGGACCAGAATGCACCAGACAATATCGCGGATACCGACGATGCAACAGATTAACTAAAACAGGATACTAACGGGCTTGGATGCTTTGATCCTTTTTCCTGAATCGGTTAATTTTCCCGATTTTTTATCCCTATTGAAAACGACAATTTCGTCAGTCAGCTGATTGCCAACCAAGATGAATCGCTCATCTGGACTGAAATTGAAATTTCGAGGTCCTTTCCCCTGTACTGAAATCACTTCTTTTCTTCTTAGTTTCCCATTCTTGCCAACCGCAAATGTCGTTATGGTATTGGCATCAATTCTATCGGTAGAATACAGGAATTTCCCATCTGAGGACACTTTGATATCTGCGGCGCCACTTTTTCCCTCAAACTCTGGAGAACGCATGGAGATAATCTGGTAAGAATCCCAAACGCCATCTTTCTTCTTGAAAACCTCGATATCACCGGTCATTTCCATCAGGGAATACAGGACATTGCCATTGGGATGAAAGGCAATATGCCTAGGACCTCCGCCAAGGTTGACATTGAGTTGCCCCTTTTCAACAAATTGGAATTTGCCGTTGTCGGTTTTCTGAACATCGAGGATATAAATCTTATCAGCACCTAAATCGGAAACATACAATAGATTATCGGGACCAAAAAAAGCGGAATGGATATGGGAAGCCTCTTGACGGGCTTTATCTACACTTTTTCCATGATATAGTTTGGTATCGTCCTTGGATAGGACCTCCCCTTTTGGAGAAAGCTGAAACAAATCCAAGGCACCCCCCAGATAATTGGAAACTACTGCATATTCAGCATCTTTACCGATGACCACATGGCACGGTGCTGAACCTCCAGTTGCTAATTTGTTCTGAAATTTCAGGCCCTCTTTGCCCAGTGAAAAGGAAGAAAGAGATTGACTACCGTCGGTCATTTCATTTGCGGCAAGCAGGAAATAGCCTCTTCTGTCCAAGAATGAAGGGTTAGGGGTACTTGTCTCGCGGACCAAGGTTGCATCTCCAGTTTTAGTATCAAAGCTGAACTCGTAAATTCCCTTGCTTCCATTTGGGGAAGTATAGGTACCGATATAAAGTGGGATTTGGGTATTCTGAGCCCGAGTTAATGTGACATTCATGAAAAGGAATAGGAAAATTAGCAGTCGTGTGTTCATCTGTTAAATATGGTTAAATCGCCTTAAGTTTAAAGCCGTTTAAGTATTTTAGCCCGAATATCTTAGCTTAGGCTAGGTGTTATTACAATTATTACTATATAAAAGTAGAAAAAAGGCATAATATTTAATAATTTTGCGATTGAACTTTAGATTTAGTGTGACAACAGACAGCATGAAAAACTTTTCAAGTTTCCTTATATTACTTTTATTAGCTTGTACATTTCAGGCTAATGCCCAAGAAAAACTGATTGACCGCGTGGTGGCGACTGTGGGTTCCGGAATTATTTTGCAATCAGATGTTGACATGCAATATTCGCAGTACCTAGCCAATGGCGGAACGCCAAGTGAAGACTTCAAGTGTACCGCTCTTCAACAATTGATCATGACCAAATTGCTTTCACAACAGGCCGTATTGGACTCTGTGGAAGTTTCTGAATCTGAAGTTGACGACCAATTGAATGCACGTATGCGTGAAATGACACGTAGAGCAGGTGGTAAAGAAAGATTAGAAGCCTTTTTAAAGCGTTCGTTGTTGCAGTACAAAGAAGAGATGAGACCTGTCCTTTCGGAGCAGATCAAAGCTGAAAAGTTCCAGAACACCATCATTAGCAAGGTTACAGTTACTCCTCAGGAGGTAAAGAAATATTTTGAAGGGTTGAACCAAGATAGCTTACCGGCTTTCAACACGGAAGTGGAGATCGGTGAAGTGGTGATCTATCCGGAGTTGACCAAAGAAGAGAAAAACGTATTTAGAGAGAAAGCTGAAGGATATCGTAAGCAAATCATGGACGGGACTGACTTCGGAACGGTTGCCCGTTTCTATTCGGAAGATCCAGGATCGGCAGTGCAAGGGGGTGAATTGGGTTTCGCACCACGTGAAAACTACGTGAAAGAGTTTTCGGCTATGGCCTTTAGATTGAAAGAGGGCGAGATTTCTCCCGTATTTGAAACGGAATATGGATTCCACTTCTTACAGGTATTGGAGCGCCGTGGTGAAGAGGTAAATGCTAGGCACATCCTTGTGACTACCAAACCAACTACTGCTAGTATGGACAGGATCAAAGATAAAATTGATTCGATCTATGATAACGTACATTCTGGTAAATTACCATTCAGTACCGCAGCAACAAGATATTCAGATAATAAAGAGACCAAATTCAATGGCGGTATGGTGGTTAACCAACAATCAGCATCCCGTTCTACCTTGATCCCAGTGGATATGTTGGAAAAAGAAGTGTTCATGGCAATCGACACCTTGAAAGAAGGCCAATTGTCTAGACCATACCCATTCCAAGATCCTAGAACAGGTAAGTCTGGCTATAAGTTCACTTACTTGAAAACAAGGATTCCGCCACACAAAGCAAGCTTAGAGCAAGATTTTGCAAAGATCCAAGAAGCTGCTCAGGAGGATAAAACCCGCAGAAGCTTAAGTGAATGGTTTGAGAAGAAAACAAAGAACACCTTTGTTCACATCAACAATGAATTTGCAACTTGTGATGAACTGCAGATGTGGATTACGCCAGCGAGTGAGAACCTGGCCTCATCGAAAGAAGATTAAGAAAAATTAAATGATAAAAGAAAACCCCGATCGATTGATCGGGGTTTTTCTTTTATATTATTTTGTCCTGTTATCTTTCGAACATCATTTCTAAGATCACTTTCCATTGGAACTCGCCAGTTAGTTGCCAGATACGGATATAACTGAATTTTACCACCTTGTCCTTAAGGCCTACGGTAGCTGTTCCGGAAGTATAGGCATATTCACCGCTATAGGCACGGCCTACCTCGGTAGGATCAGTATCGATCTCGATTCTTTCTTTCTTCAGGAAGGCCAATACATTGTCCCTACCTTCGATTTCGTTCTGCCAAGGGAAGTAGAACCGGGCATCATCTGCCAAAAACTCTTTATAGCCTGTTTTAGTATCCGCTTTTAGAATTGTAGAGAAGAGTTCATCTGTTTGCAGAACGACTTCCTCACGCTGCTCTAAGCGCTTTACAGAGCGATGTTTTAGGTATGCTTTATCATCGGGTTCGTAATATTCCAAAGGACTGGCTTTCTTCTTGCCGTAGTTTTCTACTTCGGCGCGAAGGTGCGCTCTCCAGTTTCCCTTTCTGTCACGATGCCAAACCGTAAGGTACTGTCCAAAACGTTTGATAGAACCCATCTTCTGGAATTCGGTAGGTCCTGAGGTTACTCCCCAGTCCAGACTCCTTGATACAAGAACAAAGTTGGGGTTCCAGGAAAGACGATCTGGAAGATTGGGCCTATTATCTAAATAGTTGGCTGCATTGACTGGTGAAGGCACAAGGAAAGTAGATTCCTTGTCAATGATATATTTAAGTCCAGCATAGGGACTTTCTGTTTTTGAAAGATTCGCTGCTGTTCTATCAACCGAAAGAAGCCCCCCTACCTTCTCAGGTAGTTGGGCAAAACTCGAAAAAGAAATTAGCGTTGCGGCTAATAGAGTTAAGCCTTTTTTATTAATCATTACTGTAAATTTTACCTTACTAATCAAATCTTATTCCAAAGTGTTCCATCCTTACTATCTTTAAGTTGGATACCTACGGAATTCAATTGTTCGCGGATACGATCGGAGGTCACGAAATCCTTGTTTTTCTTGGCTTCATTACGCATATTGATGATGATTTGCATCAGGTCATCCATATTGTCACCTTCGCCGATCTGATCATCTTTTAGCCCTAGAATGTCGAATACAAACTCTTGCATATATTTCTTCAGCTCGTTGAGGTCTGCTTCGGTAATCGTCAATTTCCCATCATAGATGGAGTTGATGATACGCACGGCCTCAAATAACTCAGCTATTAAAACTGGGCTGTTGAAATCGTCATCCATGGCAGCATAGCTGCGTTTCTTGATTTCATCCAAGTCGCCGAAATTGGAAGATTTGGACGGTACAACTTTTTCTAATAAGCCGATAGCTGCCATCAGACGTTTATAGCCTTTATCTGCAGCATCCAAAGCATCATTGGAGAAATCCAATGTACTTCTGTAATGGGCCTGCAACATAAAGAAGCGTACGGCCATAGGTGAATAACCCCTATTCAAAAGCGGATGGTTACCTGTAAACAGTTCTCCCGGAAGGAAACCATTTCCTGCGGATTTGGACATCCTTGTCCCATTCACGGTCAACATATTGGTATGCATCCAATATTTTGCCGGTGTGGTATGGTTACATGCTTCAGATTGTGCGATCTCATTGGTGTGGTGGGTAGCTGCCAAGTCCATTCCACCGCCGTGGATATCGAATTGATCGCCCAGATATTTCCTGCTCATTGCTGAACATTCGATATGCCATCCGGGGAACCCTACTCCCCAAGGAGAAGGCCAACGCATGATATGCTCTGGTTTAGCCTTGATCCATAAGGCGAAATCAAGTCTACCGCGTTTCTCATCCTGTCCACCCAACTCGCGGGTATTGTTCAATAGATCTTCTAGATTTCTATTGGTCAAGATGGTGTAGTTATATTCTTTGACGTATTTCTCTACGTCGAAATAGACCGTACCATTTACTTCATAGGCAAAACCATTCTTGATGATTTCCTGTACCATTTCAATCTGCTCAGAGATGTGACCGGTGGCAGTTGGTTCAATGCTCGGTGGAATGGTATTGAATAGACGCAGTACATCATGGAATCCAATGGTATATTTCTGAACAATCTCCATGGGCTCCAACTGTTCAAGCTTCGCTTTTTTCGCAAATTTATCATCCCCCTCGTCATTGTCTCCCTCTAAGTGCCCAGCATCTGTGATATTACGCACATAACGTACTTTATATCCAAGGTGCAACAGGTAGCGGAAAATCAAATCAAAGGAAACAAAAGTCCTACAGTTCCCAAGATGCACATCACTGTACACAGTGGGTCCACAAACATACATCCCCACAAGGTTAGGATGGATGGGTACAAACTTTTCTTTCTTACGGGTAAGGGTATTGTATAATACTAAATTATGCTCCATACGACGGTTGAAACTAATTATTTTTGTCTAAAGAATATCTGGATTGGCACTCCTGAAAAGTCAAAGTTCTCGCGCAGTTTGTTTTCGATAAAACGCTTGTACGGGTCTTTGATGTATTGAGGCAGATTACAGAAGAAAGCAAACATTGGCGATCTTCCTGGTAATTGCGTTACGTACTTAATCTTAATGAATTTACCCTTGGTTGCTGGGGGTGGATACCTTTCGATAATCTCCAACATCACATCATTCAATTTAGAAGTAGGGATCTTTTTGGTTTTATTGTTATAAACCTCCATAGCCGTTTCTACGGTCTTGAAGATACGTTGTTTCTCCGTTACGGAAGTAAACAGGATTGGAACATCCGTGAATGGAGCGATCTTGTTTTTGATAGCTTGCTCAAATTCTTTGGCTGTTTTATGGTCTTTTTCAATGGTATCCCATTTGTTTACCAAAATCACGATACCCTTTTTGTTTTTCTCTGCCAAGTGGAAGATATTGATATCCTGCGCTTCGATACCGTCTTTGGCATCAATCATTAAGATCACCACATCGGAATCCTCCAATGCTTTAATGGTACGCATGACCGAATAGAATTCGATATCCTCATTCACTTTGGATTTTCTTCTCAATCCAGCAGTATCCACCATCAGGAACTCATGTCCAAATTGATTGTAATGGATACGGATGGAATCTCGGGTAGTCCCTGCAATTGGGGTTACGATATTTCTTTCTTTACCTAACAATGCATTCGTCAAAGAGGATTTACCAACGTTAGGACGTCCAACGATAGTAAACTTAGGCAATTCGGTATCATCTTCCTCTTCGTTTTCAAAATTAGAAACCACTTCGTCAAGGAGTTCACCAGTACCTGAACCAGTCATGGATGAGATATTAAAGATCTCACCTAATCCAAAGGAATAAAACTCTGCTGAATCATGGGTCTGTTTGGCGCTATCCACCTTATTGGCAACGACATATACCGGTTTTTTGCTTCGACGCAACATATTTGCGATCTCATCATCTAAATCGGTTACTCCAGTAGTGACATCCACTACAAATAAAATAACGGATGCCTCATCGATGGCAATCAAAACTTGCTCTCGAATGGCTGCTTCAAAAACATCATCTGAACCATGAACAAAACCACCTGTGTCGATCACTGTGAATTTCTTTCCGATCCATTCCGCTTGTCCATAATGTCTGTCACGGGTAACCCCGCTGTAGTCATCTACGATAGCTTTTCTACTCTCTGTCAAACGGTTATATAAGGTCGATTTACCAACATTGGGTCTCCCTACAATTGCTACGATATTTGCCATATTTCTTTCTATTCGTTACCTCACGGCAACGTTTTCAGGTATCTTGTAAAGGTACAAAGTTACGGATAAATCGCACATCTTGCGTGAGAAATCAGAAAATGACAGCTTTATGGACAAATAATGGACTTCGCTATTTTTTAATCTCCTCTCGGGAGGAATCTTTTATTGTACTTTGGCCTGTTTTTTTTGAAAAAAAATAGGCCGTCCCTGAAGGGGATGGCCTAAAAATAGTTTTGAAAATTAACAGTTAGAAATGTTATTAAGAATCTCTATAGAATTTCCACTAAGTAATTTTACTTAGATGATTATCTCTACAAAGACATCTGACTTCGTCAAATTATGCTGAAAGATAGAAAATTTATTCCTAAAACTTAAATAATTCCAAGAGGAAATTTTAACCTGATTTATTAGATAAACTTCTTTAATCAGTTGAATAATAGAGTTTTTTAACATAATCGAAATCTTAATAACTCATAAATGCAAACGAATTGTTACACTATTCTTCTCAAGAAAGAAACACATCACAGAAAGCAAATTAACACTACGTAGATCTACCCCCTGCAAATATCATAATTCTCTAAAGTTTTTTTTTAATATGACAAATAAAGTCCCAAAACTTTAATGATTTGATGATGTAAATCAAAAGAGCAGTCTGGTATAGCTGCTCTTTTGATATTAATAATATGTTTTAAGGATTCTGTTTCAGGACACCGTTGGAAAGTACGATCTGCTGCTCTGGAATAAATTCTATTGCTTGATTGCTCTTCGCGTCGATGGTCAAGATTGGAGTTGTTCCTGAAGTATGGGTTCCTGGATATTTTCTATCCATGAGTTTACCATTCCTGAACACATCGAACTTTCTATGTCCTTCCCAAGCAAGCTCCAATTTTCTTTCTTCCAATACGACATCCAGAGCTGTCTTCCCATTTAAGTTGGAAGCTGTCCAAAGTCCTGCTGTTGGAATTCCGGCTCTTTGCCTGATTAGGTTTACATCTTTCAATGCTGAAGTTACATCGCCTAATTTCGCACTGGCTTCCGCACGGATCAGATAAACTTCAGCTAATCTGGAAATAATCGGCGACCATAAATGCGCTTGGCCTTCCTGACCGGAACATTTCATCACATAGTATTTCAGATAACCGTTACGGTTTGCCAATTTCTTGTCAATCAAAACTGTTCTTTTCTTACCTGCAATTTGAATATAGTATTGGAAAGCTCCGGCTCCGTTAGATTCTTTGATCAGGTTCTTTTTAGCTCCAGCTTCCGTATAAGAATAATCCGTTCCAGCCTGGGTAACTTGCACGCTTGCATATTTGAAGTCATCAGTGACGTAATAAGCATGCAATTCATTTGCTTTTTCAACAACAGGCTGGATCATTTTATAGCGGACATCTTCGGGATATTTCCTGACTTCCTCCAAATAGGTCCTGGACGCATACATCTCCCCCCAACCTGATCCTTGGATATTGGCATACATGGATCCAATCGTACTCCATCCATCATCTGGGTAATCAATATCCTTTACGAATTTGATGGCAAAGATGTTTTCCCTGTTCTCTTCCGGAGTGGAAACGGTTAGTTTATTGTAATCAGCCCCCGCCAAAAGCGAAAACTTACCGGATTCAATAACCTTGTTCGCATATTGAACGGCTTTTTGATTATCGCCTTTGAACAGGTAAACCCTCGCCAACAATGCCTGTGCTGCATAAACATTTCCATATACATTGCTTTTATAGGATTTGAACATACCTTCTGCTTTCAAGAGGTCCTTCTCCAGTTGATCGTAGACCTCCTTAACGGTATTACGTGGCAGGATCTCGAATGGATCATCGGATAATTTAATCGGCACTGCCAAAGATTGTGGATCTTGGGTATAAGGCTTGCCAAACACATTTGCCAAATAGAAATACATCAAGCTTCTCAAGTAAAGATTCTCGGCGATCATCTGATCGACCTCATCACTTTCACCTTCTTTCAATTTCTGAAGCAATAAATTGGTTCCCGCAATTACACGGTAGGAGTTTTCCCAATAGCTATTGACCCTTGCATTATTGACAACTCTTTTGTAGTTGTAGTTATAAAACAGGTTATCGGTAGTTGTTCCACTTAAAGAGACATTGTCTCCAGGATATTCTGTAACACGGTGCCAATTTTCAACCCAACCTTTCAAGGTGTGGTAATTCCCCAAATGTAAAGCTTGGATAGCACCTTCAGTGTTTTCGATCGATTCATTGGTCATCGCATCATAAGGCTCCTTATCCAAAGAACAAGATGTCATCAACAGACCAACGACCCCACTTAATATGAATAATTTCTTCATCTTTCTTTCTTTTAAAATGTTAGGTTAAGCCCGAAAATCAAGCGTTTTGGTGCAGGATATTGCGAGGTAGCATCACCACCTCCAGCCTTATCTGCTGAATTATCATTTCCTAAGATCGCAGCTTCTGGATCTAGACCTGAGAACTTGGTTGAAGTCCAAAGGTTATCACCAGATAAATAAACGTTCAATCCTTTTAATTTCAATTTGCTAACCAGGCTTTCCGAGAAGGTATAGCCTAATGTCACGTTTCTCAATCGCAAGAAATTCGTGCTTTCCAAATACCTAGAAGAGGTTTTGTTGGAAAGACTGGTATTATTGTACTCCGCTCTTGGATGTGTAGCATTCGGATTTTCAGCGGACCATCTTGACCAGCCATCCATCAGGATCATTTGATTGTATGACGCATAGGCACCATCTGAATCGAATAACTCTCTGGCAGCATTATAGGTTACACCTCCGTTTTGATAAGCAAAGCTGGCATTGAGGTTGAAACCTTTATAGTTCATTGCCGAGTTGAAACCACCCTGGAACTTAGGTGTTGCTGCTCCAACAAACTGCAATGCAGCATCGTTATAGTTAGAGGTGGTTGAAACCTCTCCAGTATTCTCGTCAATGGTTTCCCAAAGTGGATCACCATTCTCAGGATCAACTCCGGCCCACTTACGCATGTACCAAGAGTCAACATCATGACCTTCAGAGAATCGCATATTGCCTTTAGGAATATCCTGACCGTCTTTCAAGGAGGTAATTTTGTTGTTGTTATGAGCGACATTGACACCTAAATCCCATTGGAATGGGTTTTCCGGACTGAAGACCGAACCACTCAGGGCAACTTCCACCCCACGGTTCCTCAATCCACCGATGTTCAACCAATACCCATCCCATCCAGCAGTTGAAGGGAACTCCACATAATAAAGCAATCCGCTGGTGTTTTTATTGTATAAATCTACTGACAGGTTCAGTCTATTGAACATGCCCAGTTCCAAGCCTAAATTGGCATCGTACGATTTTTCCCAACTCACATTTGCATTCTGGAAGTTCTTCTGAATCGCTGCCGGCTCGCCATTGTATTGGGCATTTAGGCCATAGGTTGCGAATGAAGAATAATAATCGATCGGCACGTTTCCAACTCCACCATAGGACGCTTTCAGACGTAACAGGTTGATGGAAGGAACATTAAAGAAAGCTTCATTATTGATATTCCAGGCACCACTTACGGAATAGAAAGCACCATACTGTTGGTTCTGGCCAAATCTTGAAGATCCATCCACACGGAAGGAAGCCATCAGGTTATAACGGTTATCATAACCATAAGTACCCTGCAAGATTCCAGACTGGAAAGAATAATCATTTTTGGTTCCGCCAAAATCAAGAACGCTAGCTGCATTCCCTAGGATCTGTGATCCTGGAGCAATCCCCTTTCCCTTAGCATTCAGACTTGAATACACATAATCAGAGTATTCATAGGCTGCAAAACCTGAGACCGTATGTTTGCCGAACGTTTCATTATATTTCAACATCTGGTTAAAGAACCTGGTGATGCGCTTATCAGAAAATTGGTAGATGGTTCCTTTATCATTTCGACCAGCATTCGAATTCGGATCAGCATAACTCATGGTTGTCTGGTTATAGTAGGTCAGGTTGTTCATGGATTCGAAAGTGAATCGATCTGAAATCCTATACGAGAAATCAAAGTTACCCTGCATATCAAAAGTCTGCCCCTTACCGTAATTATATTGTAGGTCATACAAATAGTTGGTATGGTCACGACCTAACCAAAGCACATTGGCATCGGCATCTTGCGGATTCTTGATTGTTCCATCTGCATTATTTGGGTTGTCCCATGGCAAATAGAACATCATATTATATAGTGAATGTTGTTTGTCCAGATAGGTGGTGTAAGCCGCGTTCAACTTAGGCTTGAATGTCAAGCGATCGGTCAATTTATGTTCCACATTGAAACGTCCGGTCATCCTTTCAAAATCATAACCTTTCAAAGATCCCTTTTCACCGTAGTAATTGGCACTTGCAAAAACGGAGGTCTTTTCTGTTTTACCCATGTAGTTTGCCGAGAAGTCGTTCACTGGTGCGGTTTGAGTACCGTTTTTGATCCAATTATAATCGTTGTTCAGGACATCCTGGGTTACATTCGGATCAATATCTTTTTGATTAGGAAAAGTTTGATAGTAATCCCAAAGCTCTTGAGAGTTCATCAACTTAAACTGCCCGAAGTTGAATTTGCTGACACCAGAAGAAAGGTTTACCGAGAAAGTCCCTTCACCTTCCCGCAAGGCTCTTTTGGTGGTCACGACGATTACCCCGTTGGTACCTCGGGAACCATATTGCGTGGTAGCTGCGGCATCTTTCAATACCGAAATAGTCTCGATATCATTTGGGTTAATATTGGCAACACCGTGTGTGATAACACCATCCACTACCCATAAAGGATTTGTTCCCGAAGAAAGGGAGCTTCTACCCCTGATCTTAACATTTGCTTGTTGCCCAGGTCTACCTGTTCCAACCACATCCACACCTGCAACTTTTCCCTGCAAGAGGTTAGAAACATTCGGAGACTTGCTGTCTTTCAGTTTCTTTTGATCTAAGGAAACGATGGACGCACTGATTTCTCCCTTTTTCTGCGTAGAATAACCTGTCACCACCACTTCATCAATATTCTCTTCACTCGAACTCAGCTCCACATTTAGGGTAGCACCTGTTACGGCCACTTCCTTTTTCTCATGGCCTAAGGCAGAAAACAGCAAAGTCTGACCTGTTTCAGCGCCGATACTGAATTCCCCTTCTGCATTGGTAGAAGTCGATTTACTAGGATCTTCCTTCACGGTTACTGTCACCCCTGGCAGGACGACACCTCCTGAAGTCACCTTTCCCTTTACCTCCTGTTGAAAAGCATGGATTTCCTTTTTATCCTTACTAAGATCATTGGCAACAGAATATCCACCTGATAGACTCAACCCTAAAATAATGGCTCCTGTAACTAATTGAGATCTTTTCAATGGAAAAAATGGACTTGAAAATCTCTTTATCATAATTAATCTATTAAATAAAATTTAGTAATAAGCCGTAGGCCCTATCACAACTTAGACGCAGGAAGGTAAAAGTTTATAGAAAAGATTAAATGAATATTTCACAACGAAAACGTTTGCATAAAATAAGCAAACGTTTGCACAAACAACCAAGTGTAACTTTATTGTAAAGCTTTAATCAACGGAAGGTTAAATCTTGATTTTTGTCTTCAGATAAGGATATACAAATACAGCCGCCAAGACAATAACAGCACCAAAATAGAAGCCTGTACTCATCGCTTCTTTCTGTCCAAATATCAGTAATGCTAAAATAATCCCATAAACAGGTTCCATGTTTGTCGTCAGGGCAACCGTAAAGGCAGATAGTTCACGCATTACCGCAACCCCCAACACATAAGCGATTGCAGTACAAACCACTCCCAATAGCAAAAGATACAATAGATCAGATTGACTGAGAATCATCTGTTCATCGAAATCCCCTGTAAACAACATGACCAAAGAAACGCCAATCCAGGCACCGACCATCTCATATAAGGTAATCGTCGTCGGACTTCCTTTTTTTACCATTCTGGCATTCAATATAGAAAATATACTGGCACAGAATGCACAGGACAAACCATAAACGATACCCCAGAAATATTTGAACTCAAATTTAAAGATCAGATAGATTCCGAAAATGATCACCAATCCAACGATCACATCAGCAATGGAAATCCGTTTCCGGTTTATGATGGGCTCTAATATGGCTGTAAACAAGGTCACTGAAGAAAGGGTAACCAAAGTAACCGATACGGTAGACACCTTGATGGCATGAAAGAACAGAACCCAATGCAAACCTACGATGACTCCCACACCCAGATACTGCAACAGCTGATCTTTGGGAACCAACAGAGACCTCTTGGTAAAAAGATAGTACAGCACCAACGAAACCGCAGCAATCAACACCCTGTACCATACAAGATGTAGGGCAGAAACGGTAATCAATTCGCCCAGAACACCTGTAAAACCCCAAATTAATACGGTAAAGTGCAATATCAGTGTATTGCGGTTAATGGTTAACTGTGACATGGTTTGTTATGCTTATTTAGGAGCCTTTTTCAACAGATAAAAACTCAATATCAAGAAAATGACATTGGGGATCAATACAGAGATCAGAGGGTCCAATCCTCCTTTGATGGAGAACATACTTGAAAATCGTTCAAGCACGATATATATACAGCTCAAGCCGATACCTAGTCCTAAGCTCAAGCCAATACCACCACGAACTTTCTTGGATGATAGGGAAACTCCGATCAAGGTCAAGATAAAAGCCGAAAATGGATTTATGATTCTTTTATATTTTTCGAGCAGCAATTCGTTCATCATCCCGGTCCCACGAACTTCCTCCTTACTGATACGTTCATTGAGCTCATGCTGGTCCATCGTGGTAAACACGTCCTCATAGGATTCGAAATCCTGCGGGCGCATATCCAAGGTTGTATCCTTTTTCTCACCACTCAGCATCTCCTCCTTCAATCCCTTGATTTCTCTCGTGGTATAGGTGTGCAGACTCCACTTCCCTGCCACGGAATCCCAAGTCACACGCTCTGCCATCAACTTTTCCAACATCTTGTCCCCGTCAAACTTCTCCAAACTAAAGTTATATCCTACCTTGGATTTCGTATCAAAAGAGCCCATATATACATAGGTGTTTGAATCCACCTGCATATGTATGGAAGAAGAGGTTGTACTCACCTTATTGGGCTTGACATAGACGTTCTCAAAATTCACCTTCACCTTATTGGTAAAAGGGATAATGTAGACATTGGACAACAAAGTCATCCCAAATATTAAAGCTGCACAGATCATGTATGGCCTCAGCAACCTATTAAAGCTCATCCCTCCACTTAGGATCGGCACAATCTCTGTCTGATCGGCCATCTTGGAAGTAAAGAAAATTACGGCAATAAAGTTGAACAGCGGAGTAAGCATGTTGATAAAGAAAGGCAAACTTCCCAATGCATAGTATTCAAAAAATACCTGCGTCATGGTTGCCCCATATTTATTGAAATCATCGATCTTCTCCGAAATATCAAATATCACAATCACGACACAGAAGATCGCCACTGTGAAAACAAAAGTAGACAAGTACTTTTTCATGATATATCGATCGATGATCTTAAACATGCGCTTTCTTTCGAATTATAGTCTTTGACCTAATACTGGAACCATTTTATTTTTCCAATCATAAAACGTTCCATCAATGATCTTTTCCCTTGCTTGATTAACTAACCAAAGATAAAAATGTAAATTATGTAATGAAGCGATTTGTGCTCCTAAAATTTCTTGCGATCTGATCAAATGTCTCAAATAAGCTTTTGTATGGATCTGATCCACCATCAAGTCTGATTCCGCTTCGATAGGGCTGAAATCATCCTTCCACTTTTCATTCTTGATATTGATGATACCATTTTGGGTAAAGAGCATTCCGTTTCTTGCATTCCTGGTCGGCATCACACAGTCAAACATATCGATACCTAACGCTATATTTTCCAAAAGGTTCACTGGAGTACCTACACCCATCAAATATCTTGGCTTATCATGCGGCAAGATATTGGTCACTACCTCAGTCATCGCATACATCTCCTCAGCCGGCTCCCCTACAGAAAGTCCGCCGATTGCATTCCCCTCTCTATTGAATGAGGCAATGGTCTCTGCCGATTTCTCACGCAGATCTTTATAAACCGAACCTTGAACGATCGGAAACAAAGTCTGATCGTATCCGTATAAAGGATCTGTGCTATCAAAACGATCACAACAACGCTTTAACCAACGGTGGGTCATTTCCATGGACCTTCTTGCATAGCGGTAATCACAAGGATAAGGAGTACACTCATCAAATGCCATAATAATATCGGCACCGATGATACGCTGTGTATCCATCACGTTCTCTGGAGTAAACAAATGTTTTGAACCGTCGATATGGGACCTGAATGTCACCCCCTCTTCCTTGATCTTCCTTACTTCAGTCAAGGAATATACTTGGTAACCTCCCGAATCGGTTAAGATCGGACGGTCCCAATTGATAAATTTATGCAGACCTCCGGCCTTATTCAACACATCCAATCCTGGTCTTAGGTACAGGTGATAGGTATTTCCTAAGATGATCTGTGCTTGAATATCATTTACCAATTCATGTTGATGCACCGCCTTTACCGTTCCGGCAGTACCAACTGGCATAAAAATAGGTGTCTGTATCTTTCCGTGAGCAGTTTCAATCTCTCCGGCCCTTGCTTTTGAAAATTTATCTTGTGCTTGAAGCGTAAAATTCATAGTAATCCTTAATCGACCGCAAAAATACTATAAAATTCTTAGCGAATGGCATATCAGCCCTTTAATTCGCATTTCTTAACAATTAACAGAAATTTGGGCGATAACCTGTATCTTTGAACCTAATTTTATGGGTTTAATATTCTATATCGATCTCGATCTATCGCTTATTCCTTATGGAGTCTTGGCGCTTTTGTTGATAATCCAACTCAACTATATTCTGTTTGTATATGGAAAATTGGCATTCTACAAGGTCAAACCCAAGCAAGAAAATGCAGCCGATAAGCAAGTTTCTGTTATCATCTGCGCACATAACGAACAAGAAAATTTAAGGACTTATCTTCCCGCTATTTTAGAGCAAGATTATCAAAATTTTGAAGTCATCGTCGTCAATGATTGCTCAGAAGATGATACCAAATGGGTTTTAAAGGAATTTGCAGAGCAATATACCCACCTCAAGATCGTTGAGATCAAGGAGCATATCCAATTAAAGCACAGCAAGAAGTTCGCCCTAACGATGGGGATCAAGGGAGCCCAATACCCTTACCTCCTGATGACGGATGCCGATTGCCAACCTACTAGTAGCAATTGGTTGCGTGAAATGGCTGGGTCCTTCCAAGAAAACAAGGAGATTGTGCTGGGCTACTCGCCATACTTCAAATTTCCAGGCTTTTTGAATCGACTAATTCGCTTTGAAACTAGCCATACCGCTATGAGCTATTTGTCGTATGCTTTAAAGGGAAATGCATATATGGGCGTAGGGAGAAATCTTGCATATACAAAGGAGCTGTTTTTTAAGAACAAAGGATTTACCGAGCATATGCATATCAAATCAGGGGATGATGATCTTTTTGTGAATGCAAATGCCGACAAACACAATGTTGAGATCAATATCCATCCCGATGCCTTTGTTTATTCTGATCCTAAACGGACCTGGAAAAGCTATTACAAACAAAAAGCTAGACATTCGGGAGCTTCGACCTTATATAAAGGTCGCCATAAACGCATGTTGGGCACGCAATTGATCAGCGCCCTGCTGTTTTATCTGATGATAATCGTTTGTGTCGCAAATGGACCATCCTATTGGTATTTGGCTTTGGGTGCTTACCTGATCCGATTGATCTGCCAACTCTTGATCTTCAACCCAATCTACAAAAAACTAGCCGTCAGCGACCTCTTAATCTGGTTGCCGATATTAGATCTATATTATTATTTTTACATCTGCTTCAATGGATTGTTCAATCGTTCCAAAAAGCAGGTCTCTTGGAAATAAAAACCCTTAATTTATTACATCGTGAACCCTACTGTCGACATTATCTATAACTACTTCCCGAAACTGACGGAAACCCAGAAAGAACAATTTGCCAAATTGGAAGAACTATATCCCTTATGGAATGACCAGATCAATGTGATCTCCAGAAAGGATATCGAAAGCCTGTACCTGAAACATGTGCTACATTCCTTGGCAATAGGAAAGTTTGTGGGTGAATTTGCACCTAATACAAGAGTTCTAGATGTAGGTACCGGAGGTGGTTTTCCTGGAATCCCATTAGCGATCCTATTTCCAGAGGTTAAATTCCATTTGGTGGACTCTATCGGCAAAAAGATCAAGGTAGTTCGCGAAGTAGCAGAAGGTTTAGGCCTTACGAATGTCGAAGCAGACCATATCCGTGCCGAGCAATTGGACTATAAATACGATTTTGTGGTATCCAGAGCAGTTACCCGTTTAGGCGACTTTATTCCATGGGTAAGAAACAAAATTGAAAAACAAGATAAAAATGGTATTCCTAATGGCATCCTTTATCTGAAAGGTGGTGATCTGAAAGAAGAAATCAAGGAAGCCAGAGTAAAAGCTGAACTACACCCTATATCATCTTATTTCAAAGAAGATTTCTTTGATACCAAGTATGTGATGTATATCCCGATGTAATTGCCTGTTTACTTTCAGCTACTTAATAAAAAGGCGAATTGAAATAGGCACAGGGGGAGAAGATTTTTAATGTTATAAAAAAAGCAACCAATTTGTGGTTGCTTTTTTTATATCGATACTTTTAAAAAGCTTAGAAACGCTAGAAAAACTTACCCCTTTTCCCTCCTGCAATTCCTTCATAGCTTCTAGGGTCTCTTTGCTGGTTATACTGCTTTGAGAAACAATTTTTCCATTTAGCTTCTTCAGAAGCTGTTTGAATAGTTTCGTTCCTTTTTCGGGCATTCAATTGTAAAGATTTTCTTGTCCATATTACCTATTGATTAATGATATTATGTCTATTGCTCACATAGAAGCAAAGATGTTGCCCTTCAACAACCCTACTTCTCTTCCACGTTCTTATTGATCTCAGCCCCGATCAAATTAATCTCCTCATCCATCCCAAACAAGGGCAAACCGGTCTCTGGATTCAGTTTCAACCAAGTGGTTTCAGTATCTTTTATGATCTGTACATATTCCTTCCCATCCTTAAAAACAGTATAGGTATCCTCCTCATCCGGAAAAACGGAATAGGTTACGCCTCCAACTTCGATATCAAAAGGTTCTTGCATTTCCATGGTATTTCTTTTTCAGCAAAGGTAATCAATTATACTTTATAGATATTGCATAAGGTGTATCGAATCCCTATCTTTAATTCTAAGCTAACCAAAATGAATGCAATAGAAAAAATTGCCTTAACCAAGATAAAAGGTATAGGCCCGAAAACAAGCCGTTTGTTACTCGCCTACTGTGGAAGCTTGGAAGAAATATTCAAATGCCCCCAAAAAGAACTTAAACTTATTCCTGGCTTACAAAAAGTCGCAATCGAACAATTGATTTCCAAAACCTATCTGAAAGAAGCTGAAGAAGAATATCGGTTTATGGTAGAGAACGATATACAGCTCCTATGGTTTGAAGATGAGAACTATCCCGCTCGGCTCAAGCATTGTGAAGATGCTCCATTGATCCTCTTCCAAAAGGGCAATTGCAACCTGAACCATGCTAAATCCATCAGCATCGTAGGCACCAGAAATGCGACCTCCTATGGCAGAAGGTTAACCGAAGAACTGGTCCATGACCTAAAGGAATTAGGAGTCTTGGTGGTTAGTGGCTTGGCATACGGCATCGATATTATGGCCCATCGGTCTGCAATGCACGAAGGCTTGGAGACTGCCGCTGTCCTGGCACATGGTCTGGATAGAATATACCCTTTTGAACACCGTGAAATAGCCGAAGAGATCAGCAGGCATGGATGCCTCTTAAGCGAGTACCCTTCTGGAACCACTGCTGAAAAGACACACTTCCCGATGCGGAACCGTATTGTTGCAGGCCTATCCGATGTGACAGTCGTCGTGGAGGCAGCCAATAAAGGAGGCGCACTGATCACCGCGGATATCGCCAATAGCTATAACCGGGATGTATGTGCCTTTCCAGGCTCGGTCGACCTCTACTATTCGGCAGGCTGCAATGAACTCATCCGATCCCATAAAGCGCACCTGATCCGAAATGCCAAGGACCTGCTCAACCTGATGCAATGGGATGAACCCGAAAGCAAGAACAAAAAAAATGTACAGCTCCCGTTAATTTTTGAATTAACTAAACAAGAACAACGAGTTTTTGACTATCTTAAAGACTGCAAAGAGTCTCATATCGATGATATTGCCGCTTACTGCGAATTTCCGCAGAGCAAACTAGCTATGATCCTCCTGGAAATGGAAATGAATGGAATCATTCAGACCTTACCAGGAAAACGTTATAAACTACCTTAAACCTAAACTTCTTTTATGCAAGAACAAGCAAGTAAAAAAGGAATTTGGAAAGTGATTGGTGCCTCCTCCTTAGGGACACTGATCGAATGGTATGACTTCTTTATTTTCGGAAGTCTTTCCATTGTTATTTCCACTAAATTCTTCCCCTCGGACAACCCAACCGCAGCCTTCCTGTCAACCTTGGCCACCTTTGCCGCTGGCTTTGTGGTCCGTCCTTTCGGCGCACTATTCTTTGGAAGATTGGGCGACCTGATCGGAAGGAAATATACCTTCATGGTCACCCTGATGCTTATGGGAGGAGCGACCTTCCTCATTGGTTGTATCCCCAGCTATGAAAGCATTGGTTTTCTGGCTCCATTGATTGTCTTGATCCTGAGACTCCTTCAAGGGCTTGCCTTAGGAGGTGAATACGGAGGGGCTGCTACCTATGTGGCCGAGCATGCTCCGAATGGAGAGCGTGGATATTGGACCTCCTGGATACAAACGACGGCTACCTTTGGACTGTTCATTTCCTTAGTGGTCATCTTACTGACTAAACTTGTTCTGACCGAAGCCCAATTCGACCATTGGGGCTGGCGCGTTCCTTTTCTTCTTTCTATCCTCATGGTCTATGTATCATACCTGATCCGTAAGAACATGGATGAGTCCCCGGAATTCAAGAAAGCAAAAGCAGAAGGGAAGACCTCCACTAATCCACTGAAAGAAAGTTTTGGAAATAAGTACAATCTAAAGTTTGTCCTATTGGCTCTATTTGGGGCAGCAATGGGCCAAGGTGTGGTGTGGTACACCGGACAGTTCTATTCCATGAGCTTTATGAAAACGGTCATGTTCCTCGATTCCGATCAGGCTGATATTATTTTAGGGATTGCCCTGCTCTTTGGCACCCCATTCTTTGTGGTCTTTGGCAGGCTTTCGGATAAGGTCGGTCGAAAATGGGTCATGCTCACCGGTATGTTATTGGCGGTACTGACCTATAGGCCAATTTACCAAGCCATGTACCAGATTACAAACAGTCAAAACAAACAGGAATTGGTTGATAAAAGAACGGAAACCATTATCCCAGTGAGTGCAGATAATGAGCATGAGATCAAATCGCTGACCCGTTATTACGATGATGGATCGCACAGCATCGAAAACACCGATACGGTCAAGGGTACCAGCAAGACTGCAATCTTTTTAGCTGGCTCCAATTATGTTAAACTGATTGCATTAATCTTTATACAGATCATCTATATCACCTTGGTTTACGGTCCTATTGCGGCATTCTTGGTGGAAATCTTCCCTGTAAAAATCAGGTACACCTCCATGTCCCTACCCTATCACATCGGAAATGGAATCTTCGGCGGACTATTGCCGGCCGTTTCCACTTATTTGGCCACGAACGCCAAAACAGCGGCCGATCCGACTTTTTACTTGGAGGGTTTATGGTACCCCATCATTATTTCGGCGGTCTGTTTTGTCATAGGCGCCCTATACATCAACAAAAACATGGTTGCAAAAGATTTGAATTGATATGGAGAGCATTAAAAAAATATTAGGGATCCTTTGGATAGCTTTAGCGCTACTTGCGGCATATTTCTGCATTGCCAAATTTGGCTTGCCAAAAATTATTTCCGGAAAGCAGGAAGACGTTGTATTTGGGATTATTATTCTGTTTATCCTCACGCCGATCATCTCGATTGGCCTTGGGGTCTTTGGATATTTCGCTCTGAGGGGCGAATATCAGAAGGACAAAATGTAATTTTCAGGTTGAATCTCAGCCGGATACGTCCTAAATGCGATTTTCTTTTCGAAAAGATTAATTTTTTGTTAATTTTGCCGTGGGTAAGTCCTCTACGACCAGCTCCCATTGACTCCCCCAGGTTGGGAACAAAGCAAGGGTATTTGGTTGAGCGGTGCGATAGAGGGAGCTTACCCATTTTTTATTGGCCTAAACTCTCCTTTATTTCCTTCATTTCGTTTTCTAAATACACATATTAGATATTTTTCGTTTATTTGTAAACCGAATTAACATGAGTCTATGAGTTGGTTTAAAAGAAACAAAGCAGGTATACATACTGCAACAGAAAACAAAAAAGAGGCACCTGATGGGATGTGGAACAAATGTCCTAACTGTAAAAAACCTCTTTTGAATGTGGAACAAGTTGAAAACAAGTATGTTTGCCATTACTGTGATTACCACATCCGCATTGGATCAACTGCCTATTTCTCCATATTATTCGACAACAACGAATTCACTGAATTATTTCCGAACCTGAAAGCGGGTGACCCATTAAACTTTGTGGACACTAAACCTTACAAAGACAGATTATTGGATAGCCAAGCGAAAACGGGTCTGAACGATGCCTTGAGATCTGCCGTTGGTAAAGTTAACGGGCAAGACCTTGTTGTAGCTTGTATGGATTTCTCCTTTATTGGGGGGTCAATGGGTTCTGTAGTTGGAGAAAAAATCTCTAGATCCATCGATTACTGTATCGAGCATAAATTACCTTTTATGTTGATCTCTAAATCTGGTGGTGCCCGTATGATGGAAGCCGCATTCTCCTTGATGCAAATGGCTAAGACCTCAGCAAAACTAGCCCTTTTGGCTCAAGCTAAATTACCTTACATCTGTTTATTGACTGATCCAACCACTGGTGGGGTTACAGCATCTTATGCCATGTTAGGTGACATCAATATCGCTGAACCAGGTGCATTGATCGGTTTCGCTGGACCTCGTGTCATCAAAGAAACCATCAAAAAAGACCTTCCTAAAGGTTTCCAAACTTCAGAATTCGTTCTGGAACATGGTTTCCTAGACTTCATCGTCGACAGAAGACAATTAAAAGAAAAAGTATCCACTTTCCTTAAAATGGTAAAGTAGAGTTACTCTAAACATATTTGAAAGCGAGCTAGACATGGCTCGCTTTTTTTATGCCTATTCTTCTCCCTTACTTGACCCTTCCATTTTGGAGTCTGCTTCGAGAATCATTCGAGACATATTCGAGAAACCTTGCCAAAAAACTCCAGCCAATTCGAAATTTCCGAATATGCCTCGAATGAGGTCAAATCATCAACCGGAAAACCTGCCCTATTTTTGAAAACGAATTGTCCAGCAAGGCTAAACAGAAAAAAGATTTAGATTTTTTTGTTAAATTTAGATAACAATAAACCTAAAAAAATCACATGAACTTAAAAAACCTCTTTTTACTTTCCCTGTTGGCCATATTCGCTTTTCAGCAAAATGTACTCGCCCAGCTTCGGGTACCAAATTTCTTTTCGGACCATATGGTTTTGCAGCGTGGAACCGATATCAATTTCTGGGGATTGGCACCTGCCAGTTCGGAAATCCGCATTGTTGGAACATGGTTTCAGGACACCGTAAAAGCAAAGACGAATGGTGATGGGCAATGGAAAACCACTTTGCCAGCAGGAAAAGCTGGAGGGCCCTATGAGATCAAGATTATGGCCAATCAAGAGAGCATTACGTTAAAAGACATCTTACTTGGCGATGTTTTCTTGTGTTCAGGACAATCTAATATGGAATGGGGAGCGGCCCAAAACCTCAAAGAGATCATCGATGAGATGCCAACTGCCAATAATCCGAACATCAGGTTATTACATATCAGCAGGAACGGCGCATTGACTCCTCAAGATCAGATTTCCAATAAATGGGCAACCCTAAGTGCAGAGTCCTTACAACCTTTTTCAGCCATTGGTTATTTTATTGCAAAAGAGATCAATTCCCAGCAGCAGGTTCCTATTGGAGTGATCAACTCCAGTTGGGGTGGCACGGCCGCAGAGGTATGGACGCCGAGTTATTTAATCGACAACGATCCTTTCCTCTTGCAGCGAGGTAAGCAACAAAGTGCGAATGATTGGCGACCGCACAACAGTGGGGTTCTTTGGAATGCCATGGTACATCCCTTTGCAGGCTATAATATCACGGCTGCATTCTGGTACCAAGGCGAGAGCAATGTAGGAACTTGGGATGGATATGATAAACTGATGAAAACCATGATCAATTCATGGAGATCGGCCTGGAACGATGATTTTCCTTTTTACTTCGTTCAGATTGCACCCTTCCAATATAACAATAAAGAGCCTCTCGCAGCCTATCTAAGAGAACAGCAGACCAAGACCGCAACTGAATTGCCTAACACCGGCATGGTCGTGATTACAGACTTGGTCGACAATATTAAGGACATCCATCCTATCCAGAAAAAGGCAGTTGCCAAACGGTTGGCAGATCTAGCACTTGCAGAGGTTTACCATAAACCCCTGAAAGATTATAAATCACCAATCTTTAAATCGCAGGAAATAAAAGGCAACAGCATTGAAATTAGCTTTAGTAACCTAGAGGGGAAATTATCTTCAAAAGGTGAAATTACTGACTTATTTATTGCAGGAGCAGACAAGCAGTTCAAAGCGGCCAAAGGCAAGATTAAGGGCGACAAGCTGATTGTAGAATCTGCAGAGGTCAAAAATCCAGTAGCGGTACGCTTTGGATTCACGGAGATCGCTATGCCAAATCTGTATAATTCCAATGGATTACCGGTATCCCCGTTTCGAACAGATCAATGGTAATGTTCCATGCATCATGGCCATAATGAAAGCAGTTGAAAAGTTGGGGCGTAGTACATACGCCCTCTATAATAAATCTCCAATTACCTTGTTACATATTTCCAGAAGCTAAAAAGCTTTCTAGATTTGAGGTAATTCAGGTTATGTTCATTTTCATAAGCTTCTCGCTCAAAGGAGATATTCAGGTAGGCCCTAGTAAAGTTGCGGTATTGTAGCATTCGCAGGCTGAATTCCAAAAGATAGAGTAAATAAAACGGGAAAATGAGCAACTCCAAAGCTTGCAGAACGTGGATTCGTTCATGATTGATCAGAATCCTGTTGTCGCGATCAGAAGAATGTTTGAGGAAGATAAAAGGAAATATGGTAATAGCTTGCGCTTTTCCCATGGAAAAGAACTTGGTCCAAAACTTACTTACAATTACTTTACCTTTCATCTAAAGTTTAAAATTACGAAATCGCCTTTAACTTTATATCAATCATGGTTTTTTTGATTTTCAAACTTAGATTGTATATTTGTTAATACACTAAAATTAAAAGTTCATGCCGTACAAAGAACGAGAAATAAACAAGCTGTATTATACCATGGGAGAAGTCACTGAGATGTTCGGTGTAAATGCATCTCAAATCCGTTTTTATGAGCGTGAATTCGATATTCTACAACCTAAGAAAAACAAAAAAGGGAATCGTCTATTCACCCAGAATGATATTGCGAACCTCAAGATCATCTTCAATTTGGTTAAGGACAAGGGTTATACCCTACAAGGAGCGCGTGAATTCTTAAGAAGCAACAAGAACGAAGCAAGGGAAAACCAAAGGATCATTGAATCTTTGGAGGGGTTAAAAAGCTTTTTAATTGAAGTTAGGGATAGTCTATAAGGCTCTGCTCCCTAATTCTATAACTTCCAAATTTTCAATTTTATCTCCATTAATTTCAAAACGCATTGCGGTTCTTATCTGATGCCAGCCTTGTTTACCGGCAGCACCGGGATTAAGGTGGAGCAACTGTAGCTTCGGATCAAACTGTACCTTCAGGATATGGGAATGCCCTGTAATAAACAGCTTCGGGGGATTGTTCAAGATTTCAGGTTTGACCAGTGGGCTGTATTTTCCTGGATAGCCGCCAATATGGGTCATCCAAACATCGACCTGTTCACAATGGAATCTGAGGTGTTCAGGGAATTTCAAACGGATATCTTTATCATCGATATTTCCATAAACAGCCCGAAGAGGCTTAAAGGCTTCCAATTTCTCGATGACCTCCATGGAGCCAAAATCACCGGCATGCCAAATTTCATCACATTTTTCAAAATGTTTTAAGACCGCATCATCTAGGTATCCGTGGGTATCCGAAAGAAGTCCGATTTTCATGTTAAAAAGCTAAAAAATAAGGTTGCAAGATCTGTTTATAGGCATCTGAATATTGGGATCTCTCCTGATAGATAACAAAAGTCTGCAGCTCAGGTTTGATTTCTTGTCTTTGGAAACTCAGTATGCAGCGAAAGGGCTCTGAATCAACAAAGGATTGCATATTGGTCTGTTGGTCCAGAAATAGTTGATTCCCTTTAGCTTCAGTTACCATAAAATCTAAGAGTTCCATAGGCACCACGATCTGCAATTTTCCATGGACTGAAAGCTTTGAGCCTGCAAAATTGAACAAGCCCTTAAAGAATTCCACATCGGTATGTTTGGCCACTTTCTTCCTTTGATCAGGGTTGTGCAACGAATTGATATAAAAAGGAGGATTAGAGACAATCAGGTCAAATTCAAGTTCTGTCTTCCAATGGAAGATATCAGAATGCACAATGGAAAGACGATCCTGAAAGGGCGAAGCTTGAAAGTTTTCCAATGCCCTTTGGGAGGCTTGTTTATCGATTTCCACAGCCCAAATTTTAGCTTTCGGATATTTTTGGGCCAGCATGAGTGCTATTACCCCTGTACCCGTTCCAATATCTAGGATGGAATCGGCCTGCGTATGTTTAGCGAAGGCCCCCAACAACACCCCATCGGTATTGATCCGCATGGCGCAGTGTTCTTGATTAACTGAAAATTGCTTGAATTGGAAGATATTCCCCATAGCACAAAGGTAATTTTAAATGCTTGTTTTTGAGCTAAAAAAGAACCTTTGCTAAAATATTTGTATGCTGGGATTAATCTAAATGGAATCCCTATAGTCTATTTCCCTAAAGACAGACAAGCATATGAAAGCAAAATTACTTAAAATCGTAGCCTTGATCATGGTCGTAGGACTATTTTCAGCCTGTTCAAAAGAATACATCGGGGGATCTTATTTTTATCCTGAAGACTTTGCTGTAGATGTTTTTGATGTCTATAAAGTGAGTCCAGATACCTACCGCGTGGAGTATGCGGTAACTAATCTTTCCAATATTGATTATTACCAAGGACAGGATGGTGATTATTATTTAGAATTCTCCTTGGTTGGACATAATGGGGCACCTTTTTTCAATGAGGCACCCATTGGTACCTTATATGCCGGTGAATCGTTCCGTGGAACGATGATCATTCGGGTCGATCCTCGATTAGGGTATGATCCAAATGACATCTCCTATGATATATATGATGCTGGTAGGTACTAAACTACCAGCATATTTTTTAGTTCTTCAATAAACGCTGGATTTCGTCCAGTTTCATCAATGCCTCTACCGGAGTGAGGGTATTCACATCCAAATTATTCAGCATATCCCGAATCTTTTCTAGCACAGGATCATCAATGGCAAACATCTGAAGTTGATAAGCCTGTTTTTGGATCTTACGCATACTATCCTTGATCTTTTCTCCGCCGGTCCTTTCCTGTTCCAGGCGTTTAAGGATCTCCCCAGCACGTCCGATCAGTTTTGGAGGCATACCGGCTAATTTAGCCACATGTATACCGAAACTATGTTCAGAGCCACCTGGAACCAGCTTTCTAAGGAAAATCACTTTATTATTGACTTCCTTCACACTCACATTAAAGTTCTTGATCCGAGACATGGAAGTACTCAATTCATTCAATTCATGGTAATGGGTGGCAAATAAAGTTTTTGCCCGACAGGAAGGATGGTTGTGCAGATATTCCGCAATGGCCCATGCAATGGAGATACCATCATAGGTACTGGTACCACGGCCGATTTCATCTAACAGGATCAAACTACGGTCAGACAGGTTGTTCATGATACTTGCCGTCTCGTTCATTTCCACCATAAAGGTAGATTCTCCAGAACTAAGGTTATCCGAAGCACCAACACGGGTGAATATCTTATCCACAATACCAATAGATGCTTCTTTAGCAGGCACAAAGGAACCGATCTGCGCCATCAGCACAATTAATCCAGTCTGTCTCAGTAAAGCCGACTTACCGGCCATGTTTGGCCCTGTAATGATAATGATCTGCTGACCTTCGGGATCCAAAAAGGTATCATTGGTAATGTAGTCCTGCCCTATTGGTAGATTCTTTTCAATAACGGGATGTCTTCCTCCTTTGATATCGATGTTCTTTCCAACATTGACATCAGGCCTTACATAGAAATTCTTTTCCGCAATGATGGCAAAATTCAAGAGCACGTCCAATTTTGCAAGCAATTGGGCATTTAATTGAATCGGTTTGATATATTCCGCAATAGCGAGCATAAGCTCTGCATAAATACGGTTCTCAATGGCTTGGATCTTTTCCTCGGCGCCTAAAATCTGCTCCTCATATTCCTTCAGTTCCTCGGTAATATAGCGTTCAGCATTGACTAAGGTCTGTTTACGGATCCAACCCGAAGGCACCTTATCCTTATGGGTATTGGTAACTTCCAGGTAATAGCCGAATACATTATTAAATGCAATCTTCAGGGATGGAATACCTGTAGCTTCAGATTCACGTCTCTGAATTTCCAAGAGATAATCCTTACCACCAAAGGCAACCTTTCTCAATTTATCTAAATCAGGGTCCACTCCATCAGCAATAACATTGCCTTTGTTCAAAGCAACGGGTGGTTCAGCTTGAACGGTCTGTTCAATCTTATCCCGAATGATCAGGCAAGGATTGAGCTGTTCAGCAATAACTTTTAAAGATTCCGATTCCTGTTCTTGACAAAGCTCTTTTAGTTTCTCAACAGCGTAAAGGGCCCTTTTGAGTTGGATAATTTCACGGGGATTCGCTTTTTGCAGTCCAATCTTAGAAATCAATCTTTCTAAATCGCCAACTTGTTTGATCTCTTGGACCAACTGGTCCCTTAGGTTTCTATCTTGATAAAAATCCTGAACGACCTGAAGCCTTTCATTAATGGATTTTTCATCCTTCAGAGGCATAACGATCCATCTTTTTAGTAATCTGGCGCCCATTGGCGATGAAGTTTCATCAAGCACGTCTGAAAGCGTAGTTGCATTTTCATTGGCTGAACTGATCAGTTCCAGGTTACGGATCGTAAAACGGTCCAACCACATATATCGATCTTCTTCGATCCTGGAGATATTGGAAATATGCTGCAGGTTTCGATGTTCGGTTTCATTGAGGTAATGCAATGCCACTCCAGCTGCAACTATCCCGATAGGCATACGGTCGATACCAAATCCTTTCATGGAATTGACTTCGAAATGCTTCAGGAGGTTTTCGGTGGCATAATCACCGGTATATGGCCATTCATCCAAGGTATAGGTGTAATAGTTGGAACCAAACTGTTCCACGAACTCCTTATATTGTTTTTTTGGAAGGATGATTTCAGTAGGTTTAAAGCCTTGCAAAAGCTTGTCGATATATCCCACAGAACCTTGGGCGACCAAGAATTCACCGGTTGAAATATCCAGAAAGGAGACCCCTACCGCCTGTTTATCCATGAATACAGAAGCCAGGTAATTATTAGATTTCTGTTGGACTATATTTTCATTGTATGAAACACCAGGTGTAACAAGTTCAGTTACTCCTCTTTTTACGATGGTTTTGGTTTGTTTAGGATCTTCCAATTGATCACAGATCGCTACCCGTTGTCCAGCTCGTACCAATTTAGGCAGATAGGTCTCCAGGGAATGGTGCGGAAAACCGGCTAAAGCGGTCTCAGATTCAGAACCATTTCCTCTCTTTGTCAATACGATTCCTAAAATCTTGGCTGCTTTAACAGCATCTTCTCCAAACGTCTCATAAAAATCCCCAACTCTAAACAGCAATAAGGCACCGGGGTATTTGGCCTTGATGGTATTATATTGCTGCATTAAAGGGGTTTGTTTCTTTGCTTTTGCCAAGGTTATTCTTTTTTTGTATAAGATGTAAAAATAGCAGAATTGTGGCGATTTGCAAAACAATGCCTACATCCAAAAAGCATTAGGGAAATGACATAATAATTAAAAAATACATCTTATGTTTGCATAAAATTTCAAAGTAATGGCAATCAAACGTTCTACCAGCAAGAACAGGAAAAAGCAAACCAATACATCCTTCGGGAGCACACTGAAGACCAAGGTCCTTCCTTGGGTAATCAGGGGAGTGATTGCCTTTTTGGTATTGACCATACTTTGGGTCATTGCCCTACGTTTTACGAATCCTCCCATAACCTATTTGATGATAAAAAGAGGTTTTGAGCGGAAAGCAGATGGTAAGGATTGGAAACTGGAACGCAAATGGTTGGACTATGAGGATATCTCAAATAACCTGAAGCGAGCTGCATTAGCTGGTGAAGATGCTCATTTCATGACGCACAATGGTTTTGATACCCAAGCGATCAAAGAAGCCTTTGAGAAAAACAAAGAAGGAAAAAGATTAAGGGGCGGAAGCACCATAAGCCAACAAACAGCTAAAAACGTATTCCTATGGCCTGGACGTTCATGGCTCCGCAAGGGTTTAGAAACTTACTTTACGGTACTGATAGAAGTCTTTTGGAGTAAGAAAAGGATCTTAGAAGTATACCTGAACGTGATAGAAACCGGACAGGGAGTTTATGGAGCCGAGGGGGCAGCACAATATTACTTTCATAAGTCGGCTAAAAGCCTGACCAAGAAAGAGGCTGCATTGATCATTGCCATCTTGCCTAGTCCACAAAAGTGGGATGCTAGAAGACCTTCTAATTATATTAATAGAAGAGCTAATAGCATCGTGAGGTATATGAATTACTATAGCATACCGGAGTAATGCTATAATTTATTCCCTATTTATAGATTTCCACATGGATTTTCCCGTCTGCAGTAACCGTTCCACGGTACATGCCTTCGGTATTGAAAGGCATAGCGACTTCTCCATTTTTGTCGATTGCAATCAATCCACCATCGCCACCTAATTTCCCTATTTCATCGATAACTTCCTGCGAAGCTTTGGCTACATCCATTTTGGCATATTGCATTTTTGCAGACACATTGAATGCAGCAACAGAACGGATAAAAAACTCGCCCCAACCTGTACAAGAAATAGCTACCGTGGCATTGTTGGCATAGGTTCCGGCACCAATAATTGGCGCATCACCCACCCTACCGAATTTTTTATTGGTCATACCCCCAGTGGAAGTTCCTGCCGCAAGGTTACCATGTTTATCCAAGGCCACACAGCCCACAGTTCCAAATTTTTCATCTTTATATGGAGGCAAGAAAGCCTTTTTATCGTCATGGTCCAATTCAGCACGATCTTTATCTCTTTCCAATGCCCTTTGCAGTCCATCCCAACGTTGCTTTGTCCAGAAATAGGAAGGGTCAACGATTTGGATACCATTATGCTGCGCGAACTCCTCTGCGCCTTTTCCAATCATCATGACATGTTCCGATCTATCCATGACAGCTCTCGCTGCACTGATAGGATTCTTGATATTGGTAACACCGGCTACAGCACCAGCCTTTAGATTAGATCCGTCCATAATGGCGGCATCCAGTTCATTTTTTCCTTGATTTGTGAACACGGCACCTTTGCCAGCATTGAAAAGTGGTGAATCTTCCATGATATGGATAGCTGCTTCGATGGCGTCTAAGCTAGATTTTCCCTGTTTGATCTGTTCATAACCAGCCTGAAGGGATTCGGTCAGTTTCTCAATATAGGCTTTCTCCAGGGAGTCCGTCATATTCTTTTTTAGTATCGTACCTGCACCTCCATGAATGGCTAAAACATACTTTGGTTTTGAATTGCTCTGTGCAGAAGAAGGCGTTAAATTCATCGTTACACACATTAAGATTAATAAGCAGGTTACACTTTTTTTCATAATTAGATTCAGTTTTAAACAAAGAACGCAATAAATACCTAAAAAACAAAAGGGGTGGAAACGCCTTCATCCACCCCTAATCAATCTAAACTGTTAGTTGTTTTATTGTTTTGTCACACTAAGTTTTGCTTTGTTATTTCCTTCAGACAGATCAACTACGAATACATAAGTTGCACCTGCTTCCAGTTTTTTACCAGCCTGAAGACCTAAATTGCCTGGGTCACGGCCATTTGTTCCATCTCCTATCAAAATGATGTCACTAGAGGTTGTCAAGTCTGTATTCTTGAATTCACCGTTCCATCCTTTTTCATGGAAGAATTTGAAGTTGATATTATCGGTATTGATGGATTGTCCAGCCACTACGGTCACTTGGTATTTCTTACCTCCAATTGGTGTCACACAGATGGCCTTTCCTGGATCCCAACCTACCTGATTGTCAGCAACAGTTGGTTTACCGATACCTTCACCAATAATCCAGATAGCTCCGGTACCATCGGCATTCAATCTTGCTAGATCATTTCCGTTCATAGCTTCTACCTTAATATATTTTTTTCCTAGATCGGCAATGAAGCGGTATTTTCCAGACATGGCATTGAAGTAGTATTTATCACCATCTTGACGGATATAGTCCTTATCGACCCACCATCCCGCTGGCATTCCTTCAAAGGTCAATTCTTCATCTTTGTTGATCGTTAGGTCAACCGAGAAGATTTCATCTTCAACCATGGACATATCTGTATCATTGATTGCATAACGAAGGAAAGGTGAAGCCGCATAAGTCAAGGTATTGAAACTGATCTTATAAACTCCATCGAAAGCATTAGAAAAAGGAATTGGCGTATTTACCCCTTGCAGGATCGCTTTATTCTCCCATCCAAATTGAATCTTATTTCCGAACTCACCTACTTTAGGCGCTTCGATATAAGCCGGAGCTTTCATCTTAAATTCATCAGAAACCTCGTACTGGTTAGGCCCAACCTTGTTCATGCGATAGGTCTTTCCTTCAGCTACTAAGTTTAAATAAGGAAAATCTGGTCTCGTGATATTCAGGACTTTTTCTTCCGTTTTACTCACCATCTGCACATTTTGAAGGGTAAATTTCAATAAGGCAGAACCATTTGGAATGTTCTTTAAGTAAGGAACATATAATTTCCCAGAGTACGATCCAGCTTCTTTTGTACGTATGGTCTGTTCCGAAACGACTTCATCACTGAACAACAATTGTACTTTCAAGGTAGAAAGGTCTACGCTTTTATCCGAAACATTCACGGTATATTGCAAACTATCGCCAAACAAAGAAGCAGTTGGACTTTTAACTATTTCAATGGCAGGCTCCCCAGCGCCATAAGGCACGATTAATTCATCTTCTTTACAAGAGAACATCAAGCTCAAAAGAAGTGAAAAGGCTAAATAATTGATTAATTTTTTCATTTTTTCCAAGAATAAGAAACAACAGAACCTGCAGGAACATCATAACTGAAATGATTTTTCCCATCCTCAATAACAATTCTAGAATTGCTTCCATTTGCATTTGCAATCACAAAAGCATAGCTACCATCGGTGTTTTTGAAAGCAGCATATGACAATCCAGCATCTGTATAACCTTCAGACCCAATGCGTACTGCACCTGGTTTTACCACGGCTGACATATGTCCGATGATGTAGTAATGTGAGTTTCTGCGAATGGTCTTGTAATCGGCTTTGCTGATATCAACGGCACCATAACAAGTTTGGCAACCACCTTCACGATTAGGGCCTCTTTCCGAATCCAACATTAAATTCCATACGATCACCCCTTTGCTCCAGTTGTTTACTGTTCCTAAGGCTACTTCACGCATATCCTCCAACAATCTTTTTCCTAGAGCATGGCCGTCATTCCAAGTTCCAATGGAAGTTTCGGTAAAGATCAAATCTTTGTTCGGTGCTTTGGCGTGGATATCCAATAACTCGGCCTTGTCACCACCATAGTTATGGTAAGCAGAACCAGCGAAATAAGCAGCTGCAGCAGGAT
The DNA here is from genome assembly GCF_053645235.1 of Sphingobacterium sp. NPDC055346. Taxonomy (NCBI): domain Bacteria; kingdom Pseudomonadati; phylum Bacteroidota; class Sphingobacteriia; order Sphingobacteriales; family Sphingobacteriaceae; genus Sphingobacterium; species Sphingobacterium sp. NPDC055346. The sequence continues at coordinate 453,899 of NZ_JBSHMI010000001.1, forward strand.
CTTCAAAAATCTTGATTGGATAATCCTGTTGTTCTGGCATATTATCATAGTTATAGTTATGGTCGAATGCGTAGATTTTGGTTGTTAATCCAGCTGCTTTCATCTTAGGACCAAGCGCATTTTTAACAAATGCTTGTTGCTCATTCCAAAACATGACCAATGAAGCCGAGTTCTTATCGTTCAATGGCTCATTTTGTGTTGTAATGGAGTAAATATTAACTCCATGTTCTTTCATGGCTTGGATCCACTTTACAAAATAGGTTGCATAGTCTTGGTAGTATTTAGGGTTCAAGTGCCCCCCAGTCCAAGAATCGTAGGGTTTCAATTCCGTCAAGTTATTCACTTTCATCCATTTTGGAGGAGTCCATGGCGAGCCCATGATCTTGATTTCTGGATTGATGGCGATAATCTCTTTCAAAACTGGAATCACATATTCCAATTCTTCCGATTGAAGAGCGAAGTTTTCAATTCCTGGTTTATCGGCCAAGGTATATTCATCCAATGAGAAATCAGAACAGCCAATAGCGATACGGATATAGCTTTGCCCCATTCCTTCTGTTGGAGAGAATGTTTCTTTTAGGAATTTCGTACGGTCCTCTGGTGCCATTTTCAACAAGTTGAAGGCTGCAGAACCGGTGATAGCAGAACCAAATCCATCCATGGTTTGGAATGTTTTGCTTTCATCGATCTTAATGGTCTTAGTCCCCATGTTACTGGTCTTGCTAAAGTCCACATAGGATTTTTTGAAATCATGGCTTAGTGATCCGGTTGTTGTATAGATTAATACATCTCCTGATGTAGGGTCTACAGGAACTGGGTCTCCGCCATTGATATTCGTGTCATTTCCACAAGCCGTAAAAATCGAGGAGAACAAGCTTGCAACAAATATATATTTCTTTAAATTATTCATAGTTTCAGTATTAATATCCTAGATTTTGCTTGATTTTAGGGTTTTCATCTATAATCGATTGCGGAATCGGCAAGCGATATGAGTTCTCTGTAAATGGATAAACTTGGGCTTTTCTGCCTGAATCTTTTGCATATACTGCATTCATCACCGATTCAACTTTATTCAAGCGCACAAGGTCATACCAGCGTTGTCCTTCGAAAGCCAATTCTAATCTTCTTTCACTCAACAAGGCATTCAACATGGCGTCTTTGCTTCCTTTAACGGCATTGGTCAATTTCGGAAGTTTCACACGTTGGCGAACTTGATCGATAATTGCAGCTGCTGCTGTAAGATTAGGACTATCGCCATTGATCAACGCTTCAGCTTTCAGCAATAACAGGTCCGCATAACGAATTTTTATGATGTTACTGAATGCCGAACGAGTTTTATACATGAATGGGTAGTTGCTTGCCGGGTAGTAGTTGCTCCAACCAGCTTGATAATACACTATAGATTCTGTGTAGCGGATCTCATCTCCTTCGCGGGTGAATGCATTTATTAAATCCCTTGAAGGAGTGATCCATTTTGCCCATGTAAAATTGCTATTGTAGTTTGATAGGTCACGTCCAAACATCCAGGTTACCCAGTTTCCATTACCCGCAAAGAATTGGGTTTCTAAAATAGCTTCTTTGCTATTTCTGATCAATGGTTCTGCATTTCCTTCTTGAACGCCAAACAAATTTTTATAATCTGCATCTAAAGCAAATCCATCTGCTGCCAAATCATCCACATATTGAATAACCTTTGCATAGTTACGGATTGGTTTTTCAGCATAGACCTTGGCCAATAAAGCTTTGGCTACGGATTTTGAGAATTTTGTTTTGTTAGCGGCATTATTGGATGGCGCATCGACGATGGCTTCTTCCAATTCCTTGGCCAAGAATTCATAAACCTCCTTTTCAGGCGTCTGGCTCGGGAAATAATCGTCGTAAACCTCTTCGATATTTTCTGCGGTTATATCTTTACCCACTGTGGTCACCAAAGGAATATCGCCCCACAAACGCACCATATCAAAGAAAATCAAAGCTCTTTGAATTTTTGCTTCCGCTTTGTATTGCTTACGTAATGCAGAGGACAGGGAATTGTCAGCCACCGAATCCACATTAACGATCAGGATATTCAGTTTGGCAACATCCTCCAGGTAACGGATCCAATCACGCTGAACAACTGAATTGGAACCTTCGATGCCGTTATTTTCATAAGGCACTACTTCGGCACCAGTCGTTCCTGCGTAAGCATTATCTGAATGCGATTCAGCAATCAACATTTGGTCAAGATACCAATGTTCCTGTCTATCACGTAGGATGTTATATAAGCCTTGCATGTAGTTGTCTACCGCAGCTTTGTCTTTAAAGACTACTTTTTTTCCTTCTTCATTTACCCCTTCGGTCACGTCAGAATATTGACCAAGAGGATCTTTATCAAGAGAGCAGCTTGAGATGGCCACAGTACCGAGTACTGCGATCAGCATCTTCTTCATTATATTAAATTTCATTGTTCTCATCATCATAATCTTAGAACTCCATATTTAATCCAAACACGAATGACCTAGTTTGAGGATATGTACCCCAATCTAAACCTTGCACCCTACCTGAATTCCCCCATTGGTTAACTTCTGGATCCAAGCCGGTGTATTTTGTCAAGGTAATTAAGTTGGTGGCTGAGATAAACGGAGCCAATTTGTTAATTCCAATTTTTGACAAGGCTGGAGCTTTGATGTTATAGGAAAGGGAAATGTTTTTCAAGCGGATATAACTTCCATCCTCTACGAAGTATGAGGAGTTTTTCATATCATAACCTGCACGAGGGACTTCGGTAATTTGACCTGGGACTCTCCAACGTTGAAGGACACGTGTAGATTGGTTTTTCCCATCGTACATGCCTTCCATTTCCATTCTGGAAACGTTGTAGATATCATTGCCTTGAGAACCTTGGATAAAGATATTTAGGTTCAATCCTTTGTAAGAAAGGTTATTGGTAAATCCGAAAGTGAAGTTAGGGTTAGGATCACCGATGTAAGTTTTATCATTGACAGTCACTTTTCCATCGCCATTGATATCGGAATAGATCATATCACCAGTTTCAGGATTTACCCCTTCGCTGATATAACCAAAGAAACCACCCACAGGTCTTCCTGCCTCGTTTCTTACTACGGTTTCATTAACATAATCCGTGGTTCTAGCATCGAAATAAACAGGTTTCAGCACCAATTTGGTGAATTTATTTCTGTTGAAAGAGATATTAAAACCTGAAGACCAAGTTAGGCCTTCGCCTTTTAAGATATCAGCATTGATATTGGTTTCAAAACCACGGTTGGTCATTTCACCCTCATTTCTTTGGATTTGGGAGATATTACCGCTACCTGGAAGATCCACCCACATCAACATGTCGGTTGTGTTCTTGTAGTAGTAATCCAAGTTTACGGTCAATCTATTATTGAAACCTGTAAAGTCCAAACCTACCCCAGTTTGTGTGGTTCTTTCCCATCCTAAGTCAATTGTTCTTAGGTTTTCTGGAGTAACGGAAGCTAAATCGTTGGTTTTACCTTCTTCGAACCATGGTGAACGGATAATATTATAGCGTTGTAAGTAAGCATAGTCACCGATACCCGATTGGTTACCTGTTTGACCCCAACCTCCACGAAGTTTTAAGTCGTTCATCCAAGGCACATCACTTAGGAATTCCTCCGATGATAAACGCCAAGCGGCTGAAACCGATGGGAACATAGACCATCTTTTGCTAGGGTGTAATTTAGAGGAACCATCTGATCTTAAATTGGCAGTTACCAAGTATTTGCCATCATAATTATAGGAAAGACGTCCGAAATAAGACATCATTGCCCAATCAGATGCTGATGAACCGGTACCAGTCCAGGAGATTTTATTGGCCACATTCAAGGTTTCGATCAAATCATTTCTAAAGTGCGAACCGAGGATATAACTGTTGGTATAGTTTGAGCTTAACCAAGCTGTACCTGCCATGGCTTCGAAGTTATGTTTATCAAAGCTTTTATTGTAGGTCAAGGTGTTATCAAAAGTGATGACGGTATTCATGTTTCTAGAATCCGTTGCTTCACCGAATTGGTTCCTACCCCAAGAAGTAGACAATGGGTCCAAGAAAGTAGAAGAAAAAGCATTTCTTCTATCTAGGGCGAACAACGTTTTGAAGTTCAATCCTGGAGTAATGTGAACTGTAGCAGAACCTGATCCAATCAATCTGTTTTCACGGTTGCGGTTATTTCCTGTCGTTGCTAAATTCTCCAGTGGAGAAGTCACGTTCAGACCGTAGAAGTTATTGTAGAACTGTTTCGGATTGAAAGGATCCATGATCGGCGCAAAAGTCGGCGTATTGATTGCAGACAGGACAACCCCACCTCTATTGGAACCTGTACCTTCCACCATTCCGTTTCCGTTATAGTCAGCATAGGAGAAGTTAGCATTCACAGTTAACCAATCCCTCACTTTGTTTTCAATGTTACCCCTGAAGTTATAACGTTTATAGAATGTGGAATGGACAATCCCTTTATCATTTACATAGCCACCGGAAAGGAAGTATTTGATTCTATCCGAACCGTCTGAAATGGAAAGCTGATAATCTTGGGTCAATCCATTGCTGAAGGTTTCATCGAACCAATCGGTTTGGTCTGTCAATCCATCGGGCAATTTCACAATACCGATCTCATCCATCAACTCTTTGTATTGCGCTGTGTTTAAGGGCGTAATGCTGTTGGTCACTCTATTTTGAGTCGCTAAAGCATTCAAAGTAATCTTTGGATTTCCAACTCTACCCTGTTTTGTGCTGATCAAGATAACCCCGTTTGCAGCCCTCGACCCGTAAATAGAAGCTGAAGATGCATCTTTTAGGATCTGCATATCGGCGATATCATTAGGCGAAAGGAAGTTGATATTGTCAACTGTTACTCCGTCAACCACATAAAGCGGGTCATTACTTCCGTTGAAGGAAGTGGTACCACGGATACGGATAGAAGTTCCACCACCTGGAGCACCAGAAGGTTGAGAAACGGTTACCCCTGCTGCTTTACCCTGAATAGCTTGGTTGGCATTGACAATTGGTCTTTCGTCAATGTCTTCCAAGGATACGGAGGAGATAGCGGCTGTTACATCTTTTCTTTTAACTGCACCATAACCGATAACAACGACATCTTCCAGCGCATTTGTTTCTGGAGTCAAAGTGATGGTCATTTCTGCTTGTGCAATTACCTCTTGGCTTTTATAGCCTAGATAAGAAACTCGAAGTTTTGAATTTGCTGGAACATTCTCGAGTGTAAATAGTCCCGTGTTATCTGAAGAGGTAGATGCAGAACCTCCGATAACAGTAATGGTAGCCCCAATAATTGGTTCATTGCTGGCTTCGTCTATAACCTTTCCTGAAACTCGAATTCCATTTTGCGCGAATGCAAAATTTGAAAAAACAGATACCATAAAAAGGAAAAGACCGATACTAACTTTAGTAAAAAGTTTCATACGTCTTATAATCAGTTATGAGATTAATAAAATAATTTAGGGTATACCTAAACTTCCCATTCCAAAGTTAAGCAGGGTGCTAATTTTTAGTTAGCATTTGAGGCGGGCCAAAACAAAAAAGTAACCAAAGTAAATCAATAAGCATTGTTTTACAGGTTATTAGGCGCTTTTAAAAAGAAAAAAAGTAAAGGGATATGCTAAAATTTTAGGTTACCAATCTCCTTAATCTGTTCATCGAAGTCCTCTTTGGTACCTAAAACTTTGTTACGGACCTTAACTCTATAGTTATAAACCGTACGCAAAGAGTAGCGAAGGAACCGAGCAATCTTGGTGGAATCAGAAATACCGAGACGGATCAACGCAAAAATACGGAGTTCGGAATTCAGCAATTCATCATGTTTCAAGCTCAATCTTTCTTCGGGTTTTAACAGGTTGTTGAACTCCTGTATAAAGGTTGGATAAAGGTTCAGGAAAATCACGTCGAAGTTGTGATATAGGTCGTCAAGTTCGGTCTTGATAAAATCTTGGGATTTCAATTCCTTACTGAGTTCATCCAATTGGTTATTGGAGATCTTTTTTAAGATCCCTTTTCTGGTATTATCTAATTTATCGATATAGGCGGAGCATAATTCAAAAAACTGCGCCATATACTCTTCCTTAATATGATTTGACTCCTGAAGGTCTTGATTGACTTTTAACAATTGGGCATTAAGGCCTTGCAGTTCGTCATTTAGGTTTTTCAGGTCCTTTCTGGTTTTTTTCAACCGTTTCATCTGCATATATAATATGATGAAGGCGACCAGAAGCAGGATGGACATCAGGGATATGGTGTACAGGAAGTTTTTGAGCTGATTTTTATTTGCTTGTTCTTTTTCCTGAAAAGCAGAATTGATAATCGGATAAAAAGAGGAGTTTTCTATGGTCCTAAATCTAACATTACAGAAAAGGGCATCTTCCATGGCTTCCTGAATAAAGAGGTAGGCCTTATCGATTTCATTTCTTTCAAAATAGACCAGGGCAAGACTTTGCATAGAAGCATTATCCTTAACCGTATTTTTAACATCGGTGATGGCAGAAAGGCCTAAATAGTAAATCTGTTTTTCTTGGTCATCCTTGTTTTTATAGAGTAACCCTAATAAATAGGCAATTACAGCCCGTTCATGGTCGGTGTCTTTATATTCACTCAATAATTGCAGGAGTTCTTTTTCCGCTTTTTCGAAATTATTTCCAAATAATGCTCTTGTTGCAGAACTTATTCGATGTTCTTTGGAATCAGTAGGAAGAACGTTGAGCAAGGAATCGCGGTAGACTTCGCTCAGGCTAAAATAATTATAGTGGTTGGTACTTTGTCCATAATGGGAATAGAAATCGGAGAAGGCCCGGTAATAATCAGCCTCCTGTTCACTGGAGAGGCTTTGTCTTGGAATACCTTTTAAGATTTCGTTTGATTCGATGAATCGCCCCGCAGAGGAATATAAGCTTGCCAATTGGATATCGACTTCATTCTTTTTAAAGTTATCATTCAATTGTAGGGCTAGCTTTTTATTTTCATTGACATAAAAGATAGCAGAGTCGATTTGATAGGTCTTGAACTCGTTATAAAGTTTGTCTTGGAAGTTATACCGATCGGCAGGAGAAGGCATTAGTTTCAGGCGTTCCTTGATTTCGAAGATCTTCATCAATTTTTCCTTTTCAAATTCAATCTTTCTGCCTAGCACCTTTTTAAGTTCTCTTTCCACAGAGTCTTTAGGGCTCACATCCACGACAGATTGGGCAAAGGAAGTTTGTCCTACCAGTGCCAATAAATATAAAATAGAAAAGAATACTTTCTTTAATTCAAGTTTAGTTATCATTATCTTCTTCCCACCAATCACTTTTCAGATCATCAATTTCCCTTCTATCCTTTTTAGTAGGTCGACCAGTTCCACGGTCTCTTTTCAGGACAGGTGCGTGGAATGATGATTTGAAAGCATAGGTTTCTTCTACTGGTGTGTGATCTTCATAAAATTGCACGGCCGTTTTGGCGTCAGACCTACGTTCGAGCAATCCAGTAACCTTAAGGACCTTACGCTCAATTCCCTTCTGAATGCTATAGGTTTCCCCCACTTTGACGATTGCTGAAGGTTTTACATTTTGGCCATTGAGTTTAACTTTCCCTGCTTTACAAGCTTCTGTTGCCAAACTTCTGGTTTTGAATATACGAATTGCCCATAAGTATTTATCAATCCGCAATTTGTCTGCTGCCTCTGCCATCCTACAAAAATAGTCATATCTTCTTAATTTTGCCCCTTCTGTAACTTACATATCATTAAAAATCTCCATATTTGTTAATAATTTAAAATTACTTTTAAGAATATTATGGTAGATAATACAACCCTTCAAAAATTAATAGAAGAAGCTTGGGAGAACAGACAGTTATTGGAGTACAAAGAATATTACGAGGCGATTGAATTCGTAATTCAGCATTTGGACAAAGGCGAATTACGTGTTGCTGAACCTGTTGGAGAATCTTGGTATGTCAATGATTGGATTAAAAAAGCTGTAATTCTTTATTTCCCTATCCGTAATATGGAGGTGATCAAGAATGATCCTTTTGTCTACCATGACAAAATGAAATTAAAAACAAATTACAAGGAGTTAGGTGTTCGTGTTGTTCCTGGAGCTTCAGCCCGTTACGGTGCTTTTTTGTCTAAGGGTGTAATCATGATGCCTTCTTATGTCAATATTGGTGCGTATGTTGGTGAAGGTACGATGGTGGATACATGGGCAACCGTTGGTTCATGTGCTCAGATCGGCAAGAATGTTCACCTAAGCGGTGGTGTTGGTATTGGTGGTGTATTAGAACCTGTACAAGCAGCGCCAGTAATTATTGAAGACAACGTATTCGTTGGGTCAAGAGCGATTGTCGTTGAAGGCGTTCGTGTTGAGGAAGAAGCTGTATTAGGTGCTAATGTGGTCTTGACAGCATCAACCAAAATTATTGATGTTTCAGGTTCTGAGCCTGTAGAATACAAAGGCTATGTACCTGCGCGTTCTGTGGTTATTCCAGGTTCGTATACCAAGAAGTTCCCAGCTGGAGAATTTCAAGTACCATGTGCATTGATCATTGGGCAAAGAAAAGAATCTACCGATAAGAAGACTTCATTAAACGATGCGCTTCGTGATCATAATGTAGCAGTATAGCACACTGATGCAAAGACCTTATATAGATAAAGAGGATTTGAATCAGGCTTTGGAAACACTGAAGTCTGGGGGATTGATCTTGTATCCTACCGATACCATTTGGGGAATCGGTTGTGATGCGACTAATCCGGAAGCTGTTGAAAAGATTTTTGCATTGAAAGGAAGAGATAAAGGCAAGAGCATGATCATCCTTTTGGGCAATGACAATCAATTACAAAGCTATGTGAGCGAGGTTCCTGAAGTTGCTTATGAATTATTGGAAGCAACGGATAAGCCTTTGACCATTATCTATTCCAAAGCAAAGAACTTGGCCGCCAATGTCGTGGCAGAGGATGGCAGTATTGGAATCCGTATTGTGAACCATCCATTTTGCGAGCAGTTGTTACAAAGGTTCAGAAAACCTATTGTTTCTACCTCGGCAAACATCAGCGGTGATGCCTCCGCCAGGAATTTCGTGGAAGTCTCTGATGAGATTGTAAATGGAGTGGACTATGTTGTTAAATTTGGGCAACAGGATCCATCAAATGGTACGGCATCGACGATCATGAAATTGGATCCGAGTGGAAAATTTGAATTTATTAGAAAATAAATATGAAAAAGATTATCTCTTTACTGATCTGTGCAGTTGCATTCATTGCATTTAGCCATGCACAAACTGCCATTCAACCAGCAAAAGCTGGTGTTAGCTATGGCAAGAAAATAGATAAAAATGGCGCTATATCTGTCAAACAACTTGAAAAGAACCTAACTGGAAAAGAATCCTATACAGGGAAAGTTCAAGGCGAGGTTGTTCAGGTATGTACGAAAAAAGGTTGTTTCCTGACGCTGAAAACAGAAGAAGGCAAGGAACCGATCATGGTACGTTTTACAGACTATGCTTATTTCGTTCCTCAAGATATCATTGGCAAGACTGTGGTATTGGAAGGCAAGGCAAAAGTGAAAGAAACCACAGTAGAGTGGCAAAAGCATTATGCTGAGGATATGGGCAAGAGCAAAGAAGAAATTGCTAAAATTAACCAGCCAAGAAAAGATATTTCTTTGGTTGCAGATGGAGTTCTTGTTGTAAAGTAGACGCAAAAGACTTATTTTGGGGGCTGCAAATGAGAATTTGCAGCCTTATTTTTTTATTAATCTTACGTAAATGTCAGTTTTTCAGCCTGTTCCTTGTCAAAGCATTCGCCTTGGTAATCAACTTATGACTTTTGAAGTCCCGAGGATCATGGGCATTCTCAATCTGACACCAGATTCATTTTATGATGCGGGCCAGCACCAATCGCTGAACTTGGCCTTGGAGCATACGGAGAGATTAATTGGCGAAGGGGCAGATATCATTGATATCGGTGCTTACTCAAGCCGACCTGGAGCAAAGGAAATAAGTCATCAAGAAGAATTAGATCGCGCTATACCAATTATTGAAGCTATACATAAGCAATTTCCAAAAGCTATTCTATCCATTGACACCTTTCGAGCTGATGTTGCCGAGGCCTGCGTAAAGGCTGGGGTCCATATCATCAATGATATTTCAGGTGGGAGTCTAGATGCGGATATGTTCAATACGGTTGCTAGGCTTCAAGTTCCTTATATTTTGATGCATATGCGCGGAACACCCGCTACCATGCAGCAAATGACTGATTATGATGATGTCGTAAATGATGTAGCGGTAAGTCTGGGAAACAGTGTTGCAAAACTCAGGGAATTAGGGGTAAAGGATATCATCCTTGATCCTGGTTATGGTTTTGCCAAGACCATTGACCAGAATTATGAGTTACTGATGCGCATCCAAGAGCTACATTATTTCGGATTGCCCCTTTTAGGAGGTATATCTAGAAAATCGATGCTCTACAAAAAAATAAAATCTACCCCTGACCAAGTATTACCTGGAACAATCGCACTTAACACCTTGCTTCTAGAACGTGGAGCCCAAATATTGAGGGTCCATGATGTCAAGGAGGCCAAACAATTAATTGAAATTTTTTATACCTAATCATTTTGAAGAAAACTAGAGACATAATCACGATAGGTTTTGCCTTATTTGCCATGTTCTTCGGAGCTGGAAATTTATTACTCCCCCCTTATATCGGAATACAAATTGGAGACCATGTCTGGATCACCATCTTGGCATTTGGTCTGACCGGAATATTATTGCCTTTTTTCGGAATACTCTCTGTTGTAAATTCAGGGGAATCATTTGAGGATCTTGGGACTAGGATCAACAAATTCCTTTCGCCTATCTTAGGAACCGTCATCATGCTCTGCATTGGGCCTCTGATTGCTATTCCAAGGACAGCAGCTACAACCTTTGAAGTTGGTATATTGCCATCATTCCCTAATGCAGATCCCCTTTGGACCTCGATTGCCTTCTTTGCAGTGACTTGGTTACTGACCATTGCACCATCAAAAGTGGTAGATATTATCGGGAATCTATTGACGCCATTGCTGCTGGTCTTATTGATTAGCTTGATTGCCATGGGCATATTCTCCCCTATGGGAGATTTCAGTGAATCTTCCTTGGATACGGCGCAGTCCTTTACCTTAGGTTTTGTAGATGGCTACCAAACCTTGGATGTACTGGCTTCTGTGATCTTTGCTGGGATTATCATTACGGCATCCCGCACAAAGGGCTATACGAGCGTGAAATCAAAGAACCAAGTGGTAATCGCAGCTGGTATTTTGGCTGCATCCTGTCTTTTTATAATATATGGAGGTCTGATCTATCTTGGTGCAACTTCTGGAATCGAGGATTTAGCGATCAAGAGATCGGAATTGCTGATCCGTATTTCTCGTGCCATCATGGGACCATTTGGAACCATTGCTATCGCAGTCAGTATCGCTTTGGCCTGTTTGACTACTGCCATTGCATTGACTTCTGCTGTGGGAACCTTCTTTTCCTCACTGACAAAAGGAAAATTGAGCTATAAGCTTTTGGTGACTGTATGTTGTATAGCATCTTGTGTGCTTTCTATTACAGGAGTTGATAATATTATTTCCTTTGCTTATCCTATCCTAACTTTTGTTTATCCGATTGTCATCACATTGGTTCTATACACGGTTTTCTTTGGAAGCTTTGTGAAAAACAAAAAGCCTTATGTGGCTGCTTTGATCGGTTCAACCGTTATTGCCTGTTTATCATTGGCCAAACATTTCAACTTATTGAGTGAAAGCATGATTTCAACCCTGAACCATATTCCATTCTTTCAATATGAATTAGGTTGGGTAGTCCCTTCCTTTGTGTTGTTTGTTTTGTTGATCTTGGTTACAGGTACTGGGCACAAAAAAGAAGAAGAAAAAATGCTATAAATGAAAAGGCTGGTCGATGTGACCAGCCTTTTCATTTATCAATAATGCTATTGACTATCTTACAATACTTCCAGCGGAAATATCTGTATTTGGTCTAACAAAGTCTAGACGGCCATCTGCATCTTCAGCCATTAAGATCATACCCTGAGATTGGATTCCCTTAATTTCTCTTGGTTCGAGATTGATTAAGATGGACACTTGCTTACCTACGATTTCTTCAGGCGTAAAGTATTCCGCAATACCAGAAACGACTGTACGCTTATCAATGCCTGTATCGATGGTCAGTTTCAAAAGCTTTTTAGTTTTAGCGACTTTCTCTGCAGTCAGGATTCGACCAACACGGATATCCATTTTCATGAATTCATCGAAGTTGATATTCGGTTTTTGTTCCGCTTTAGGTGCTGCTAAAGCATTGCTTGCTTTGGCATTGGCCAATTTATTCAATTGAAACTCTACTTGTTCATCAGTAATCTTATCAAACAACAATTGGGTTTCTCCTAATTGATGACCGGATTCCAATAGATCAGATTTTCCAGCTTCACCCCAATTCTGAGCGGTCAAGTTTAGCATTTCAAAGACTTTCGTAGAGGTGAAAGGCAAGAAAGGCTGGCCTAATAATGCAAGGTTTGCAACAATTTGACTTGCTACGAATAATACGGTTTTAACACGTTCTTCGTCTTGTTTGATTACTTTCCAAGGTTCTTCATCAGCCAAGTATTTATTTCCTAAGCGAGCTGCGCTCATAAACTGCGCAAGGGCCTCACGGAATCTGTATTGGGATAGCGATTGCTTGATTAATCCTGGATAGGTAGCAAGTTCCTTTAAGACCGCTTGATCAGATTCAGTCAATGGAGAACCCAATAGTACCTTTCCTTCAAAATATTTATGGGAAAGTACCATCACACGGTTAACGAAGTTACCATAGATGGCCACCAACTCATTGTTTACACGTGCCTGGAAGTCTTTCCAAGTAAATTCAGAATCTGAGGTTTCAGGAAGGATAGAGGTCAGCATGTATCTCAATTCATCTTGTTTACCTGGGAATTCCTCTAAGTATTCATGCAACCATACGGCATGGTTTCTTGATGTGGAAAGTTTGTCTCCTTCTAGGTTCAAGAATTCATTGGCAGGAACATTCTCAGGGAGGATATACTCGCCATGAGCATGTAAGATCGCTGGGAAAATGATACAGTGGAAAACAATATTATCTTTTCCAATGAAATGGATCAATGTTGAATTGTCCTCAGGGTTGGATTGTTGTTTCCAATATTTCTCCCAATCCTTTCCTTCATCGATAGCCCATTGCTTGGTCGCAGAGATATATCCGATTGGTGCATCCAACCAAACATATAATTTCTTTCCTTCAGCTTCATCAAGAGGAACATCTACCCCCCAATCCAAGTCGCGGGTCATAGAACGCGGTTGCAATCCGGATTTCAACCATGATTGGCATTGCCCGAATACATTTGATTTTAATTCATTTTTCTTGCCTTCAATCAACCATTTCTCTAACCAAGGTTGATATTTATCCAACGGCAAATACCAATGTTTTGTTTCCTTTAGAACCGGAGCTTTACCACTTAGGGTTGATTTAGGGTTGATCAGATCTGTCGGGTTAAGTGACGTCCCACATTTTTCGCATTGGTCACCATAGGCACCTTCATTTCCACAGTGTGGGCAAGTTCCTACGATATAACGGTCTGCTAAAAACTGATGGTATTCTTCATCATAATATTGTTCTGAATATCGTTCGATAAACTCTCCTTTTTCGTAAAGGTTCAAGAAGAATTCTTGGGACAATTGATGGTGAATAGGCTCAGAAGTACGGTGATAGATATTGAAAGAAATACCAAACTGTTCAAAACTCTCTTTAATCTGTTGGTTGTATTTATCGATGATTTCTTGAGGAGTTACGCCCTCCTTCTTGGCTTTAATCGTGATTGCAGCGCCATGCTCATCAGATCCACAAACATAAACAACGTCTTTGTTGTTTAATCTTAAGAATCGCACGAAAATATCTCCTGGAATATAAGCCCCAGCAAGGTGGCCTATGTGAAGTGGACCATTGGCATACGGCAATGCAGATGTAATGGTATAACGTTGTTTACTGAATATATCCAATTTGATTGCAATTAATGATTAATATCGAGCCATTTTCAGCTCAGAGAACAAAGATAAGGCAAATTGGAGTATTCTGCTATTTCTAGGGTGATTTTCATGAAGAATACAAAAAAATAATTTCATTATTTAAAAAGTTTATCTTCTTGATCTATGATAATGGAGGCTATTTCTGAAAATATGTATCTTCGCTTCAGTTACAGACACTTATTATTCAATATGAAAAATTCAAGAACAGATTTAGGTCTATTAATAATTCGCATAGGATTCGGATTGACCATGATTGCCTTTCACGGCCTACAGAAGTTAATGGGTGGTCCAGAAAAATGGACTGCAATTGGTAAATCAATGGGAAACTTAGGAATTGACTTTATGCCTACTATTTTTGGGTTTACCGCAGGATTAGCAGAGTCCCTGGGATCTCTGTTGTTAATATTAGGTTTGTGGACAAGACCAGCGGCCATTATTTTGGCCTTGACCATGTTGGTGGCTACATTGAACCATCTTGCCAAAGGTGATGGTCTGTCTGGAGCATCACACGCGATTGAATTTATGATCGTCTATATCGCATTCGCCATTATGGGTCCTGGAAAACTTAGCATCGACAAAAAGTAATCGAAATAACAGTTATAAAACCAGAAGGGCTTTGCAAATTGCAAAGCCCTTCTGGTTTTCTTGATTCGAATTTCTATTTAAATACAGTGGCATGCCAACTGTTTTTCATTGGGACCTGCCAATTGCTCTTTAATTCTTCTTCTGTTTGCACTAAATTGTTGAAGACAATGGTTTCAGCATTTACTTCACCTTCTTTGCACAGCGCTTCAAAAACATCCCTTGAAACCAATTGTATATTGTTTTCACTATCACGGTAACTGATCAAGGTTCTGTTGAATAGACCAATGTTCAATTCTTCCTCCAGCTCCTTTAGGATCCTTACTGACTTATCAATAGAACATCCAGTGACCTGAGCGATCTCTTCGTCAACAGTTAATATAATAAAAAGGTTATTGATAATTTCTGCCTTGCCTGCTAACTGACTACCATGCGCAGTCCATTCTCTGATAAAGGAATCTAATTTTGCTTGAGCGATCTCATGCTCGGGTTGTGTGAAAAATCGATCTGCCTGATAAATCCAAACTTTCTTCATATCTCAATTTATTAATGCGTGTAATACGGAGAAATCATGAGATACACAATTACTCCTGTAACTGCAACATAAAGCCACATGGGATAAGTGATGCGTGCTAGCTTCTTATGACGCTCATAGGCACCAGCAATCCCTCTAACAAAAGTAAATAATACGAATGGGATAATGACGATCGATAAAATGATATGTGTCACAAGAATGAAAAAATACACATATTTAATTGCTCCTTCTCCACCATAACTTGTTGAAGTGGAAGTCATATGATAAGCTACATACATCAGCAGAAACAAGGAAGAGAAAACCATACACAACTTAATCAAGTTTTCGTGCATCTTGACATTTCCTCTTTTGATAGCTGCAACTGCGATTACCAAACATACTGCTGTCAATCCATTGATGGTAGCATAAATCGGAGGCAGAAAACTAAGGGGTTCAACATCATAGCCCATCTTTTGTAGGTTTATGCCAAATAAGGCAGCAACCGCTAAAGGAATAATTACAGACAGGGTCCAGATTACGCCTTTATATTTCTTTTCTTCTTCAGTCATTCCCATAATTACTTTCTCTCTACTTTTAATGGATTATTTCTAACCTCTTCAACCAACTGAACTTTGATCTCATCTTCTAGGCGATCCAATTCTGATCGAAGACTGATATCATAGAAACCTCTGATCCTTTTCTCGGAATCTATCAAGACAAATTGGTTGCTGATAATAAATTTTGTGCTATCCGCTGGTACCGGCATGGCTTCAATGAGCATCGCGGTTCTTGCAAATTCAAAGATATCTACACTTGGTTTGTTCACGACAAACCAATGTGGATTTTTGTCTTTCTTGTAAGGCGCAATAAACTTTTCCAAATCAGCTGAAGAATCATTCGGGTCAACTGATATAGAATAAAGTTCCACCTTAGGATTCGATTTGAATCTAGCTGCAATGGTACTCATATCATGAACCAATTGCTTAGAAAGACCTTGATCTCTGGTATAGAATAAATGAACTACTGAAACGGCTGTGTCAGTACCTAGGAATTTAACCGGTTTATTGTCATAATTCATAAACTCAACCGGACTTAATTGGTGGAATATGGTGTCGGGGATTTCTCTACCCATCACTCGTCGCATTTCACCAGAAAGCTTTTTCTCTCCAAAAACTGGCAGCTTAATGTACTCATTAGAGCCCATTTTATTAACCAGTATATATAAAAAACCTGGCACAAATAGAACAAGTGCCAGGATTATTAATTTTGATATATTTTTTGAACGAGTATTTTTACTCATTACTTATATGCTTATTGATGTGGGAAAGTAGGTTGATGAGTCATTACAGTGTGTAAATAACCACCTTCAACCAACATTAAAATAATGAAATAGATAATAAAGAAAAATACTACTGCACAAGTAACGATAAAGCTAGATTTCTCGAACTTCAAGTGCATGAAGAATGCTACGATATAATAGGCTTTTACCAATGTCAATACAATATAGATTGTATTCACTAGCATTCCTTTTTGTATGATTCCCCAGTGGTGTACAAAACCTAAAGCGATTAAGAATTCTAATGCTGTTAAAGCTAATAGAACAAAGAATACACTCCAGATACGTTTTTTATCCATTCCTTCGCCATGCGCATGCGCATCGTGTTCTGATATATTTTCGTGATTAGTCATGTTCAATGAATTTTAAAATAATTCTTACAAAAATTATACTAGGTAGAAGAAGGTAAATACGAATACCCAAACTAAATCCACAAAGTGCCAGTATAAACCTACTTTTTCAATCATTAGGTAAGTTCCTCTTCTTTCAAACGTATTGTTTAAGGTCATGCTCAACACAATAATGTTCAACAATATACCGATTGATACGTGGAATCCGTGGAAACCTGTAATGGTAAAGAATAGATTAGAGAACTGCAATGCAGCTGTGTAAGAAATGTCCTTGGTAAAATAAGGTTGGAGAGCATTTACAATGGCATTATCATCCGTTAATCCAGTTGCTGGATTTTGACCGAACCAGAAGCCCATGTGATGTAAGTGGCTCCACTCTAAAGCCTGACAGCCTATGAACATAAGGCCACCTAAAATAGTCCATAACATCCATTTGACAACCTCTTGCTTTGAATTTCGATGTCCTGCTTCTACGGCAAGTACCATCGTAACGGAAGACATGATCAAAATAAAAGTCATGATACCCACGAAAACCAAAGGTTGACCTGAATCTGCGATACCTGGAATAGATTGGAATACCTTATCCGCATCAATCCAGCTAGGTTGCGCAAATTTTTGAGCACCATAATAAATCAAGAATGCAGAGAATGTAAATGCATCTGATACTAGGAAAAACCACATCATGATCTTTCCATACTCTAAGTTCCAAGGTGATTTACCTCCGCTCCAAGGTCCTTGTTTTACCTTATCCAATTGCGATACTGTTGTACTCATTGTTTACTGTTATTGATTCAAAAGTAAGAAAACATAAATATAAATCCATAATAGACCTAGAAAATGCCAAAATATAGAGGCAAGTTCCATCCGGAAGATATTGTTATCAAGAGCAATTTTGCGCATTGCTCCAATATAACATCTAACCAACACCAATATTCCGGCTATGATGTGGGCTAAGTGTAAGCCTGTAAATACGTATATGAACGATTGCGAAGCATTAGAGTTCACAAAGGTTATCCCTCTATGAAACAATACAGACCAAGCTTCGACTTGCAACCAAAAGAAAACTACCCCTAATACAATAGTAATCAATAAGTAGGTCTTTTGTTTTGATATTTGATTAGCTTTTACTGCTTTGAAAGCAAGGTACATGCTAACACTACTTAATACAATTACTGCGGTACTATAGATGAACGCATATGGTAAGATAGTTTTGATCCCCTTATCAACACCACTTGCAGTATATACTATAAATCCACTTGTCAAAGCAGCAAACATCATGAACATACCGATCATTCCAAGCCAAAGATTAAATTTCTTTGCTTTTCTTGATTTTAGTAGTTCTTCATTCATCAACTCTTGCTTATCCATCGATAATTGTAAATCCATTTTTTATTTAAAAGGTATAAAGTCAAACAACAACACTAATTGAGTTAAGGGCAAATAAGCAAAAGAAGTAAACATGATCTTTTTCGCTGTACTGACCTCCATCTTTTGAAGATGTTGATAACCATACCAGGTGAAAAGTAATCCTCCTATTAAGGAAAGAATGGTAAATACCCATCCGCCAATTCCAAAATACATCGGAAGAAAACCAATTGGAATCATTAGCAGACATGAAACAAAAATGAACCATGCTGATAATTTATCCTTCCTCGTCGTAGGTAGCAATCTGAAACCTGCTCTTTTGTAATCGTCATCAGATACCCAAGCAATTGCCCAGAAATGTGGGAACTGCCAGAAAA
The DNA here is from genome assembly GCF_053645235.1 of Sphingobacterium sp. NPDC055346. NCBI lineage: Bacteria > Pseudomonadati > Bacteroidota > Sphingobacteriia > Sphingobacteriales > Sphingobacteriaceae > Sphingobacterium > Sphingobacterium sp. NPDC055346. Next base: position 472,484 of record NZ_JBSHMI010000001.1, read on the forward strand.
ACTGAATGGTAAACAAAACCAATGGCGTGATTACGATTGCCTGCTCACTTACCTCGGCATATGCTAATCCGAATCCTGCAGATTCAAATGCAGCGTAATAACCAATTAGTGGTGGCAATGCTCCTGGAATCGCTCCTACCCACACTGCTATTGGTGATTTTTGTTTTAATGGTGTATAGACAAAGGCATAAAGGAAAATTGAAAACACAGATAGTAAACCTGCTATAAAATTCAATTCTACCAGGATCAAAGTCCCAGCTATTCCCATGAACACGCTTAAAATTAAAGCCTGTCCTGTGGTCATCCTTCCTGCAGGTAATGGTCTATCTTCGGTACGCTTCATTAATTTATCAAGATCTCTTTCGATGATCTCGTTAAATCCATTGGCAGCACCTGTTACCAAAAATCCTCCAATAGTCAACAACGCCCAATTAAACCAGATGATATCACCTTGCTGTGTTGCTCCAATCAAAAATGAAATGGAAGCAGAGAACACAACTGTTAGCGTAAGCCTCAGCTTGACAAGTTTGTTAAAATCTGAAATAAATTCCTTCATAACCAAAATAAATCCCTAAACCGTTGTTGATAATGCTTTCTCTGGTTTGTTAAGGATCAACAATAAATAATATTGTGAACCAACCAATAAACTTGCAATTACCAAATGCACTGTTTGTGCCACTGCGGGAACATGAAACCTAGCCAATATTATCCCTGACAACATTTGGATACAAACTAACACCAATGAAATCTTCGCATACTTGAATTGAACCGTATTGATCAATTCTGAAGACCTTATCTTGAAATATAAAAATACACTCAAGGCTAAAGTGACATATGCTAAGAGTCTATGCGTTACATAGGGTAACCCAATAGAATCAATCCATTCGCTACGTTGTACTCCTTGTTGATTAAGATGGTCAATTATCTCCCGAACATCAGTACCAAATACTACTTGAATAACTAAAATTGCCAATGAGATCAATGTGATCCATGTAAACCCTTTATTGGTATTCTTCAAGAAAGAGTTGTCTCGCAATTTAATCGCCCAATAATATGTCTGTATAGCAATACAAACAATTATCAAAGCCAATAGCATGTGAATGGTAATGACCCAAGGGGTAAGATTTGTTGAAACAACAATCGACCCTAACCAGGCTTGTATAACAACGACAATAAGATTAAGAACGCTCCATATGACTATGGCTTTTTTCTTTTTCCAATAAGTAAAAGAATATATTGCTGTAAACAGCATACTGAAACCGGCTAAAACTCCAGTCAGACGATTTATATATTCAGTCCAAGTTTTTACAGCATTGAATTCTTCATGCTCATGGATTGTTTCATCGTGACGAATTTGATCTGCTAAGTGCGAATAACCAAACGCTTCGATCATTTTGGCAAAGCGTTCATTCTTCTTGATGCGACCTTCTACATAATGCTGCTCGAAACCTTCAGGTAATTGAGAAGCATCTGTTGGAGGGATAATCCTGTTAAAACATTTTGGCCAATCCGGGCAGCCCATTCCTGAACCTGTACTCCGAACGACACCTCCTGCTGTTATTACTAAGAAAAGAACGATAATCGTGATCTTATTTATCCGTATGAAACGCTTTTCAGCTGCTGGATACATAGATCTCTCCTTTTACATTAAAAAGTATAAAGAGAGGTAGGTATGAACCTACCCTTCTTCTTCTCTGTTATGCTCACGATTGTAAACCTTTTGAGCTTCAATACCTTCTTCATTTCCTTCCCAGTCATGCAATAAGTTTGAGCTCATTGTTTGTGAAAGTGGAGTGCTTTGAGGAATGAAATCTGCATCATGTCCAGGTTTACTGTAATCATAAGGCCAACGGTATACTGTAGGGATTTCTCCTGGCCAGTTTCCGTGAATATGTTCTACTGGAGTAGTCCACTCCAATGTATTTGCATCCCAAGGGTTTTGCGGAGCACGTTTTCCACACCAGATGGATCCGAAGAAGTTCCACAAGAAAGCAACTTGTCCAACAGCTGAAACGATAGCTGCCCAAGTAATCAACAAGTTAACAGATACCCATTTTTCCATAAATGGAAACTCAGTGAAAGCATAGTAACGACGAGGAACCCCATCAATACCCATAAAGTGCATTGGGAAGAATACCAAGTAAGCACCAATGAATGTCAACCAGAAGTGGAAGTAACCCAAACGCTCGTCCATCATACGTCCGAACATCTTAGGATACCAATGGTAAACTCCTGACAACATACCGAAGATAGATGCTGAACCCATTACCAAGTGGAAGTGAGCTACTACGAAATAAGTATCATGTAAGTTGATGTCTAATGCTGCGTTACCTAGGTACAAACCTGTTAAACCTCCAGATACGAAGAAAGAAACCATACCAATTGCAAACATCATCGCAGGAGTGAAACGGATGTTACCTCTCCATAGAGTTGCAATATAGTTAAAGGCCTTAACGGCTGAAGGAACAGCAATGATCAAGGTGGTAATCATAAATACACCTCCCAAGAATGGACTCATACCTGTTACGAACATGTGGTGACCCCAAACGATGAAAGATAAAACTGTAATACCAACTAGGGAATAAACCATCGCATGGTAACCAAAGATTGGTTTACGAGAGTTTGTAGAAATTACCTCAGAAGTTAAACCTAATGCAGGCATTACTACAATATATACCTCAGGGTGTCCTAAGAACCAGAATAAGTGTTGGAACAAAATTGGAGAACCACCTTCGTTAGGAAGGATAGTACCTTGAACCACTAAATCTGATAAATAGAAGGATGTACCAACTGAACGGTCAAAGAATAATAATACTACTGCAGAAACTAAAACTGGGAAAGATAACAAACCAACGATAGCTGTTAAGAAGAATGCCCAAATAGTAAGAGGCATTTTCCATAATTCCATTCCTTTAGTACGCATGTTCAATACTGTAGAGATATAGTTAACACCTCCTAATACCTGTGATGCAATAAATAAAGCCATGGAAATTAACCATAGGGTCATACCTAATCCAGAACCTGCGATAGCTTTTGGAACTGCAGAAAGTGGAGGATAAATTGTCCATCCAGCAGATGCAGGACCACTTTCAATGAAGAAAGAAGCAACCATGATCACACAAGCGGTAAAGAAAAACCAGTATGATAACATGTTCATCAATGGTGAAGCCATATCTCTAGCTCCCAATTGATAAGGGATTAATAAGTTACTGAACGTACCTGATAGACCTGCTGTTAATACAAAGAATACCATCATGGTACCGTGAATAGTTACCAAGGACAGGAAGAAGTCCGGTCTAATTCGACCACCTTCAGCCCATTTTCCCAAGAAAACCTCAAGAATTGGAAACTCATGATCAGGCCATGCTAATTGAATACGGAATAAAATCGACAGGATCATAGCGAAAACCGCCATTATGATACCAGTGATCAAGAACTGCTTAGCAATCATCTTATGATCTTGACTGAAGATATACTTCGTCAAAAAGGTCTCATGATGGTGATCATGTGATCCGTGATGAGCTGCGTCGTGCGATATAACTGTAGTTGACATATTCTATTTAAATTCTCTGTTATATTTAATTTATTGAAGCCGCGATATGGTCATTCTTCTCAGTGTTTCCTTCTGCTTGAGCAAACTCTTTTTGAAGGTCTTCTGTGAAAAATTTAGCTTGTTTGCTTAACCACTCTTTGTACTCAGCTTCGGTAACCACTCTTACATTCTTTTGCATGTTGTAGTGAGATTCACCACAGATCTTCGCACATAACATTACGAAGTTGTATTGTGGATCATTCATCTTATCACGCATCTCATCAGTAGTGATGGTTGGTGTAAACTGAAAGTAGTTGGTCATTCCTGGTACAGCGTTGATTTGAACACGGAAATCAGGAATATAAAAAGAGTGAATAATATCTTTTGACATAATGTGGAAACGAACTGGTTTGTTAACCGGAATTACAATTTCATCCCCTTTAACATCATCCCAAGCTGTCTTATCATTATAGTCTATACCATAAGAGTTCAATGGAGTAGTCAATTTATAATTACGTTTTCCAAATTCACCATCCGCTCCTGGATAACGAACTGTCCACATGAACTGCTCACCTAAAACTTCAATCTGTAAAGCTGATTTTTTTAGATCTTCCGGAATATTAGTGATTGATCTCCAAGTAAAGAAACCGAACAATACCAAGATAGTTAGTACTACCGCTGGAACAATTGTCCATAATCTTTCAATAGCATCGTTATGTGGATAGAAATATGCTTTGCGTTTAGCGCGCATCCTGTAGACAAAAGTAAAGGTCAATAATAAAATATGAACCAATACTAATACGATAGTAATGATAACTGTAGTGATGATAAACATTCTATCGATATCCTTACCATGCTCGGTCGCCGCAGGTCTCCATGACCAACTTCCCCAAACTGCATATCCGTAATACACAAATCCTAAAAATCCAACCAAGAAAACAAATAATAAAACTGCTTGTAGTGTATTATTTGCCAAAGGATTGTATTTTCCATTTACTTTCTTAGTCAATACGTAGATCGACTGTACCTTTCCGATAACTGCAACCACAGTACATAAAACCAAGAAAAGTAAAATATAGTAAGTCAAGTTTTTGTAAACCTGAGGATCAATTTTCTTCTCTTCTTTGGTTGTTGAAGCAGCCGGAGTTACTGTGCTGCTTGAAGTACTAGATGCTGAAACGCTAGCTGAATCTGTTGCAGCAGGCGCCGCAGCAGCACTATCAGCTGGTGCAGCAGCCGAATCTGCAGTTACTGCAGGTGTTGCCGCTTGCTCAACCTTCGCTGTATCAGCTGCTTGTTCCTGAATGGTAGCCATTGCAGGAGCAGCAAACAATAGGTTAATAGCTAATAAGCCTCCAAATAAGGACTTAAATCTGTTATGTAATTTAAACTTCATCTCTTATAACACGTTTGAACGTTATTTCAACTTAATCTCTATTAAATTTGGTGGTGTAAACTTTCATCCAAGAATGGGTGGTTCTTCGGTACCAAAGCATGTTTGCTCAATTTCGAAAGAACTAAGAAAGTAAAGATTCCAACAAATCCTATTGCAGTACCGATTTCAATGAAACCAAAACCACGGTGTGCATCAACTGTACCAGGCATTACCATGATATAGTAGTCTAACCAGTGACCTAACAACAATACGATAGATACAAACAACATCATGTTTTGCTTACGTTTTGCGTCACGGTCTACCAATAGTAATAATGGAGCCACAAAGTTAATAACAATATTTATCCAAAACCATGGCTTGTATTCTGGTTCCCAACGTTTATAGAAATAAACAGTTTCTTCTGGAATGTTTGAATAGTAGATCAACATAAATTGAGCAAACCATACATAAGTCCAGAAAATCGAGAAACCAAACATTAATTTACCTAAGTCATGTAAGTGGTTTTCATTTACCCAGTTCATATAACCAGCTTTCTTAACCAAGATTAAGATAACTGTAATAGCAGCTAATCCGCTAACCCACATAGCTGCAAAGTTGTACCAACCGAACATGGTAGAGAACCAGTGTGCCTCTAAAGACATAATGGTATCAAATGACCAGATTGGAGTAGTAAATCCGAAGATTACCAAGAATATTGCGGATAATTTAAAGCTCTTTTTATATGAATTTAAGCCTCCTGCTAAATCCTCGTTGTAAGATAATTTTGCAAGGATAAAGGCAAAAATGCTATAACTACCCATAAAAATAATCTGACGGATCAAGAATCCTGGTACATTTAAGAAAGCAGATTTTCCAGCAACTAAACTGTCATAGTTAGGGCTGTTTGGATCAGTTAATCCATCTGCATGCCAGTGGTGGTATAAATTATGCGTATTCAATCCTAACGCTACGATGATTAATAGAATCACGGAAGCAATTGGAAGGATACTAGCCATTGCCTGAGGAATACGGATTAAACCTGCAGACCATGCTGATTGAGTTACTAATTGTAAGGCAACGAAAAAAGCTCCTGCTGCACAAACACAAGTAAAATAATATCCCATCAATAATAAATTGGCATATGTACGCTCAACCATTATATGGTCACTTGATAGTAAGCCAATTGCAATTGCGGCTATCCCTACAACGATTGCAACTAAACTCAGGACCTTTGCGATACCTGCGAATTTAAATTGCTCGCTGAAATTATAATCGTGATGATGATTGTGAGTTCCCATTTATAATATTCGATGTTAAATTATTTTTTTTGCAATTCGTGAACATACATTACCACTTTCCAACGCTCTTCTGGAGATAGTTGCGAAGCGTGTGAACCCATCGCATTATATCCATAAGTAATTGTATGGTAAATCTTTCCATCTGTCAATTCAGACATTTGACCTCCTCTTGAAGATGGAGTTCCAGCTGATTTATGGTATGATGGCGGAGGAGGGAAATTCTCTAGAGCTCTTTTACCTCTAGAATCCTCAACTTCTCTATCTTTTGTAATAGCACCATCACCTGCTCCATCTTTACCATGACAAACTGCACAGTACGTCAAGTATAAAGCCTCTCCTTCTTTTAAGTGAGCTGGATTGACAACTAAAGGGTTCTTTAATTCCAATCCCGCACGCTCATATTCTTCAACAGAGTTTCCATAGTCAAAACGATCAAATCCGATAGGATTAGACCCTTGAGGTGGAGTTTGAGCTGTACTATTATTCTTAAAATTCTTATTTGGCTGATCCGGATTAAAAGCAATTGGATCATACATATTACGTGAGAATTCCCATCCTGCACTGCGAGTGGTGCCATCTCCGCATGAAGAAACAACTGCTGCTAAAGCGACAGCAACACATACAGTTCCAAGAAAATTCCTTTTATTCATAACTAACATATTTTCTTTCATTGTACTTAACTTCTACTGCTCCTGCTTCTTTCAATAAGCCATCGATCAACGCATGGTCAGTATTTTCATTTGCATCTACTGCAATAATAAAACGATCATCCGTAGCTCTCAAGTCCATCACACGTGGTGCACGGCCTGGAAATAAATGGTTACGGAAAAAAAATGTTGCAACCATACCCAAGGCACATAATAAAATTGTCACCTCAAATGTTACTGGAACAAAGTTTGGCAATGGCATTGATGGTTTACCACCAATATTCATAGGCCAGTCATAGGACATGGTGTAAAACAAAAGACTAAATCCTAAAACTGTTCCCAATGCTCCGAAAATAAATGCCGCAATGGGTAATCTTGAAGGTCTTACACCCAACTTCGCCTCAATCCCGTGGATTGGCATCGGGGTAAAACAGTCGTAAATGCTAATATTGTTTGCTTGCAACTTGTCAATCCCATGCATCATTTCATCAGGATCAGCAAAACTACCTAGTATATATTTTGTATTGCTCATTGCTATTATTTTTGATGTAATGCCTTAATGTCCGCTTCTGTAACTGTATCGTATTTATCCAATGAATCTCTGAAGTATTCAACTTGCTCCTCAGGGAATGCACCTTCTTGTACAAGTTTAGTTTTATGCTGTAAGCTTGAGCTTTTCAACAACAACTTAACCTCTGCAATCGCAATACCTGGTAAGAAACGAAGGAATAATAAGAATAAAGTAAAGAACAATCCAATAGATCCTACGAAGATACCTACGTCAACCCAAGTTGGGTAGAACATTGCCCATGATGATGGTAAGTAGTCACGGTGTAATGATGTTACGATAATTACAAAACGCTCAAACCACATACCGATGTTCACAACGATAGACAAAATCCAGGAGATAGGAATACTTGTACGAATTTTCTTGAACCAGAATAACTGAGGAGAGATTACGTTACATGTCATCATCGCCCAGTAAGCCCAAGCATATGGTCCAGCAATACGGTTAGCAAATGCATACATCTCGTATTCAGAACCTGAGTACCATGCAATGAATAACTCAGTTAAATAAGCGATACCTACGATTGAACCAGTAGTCATGATAATCTTGTTCATGGCTTCGATATGGAACATAGTAATGTAATCCTCAAAATTCATTACTTTACGTAAGATCAACAATAAGGTCTGTACCATCGCGAAGCCTGAGAAAATCGCCCCTGCAACGAAATATGGAGGGAAGATTGTCGTATGCCATCCAGGAATTACCGATGTAGCAAAGTCCATGGATACGATAGTGTGTACCGAAAGTACTAATGGTGTGGAAATACCAGCTAAGATCAAGGAAACAATTTCAAAACGTTGCCAAGTTTTTACCGATCCATTCCATCCAAAAGATAAAATTGAATAAACTCTTTTCTTGATACCAGAAGCACGGTCACGAACCGATGCAATATCTGGTAATAAACCACAGTACCAGAAAACTAATGATACTGTGAAATAGGTAGAGATCGCAAATGCGTCCCATACTAATGGTGAGTTGAAGTTAACCCACAATGATCCAAATTGATTTGGTAGAGGGAAAATCCAGTAAGCCAACCAAGGACGACCCATGTGAGCTACTACATAAGTAGCAGCACAGATTACGGCAAAGATTGTCATCGCCTCAGCCGATCTGTTAATGGAGTTACGCCAGTTCTGACGGAATATTAATAATACAGCGGAGATCAAAGTACCGGCGTGACCAATACCTACCCACCATACGAAGTCGGTAATATCCCATGCCCAACCTACTGTTTTGTTTAATCCCCAAGCGCCGATACCCGTCCAGAACGTGTATCCGACACTTACAACCCATAACATGGCGCCTAAGGCAGCTACGGTAAAACCGATCCACCACGCTTTGTTTGGTTTATTTTCAACCGGAAGTAAGATATCATCTGTAATCTTTGCATAGGTGATATCCTTGCCGGTGATTAATGGTTCTCTTAATATTGATTCGTTATGCGATGACATAGTTATTTTATTTCAGTCTAGAATAAATTATGCTTCAAATGTGTTTCTTACCTTCGTCATATAACCAATATTTGGTTGTACGTTGATTTCTTCAAGCACATAATAAACACGTTCATTACGTAATGCTTTTGAAACTTCTGACTCCGGATCGTTTGCATCACCAAAGATGATTGCATTTGCCGAACATGCCGCTTGACAAGCCATTTTGATATCTCCGTCTTTCACTTTACGGTTTTCCACTTTAGCTTGCAACTTACCTGCTTGGATACGTTGGATACACATTGAACATTTCTCCATAACCCCGCGAGAACGTGTGGTTACATCTGGATTTAATACTAATTGCGTAAACTCGTTGTTCAAGTAGTTGTCAAAACGAGAATCATTCCAGTAGTTAAACCAGTTGAAACGACGTACTTTATATGGACAGTTGTTCGCACAGTAACGTGTTCCGAAACAACGGTTATAAGCCATGTGGTTAAGACCTTCTGAAGAGTGAACAGTTGCTAACACCGGACATACAGTCTCACATGGAGCGTGCTCACAGTGTTGACACAACATTGGTTGGTAAACTACCGATACATCTTCGTAGTCATAACCAGCTGCCTTAGCAATTTCTTTCTCTTTTGTTAGTTTACCTTCTCCTGTATTCAAGGTATAGTAACGGTCGATACGCAACCAGTGCATTTCACGACGACGGCGAACCTCGTCACGACCTACAACCGGAACGTTGTTCTCAACGTTACATGCAACAATACAAGATCCACAACCGGTACAAGCATTCAAATCGATTGCCATCACCCAACGGTGACCAGGTTGTTCAAATTTATTCCATAGATCATATGTTTGGTGCGTATCAGAGAAACGACCAGACTCAGAATTAGGATCTTTTAAGTAATTAGCAAACGTAGTCTCACGGATAATGTTACGCCCCTCAATGGTGTGGTGCGTTTGTGTTTGAGCCAATTCATAGATTCCAGAAGCTTTGGAAATCGAAGCTTTTGCAGCGAATTGAATAGTACCATTTACTAAACTTGCAAATGGATAAGCATTAACACCTACATTATTTCCTGCCTTACCAACTTTAGTACGACCATAACCAATTGCAACTGAAACTGTGCCTCTTGCTTGGCCTGGTTGTAACAACACTGGAAGGTCTACTTTATAGCCATTTGCTTCAACAGTAACTTTTCCGGTCTCTTTAACACCTAATTCCTCAGCATCTGCCGGGTTAATAGCTGCAAAGTTATCCCAAGTTACTTTAGAAACTGGATCTGGCAATTCTTGTAAGTAAGCATTGTTAGCCCAACGTCCGTCTCTAATATTTGGAGATTCATAAATCTTTAATTCAACCCCTCCTGCAACACGCTTAGCGTCATTAGTAATTGCAGCAGCAATTGCATTGACATCTACGTTAGCTGAATAAGATGAACCTGTGTTTGAACCTTTATAAATAAATCCTTGTTGAAGTACATCTTTCCAAACTTTTCCGGTTCCTGCTAAGATATTGGTCTCCCAATTTTCCTTAACGAAGTCATGGATAGGTTTGTTGACACCTGCCCAGTTGATCAAACTTTGTTCAGCTTGACGTGTGTTAAAAACTGGATTGATGGTTGGTTGAACGATAGTAAATAATCCCTCTTTTGCAGAAGCATCACCCCAAGATTCCAAGAATGTATTGTTTGTAGCAATAGCTTTCAATTCTGATGAAGTTTCATCAGCACGATCGCCTAATGATACTGTATAACCGATTTTTGAAATTGCTGCTTTTACATCATCAGCCTTATAGTAGTCATAAACTGGGTTTGAATTCCAGAAAATAGCTACACCTACTTGCCCAGCTTTAGCAGCTGTTAAGAAAGTTTGGAATGCTGAATCCGATCCTTGATGTTGTTTAGAGAAATTATCTAGGTCAATGATTGAACCATAAGCTCCTAATGCTGTATTGATTGCGTTTGCAAAAGCTTGAACATTCGTATCATTCGATCCTGCAACAACTACTGATGAACCTTTTGCATTCACCAATTCCTTAGCGGCAAGAGCGATTGCTGTTTTTGCTTTCGCATTGTTTGTACCGCCAGCAACTGATTGTCCAGTAATGGCATTGTACAAGCTGATTAATACTGCTCCTTCTTCTGAAGGTTTGATTGCAATACGAACATCTGCATTTGAACCAGTCATTGATAAACCTGATTCAAATTGAATATGACGTGACATCTTTCCGCCTTTCAACGATTTATAGTCACGGTTTTTAATATAGTCTTGTGTATGTTCTTCTCCAGCTACCCAAGTTCCTAAAAAGTCTGCTGCTACTGAAACAACAACTTGCGCTTTATCAAAATGATAGGAAGGAACAACTGCTTTATCGAATGAAGCTCTATTGGCTTCAATGATACCGCTGTAAGAAACTGCATCAACTTGAACATGTTGAGTTGCAGGATATTTTGCAGCAAATGCCGCGATAGCAGCCAATGAAGAAGGACTATTGATTGTGTTTGAAACAATTGTAATCTGTTTTCCTGCTGCTTGTGCTTTATTCAATGCATCAACTACTGCTTGGTCCAATTTTGCCCAATCTACATCTTTACCTCCAATTTGAGGGTTCTGTAATTTGGACATATCGTACAAGTCAAGAACAGATGCAGATGTAGAAGCGTCTGTACCTTGATTTAAACCAACTGCATTTGGATTTGCTTCCAATGAAATTGGTCTTCCTTCTCTTGTCCTAACGATTACACTCTGACCATTGAAGGAAGAAGCGTAGAAGTTTGGTACACCTGGAGTTACTTCTTCAGGTTTGATTATATAAGGTACTGCCTTGTGAATTGGCGTACGGTTACACGCTGCCAATGTCACAGCTCCTAAACCAAAACCTAAAGCTTTCAAAAAGTCACGACGAGGTGTCTTGGTACTTAAACCAGCTTCATTTAACACATCTTCTACGGGAATAGGCTCAGCAAACTCACTCTTGCTTCCTTCAACAAAAGCAGGAGTTTGATTCAATTCCTCTAAACCTTTCCAATATTTTTTATTGCTTTCCATTTAAGCTATATATAAGATTCCGTTATTCTAAATTAATTTATTAATAATGACACTTTCCACACTCTAATCCACCGATCATAGCTGCTGTCATCTTCTCACCTTTTTTCAACTTATCATGAGCCTCGATCAATTGATCATAGTACGCATTGTCTGTGTTCACAGAAGTTTCTTTGTGACAGTCAATACACCATTTCATGGTAAGCGGTGAATATTGGTAAACTTCTTCCATATCTTGGATAGGACCGTGACATGTTTGACATTCAACTCCTGCAACTACAACGTGTTGTGAGTGGTTGAAATACGCAAAGTCCGGCAAGTTGTGGATTCTAACCCATTCGATAGGTCTTGTGTTTGTACCATATGTTCTAGCTTCTGGATCCCAATCTACTGCACGGTATAATTTCGCAATTTCTGGAGAAATGTTACCATCGTAATGATCTGAACCTGTTACTGTATTGTGACAGTTCATACATACGTTTGCTGACGGAATCGAAGCGTTTTTCGATTTAAATGCTCCACCGTGACAATACTGACACTCAATCTGATTAACACCAGCGTGGATTTGGTGAGAGAATTTAATTGGCTGCACCGGTTTGTAACCTTGGTGAACACCAACATTCCACATGGTTTTCCAACCTGCTACACCCAATAAACCAACGACCATCAGTACAACGAAGAATACCAACTTCTTGTTCTTTAAAAATGCCTTCGCAAATTTTACAGAACTGCTTTCGCCTTCCTCTTCACTTTTCGCCTGAGCCTCAGCAATTGACGCTTGGTTGTTAGCAATAACACGTTCTAAAGTTTTTGTTACCCTGTTCAATGCAAAGATCACTGCCACAGCAACCACAAACAAAGCAACCAATCCGATAATCATCAAATTGTTCGCATCTGAACTTGCAGCACCAGCACCTCCAGCAGCAGGACCAGCAGCCTTTTTCTCAGCTAACTTCACCTCTTCTGCTTGCAGGTACGCAATGATATCCTTAATATCACCTTCAGAAAGGTTAGCATAAGGAGCCATTGTTGTAGCAAACTGAGACTTCAATTCAATAGCTTGTGGATCGCCTGAATCAATCATCCCTTGCGGGTTATGGATCCATTTCACAATCCATCCTTCTTCTCGACGCTCTGACAAGCCAGCCAAATCTGGACCGGTCAATTTCTTACCTACAGCGTGACATGAATTACACGCATTCGACTTGAATAGCGCTGCACCATTCGCAGCATCCTGCGCCTGCGTGGTAGTAGTAACGGCAAATAACAATACCAAACTGATTGATATTGACTTCGCAAGTCTTCCCAAAACGGATGAGATATTTCTCATATTTAGCACTTTATACTATTTTATGTGTAATAATTAATTGTTGACTCTTCAGTACATGTACACAATACCGTACAAAACAATGCACAAAAGTATAACTTATTAAGCAATCCCTGACAATTTGATGACGTAATTTATCAATTTATATTCATTCTAAATAGAGCGCTTTATATAGCTCTATATCATTACAAATTAACATTCAATTGATATTTCAATAATCTTTTTTTAGTAAATTAGCTTCCTTATGAAAGCAATATATTGCATATTAATTTTAATTGTTTTATCTGGTTGTGCTCATTCGCAATCAAACAATACTGCTAAAACTATGGATCAAAACAAAAAATACAACGAATTAACTCCCGAAGAACAATATGTAATCCTCAATAAAGGAACAGAAAGGCCATTTACTGGTCAACTTCTGAATAACAAAGAAAAGGGAACTTATGTTTGTAAACGATGTGATGCTCCATTATACCATTCGGAAGATAAATTTGAATCCCATTGTGGATGGCCAAGTTTTGATGATGAAATTCCAGGTGCTGTAAAAAGAGAAACTGATGCGGATGGTAGAAGGACCGAGATCCTTTGTGCTGCCTGTGGTGCCCACTTGGGCCATGTTTTTGAAGGCGAAGGATTCACCTCCAAAAACACTAGGCACTGTGTCAATTCTATTTCAATGAAGTTTGTTCCAGCGTCTCCTCAGAAATAACCGAGGAACCTCGAACCAATAGCTCACTAGGGATTACAATTTTCTGTAATTCTTTGTTTTTCCCCTTAATCTCATTTAATAGGGTATGGATTAGTTCATTTGCTATGGCAGATGTATCCTGAGTTACCACGCTGATGCCTGGCTCATACAGCTTAAACAGAGTGTGGTCATCGAACGCCACCATATTTGGCAACTTCATACTATACTTTTTCACTGCTTTTAGACCATCAATGGCCAGATAGTTAGTTGCAAATAAAACAGCATCTAAATTATTGGCACTGATAAATTCATGGATTTGATCTATTGAAGAATCTTCGTTTTCATCTATCTTCACTTTTTTAATGAACGCTTGTTGTTGGAACTCGTCAATTGCTTTCATATAGCCATCTAGACGGTCTCGCATCTGGGTTTGATTAGAATACAATGAAACAAAGCCAACTCGTTTATTATTCTGGTTTTCCAATAAGTGCCTAGTTGCGTCAAATGCTCCATTAAAATTGTCCAATACCACATAATGGGTCTCTAATTGAGGGATATAGCGGTCAAAAAGTACCAATGGCACATTGTTCTTGATTAAATTGGAAAGCGTATCATCCAATCCTTCTGGAGGTGTAATGATATACCCATCAACTTGTCTATCATAAAATAATTGGATTAATTCCCTCGCTTTGGTCTCATCATTATCCATACTACAATAAATAATATGATAACCATTGTCATAGGCAATCCTTTCTATATACTTGGCGACATTGGAAAAGAAGGGATTGGAAATGTCTTCAACGATCAAACCTAAAATCTTGGATTGACCAGTCCTCAAACTCTGGGCTAATTGGTTGGGCTTATACCCCACTTTTTTCACATAGTCCAAAACCCGCTTTGTCAAACCCTCACTGATCCTTTTTTCCTTAGCCTTACCATTTAATATAAATGATACAGTCGTTACGGATACCCCAAGGTTCTTTGCAATGTCACTAATTAAAATTCGTTTTCTCATGTTAGGTTAATAAAATGCAATTCAAAATCTATCAAATATATAAACTCGGCTAAATTTTAGCAAATTTATGCTAAAGATTTTGCTAAAAATTTGGCTAAAAGGGTTTATTAGGTTTAAAAACGTACATTTGTTATTGTACACTATTTATAACGACATTTATGAAATTACATTATAAATCATTTGCAATTATTTTTGCAACAGGATTACTGTCTCTTCCTGTAACCAAAGTCGCCGCTCAGCAATATACAAAATATGTTGACCCTTTTATCGGTACGGGTGGTCATGGTCACACTTTCCCAGGTGCTACTGTCCCCTTTTCTTTAGTGCAGCTATCTCCTGATAATGGAAAGAATGGTTGGGACTGGGTGAGTGGCTACCATTTCAGTGCAGATTCCATCGCTGGATTCAGCCATATGCACCTCAGCGGAACGGGTATCGGCGATTGGCTGGATATTGCCATCATGCCCTTAAATCAACCTGTCAACAAAAAAGACTTCGATACCCGAATAAAATTCTCGCACAATAATGAAAAAGCTAGCCCGGGATATTACGAAGTGAGATTAGACAACGGGATACAAGCTAGACTTACATCTACTGAACGCGTAGGACTACACAACTACACTTTCCCAAAAAACACCGAACCAACCATCAGATTAGACCTGGGTCATGCCTATAACTGGGATAGACCAATGGATACCGAAATCAAGATCTTAAATGACAGTACGGCAATTGGTAAAAGGTATTCTTATGGCTGGGCGAATCAACAGCATATTTATTTTGCAATCCGCTTCAATAAACCATTTAACTCTTATTTATTGAATGGGAACAAATCCAATGAAAAACAGATTTCTCAACTCAACAATTCAAGACAAGGCCCTGTTAATGCAGTAAATGCACAATTTATTTTCCAAAAGATAGATCAAGTGGATCTCAAGGTAGCTCTTTCAACCACATCGGAAGAAAAAGCAGTGGATGCTCTAAATGAAATACCGAATTGGGATTTTAACCAGGTGAAATCGAATGCCGAAAACCAATGGGAAAAAGAATTAGGAAAAATCAAGGTAGAATCCACAGATGAAACCTTGAAAAAAATCTTTTATTCTGCTTTATACCATACGGCTGTTTCCCCAACCCTTTATTCAGATCAGGATGGTGAATACAAGAACTACAAAGGGGAATTTCGTAAAATGAATAATGATGGCCAACGTTACACATTATTTTCACTTTGGGACACCTTCCGTGCATTAAAACCCTTACTAACTATCACGCAATCTGAACGCTATACAGATATGATGAACAGCATGTTAGCTTTCTATGATGAAAATGGATTGCTCCCGGTTTGGGACCTTAGCACATTTGAAACCAATACAATGACTGGCTATCATGCTGTCCCTGTACTTGCAGATGCTGTATTAAAAGATATCCCAGGAATCGATCAGGAAAAAGCATTTAAGGCAATGCTAGCAAGTGCTAATCAAAAAATTAGGGAAGTCCCTGATTATATTGAATATGGATATGTTCCGCAAGATGTAAACGGCGGATCAGTGACATCAACGCTGGAATACGCATTTGATGATTATTGCATTTCCTTGGTTGCCAAAAAACTAGGAAAGAAAAAGGAGTTTGAAGAATACACTAAACGCGCTAAGAATTACATCCACCTTTTCGATCCTAACTCTGGTTTTATGCGGGCAAAATTGAAAAACGGAAAATTCGTTGAACCCTTTGATCCGTTCTATTCAGAACATGAATTCTCAAAAAGCCAATATATCGAAGGAAATGCTTGGCAACACTCCTTCTTTGTCCCTCATGACGTTAGGGGTTTAGCTAAATTGTTCCCGAAAAAGGATGGTCTAGACTACATGTTGGACACCTTATTCACTGCCCCATCCTATATGACTGGAGAAAACCAATCACCTGATGCAAGTGGCTTTATTGGTCAATACGCTCATGGAAACGAACCGAGCCATCATATTGCCTACATGTATTCCTACCTAGGGAAACCATGGAAAACACAGGAAAAAGTTAGAGCCATTATAGATTCCATGTACCATGAAAGGCCAGATGGATATGCAGGAAATGAAGATGCAGGTCAAATGAGCGCTTGGGCAGTTTGGTCGATGATGGGCTTATACCCTGCTTCTCCTGTAAATGGAGAATATGTATTCGGAAGTCCAGCCCTTGACAAATCTCATATTACAATGCCAAATGGCAAAACATTCAGCATTATTGCCAAAAACAACTCTAAAAAGAATATTTATATCAAATCCATAACTCTAAACGGAAAACCTTATAATAAGACCTATATCACCCATAAAGACATGTTAATGGGAGGAACTCTGGAATTCCAGATGAGCGATGTCCCGAATCTAAAATTTGGGACAAAAAAGAAATCTTTACCAACTTCCATGGAAAACTAAACAAAACCAAAAATATAGCGTTTTGTCATATATTGGCCTTGGGTACACTTATTGATAACTAAGGGAAAGGAGAAGAAAAAATGGAAGAATTAAACAACAATATTAACATCAAAGACATACAAGACGACAGTAACAATCAGGACTTTTACAAAAACTTTAAAGATAAATTGATTGAGGTAGAACAGTTTCCGACCATCTATACTTTCAAATTCATCGTAAAATCTGATTCTGACCAAGCTGAAAAGGTAAAAGGATTGTTTACTCATGCCTCAGCTAAGTTTTCTGAGAAAAAATCATCAGGAGGAAAATACACTTCGATTTCAATCGAAAACTATGTAAACAATGCCGACGAAGTAATCAACTATTACAAAAAAGTGGGGGAAATCCCAGGTGTAATGATGTTATAAGTAAAATACTAAAATAGAAAAGGGTGTCAAATTGACACCCTTTTTCTATTCTTTCAACCCTTGAATAGCCCTTTCAACTGCTTCAGGATCTTTCAGATTAACCCCTCTTTTTTTCATAGAAATATAAAAATTACCTGGAATAATAACATATCGATATAGTATGTAGCTGCTCATGGAAATTGTTGGCCCACCATCATAAGCCATCCTCATAACTACCAATTCCCTCAATTTGGGGTGAAATGTAATGGTCGACATCCTAAATACCGCATAACTTGTAAATGGCAGTGGGTAAACACCTTGACCATAATCCAAGTAAACCAAAATAGCAGAATTTGCTAAAACCTCTTTGGTTAATTGTGGTTCATAAATATGAGCAGCCCTAACCCTTGTATTGTCAAATGATGTATCCACCATGCGGACCACAGTTCTCCAACCTGAATACATAATCTTAACATTGGCTTTTAAATTTGCTCCAACTCCCCATCCAGTACTTGTCTTTGGGCCATATAAAACCATTTGAGCCGTGTTAAAATAAAAATCGCCTACAGCTCCCAATGTTACCGCGGGAATTGTAGTACCTGAAAGAAATTGAGAACCATTTTTCCCGTTGCTCCCATTAGTTCCATTAGTTCCGTTCTTGCCATCGGCACCTTTCAACTTCGTAGGACTTCCCCAACCTGAGCTAGCCTTAGGCCCATATAAGTCTCCAGTCGTTGTTCTAAAATAAAAATCGCCATTCTTACCCAAACTCGTAGCCGGAACTGCAGTACCACTGTAAATCATAGATCCATCAGCTCCTTTTGCACCCGTAACACCTTTATCACCTTTATCTCCTTTTGCTCCTTCAGGGCCCATTTCACCCTGATCACCCTTCTTACATGAACCTGCCCCGAAAATAATGAAGGCCAGTAAAATCATTAATAATTTAGTTTTCATAATCTTTTGTTTAAAATCATCATATATTATTGGATGACCTAAACTACTTGTTAATGCAAACTTAAATTATCAATAATGAGTAAATCCCAGTGCAGATTGAGTGAACAATTTATTCTAATGAGGGATTAAATCATAAGCTGTTTAAACATAAATCATCAAATCAATTTAAAGTCAAGGTATTCAACCCTTCCTTCACTTTAAATTCCTTAACCACTTTCCCAAAACGAACTTTAATCTTTTCTGCACCTTTTGCTTGTACAGTTAAAGAAACAATCCTATTATTTTCCCATTTATAACTAACTTTTTTGTCTCCCCTAGTTTTTATCCCATCTACCGAACCAGACTTCCAAGAAACAGGAACTGCTGGCAAAAGATGAATTTCACCATTTTGGGATTGAACTAGCATTTCAGCAAAACCGGCAGCTCCACCAAAATTCCCGTCAATCTGGAACGGTGGATGGGTACTGAACAAATTAGGAAGGCAGGTTTTCCCGATCAGTTCCTTTAAATGTTTATTAGCTTGTTCTCCATCATATAATCGGGCATAAAAATTGACAATCCATGCTTTACTCCAACCAGTATGCCCACCTCCTGAGGCAAGTCTGTTTTCAATCGTTTTCTTGGCAGCCTCAAATAATTTAGGGTCATTAGGGTTAATGGAATTCCCGGGATATAAACCCAACAAATGCGACATATGCCTATGCCCAGGCTCCACTTCATCATAATCATGGATCCATTCCTGGATTCCGCCATTTTTCCCAACTCGGATTGGAGGCAATTGCTTCCTCACTTCTTTAATCCGTGCCAGCAGTTCTTTGTCCTCCTTCAATAATGTGGCAGCCTCTTCGAAATTATCAAACAGCTCCAAAATGATTTCTATATCTATGGTACTCATATAAGATAATTGAGACCTGACTTCTTTGCCATCAACCATGGTCTTAAACTCATTTTCAGGAGAGTGAGAAGGATTCGTCACTAAATACCCCTCAGGTGACTTGATCAAGAAATCTAAAACCCACAATAAGGACCCTTTAAGGATTGGATAAGCCACATTCTTCAGGTATGTCCTATCTTGACTGAAAGCAAAATGACGATAAACCGGGAATGTCATCCATGGACCAGCCATCGGCGAGACTCCCCATACACCATCAGCCACCCCTGTTCTTCCAAATGGGTCAGTCAAGTGGTGGATCGTCCAACCTCGCGCAGCATACATTTCCTTTGCTGCTCTTTCTCCCGGTTTCATTAATTCTTTCATGAAATTCGCCAATATCACACTAGTTTCTCCTAAATCACCTGACTCCGCAGGCCAATAGTTCATTTGCAGATTGATATTCGTATGAAAATCAGAGTTCCAGGGTGCTTCATATTCCTGGTTCCAAATCCCTTGCAGATTCGCTGGTAATCGGCCGGGTGAACGACTTGAAGACATCAAAAGATATCTGCCATATTGATAAAATAGTACCGGCAAGCCAAAATCTTCCTTCCCTTCTGAAAAAGCCTTCAACCTTTGGTCTGTAGGGAAATTTGACTCCCCAGATGAATTTATAGCTACTTTAACTCTTTCAAACATGGAACGATGCTCATGAACATGACTTCGATAGTAGTCTTGCGTCTGATCAGCCTGAATATGGTTCAATTTAGATTGAATTATTGATTTCAGGTTCTTTTCTCCTGTAAAGCTAAGTTCCTCCAATTCATAATCCGTGATTCCGGTATAGACCAATTCAAGCTTTTTTACATCTTTAAATCGAATGCCTGACCCCGTATCATCACTGAACACTTCATATTCCCCTTCGATACTCTTGACCATAAGTCCAGCTGCAAATTGCATATGTGATCCGGCAGGTCCAGCATCCTTTTTGATTGAATCTTGAATCTGTCCAGTATAATATGCTCCATTCTTCCATGTCCCATATTCATTCACATCTCGACTTCTATCAAGCTTTACAGTAAACGAAATTGCTGCTCTTGACTCCCATTTCAGAAACAATGCATCCCCAACAGAAGGGATATAGGAAGTTTGTGTTATTTTATTAGAATGGATTGTAAATGCTGTGCGATGAACTCCTTCATTTAGATTAAGGACTCTTGAATATTCCTCTACCTTATCTTTCCCCCAATCGTATTCCACTCTTACATTTCCCAAAGGTTGATAGGATCGGATCCTAGCAGGAGTGCCAACCATATATTTTGTTGCCAACTCCTTAGCCAAATCGAATTGATTTCTAAATATGGCATCTTGGATTTCCTTCAAGTGCGAGGCAGATTCTGGGTTATTGTTATTAATTGGGCTTCCTGCCCATAGGCTCTCCTCATTCATCTGGAACAGCTCATGATCATATCGACCATGAACCATCGCCCCAAGACGACCATTACCCAACGGCAATGCTTCTGTCCACTTGACAGCTGGTTGTTGATACCATAACTTTAGATCAGACTCCTGACCGATCAGAAAACAAGGAAATAATAAAAGGATTAGGTTTAGTAGGTTTTTCATTTCATTAATTTACGAATTTTGACCTAAGACTAAAAAACAAAAGACATTAGACCTGTTGTAAGTTTCAAGTCTAATGTCTTTTATCCTCTGGTTGGAGGTCAAAAAAGAAAGAGAGCAATTCGCATCGCTCTCTTTCTCTATATTATTCGCCTTGTGGCTTGTTTTCTTGTTTTGGCTTATCTTCTCTTGGAGGACGAGGCAACAAAACTTTACGAGAAAGCTTCATTTTTCCTTGTTTGTCCACATCCAAAAGTTTTACAGTCACCATATCACCTTCTTTGAATACACCGTCCATTGTTTCAAGACGTTTCCAGTCAATTTCAGAAATATGTAATAATCCGTCTTTACCAGGCATGATTTCAACGAATGCACCAAATGGCATGATTGATTTCACTTTACCTTCGTAGATCTCACCAATTTCTGGTTTAGCAACAATCGCTTTGATTCTTGCCAATGCAGCATCGATGGCTTCTTTATTGTCAGCAAAGATTTGAACCACACCTTTATTGTCAACTTCTTCAATTGAAATAGTGGCACCAGTCTCACGTTGCATTTCTTGGATAATTTTACCACCTGGTCCAATTACAGCACCAATAAATTCCTTATCAATTAAGATTTGGATGATACGTGGAGCGTGTGGTTTGTAGTCTTCACGTGGAGCAGAAATAGTCTTAGCCATTTCACCCAAGATATGTAGACGAGCTTCTTTCGCTTGATCTAATGCCTGAGTCAACACTTCCCATTTAAGACCATTGATCTTAAGGTCCATCTGACATCCTACAATACCTTTTTCAGTACCAGTAACTTTGAAGTCCATATCGCCTAAGTGATCTTCATCACCTAAGATATCCGAAAGGATTGCATATTTACCTGTTTTCTCATCAGTGATCAATCCCATTGCAATTCCCGAAACCGGAGCAGCAATCTTAACACCTGCATCCATTAGTGCCAATGTACCAGCACATACAGTTGCCATTGATGATGAACCATTTGATTCTAAGATATCAGAAACAACACGGATAGTATAAGGATTGTCTTCTGAAGGAAGAACTTGTTTCAATGAACGCATCGCTAAGTTCCCGTGTCCAACTTCACGACGACCTGGACCTCTATTTGGTCTTACCTCGCCAGTTGAAAATCCTGGGAAATTATAGTGTAAGATGAATTTATTATACCCATGGAAGAAAGCTCCATCGATCATTTGCTCATCATCTTTAGCGCCCAATGTCACTGAAGTCAATGATTGTGTTTCACCACGTGTAAATACCGCTGATCCGTGAGCAGCTGGCAAATAATCTACCTCTGTCCAGATAGGACGTACAGTACGAACATCACGACCATCTAAACGAATTCCTTCATCTAATACAAGATTACGAACTGCGTCATATTGAACATCGTGGTAATACTTCTTCATCAAGAATTCAGTATCCTCATCGATTTCATCACCCATAGTTTCAAAGAATGATTGACCAATCTCTGCGAACTTCTCTGTACGTTCATGCTTGCTAGATTTTGATTTAGCAACTTCATAAACTTTCTCATAAGTAGCTGCATAGATTGCATCTTTCAATTCTGGATTAGAAGGCTCATGGTTGAAATCACGTTTTTCTTGTGATCCTACTAAATTTGCCAATTCAATCTGTCCAGCAACTTGTTTTTTGATAGCTTCATGAGCAAAAGCAATAGCTTCTACCATTTCAGTTTCCGAAATTTCTTTCGCTTCTCCTTCTACCATCACGATGTCTTGTGCAGAACCCGCAACAATAAATTCCAAAGATGCTTTCTCCAATGCTGAAACAGTCGGGTTGATCACCAACTCACCTTCAATCTTCGCAACACGAACCTCTGAAATAGGTCCATTGAATGGAATATCAGATACAGCAATAGCTGCTGATGCTGCCAATCCTGCCAATGCATCTGGCATAATTTCTTTGTCCGCAGAAATTAAGCTTACCATAACCTGCGTATCAGCATGGTAAGTTTCTGGGAACAATGGACGTAAAGCCCTATCGATTAAACGTGAAATCAAAACCTCATAATCTGAAAGTCTTGCCTCACGACGTAAAAATCCTCCTGGAATACGACCTGTAGCCGCATATTTCTCTTGGTAGTCTACTGATAATGGAAGAAAATCAGCACCAGCTTTAGGTTCTTTTGACGACACCACGGTCGCTAGCAACATCGTTGCTCCTTGTTTCAAAACTACTGATCCATCAGCCTGTTTAGCTAACTTACCAGTCGACAATTCAATGGGAGCTAGTCCGCCACCCATCTCAATTGTTACTTTCTTTTCGTTATAACTCATTGTTTTTTCTTTGTGATGCATTTGCGTCATTTTACATGCACCAAATTAATATTGACCTTTTTAATCGCACAAAGGTAATTAAAAATTCATTGCCGAATCATCAACGGCCAAAATTTTAGAATCTCAGCCCATTCATTATAAGCGTGGTGCAATTTTATTAATTCAAAATAAAAAAGGGACCCTGAATATTCAGGGTCCCTTTTAAAAGCTCTTTACAGATTGCTTATTTGATGATATCACGTAAGCCTAATGCTTTGATGATAGCACGGTATCTTTCGATATCCTTTTTGTACAAATAAGCTAATAATGAACGACGCTTACCTACTAATTTTTGTAGGGAACGTTGTGTGTTAAAATCTTTTCTGTTTGATTTCAAGTGCCCAGTTAAGTGAGCAATTCTTTTTGTAAATAAAGCTACTTGTCCTTCTGCAGAACCTGTGTTTTCAGCTGCTCCTGCAAATTCTTGGAAGATATCAGCTTTGTACTCTTTACTTAAATACATTTCGTGAATAATATTAAAGCGTTAAAAATTTTATTAATTGCGTGCAAAGTTAACATCTTCTTACCGAAACAAAAAATTTATTGTTCTTTTATTGATGCTTCTATTGCTCAGTAACTTAGAATTATACTTTAATGTAGATTTTCTTTTGATCTAACCAGTAACAAATTGCCCACATAACGACCAGAAAACATAATGAATAGGCAAACGAACCGATTTCGGGTATTCCTGGAATCTGTGCACATACATTTTTATAGAACCAGGTAAATGGACTACCGAATGTTGTTTCTCCAAGGTCGTTCACTCCCATCGGAATACGGATTAAACCCAAGGTCTTCGGCAACAGCCCACTTAAAACAAAGATAAAAAGTGGATTTTTCCCAAAGACATCAAAGAATCGTGTCAACCAATTCTTAACTCCCTGCACTTCTATATACCAGATCATGGTTCCAATTGTCAGAATTCCTAGGCCAGTGGTATATAAAACATATGAACTTGTCCAGATCTTTTTATTGATTGGAAATCCTAATGACCAGGTCCATGCCAAGACCAATAGAATAAACCCGGTTACAAACATCCCAGACAACAGCTTAAAATGTGGTTCATTGGTCTGTGGTACCTTTGTCCATAACCAATCTACTTGACCCTGCTTTTTGATAAACACTCCTGCTAAATAACCGAATACCACCTGAACAACAGCGGGCATAGCACTCATTAATCCTTCTGGATCAAATGGCACACCCTCTCCCTTGTACATATGGGCCACCCCAAGAATTTGCTTGTCTATCGCAGTACCAAACCATCCTTCTAATGAATAAGGATCTCCTGTTCCCAAAAAGGCGCATAATCCCCAATAACCTAAAAGGATCAACGCTGATATAAATATTAAGGTTCTAGGTTTAAAATAATAAGCCAAAATTGAGGCAAAGAAATAAGCAATGGCAATTCGCTGCAATACTCCTAAAATCCGAACTCCCTGTTCAGGATTACTGCTATTTACCCATTCCCTAAATTGTAGAACCCCATCAGACCAATGGACAAATGGAAACCAGTTCAATCCCAATCCAATCAAAAAGATCAATATCGTCCGCTTGATCACTTTCTTCCAAAATATGCCATCGCCTGCCTCCTGTAATCTCGGGATCACAAATGACATCGCATTTCCTACTGCAAATAGAAAAAAAGGAAAAACCAAATCCGTAGGGGTACAACCATGCCATGGCGCATGCTTTAATGGAGCAAACATATGCGACCAGGTCCCCGGGTTGTTAACCAAAATCATTAAGGCAACTGTCGCTCCCCTAAAGACATCTAATGAATAATAGCGCTGTTTCATAATTTAAATCCTCCCGAAGTTACAATTAAACCCACATAAAAATGCAATACAAATACTTTTAATTAGCCAAACAGGCATAAAAACGCATAAATCATCGCTACTTTGCTATATTTTCCGATAAATATGACAACACTTATTAATTTTTTTAAAAAGTATTTGTTTGTTAATTTCTTTTTATCATAACTTTACGAAAGTATTAAATAATCAATTTTAACTTTGGATAGCCTTAAATTATCAATACTAAAGCGGTTATATTTTTCCAATCCG
The DNA here is from genome assembly GCF_053645235.1 of Sphingobacterium sp. NPDC055346. Taxonomy (NCBI): domain Bacteria; kingdom Pseudomonadati; phylum Bacteroidota; class Sphingobacteriia; order Sphingobacteriales; family Sphingobacteriaceae; genus Sphingobacterium; species Sphingobacterium sp. NPDC055346. The sequence goes on from NZ_JBSHMI010000001.1 coordinate 498,091, forward strand.
CAATCGATTGCAGAACTTAGTGCGTCGATTGGGAAAAGTGTGCCCAATATTACCAATGCCGTAAATAAATTATTGCAACTAAACCTGATCGAACAAGACGGCCTAGCCCCTTCCACAGGCGGTAGACGTGCTGCTCAATTTGTACCAAACGAAAAACATCTCCCTTTAATTCTATCCATTGCTATTGACCAATTCTATACTTCAGTAGTCGTTGTTGACTTTAAAAACCAATATAAAACTGCAATAAACACTGAAGTGATCGACCTAAGAGAGGACGATGCTTATGAAAAAATTATTGCACTGACTAAAAACACAATCAAACAAACCGACGCTTATCAAATTTATGGGATCGGTGTAACCATTCCTGGATTTGTAGATAGCAAAACTGGCAAAAACAATTCTTATAGTAGCAATTCCCCATTCTACGACCTGAAAACTAACATTCAAAAAGAATTTAATTTGCCGACTTTTGTGGAAAATGACTCTTCCGCAATTGCAATTGCAGAACATAAATTTGGATCTGCAAAATCCATTGAAGATGTCATGGTGGTCAACCTCAATTGGGGTGTTGGACTAGGAATGATCCTGGACAACGAACTCTACCGTGGACATTCTGGATTTGCAGGTGAGTTCAGTCACATCCCTCTTTCTGACTCAAACAAACTTTGTTCTTGTGGTAAAAAAGGCTGCCTAGAAGTTGATGCTTCCCTATTGGCTGCCGTAGAATCTGCATCTAACTCTCTAAAATCCGGCGAGGCATCCTCGCTACAAGCTGTTTTCAAACAACAAAAATACCTGACTGGTGACCAACTTTTAACTGCTGCCATACATGGAGATCAACTCGCCATGGAAGCGGTCAATAAAATTGGATATATGTTAGGAAAAGGTATAGCAACCCTAATCCATATCATCAACCCTGAATTGGTGTTGATATCTGGACGTGGTGCAAAAGCCAAGGATGTACTGTTGCCTAAAATTCAAAGCGCAGTATTGGAGTTTAGTATCAAAAGATTATCACAAAACACAAAAATTGAATTCTCTAACACAGAAAACATACAATTATTGGGTTCAACATGCATCTGCATCTTGAACGCAGACAAAAACATCTATAAAACACAATTAATAGACTAATTACTTAAAACATCAACAAATGAGCAATTTTTACTCAAAATGTTGCAGTATAACCTTAGTTATGCTTTTCAGCTTATCTTCGTTATTTGCACAACAAACTGTTACGGGGAGAGTAACAGATCCTAATGGAGCAGGTCTTCCAGGAGTGAGTGTGTCTGTTGTTGGAACAAACAAAGCAGCTCAATCCAACATGGATGGAAACTACTCCATCGAAGCCAATAATGGCCAAAAACTACGCTTCACCAGCGTAGGCTATCAAACACAAGAAGTCAATGTTACTTCTTCTATCTTAAATGTAACCATGCAGGAAGATGCTGGTAACATCGATGAAGTCGTGGTAACTGCCATGGGTATCAAAAGAGCACCTAAGGAATTAGGTTATGCCATGAGTACCGTAGAAGCAAAAGAATTGACCAAAACAGGATCACCTAACTTTGCAGGTGCATTATATGGTAAAGCGCCAGGAGTTCGTATTTCTGCAGCTCCAGGTGGTGCTACTTCTGGTATTAACATCAATATCCGTGGGGTCAACTCGATCACCGGTAACTCTCAGCCATTAATTATTATTGATGGTGTTCCAATGAGAACTACCACCTTCAATAACTCTAACTACTGGGGTGACCAAAGAGCAAGAGGTAACGGATTAGAAGACCTAAACCCTGAAGATATCGAATCCATCACTGTGCTTAAAGGTGCTTCTGCAGCCGCATTATATGGTTCCGAAGCATTAAATGGGGTAGTTATGGTGACGACTAAATCTGGTAAAGGTGGAGAAGGTGTTGCCATCGACTTTAATGCAACATATACCCATGACCAAATTGCCTACTTACCTCGCTTTCAAGATGTGAGAGGTCCTGGTTATACAACTCAATATGCTGATGCAGGCCAAGGCGAAGACATGTTCTTCTATTATGGTGATGATCTAGCAGTTGATGGTGTAAAAAGAGGTCTTTTAGGAGCAACAATTAACTTTGGCCCTAAATTCGACGGCCAACCTGTTGTTTCTTGGGATGGTAAAGTAAGACCTTATGTAGCGCAAAATTCATATGGCAAACTATTCAACAACCCAAATAACACCATCTTCAACTTAGCCCTATCGCATACAAGTGATAAAGCAAACACAAGGTTCTCGTTGACTAGACAAGACAACGAAATGACCGCACTGTCTTCATACAACAAGAAGAACATCGCTAGTATCAATTCAACTATGAAATTCTGGGATAAATTGACCACAGATATCGTAGTAAACTATGTTAATCAACATACCCACAACAGACCCTTCTTGACAGACCGTCTTGTAAACAACTTTACAGGTATGATCTCGACCTTCGATAACCCAGAGTGGTATTTGGACAGATACAGCACTAGCCTTGGCTATAAATATGTAACTGGTTCTAACCAAAGTTTGACACCTGGAGAAAACTTAAGACACAATGGCTACAAAGCTGACGTATTAGACTTCATGTGGAATAACTTGGCTAGACAATATGATGAATACTCGAACAGGGTGATCGGATCATTTACCAACACTTGGCAAGTAACACAAGACTTCTCTATCCGCGGTAGATTCTCTGCAGATATGACGAACTTAAAAACAGATGATAAACAACCAAACGAAATTCCGGTAGCATTCGGACAGTCTGGATACTATGCATCTAATAATACGACTGCAAATATTTACTACACCGACTTATTGGCTTCGTATAGCAAGCAAATCACCGAAGATGTAAAATTAGGTGCCATGCTTGGTTATACTGCTACTAAATTGAATACTACGAATTTATCAGCAAATACCGACGGTGGATTATCTGTTAGAAATTGGTATGATATCAGTGCGTCAAACAATATTTCAAGAGGTAACTCAACAAAATTGAACTCTTTACGTGATGCTACTTTCGGAACCATCAACTTTAACTTTAAAGATTTCTGGTTTGTAGAAGGTACATTAAGAAGAGAGCAAATTTCTCAAATGCACCCTGATAACAACGTACTATACTACCCTTCCGTAAACACCAGTATTATCTTGAATGAAGCATTCCAAATGCCTGAATTCTTCAATTATGCTAAATTAAGAGGTTCATATGGTATCGTGGGTAAATATCCAGACATCTATTTAAGTGCCTTAAGTTATTCCCAAGCTACTTTGGGTAATCAAGGTACGGATGCATCAGTATTGTATACCCAGATACCAACTTCTTCTTTCGGTAATGAAAAAATCAAACCTGAAAACAAACACGAATTGGAAATCGGTTTAGAAACAAGATTGTTCAATAACAAATTAGGTTTAGACATTACCTATTATAACGGTAAAATCGTTGACCAGATCTTAAACTATACCCTTCCTTATTCTACAGGTTCTAATTCAATCCTTGCTAACGTAGGTACATTGAGAAACACTGGTTACGAATTTGCATTAAACGGAGCTCCTATTTCAAATGATAACTTCAAATGGAACTCTATCTTAAACTTTGCCTTCAACCGCAATAAGGTAGAAGCTCTTCCTGGTGGTGCATCCCAATTAATGTTAGCAGATTACGATGGTTCTGCAGCAAGATTAGTTGCTAACGTAGGCCAATCTATGGGTGACATCATGGTACATCCTTATGTGTATGATGCAAGCGGTAAAAAGATTGTTAATGATAATGGTCTTTATCAATTAGATCCAGATGAGTGGGTTAAAGCGGGTAATGCAATGCCAAAAGTAACAGGTGGTTTCATCAATACTTTTACTTACAAAAACATCACTTTAGATGCATTGATCGACTTCCGTTGGGGCGGACATGCTATGCCTACTGGTATCAACTGGATGAAATCTCGTGGTCTATTGGAAGAAACCCTTACAGCAATGGATGCTGAGCACGGTGGTCTAAGCTACTATATCAAAGATGGTAAAGGTATTGCAACAACTGGAAACGCTGGCCCTGCTGGTGAAAAAGTATTCCACGATGGTATGGTAATGGACGGCGTTTTAGCAGATGGTTCTCCAAATACCAATATCATTTCTCAAGCATTCTACTACGCTCAAACCTACAACTGGGGAGGTCCTCAATACTCTAACTCAAACTACGGTTTGTATGTTCAGAAAAACAACTACATCAAGTTAAGAGAACTTTCTTTGGGTTATAGATTACCTGCTTCTGTAGCAAAAAGCTTAAGAGCGAAAAACCTTCAGATCTCTGCATTTGCAAGAAACCTATTCTTCATTTATAGATCAATGAAAGATTTAGATCCTGAGCAAATGACAGGTGGTTCTTATTGGGTAAACAACGTTACTAATGCGGGTACTTCTCCTGCAACTAGAACTTATGGTTTCATGTTACGTGCAAGCTTCTAAAATTATGAAAACAAACAAATTATTGGTGATCGCGGGATTAATGGCTGCATCACTAGCAACGATAACCTCTTGTAAAAAAGAGTCCTTTGATGCTGAATATCGGAACCCTTCTAAAGTAACGAGTTCAACCATCGAAAAACAATATACAGGTGTACAATATGGCTATATAGAACTAGTCGTTCCAACCTATAGAAATTACTTTGTAACCCTTTCTCCAACCATTCACCGTTATCTACAAACGATTGGCTGGGCAAACACCACTGATCAATTAACGCCAGGTATGGCTGCAATTAACGATCGTTGGGAAAGATACTATAGGGGATTGGCACAGTTCAGGGAATTTGAAAAAGTGTATAACGCTAGCCCTGAAGATGAAAAGGCAATGAAGAAAATCTTCTTATTGACTGCAAAGGTCTTTTTCTACGACCTAACGCAACAACAAGTGGATTTACATGGCGATATTCCATGGTCTCAAGCTGGTATGTTAAGTACAAATGGTGGTGATTATACCATCTCCTACTCAAAATTTGACAAGGCTGCAGATATCTATACTGCTATGTTAGACGATTTAAAATCTATCAGTACTGAATTGAGTAATTATACGCTTCCAGCAGCGGTAGTTAGTTCTTTCAAGACTCAAGATTTGGTTAACTCCGGAAATGTAGACTTGTGGAAAAAATACTGTAACTCCTTAAGATTACGTATGCTGACTCGCGTTGGAAAAGCTTCACAGTTTTCTGCTAGAGCTACCCAAGAAATCAATGAAATATTAGGCAATCCAACAAAATTCCCTGTCCTAGCATCGAATGCAGATAATATCCAAATTGATATCTTCAACAATGCCTCAGATGTGAATGCAAGAGGATTTAGGGATGCAATTGAAAGCTGGAACAACAATATTGCTGGAAAAGTAATGATTGACCACATGTTAAACAATGCAGATCCAAGACTTCCATTTATGTTTGAACCAGGCGCTGGTGCTAATGGAGCTTTCATCGGTCTAGATCAATCGCTAACAAGTGCTGTTCAATCATCACAGATTGCTGGAACACCTGCTAACCCGAGTAAGATTGCCATCTATAACAGATCTACTTATTCTCGCAACCAGAACTTCCCTGGTATATTGATCACGGCTTCAGAAGTTGATTTCTTGAAAGCTGAAAATCAATTGAACAGTGGAAACGCGACAGCAGCAAAAGCTAGTTTTGAAAAAGCGATCAAAGAATCCATTGAACTACAGGTTTCATTGAGAAACATCAGTAATGATGGAACCGTAGCAAAACCTACTGCTCCAACTACTGCTCAGACAACAGCTTATATCAATAAAATCGGATGGGGAACAAACAACCTCCAATTGATCGCTATGCAAAAATGGTTACACTTCAACATTATCCAATCTGTAGAAAACTGGTCGGAGGTGAGAAGATTAAACTACCCAACTTTTGCATTCCGTGTTGAAACTTCAGATTTCCAAAAAACAGTTCCTGTAAAATGGAATATGGTTCAAGATGAAATCACGTACAATCAAGAAAACTACAACGCTATCAAAGATCAAGACAACGTAAATACAAAATTATTCTGGGATGTAAATTAATGCCCAAACTAATTATTATTTGAAAAGCCACTTCGCGTGGCTTTTCTTTTATCAACCCCCTAAACTTAATACCAATGAAGAGATCAATATTATTTACCGCAGCTTTCCTCCTTGCTTCATCCCTTTCTTTTGGCCAAGCACACAACGTCTCCGCGGGTTATCAAAAACCTACTGATCAACAGGTCATCCAAAATCTGGAGCAGTGGCAGGACATGAAGTTTGGACTGTTTATGCACTGGGGAACCTACAGCCAATGGGGAATCGTGGAAAGTTGGAGTATTTGCCCTGAAGATGAAGGCTGGACCCAACGTAAACCCGAACACGGAAAAACCTATTTTGAATATGTAAAAAATTACGAAAACCTACAGAAGTCCTTTAACCCTGTAGATTTCAATCCCCAAAAATGGGCTGATGCAGCAAAAGCTGCCGGAATGAAATATGTCGTATTTACGACCAAACACCACGATGGCTTCGCCATGTTTGACACCAAAGAGTCCGATTACAAAATCACTTCCAAGAATACCCCTTTCTTTAGTAACCCAAAGGCCAATGTCACCAAAGAAATTTTCAATTCCTTTCGAAATGAAGGTTTCAAAATAGGAGCCTATTTCTCCAAACCTGATTGGCACACAGAACATTATTGGTGGCCATATTTCCCACCAAAAGACAGAAATGTAAATTACGACCCTACTAAATATCCAGAACGCTGGAACAATTTTAAAAACTACACCTATAACCAGATCAATGAACTGACCTCAGAATATGGAAAGGTCGACATCCTATGGCTTGATGGTGGCTGGGTCAGACCCTTCAGCACCATTGACCAATCCGTGGATTGGCAACGCGGCATTAAGGTCGAACAGGACATCGATATGGACCGTATTGGTGGAATGGCAAGAAAAAATCAACCTGGAATCATTGTAGTAGACCGTACTGTTCCCGGAAAATGGGAGAATTACGTGACACCGGAGCAGGCTATTCCTGAACATCCACTAGATATTCCTTGGGAAAGCTGTATCACCATGGGAAATTCTTTCTCTTATGTCCCTAATGACCAATATAAGCCTACAAAAAAGATTGTAGAAACCTTAGTCAAGATTATTTCTCGAGGTGGCAACTACCTGATGAACATTGCTCCTGGACCAAATGGAGACTTTGATCAAGCTGCATACGATCGCCTTAAGGAATTGGCAAAATGGGTGCAGATCAATGAGTCTGCAATTTACGCCACAAGAAGTGTTGCTCCATATCATGAAAATGGATATTACTACACCCGTAGCAAGGACAATAAAACCATTAACGTATTCCACTTGTCCGAAGGCGAAAAATACAGTGCTCCAACCTCTTTTTCATTCCAAATCCCTGCCAACAGTAAAATTAAGGCAGTGAAAATCCTAGGCCATAATGGAAAAGCAAAATGGAATCTAAAGGAAAACATACTCACTGTACAGAATTCAGCCAAGAACCTGGATTATGCGACAGCCATTCAAGTCAGCTTAAGATAACCACTATCTGATTACAATTTCTTATCTTAAATACTGGATAAGAAATTGTAATCTAAAATGAAATCAATGCGTATGAAAACCTCCTATGTAATCCTCCTTCTTCTCTTTAACTTAAATCTTTTTGCACAATCGCCCCAACCCAACATTTTGAAATCTGAATTTATATTCGAACAAGGCAAATATTTCGATCAATGTCACGCTTCAACCATGGAAGAGGCAAAAGACGGAACTTTGTTGGCCAGTTGGTTTGCAGGAACCCATGAGGGCAACCAAGACGTTAAGATCTGGGGAGCTACTTACGATGGAGAGAAATGGTCAGACCCAACAATTTGGGCCGATGGAGTCGCTGATAAAACCTACCCATGTTGGAACCCCGTGCTTTTCCGTAAAAATAATGATCAAACCATCTATCTTTTTTATAAGGTGGGACCGAATCCAAGGGAATGGTGGGGAATGGTCAAGACCTCAAAAGACAATGGAAAAACTTGGTCAAAGGCACAAAAACTACCTGATGGAATTTTAGGCCCAATCAAAAATAAACCGAAACAGCTTTCTAATGGTACCGTTGTTTCTCCATCCAGTGAAGAATTAAGTGAAACCCGTTGGCTTGCCCATGTTGAAATTGCTGATAAGAATATGAAAACATGGAAAAAATATCCAATCCACCATGAATCAACCTTGAACGTGATCCAACCAAGCGTTATTTTACATCCAGACAATAAGATTCAAGTGCTCTGCCGCAGCAGGGAAGGTTCGGTCATTTCATCTTGGTCTACCGATAATGGCAAAACTTGGTCAGACCTTGAAAAAACAAATCTGATCAACCCCAATTCTGGAACTGATGCCATACCGGTAAACAACCAATATTGGATTGTTTACAATCCTGACATTCCCGGAAAAGAATGGTGGGAAGGAAGAGCAAAATTAAATATTGCCTTTTCCAATGATGGACGGGATTGGAAAAAGTTCATGGAATTAGAAAATCATGATAAAGGTGAATTCAGCTATCCAACTATCTTCCAAGATTCCAAAGGCAAGATTCATATAACTTATACCTACAATAGAGTCAATGTAAAACATGTGGTTTTAGACCCAAAATAAAACAGAAGGCCAGAATTAATTCTGGCCTTTCTCTTACTTCAATTTTTTACTGTCCATAACCTCAAATTCCCCATTCAGCTTAATATTATCGGATGCTGGACCTATCAATACCTTGAACTTTCCTTTTTCGACTTGCCAATCTTTGCTTGCTGTCCATAACTTCAAATCATTTTGATCAAGGGTAAAACTAACTTTTCGCGTTTCTCCCTTCAACAAAGGAACCCGATCAAATCCACGTAATTGTTTAACTGCTGAAACAGCGGAGCTGACCTCGTCGATTAGGTATAGCTGTGGCACTTCTTCACCATCAAAATTTCCGGTATTGACCAAATCGAAGGAAACTTCCACAACAACATCCTCATCCCCTTCTAATATTCCCATTTCCAAATTCTTGTATTCAAAATCAGTATAACTCAACCCGTATCCAAAGCTATATAATGGAGTAGACTCTTCATCAATGTAAGGATGATGTTTGGGCTTTTGATGATTGTAATATACCGGCAACTGCCCAATAGACCTTGGAACTGATATAGGAAGTCGACCTGCTGGATTATAATCCCCAAATAGCACATCCGCGATTGCTGTCCCTCCTTCTTGCCCTGGGTACCAGGCATCAAGAATGGCAGGAATATGTTCATCTGCCCAATTCAGGTTTAATGGCCTTCCTTTAATAACCACCAATACAACTGGCTTTCCGGTTGCCTGAATGGCCTGCATTAATTCCAGTTGATCACCCATCATATCCAATGAAGCACGATCAAACCCCTCTCCACTTTCCATATCAGATATCCCTTTTTTGCTACTTTCCACCTCTGCAGCACCCGTTGCTTGATAGGAAGTCTTAAAGTCGCGAGCACTTGAACCTCCAACAACCAAGACCACAACATCCGAACGTTTCGCAGCAGCAACTGCAGCAGGGATATCGGTCTGCCCCATATCACGGATCGCAGCCCCTTTTACATATTCAACTTCAGTTCTTGCTCCCAATTTCTCCTTAATCCCTGCCAGAACTGTCTTGACCTTGCCATCTGCCTGTGGCGCTGTATAATCGCCTAATTGATTGTAAACATTATCTGCATTCGGTCCAATCACCGCAATTCGCTTGAGATCTTTTTTCAAAGGAAGAAGATCCCCATCATTTTTTAGTAAAATGATAGACTCTCGAGCAACTTGTCTTGCAACTTCTATATTTTCAGGACTAGCCACTTTCTTCTTGGCTTCCTTTTCTGAAACAAAAGGATTTTCAAACAGACCTAAGCGAAACTTTGTGGTTAGGACTCTGCCAACCGATTGGTTTAATTCATCTTCACTCACTAACCCTTCTTTGATAGCTAACAACAAATTCTTATCATACCCCGAACCGCTTAGATCTACATCCAATCCTGCATTCAAGGCTTGCGATGCCCCTTCTGCTGGGTTTGCAGCTGTATTATGTCCTCCCGATAAACCTTGTATACTCAATAGATCAGACACGACAAACCCTTTAAATCCCCATTCTTTTCTCAAAACTTCATTCAACAACCAGGAATTTGAAGAACATGGAATCCCATCTATGGAATTATAAGCCGTCATTACGGACCAAGCTCCCTGCCTAACCGCTTTTTCAAAAGGGAATAGATAATTCATCCTCAAATCTCGCTCACCAACAGAAACACTACCTCCATTATGCCCCCCTTCCGGGACACCATATGCCACAAAATGCTTTAAAGTGGAAAACACCTTTCCTGTTTGACCAAGTTTCTCTCCTTGCATGCCCCTGACCATGGCTTCGCCCATCCTCCCCACTAAAAAAGGATCTTCACCGTAAGACTCTTCCGTCCTTGACCACCTTGGTTCTCGAGCTAGATCCAAAACAGGACCATAGCCATTATGAGCTCCAACTGCAGATGCTTCTGCAGCGATTACTCCGGCCATTTTTTCTATTAAAAACGGATTCCAGGTACTCGCTTGGCCAATGGCCGTTGGAAAAGTGGTCGCTCCAATAGCCATATGCCCATGTGGAGTCTCCTCGGAAAGTAACAATGGAATCCCCAAGCGCGTGCTATCAACCATGAATTTTTGCAAGGCGTTGGTTGCCTTGGCAGCCTCCTCTGGAGTCAGGCCTGTGATTAAAGTCTTCTGTGTCCATGGATCTGCGCGTAATGTTGCCCATAATAATCCGATTTTTTGATTCTTGACTGTTTCTTTAAACTTTTGACTTACCCCTATTTTTCCAGCATTCTTATCATACATTTCCCAACCCAGAACCTTCGATAGTTGACCAACCTTCTCTTCTAGGGTCATTCTGCCTAAAAGGTCTTCCACCCGTTTTTCTACGGGAAGATCCTTATTCTTATAGGGAAACTCCTGTGCTTGTAAAGTGGATTGACAGGCTACCATCAAACCAAAAATCAAAAGTCCTTTTATCTTAATTTTCATCTATTAACAATGCTTGGGATTAGGGATAAAAATCTACATATTATAATCATGGTAATTTAATCAATTTTATCCTTTTAGCGGTAAATAAACTATCTTTTGCTAATCAATCTCATTAGAATATGTTTTCAGTTTTCCATATATTTGGATAGACCCAATTTTATTAAAACCAACATGGCATCATCATCAAAACATATCCTTCTGATCCTGTTATTGACATTGACTAGTCTCAATATCTTTTCCCAAACCAAGAAAGCCCAATGGTTGGAAGATGACCGTTTCGGCATGTTTATTCATTGGGGTCTCTATAGTGCAACCGAAGGGATTTGGAAGGGCGAAAGGTTAAGACATCCCAATAATTACGCGGAATGGATTCGATACAGAAACCGTATCGGTGAAGCAGAATATGGTGAATTGGCAAAAAGGTTTGACTGGGATAAAATCAATCCAGAAGAATGGGTACTCCTAGCCAAAAAAGCCGGTATGAAGTATATTGTCATTACCTCAAAACATCATGATGGTGTGGCACTTTGGGATAGTAAGGTCAGTGATTATTCTCTGCCAAAACTTAGCGGAACCAATAGAGATGTCATAAAAGAAATTGCTGAAGCCTGTAAAAAACACAATATCAAACTATGTTTTTACTATTCCCACTGGATCGACTGGCAACATCCCTATGCTTGGAACCATAACCAAGAAGTCACAGGTCGAGTTTCAGATGCTCAATACAATCAGTATTGGCAGGAAAAGGTAATCCCTCAAATCCGTGAATTGCTTACTAATTATGGCGATATCGCTATGATGTGGTTTGATATGTGGATTCCTTACCAACAGAGCATCATCAAAAAAGAACAGCTGGATCAACTGGCTAACCTCATCCATGAATTACAACCTAAGTGTTTAATCAATTCACGGCTGGGTTTCCCGATTGAAAATGAACATGTAGACTTTGAAACTTTAGGTGACAATCAATTCGGATCCGCATACACCGACCATATCTGGGAAACACCTGGAACCATCGCGCATTCATGGGGATTCAATGCCCTGGAAAATGAATGGAAGTCCAGCAATCAATTGTTCCAATCCTTAATCAACAATGTTAGCTTGAATGGCTCTTACACCCTGAATATCGGCCCCCGTGCCGATGGTTCTGTGCCATATGAAGGCGTTCAGCGATTAATGGACATGGGACAATGGCTCAATAAGTATGGACAAGCTGTTTATTATAACAATGGTCTGCCAATCCGATTCTCCCAACATGACTGGGGTAAAATGACCATCAACAACAAAACAAAAGAACTTTATTTACACGTCTATAATTGGCCTTTGGATAAAATCCTTCGTGTGACAGGTTTGCAGAGCAAACCAACCAAAATCGAGCTGTTAAAAGGAAATAAAACCCAAGCAGTAAAATTTGAACAGTTGGGCCCTATCATCCATATCCATGTACCTGAAGAACAACCTGACCCCTATGTATCGGTCCTAAAAGTAACCATGGACCAGCCTCAATTCAATACTGAAGTCGTTGCTGAATCTACCTTTGGCGGATTCTCATTAAATGCCAAGAACCATCTTTCAAAAGGACTGGAGTTCAATGCCTTTGATGGTACTAAACCCGATCACCTTGTATTAAAGGCCAACCAAAAAGTGCAATGGAAGGTTTATCTTCCAGAAGCTGGTGAATACAGCATAGAAACCTCTTTACATAATGGTTCCGGCAAAACAACCCAACTCAGCATCAAGGATATCGAAAGCACCTTCACGGTATCTGCAGCTCCCAATGGAAAAGTAACGGTCGAACCTAATCAAAACTGGTATGTAGAAGAATTCTTGGATGTCCCGGTAGGAATGATCAGCATCACAAAACCAATAGAACTAAATCTAGAATTCTCAGCATCAGACCCTATTCTTTTTAACAGAATATGGATTGAAAAAAAGAAAGAGTAAGGAAGATTGAGGGCTTGAACCAGGATGCCCTTCGACGCCGCTCAGGGTACCGGATGAGAGGAGGGACCAAGATCTGGTCAAGAACCAGGATTCATGGGATTGGAGGATGGACCAAGATTAACATGCCTGTTAACGACATTCTATCCATCTCTCCGCCACTGGAAATGAGCCGGTTGCAAAAGGACTTCCTGCGCACCAATGACAAGTGTGTTAGATCTGTGTTTCTAGGTGTTTAGAGCTATAATTATTTTCTAGAAAAATCTATTTTTGCGACATACTGCCTTGGAAGGGCAGAATTATTTTAGCAATGGTATCGAACAATATAGGGTTAATGCAAAAACGATGTTCGATTAATCGAACATCGTTTTTGCGCTATCTCCAGGCTAACCTGCCATGCTAGCTAAAATAATGGAACCCCGATGGAAAATATTTTTCTATTTATTTTTTCGCGGCGGACTTATGCGATACACCCCGAATTTTGTGAATATAATGTTGAATGTAATACCAACAATAATCCTGTGCCGGGTCTCGACGCCGCTCGACCATCGGAATATTGATCTTGGTCCATCCTCTCATCCAGTACCCTGAGCTAAGTCGAAGGGAATCCTGATTCCTTCCCAGATCTTGGCCCATCCTCTCATCCCATCAATCCTGGTTCAAATTCATGCAGCAATTGCATAAAATTTTAATATCCCGCTTAGCTCTTATGTCTTGTGTCTATTGTCTTATGTCTAAAAAACTAAATCGCTTTTGTTTTCGCCTTCAACCAAGCTTTTTCAGCATCATCCAATTTAGGGGACAATTGTTCATAGACCCAGCCATTATATTGGTTCAACCAATCAATGTGCTTTTGGTCCAATATGCTTTTATCAACCAACGCAGTATCGATATAACATACCGTTAAAGTCTCAAAATCCATAAAATCACCAAATTGATTACTCTCCACTTTCTTCGAAAGTACTAAGTTCTCAATACGGATTCCATAATGACCTTCTCGATATAAACCTGGTTCAATGGAAGTAATCATACCTTCCTCAACCGGAATATCGATTGCCGCCATATTGAAAACCTGTGGCCCTTCATGAACGTTCAAGAAAAATCCTACCCCATGTCCAGTACCATGTCCGTAATTGCGCAAGGTTTCCCAGATAGGCCTTCTGGTAATGGCATCAATGGAATATCCCTTAGTTCCAACAGGAAATACAGCTTGAGAACCCTCAATAGTTCCTTTTAGAACAATGGTATAATCGGTTTTCTCCTCAGGTTGTATCTGTCCTAAAGAAATTACCCTGGTAATATCAGTCGTACCGTCTAGGTATTGACCACCTGAATCCACCAACAACAATCCCTCAGGCTTCAATACTGAATTACTGCTTTCTGTTGCTTTATAATGTGGCAAAGCACCATGCGCTTTATAACCAGCAATGGTATCAAATGAGATATCAACAAAACCCGTGGAAGCAGCACGTAGTCCTTGCAATTTTTCAGCAATAGAAATTTCTGAAAGTTCTCCCGATGCTACGTTTTCCTCAACCCATTTAAAAAATTTGGTCAATGCAACCCCATCCTTTATCATGGCATTTCGGGTATGATCTACCTCTACCTTGTTTTTAATAGCCTTCAATGTCGTTGAAGGATTCATATCTTCCAAAATTTCGATGTTTTCTGGAACAGAATCATAAATGGCAAAACAAGTACGCTTGGGGTCTAATAATATACGTTCGCCTTTCAACTGTTTTACAGTCTCAAATGCTTGCTGATAGTCAGCGACTTCTACTCCAGAATCCTTTAAAGAAGAAATATCAGCAGGAGATAATTTCCCCGAACCAATAAACAAGGAATTTTTATCCTCTTCAATCAGCAAGAAGCCCAATACAACCGGATTACAATGAACATCATTCCCACGGATATTAAGGATCCATGCCAAATCATCCAATGAAGAAACAAAATGAAGGTCGGCCCTTTTATCTTTAAGCTTTGATTTTATGCTAGCAATTTTGTCTTTTGTAGATTGTCCAGTAGTACTTTCATCCAAAAGAAATGCTTTTTCAGTAGGCAGTTCAGGTCTACCATCCCAAATAGGTTCCAAAAGATCTAGATGACCATTTACATGGATGCCCAAGGGATTTAATTCAGACGCTACGGCTTGTGCAACCGCAACAGAAGCTAAATTGCCATCGAAAGCTACAGTATCGCCTTTTTTCAATGTCTTGGAAAGCCAGGTTGCATATTCTGCTTTACCTTGAACCTGCAACTTCACTAATTCAAATCCGGTACCCGCCAATTGCTCATTTGCTTGAACAAAATAACGAGAATCTGTCCATAAACCCGCAAAATCTTGCGTGATGGCCAATGTCCCAGCGGAACCGGTGAAACCAGAGGTCCATGCTATGCATTTGTATCTTTCCGGAAGGTATTCGCTAATATGTGGATCGGAGGAGGGAATTATATAGGCATCTACACCCTTTTCTTTCATCTCTTTACGGATGGAAGCTAACTTATCGATGTATTTCATTATGTAATTTTTAATAATCCCCGCAAGTTATAAAAACTCTCACAATTAATACATTTACTTCATCATACATTTGAAATTTTACAATTTAAATGTACTACTTGTGCAGTAGATTACGATATTTGCTACCTATGAGAAGATTTTTTTCATTTTTTTATTTCCTTGCTGTTATTAGCGTCCTAAACACGCAAACAGTACAAGCCCAAGGAGTAAAGGCAAAAGTCCAAACGGCATTTGATGCTTTTAGCAAGAACCCGTCTCTAAAAAATGGCATGGCTTCCTTGACGGTCATAAACTCTAAAACTGGTGAAATTGTTTTCGACAGCAATAACCAGATCGGAATGCCTACCGCATCAACCTTGAAAGTGATCACTTCCATTACAGCTTTAGATCTGTTAGGGGCTGATTTCACCTATAATACTGAACTTTTCTACACCGGTCAGATTGACTCCTTAGGCACCTTAAATGGCAATATCATTATCGAAGGTAAGGGCGACCCTACCCTTGGCAGTGATAGATACCCAGACACTAAACCGGAAGTCCTATTGGCAAAATGGTCCGAAGCCATCAAGAACCTTGGCATCAAAAAAATCAATGGTAAAATCATTGCTGATGATATTTTCTTCAACGGCTACGATGTTCCGGGAACTTGGATGTGGACAGATATCGGAAATTATTATGGGGCAGGATTCTCTGCTTTAAATTGGAAAGAAAACAAACTTGGAATCAACTTTACACCGGGTGCACCTGGTAAACCAGCAACCTTACAGCCTGTACAGAAAGCTCCATTCTACCATTTAATCAATGAAGTAAAAACAGGAGCCAATGGTTCGGGGGATAATGTATATGCTTATTCAGCTCCATATTCTACACAAGTTTACCTAAGAGGTACCTATGGCGCCAATCTCAAAAAAACAATTGAAATCTCAGTACCTGATCCAGCATTGGACTTAGCATATTCGCTTTCTGATGCGCTTGGTAGAGATTCTATCTTTGTTACAGACTCCTTGAACAAGGTTACTACTGCAAAAAGATTAACAGATATGGATTCTTCAAGCATCTTGGATGCAAAAAGAAATTCAATCCTTCTGATCAAATCGCCTAGATTAGGTGAAATTGTGCATTGGTTCAACCAAAAAAGCATCAATCTATATGGAGAGTCGCTGTTAAAATTGATTGGTGTGGTTTCCGCAATGGAATACAACACAGAAAAATCGGCAACCTTAGTTTCCAAATATTGGCAGAATAAATTATCGATAGACCCAAGTGCCATCAATACCTTCGATGGTTCTGGCTTATCGCCTCAAAATAGAGTGACGACTTTGGCGATGAGCAAAATCATGCAATATGCTAAAGGGAGACCGTGGTATGATGAGTTTCTAAAATCTTTGCCAACAATTAACAATACTACCATGAAAAGTGGTACTATTGGCGGTGTATTAGGTTACACAGGATACCAAAAATCAAGCGATGGACAAGAATATACCTTCGCATTGCTTGTCAACAACTACCAAGGCCCTGCTGGACAGATGCGCCAACGTATGTTTAAATTATTAGATGTATTAAAGTAGATTATTACTAGGTGATAATCATGAAATATTAGTATAAACCAAAATTGTAATGAGTAACATCAACAGAAAGAAAGACGCTTTAAACTACCATGCTATGGGGCGTCCGGGTAAAATAGCAGTGGTTCCTACAAAACCACACAGTTCACAAAGAGACTTATCTTTAGCCTATTCCCCAGGTGTAGCCGAGCCTTGTCTGGCAATTGCAGAAAACAGCGAAGACGCTTATAAATATACTGCCAAGGGTAACTTGGTAGCCGTAATCAGTAATGGTACTGCCGTATTAGGCCTTGGTGATATTGGTGCCCAAGCTGGTAAACCCGTTATGGAAGGTAAAGGATTACTTTTCAAGATCTTTGCCGATATCGATGTATTTGACATCGAGTTAGACACCAAAAACGTTGATGAATTTGTCAATATCGTTAAAGCTTTGGAACCTACCTTCGGTGGTGTGAACCTTGAAGATATCAAAGCGCCTGAGTGTTTTGAAATTGAACGCCGCTTAAAAGCAGAAATGAACATTCCAGTAATGCATGATGACCAACATGGTACCGCAATTATTTCTGGGGCTGCTCTGATCAATGCTTCTGAATTACAGGATAAAAATATCGCCGACCTAAAAATCGTGGTGAATGGCGCAGGTGCTGCAGCAATTTCCTGTACAGCAATGTACGTGGCTGTAGGCGCTAATAAAAATAACATCGTAATGTGCGATAGTAAAGGTGTTATCCGTAAGGACCGTGAGGTATTAGACCCTACTAAAGCTGAATGGGCAACTGACCGCGATATCCATACTTTAGCAGATGCTGTTAAGGATGCTGATGTTTTCATCGGTCTTTCTGCTGCCGATGTTTTGACGCCTGAAATGTTGAAAAGCATGGCTCCAAAACCAATCGTATTGGCGATGGCAAACCCTAATCCTGAAATCGCCTATGAGCTTGCTCTTGAAACTCGCGATGATATTATCATGGGTACAGGACGCTCTGACTTCCCTAACCAAGTAAACAACGTTCTTGGTTTCCCTTACATTTTCCGTGGTGCACTAGACGTAAGAGCTACGGCCATCAACGAAGCCATGAAAATTGCTGCTGTCAAGGCGATTGCTGAATTAGCAAAACAACCTGTTCCTGAAGAAGTGAACATTGCTTACAATGCCAACAACATCCGTTTCGGAATCGATTATGTGATCCCTAAACCGACAGATCCACGCTTGATTACGGAAGTTTCCGTAGCGGTTGCAAAAGCTGCTATTAAATCTGGTGTAGCGCGTAAGGTAATCGAAGATTGGGATGCATACCGTGATGAATTGCGAAAGAGGTTGGGTAAAGATGAACGTTTGATCCGTACCATTACCGCCAAAGCAAAATCTAACCCTAAACGTGTTGTATTTGCTGAAGCTGATAATTATAAAACCCTTCGTGCTGCTCAGATTGTTAAAGAAGAGGGAATTGCTTTCCCAATCCTTTTGGGTAACCAAGAAAAAATCAACAATTTGATCCATGAATATGGTTTTGAACTGGATGGTGTTGAGATCATCGATCCTCAAGCTGAGATCAAATCTGAAAGATTTGAAAGATACGCAGAACACTTATACCAAAAAAGACAACGCAGAGGCGTTAATAAGTTAGACTCTCGCAAGTTAATGACCAACCGTAACTACTTTGCAGCAAGTATGGTTGAATTTGGCGATGCAGATACCCTTATTTCTGGTTTGACACGCAATTATGCTTCAACAATCCGCCCTGCATTACAAGTAATCGGAGCAAAACCGGGAAGCAGAGTTGCTGGGATGTACATTATGTTGACAAGCCAAGGTCCATTATTCTTTGGTGATACCACTGTAAACTCAAACCCAAGCGCTCGCGAACTTGCTGACATTGCTGTTTTATTGGATTCAGCAGTTAAAAGGTTCAACGTTAAACCTCGTTTAGCGATGTTGTCTTACTCTAACTTCGGTTCAAATATTGGTGATATTTCCGATAAAGTAAGGGAGGCTGTAAGCATCTTACATAAAGAACATCCTGAAATTGTTGCAGATGGTGAAATTCAAGCAAACTTTGCATTGAACAAAAACCTATTGGCAGATAACTTCCCTTTCTCGACTTTAAATGGTGAGCCAGCAAATACCTTGGTATTCCCGAACTTGGAATCTGGTAACATTGCTTATAAATTACTACAGGAAGTTGGAAATGCTGAAGCTGTCGGACCAGTTCTATTAGGAATGAACAAACCTATCCACGTATTGCAATTGGATAGTTCGGTTCGTGAAATTGTGAACATGGTTACCATTGCTGTAGTGGATGCAATTGAACATGAAAAAGAATCAAAAAATCAGTAAGCATAGCTTATGTACGAATATTTTAAAGGTAAGTTAGTTTTTAAAGCTCCAACCCATGTCGTTTTGGAGGTGGATGGCATTGGCTATTACTTGCACATTTCATTGACTACCTACAGCCAGATCAAAGATCAAGAAGAATGTAAACTTTTTGCTTCCTTTCAGGTACGCGAAGACTCCCAAACGCTGTTTGGCTTCGCTACAGAAGCAGAAAGACATCTCTTTCACCATTTGATCTCTGTTTCTGGAATCGGTCCGAATACCGGTAGAATGATGCTTTCTTCGATTACTCCTGAAGAAATCCAACAGGCTATCGTCAATGGGCAGGTCAATGTCATCCAGAAAATAAAAGGGATTGGTCCAAAAACAGCGCAACGCGTGATTCTTGAACTTCAAGATAAACTTAAAAAGCAAGGCCCAGATGCATTGATTCCATTGATCGTCAGCAAACCTTCTTCAGCTGAAGAAGCATTGACAGCATTGGTCATGTTAGGTTTCCCAAAAGCTCAAGCGGAAAAAGCCCTTCAGGCCATTTATACCGCCGAGCCAGATCTTTCTGTAGAACAATTGATCAAAGCAGCCTTAAAACGCCTGTAAGAGTTATTTATCTTTATAAAAACATGATTAAGAGGTTATCTGATAAAGATAACCTCTTTTTTGGTTGATTGTTGATTTAGAATTTTATGCCATCATGATCGAGGATAGGCCTCGGAAATATCAAAAGCCCAATTTTGAAATCTTTCAAGATTGTATTGCCGTACAGTTCCTGTACCTTCGGTACAGAATGACAAGACCTGCTAGAGGAGTACCATACAGATTCCTCACAGACAGTTCAGAATTAAAATATGCTAAAGAGGGATTCAGAGTGCAACGAAGAATCTATTGTTGTTTTTTTATGAGGATTTTGGTCATTGCGAATCGTAAGATGAGCAAACTGTTTTTTATTGTTTTAAACCCATAAAGAGGAACTATTGAAAAAGATTTCACCCACGCTTTGGGTTTGCCATTTCAAACATCCAATTTCTATAAAGATGTCACCCCCTCTGGGGGTTCTCGCCATTAACAAACATTATCCTTACGAAGGAAGCATTTTAGCATCCGGCTCATTTCCAATGGCGGAAAAATGGAAAGAATGCCGATGACCTGTGCGATGGGATTGGCCTTGGAATGCTTTCAAAAGATCATCCCTTTGGATGGGAGGATCTTTTGAAAGATATTCCCGACAACAAGGCATTCTTTTCATGTGCGGATGACCGTGCGAAAAGCCATCTTAAATGAGCCGAAGAGTTTACGGATTCGAGTTGTTTTTGGTATCCGTGGGCTCCTTCGTCGGTTTGGTTACTTTTGGGCTTCAAAAGTAACAAAGAAAATCATTTCAATTAAAGAATGAATATTCCCGAGAAATCTTTCGGGAAATCTTCAGGCTGACTCCGATGATAAATATTGAATGAGCGTACCTAATTCTCCAAAATAAAAGAAATGATCTTGGACCATCCTCTCATCCCGTACCCCGAGCGGCGTCAAAGGGCATCCTGGTTCAACCCATATCACCTAACAATTCCGTATATTTGCATCACAAAAAGTATCCAAACCATGGCAGAAGATTTACATATAGCTCGCGGAAGTAAAGAACACCAATATCAATCCTTGATCCCACAGATCAAAGGGCTTCTACAGGGAGAAACCAATTTTATTGCTAATCTGGCAAATATCTGCGCAGCTTTAAAGGAGCAGTTCAATTTCTTTTGGGTAGGGTTCTACCTTGTTGAAGAAAATGAATTGGTACTGGGACCATTCCAAGGACCAGTAGCCTGCACAAGAATCGCTTATAACAGAGGTGTTTGTGGGACTGCTTGGGCAAAAGAAGAAACCGTCATAGTTCCCAACGTCGATGAATTCCCTGGACATATCGCCTGCTCATCTTTATCGAAATCTGAAATAGTTGTTCCTCTCTTTCAAAACAAAAAATGTATTGCCATACTAGATGTCGACAGCAAAGAATTAAATTCGTTTGACTTAATCGACAAGCAGTATCTAAATACCATCTTAGAACTTCTTAATCCTCAGTAAAAATCATTATATTTGTCCTGCCAAACACATTAACTATTAACCAAGCATGGCAGCACCAAAGACATTATCATTTTTGAATTTAGTGATGGTAGCCCTCAATTTTCTATGGATCGCATGCCTAGAGAATGGTTTCCTATTCAGCTTTTCATTCACTGATACGATTGCCTTTTATCCATCTTACCTGACACCAGCAAAGTTCAGCTATAAAATATGGACATTTATCGCTTTTAATATGGTTTTGGCTGCTTACATGATGTATGTAGGGACGCAAAAAAACAGCTTAAATGAAAATGTAGTCCGGAAAGTAGAAAAAATCGACTACCTGTTGATCTTGAACCAGATGGCCCTCGGTTTGAGCATGACCTTGAAACACAATGATTATTTTTATTGGTCCTTAATGTATTCCATAATCTGTCTCGTTTCGGTTATGGTAATCAACAAGCGGATCCAAATCAAAAAGCTGACCACCAATTCCTTTACCCGATATTTTATCCGTTTAGGATTTGGCGTGTATACCGGCTGGTTAATGTTCGTGATAGGCTTTAATTTTGCAGTAATCCTTTCAAAACTGAGCCTTTCCTTAGGGGATGCTTTTTACTTCTATCTGAACCTGGGCGCACTGGCAATCACATGTGCCTGCATGTTAGCATACTCTTACTACAATTATTTGCCTTCAGTCTCAGCCGTATTGGCTTGGGGAAGCTACGGGGCATATGTAGAAAACAAACAGGACCCTCTTCCTACCCAATATGACATCTTACCATTCTTGATCATCTCTATGATTTTAGGGTTAATCTTTACTGCATTCAACTATTACAGGTGTACGGTCAGAAGAAAATCGCTTGCCGTCGCTATTCAGGAACCACCTTCCATAACTTAATGGTCTTGTCATCACTTACGGTAAAGATCCGGTCTTGATCCCATAGCATGTTATTGATAGATAGATAATGGCTATCATAGCCACGGTCTCTCGAAATATTCTTGATCAAAGCTAGATCTTCCAGCCGCCAAACTTTTAAGGTCTTATCTCTACTAACCGTTGCAATTAGACTCTCCTCTATATTTATGCTGATACCATAAACCGTGAACATATGTGGAACGATATCTTGAATCGTATCCAGATTGGCATCCAATTTATATAACTTCGCATCCCTCCCCCCAGAAAGCAAATTCCCAGCTGGGTCAAATTGTAAACTGGTTACCGGTAACTCATGTACTTTCCTTTTCTTGAATTCCTGAAAATCATGGGCATGGTATAAATGGATTTCACCATTCTTATCACCAAACGCAACAGTCGAATTATTTTTATCCACTTCAATTACCCTAACGGTAGTATTGGAAACCTTAAACCTATAAAGCAGCTCAAAGTTCTCCAAACTCCAAACATAAGCATAGCCTTCCTCACCGATCGCAATCATTTCCTGTTTACCGGGAATGGTTTTTATCGAAAATACAGCGCCCTGTTCCACCTTAAGATTTGCCTTTAAACTTTGGTTCAGTGTATCTACCACCATTACCTGACCGGATCTCATCCCAATCGCCAACAAAGAGGTTCCAGGTATGGACAGGAGTGCATATACGGAGCTTCCAACCTTACAAAGGATCCTTTTAAAGCTATTGCTCTCTAAATCCCATTCTACCACCCCTTTATCGTTGCCACCTGTAAATAGTGCATTCGGATCAACACTTGAAATGGCCAAGGCAAATACAGGGTTTTGATGACCAGACAAGGTCCCATTCAGGTTGATATTAAACTTTTCTAGATTCATGTTATGCAAATATACCCTTGATCGCACAGAAATAAAAGAAACCCGACCAGCTATCCCAAATGCTGACATAAGTCTTACGTTCATAAGGATATTTGAACCAGGATGGAAGGGATGGGAGGATAAACCAAGATCTGGGTGGAACCAGGATGGAGGGGATAGGAGGATGGACCAAGATTATTATCCCGTTAGAAAGCTGTCACCCTTTCCAGGGGTTCCCAATATATACAAACAACCATCCTTCTGCAGGAAGTCCTTTAGCAACCGGCTCATTTCCTTGGCGGAAAAATGGATAGAATGCCGTTGACTTGCGCGATGGGATTGGCCTTGGAATGCTTTCAATAGATCATTCCATTAAAAGGGATGATCTATTGAAAGATATTCCCGACAACTAGGCATTCTATCCATGTGTGGGAGCCCGTGCGAAAAGCCACCTTAAATGGGCCGAAGCGTTACGGATTCGAGTTGTTTTTGGTATCCGTGAGCTCCTTCGTCGGTTTTGGTTACTTTTGGGCTTCAAAAGTAACGAAGAATCTAAATTTTGTTTTTTTCCGATTACCCTTCCGCAGGAAGTCCTTTAGCCTCCGGCTCATTTCCTTGGCGGAAAAATGGAAAGAATGCCATTGACCTGCGCGATGGGATTGGGATTCACCCCCTCTCTCCACACAAAAAATCCCCAGCCAAAGGCTGAGGATCCCTCAAATAAAAATATCTTAACTCCTATTGATGTCTTCCTTCCAAATTCTTGGCAATGGTTTCTAGGCTCAGGCCTTTCTCCTTTAACAGAACAATAAGATGGAACATCAGATCAGAAGTCTCATTGATAAAATCCTTTTCTGTTTCCGTAAGGGCTGCAATAACCGTTTCAACGGCTTCCTCGCCCACCTTTTGAGCAATCTTATTGATACCTCTTGAACGCAGGCGGTTCACATAGGATTCATCACTTGGAAAATCAATTCGATGCTGAACAATGCGCTCCAACTGCAATAGAAAGTTCTGATTAAATTCCGTATTAAAGCAACTTCGGCTTCCTGTATGACAGGTAGGACCAACAGGGTCAGCTTTAATTAAAATGGTATCTTGGTCACAATCGACATGAGTACTAACAACATGAAGAAAGTTTCCGCTTTCTTCACCTTTTGTCCATAGTCTATTTTTGCTCCTTGAAAAGAAAGTAACTTTTTTCTCTTCTTGGGTTTTGTTCCAAGCCTCTTCGTTCATATAGCCAAGCATCAGAACTTCTAAAGTCTGATTGTCTTGGATAATTACTGGAACAAGTCCGTCACCTTTGTTAAAATCAATACTCATGTTTTATGTATTATCGCCTAACGGAAATTCCATTGGCGTGCAATGTTTCTTTTAATTCAGGGATTAAAATCTCCCCATAGTGGAATACAGAAGCTGCAAGAGCGGCATCTACATTGGACTGTTGGAAAACATCCACAAAATGCTGCTGATTCCCTGCTCCACCGGATGCTATCAAGGGAATATGGATGGAATCATTGATCTTTTTCAGCAATCCATTATCAAATCCATTCTTGGTTCCATCATGATCCATGGAAGTCAACAGGATTTCTCCGGCACCTCTATTTTCTGCTTCCTTGATCCAATCTTCCGTTTCAATATCGGTAAGGTCTCGACCACCACGCAGGTGAACAAAATTCTTTCCGTTTACCAATCGGGTATCAACCGCTAAAACCACGAATTGAACACCAAAAGCTTTCGCAAACTGATCTAAGAGTTCAGGATTACGGACCGCAGCTGAATTGATAGAGATTTTATCTGCACCAGCATTCAACAAGATATCCGCATCTGAAAGTTCATTGATCCCACCTCCGATGGTAAATGGAATATTGATCTGACTGGCTACAGCCTTTACCAAATCCACCGTAGTTTTTCGGCGTTCATGGGTAGCTGTGATATCCAGGAATACCAGTTCATCTGCTCCTTGCTGCGAATATTGCCAAGCTAATTCAACGGGATCCCCAGCATCTCTAAGGTCAACAAAATTAACCCCTTTTACCGTCCTGCCATCCTTAACATCCAAACAAGGAATAATGCGCTTTGCTAGCATTTTAAAGACTGATTAATGCTTTTAAGTTCCAAGCTTTGATCTCTTCAATGCTGATCCTATTTTCATAGATTGCCTTTCCAACAACCACAGATTCCATTTTACCTAAATTGTTCAGTTCTTCAATATCAGCCATGGAACTGATACCGCCTGAACCGATCAATTTGATAATTGGCGAATGATCCAATAATTTCTTGTATAATTCAACGCCTGCGCCACCTAATTTTCCATCTTTACTGATGTCGGTACACAAGAATCGATAAAAACCTAATGCCAAGCATTTATCAATGTATTCGATTAATTTGATCGGAGAACTCTCCAACCAACCGGAATATTTGATGACTTCATCCAATACATCGATCGCAATCACAATGTGATCTGCATATTTTGTTCTACCTTCATTTAGCTTGCTCAATTCCTCTAAAAAGGTAGGGTTGGTAATAGCTTGTGTGCCTACGATAACGCGATATACACCTGCATCAACCAATTCCTTTACTTTTTCAATGCTACGGACACCTCCACCATATTGGACCTTCATTTCGGTTCTCCGAATGATATCAAACAGGTATTCCTGATTGCTAAAATCTCCCTTTGCACCATTGAGATCAATGATATGAACGATTTCAGTACCATTAGCATGGTATTTCTCTATCTGTTCTTCCAAAGTAATGGAGTAAGTCGTAACATCTTCATAGTTACCCTCTCTCAAACGGACAACCTGTTTGTCCAATACATCAATTGCAGGTATAATATACATAGTCTAAAAATTCATTTATAATTCATTAAAATTCAGCAATAACTGCTCCCCAACTTTTCCTGATTTCTCCGGATGAAATTGTACTGCCCAGAAATTATCCTTTGCTATTGCTGCCGAAAATGGCAATCCGTACTCACAAGTAGCTATGCCGTAGGTTAATTCATGTTCAATGTAATAAGAATGAACGAAATAAAAATAGGAATTATTAGGAATTTCCTTAAAAAGTGGACAGTTCTCTTCAAAATTAATACTGTTCCAACCCATATGAGGTACCTTCTCTTTAACCCTATTCTCAAAGTGTAACGTCTTCAGGGGAATGATCCCTAAAAGGTCTGCTTGCCCTTCCTCTGAATAATCCGTCATCAGCTGCATTCCCACACAGATCCCCAACACCGGCTTTTTTAAGGTCTTGATGGTATCGGACAGCCCAGATTCCAGCAGTTTTTGCATGGCCGCCCCAGCATGTCCTACACCTGGAATAATAATCCTTTCATACTGCTCAAAATCCTCAGGATGGTTAATCATCCCATAAGAAATGTTCAGTCGTTTTAAGGCTGCAGTGATGGAAAATATATTCCCAGCTCCATAGTTTACTATCCCAATCATAATTCCTTTATATATAACCCCTTAAATCCCATTTCGTTTTTAAAGAAGACCTTTTGTACTTGGAAGTTGCATATTATCAACATCTCTTCGTACCGCTTTTTTGATGGTTTTCGCAAAAGCCTTGAAGATGGCCTCTATTTTATGGTGCTCATTGTCGCCAGTCGCCTGAATGTTCAGATTCGATTTTGACGCATCTGAAAAGGACTTGAAGAAATGGAAAAACATCTCGGTTGGCATATCTCCAATTTTCTCGCGTTTGAATTCTGCATCCCAAACAATCCAATTCCTTCCTCCAAAATCGATAGCTACTTGTGCTAAGCAATCATCCATTGGAAGAGTATAGGCATAACGTTCAATTCCGCGCTTATTCCCCAACACGTCCAAAAAGATTTCACCCAAGGCAATTCCTGTATCTTCGATGGTATGGTGCTCATCGATATGTAAATCACCTTTAGCTTTGATCGTTAGATCCAATGCACCATGACGCGCTAATTGATCCAACATATGATCGAAAAATGGAAGGCCCGTTTCAATATCGGATTTCCCACTTCCGTCCAAGTTCAATTTAATATAGATATCCGTTTCATTGGTTTTACGATGGTGCTCACCGGTACGGCTTCCCAATTTCAAGAACTCATAGATAGCTTTCCATTCGCTGGTTTCCAATGCAATGCAATCCTCCGAAATGGCAACATTCTCATGCATGCCCAATTCGTCGTTATTCCTTAACCAAATAGCCTTAGCGGCAAGGTTTTGTGCTAATTTCACATCATTGACGCGGTCTCCGATGACGAAAGAATTCGCCAAGTCGTATTTCGCTTCGTCAAAATATTCCTTTAACATTCCAATTCCTGGCTTACGGGTCTCCGCATTCTCATGTGGAAATGTTTTATCAATATGTTCTTTAACAAAAGTCACTCCTTCACCTGAAAAGGTATCCACAACAAATTGATGGACCGGCCAAAAGTTCTCTTCAGGGTGCGAGGAAGTTCCCAAACCATCCTGATTACTTACCAACACCAACTCAAAATCAAGTTCTTTTGCAATTTTAGGCAAGTACTGCAAAGCCCCTGGATAAAACTTCAACTTTGCAAAGGAATCAATCTGCTCATCCTCAGGCTCTAAAATTAAAGTTCCATCTCTATCGATAAACAGTATTCTTTTTAATTGATCTGCCATGCTTACTTATTTATAAAATTGTTGGATCTCTTCTAATAATTTTTCGTTTTCAAGCTTTGTTCCGATGGTAATGCGCAGACAACCTTCACATAAGGCTATTTTGGATCGGTCGCGAACGATAATGCCACGTCCCACCAAGTGCCCATATAATTCTTTTGGTCGCTCCAGCTTTACCAAGATAAAGTTGGCATCTGAAGGTGTAATATGCTCAACCTGTTGAAAAGCCTCCAATTTCTTGGACAGTTCTTCCCTTTCGGCAACAGTCGTCTTAATCCATTCGTTGACTACCTCAACATTCTCTAAAGCTTCCAATACTAAGTCTTGAGTAGCTTGGTTGATATTGTAAGGCGGTTTGATCTTGTTGAAAACCTCAATGATTTCCTTACTTGCAAATGCTAAGCCTAAGCGTAAAGCGGCCAAGCCCCAGGCCTTTGAAAGGGTCTGCAAGATGACCAGATTAGGAAACTCAGGCAAAGAATGGGTAAAGGACTTCTGCTTTGAATAATTGATATAGGCCTCGTCCACGACTACTAAACCAGAGAAGTTCACTAAAAGTGTTTCTATATCCAATGGATCGATGCTGTTTCCGGTAGGATTGTTTGGCGAGCACACAAAGATCATCTTGGTATGCATATCGATTGCTTCAGCAATCCCGTCAAGGTCAAGCTGAAAATCCTTGGTCAAATTGACTTTCCGTGTTTCAACATCATTGATATTGGCGGAAACCTCATACATCCCATAGGTTGGAGGGACCAAGATCACATTATCTATTTTAGGGGTACAGAATGCTCGGTATAAAATATCAATGGCCTCATCAGAACCGTTGCCCAAGAAAATATTTTCCGCAGGCACACCCTTGATCTTGGATAGCTTACCCTTAAGTTGATGTTGAAGGGGATCCGGATAACGGTTGTAATCATGTGGAAGTGGAGAGCCAAAAGAGTTCTCATTGGCATCTAAAAAAACAGATGCTTCTCCCTTAAATTCATCTCGCGCCGAAGAATAGGGCACAAGGTTCTTGATGTTATCTCGAAGAAGTGCGGTTAAGTTGAATGACATTGTAGTAGTCTAAATTTTTTCGAGCTGTAAATATGGCCAAAAATAAACAAAATCACTAAACTAAAAACCATTTCCCTTCCACTGACAGTTCGGTATTTGGAAAAACCTGCTGCGCTTCCTCCAATAATGGCTGCAAAGTCCTGTATCTCGCTGAATAATGGCCAAGTAAAAGCTTCTTTACATGTGCTTCCTTTGCAATTTCTGCTGCTTCCAAGGAAGTAGTATGGAAGGTCTCTTTGGCACGGTCTACCATTTCATGCAAAAAGGTGCTCTCATGGTACAATAGATCAGCTCCTTCTATTGAACGCAGGTAAATCGGATGCCTTACGGTATCCGAGCAATAGGCATAGCTCCTAGATTCTGGAGGCGGCAAGGTCAATTCACTTGCGGCATAGACCTTTCCCTGTGGATCGACATAATCGATCCCTTTTTTCAGCGCTGCAAAATATACTTTGGGTATCTTTAACTCCTCCACTTTATCCGCCCGTAAGGCTGCTGCCCGTTTGCCTTCATCAAATCGAAATCCCGTGCAGGATATTCGGTGGATCAATGGAAAGGATCTGACCGTCAACATCCTCGACTCAAATATTACCTCCTCCTGATCCGGATTGGTCTGATGGAAGATGATATTATAACGGATTACCGTTTCAGAATATTTAAAATGTAACTCTAGGATTTCCTGCAACGGGGCAGGACCGTAGATATGGAGATCAGCCTTCCTACCAACCAGGTGCATGGACGATACCAGGCCAACAAGACCTAGGTAATGATCACCATGCAGATGGCTAATAAAGATGTGATCGATGCGATTGCTCTTGATCCCATACTTGGAGAGTTGCATCTGGGTGCCCTCTCCACAGTCAATCAAGAACAATTGCTCATTATAATTTACTACTTGAGATGTAGGATGACGCTCGAACATGGGTGTCGCCGAACTGTTTCCTAATATTAATACCTCAAATCGTAACATATTACTCTTGCTCTTCTTTTAAATCTAATCGGATTTCATTCCCAAAGATCAGGTCCTTGGCTTTCTCAATGTTCTTGGTAATGATCAGATATTTATCCAATCCCAAAGATTTGATGTAAGTCAAGATCTCCTCATTTAGATTTGTCAAGATAAATAGCCCCCCTAGTGATTTACATAGACGACGAGCCAATAGACCTGTGCGAATCCCTGTCTCATCAGTGGATTTCACATTGTTCATGTCCAATACAATATTGCGTTGCCCACCTGTATTGCGCAACATAAACTCGCCTTTTAAACTTGCGGCAGTTTCTCCGTCCAACCTCTCTTGAAGAGGCTCTATTACAACATATCGATCGTATTTGTCTACCGTAAATTTCATCTGTCTATAAATAATTAGTTGTGTTTATCCTTAAATCAGTTCTTCCAAGGCTTTCGCTACATTCTTTTCTACCCGCTCCAGGACATGGCCTTCTTCCGGATAATGAAACTTCTCCCCTGTAATGTGTTCGTAAAGCTCAATATAGCGCTCAGAAATGGATTTAACAATTTCTTCGGTCATTTCAGGTACTTTTTGTCCTTCTTTTCCTTGGAATCCATTTTCGATCAACCATTGCCTCACAAATTCTTTCGAGAGCTGTTTCTGCGGTTCCGCCTTTTCCTGACGCTCCTCATAGCCTTCTGCATAAAAATAACGGGAAGAATCGGGAGTATGGATTTCGTCGATCAAATAGATCTGTCCATCTTTCTTCCCAAACTCATATTTGGTATCCACCAAGATCAAGCCTCGTTCGGCAGCAATCTCAGTTCCCCGCTGATATAAAGCATGGGCATACTTCTCCAATTGCGAATAATCCTCTTCTGATACAATGCCTCTAGCAATAATATCCGCTCTGGAAATATCCTCATCATGGCCCACATCTGCTTTTGTCGATGGGGTAATGATTGGAGTAGGTAATTTATCGTTCTCTTTTAATCCTTCAGGAAGCTCAACCCCACACAGCACCCTTCCACCATCGCGGTAGGTTCTCCAAAGATGTCCTGAAACATATCCACGGATCACCATTTCAACCTTGAAAGGTTCACATTTCTTTCCTATTGTAACATTTGGGTCTGGAACGGATGCCACCCAATTTGGAAGGATATCAGCTGTGGCAGACAGAAATTTGGATGCAATTTGGTTCAAAACCTGACCTTTAAAAGGAATAGGCTTTGGCAATACCACATCAAAAGCAGAAATTCGGTCTGAAGCCACCATCACCAGGTAGTCCGACCCGATGCTGTACACATCTCTTACTTTTCCTCTATAAAATGCTGTCTGTCCCTTGAAGTTAAAATTTGTTTCTTTTATTGTATTATTCATTGTGTGTGCGTCTGAAACGCGTTAATTTAATCTTAAATGTCACCGTAAGCTTCCAAGATACGTTTCACCAATTTATGGCGAACGACATCCGAACCGCTCAGGTAAATCATATCTATCCCTTCGATCCCATCCAAAATCTTCACGGCATTGACTAATCCCGATTGCGTTTTTTTAGGTAAATCCACCTGAGTCATGTCCCCTGTCACGATAAATTTGGCAGTTGGCCCCATCCGCGTCAAGAACATCTTGAGCTGCATATCTGTGGCATTCTGTGCCTCATCTAGGATAACAAAGCAATTGTCCAAGGTCCTTCCGCGCATAAATGCCAATGGAGCTACTTCAATGGTTCTGTTCTCCAGATATCCTTTCAATTTTTCCGCTGGAATCATATCATCCAATGCATCATAAAGCGGACGTAGATATGGATCAACCTTCTCTTTTAGATCGCCTGGCAAGAAACCTAGGTTTTCACCCGCTTCCACCGCTGGCCTGGTCAGGATAATACGTTTGATTTCTTTATTCCTTAAAGCTCGTACCGCAAGGGCAACTGCTGTATAGGTTTTTCCGGTACCTGCTGGACCAATGGCAAAAAGAATGTCATTCTTATTGATACTGTCCACCATACGCCTTTGATTAGGCGTCCGAGCACGTACTACGATACCATTGGGACCATATACGATAGGCTCACCTTTAAATGCGGCAACCTTTTGCTCGCCATCTTCCTTCTCTGCAATAACTGGCTTTACATTCGACACCGAACCCAACAAACTTTCCAATTCCAACAAGGAAAGAGTCTGAAATTGGTTGATATGAGCTAGAATATCATCAAATACCTGTTGAAACCTTGTCCGCTCCCCTTCTTCACCTAAAACCTTCAAGGTACTCCCTCTTGCTACCAGACGTAACTTCGGAAAAGCTTTCTTTATAAACTCAAAATTTTCATTCTGAGCCCCCCATAATGTCACCAAATTGACGACATCTAAATTGATTTCTAATTCGCTCAAATTGTTTCCTAATTAATTTCCTGAATATTTCACGTCCTGTCCGATTGGCGTGCAAATAAAGATATCAAAAAAACGAAAATATTATGCGCTTTTCACACTTTCTTGAATCAAAAATACAAACTAATTGAGCAGAATTAAAAGCAATTGCAAGTATTAATTCATAATAGATTTAGCAATCTATTTACTTTTTCTATTTTTGTAATTCGCTTAACAAAATATCAATATAATTTTTTTAGCTTCAGGCTTGCTGAACACTATGGGAGTAATTACGTTAACCACCGATTTAGGTCATCGCGATTTTTATCAAGCTGCACTCAAAGGCAGTATCATTTCGCAGTTGCCGAATGTTAGGCTCGTTGACATTTCTCACGATATCCCTTCTTTCAGTATTCAACATGCGGCATTCGTTATCAACAACGCTTATCCGTACTTCCCAAAGAATACCGTACACTTAATCGGTATCGACACCGTCTTCCAAGAAGACTCGCGTTACCTCGCCATGGCCTACAAAGGTCAGTTCTTTGTCGGTGCAGACAACGGTATCTTCAGTATCATCATCGGTGAAGACAAACCAACTGAAATGGTCGAGATCAATATCATGCAGGATCTACGCTATCTGCATTTCCCGCTTGCTGATATCCTGACCAAAGCTGCCTGTCACATCGCAGATGGCGGTAAACTCCAAGATATTGGCCTCCCTATCGACAATGCGGTACAGAAAGTCACATTTCAACCCATCTACAACCAGAACAGCATCAAGGGCCATGTCACTTTCATCGACTCCTTTGGTAATGTCATCAGTAATATCAGCAAGGACCTCTTCAACCAAGTCCAACAGGGCCGAGATTTTATCCTACGCTTCAAGCGAAACGAAACGATCAGCAACCTGTCTTGGCACTACAATGAGGTTGCCGAAGGCGAGAAGCTATGCTTATTCGGAATCAGCAACTTCTTGGAAATAGCCATAAACAAAGGCCATGCAAGCCAGTTGTTAGGACTATACCAAGATGAAACCATACTTGTTGAGTTCCTGGAAAAGAAATAGACCCTCAAATGGAGTCTGGTCGACAAAATGTTCCACGTTTTTTTCTGTTCGCAATCGACTAACCGATAAATTGTTAAGTGTTAATTTCACATGTAAGAAATACTGAAATTTATCCATATCTCATTCGGGACTCATTCGAGACACATTCCGAATTTTCCGAACGCAAACCGGGTTTTCTCGAATATGCCTCGAATAAGGTCTAAATAAAACTCGAATAAATAGCCCCTTCGAAAGCACAAAAAACAAAGGGTAGCAAATCACTTTGCCACCCTTCCCATGTTATGGTTATTAGGATTATTTTTTTATCGTGAATGCGTTTTAGAATCCAAATCCTACCTTTAAGGAGAACCTGTGGGCATCCATTTTCTTGGTTTCTGCATACTCATCAATTGGATAAGCTTGGATGTAATTCACATAGGGTTCAAAAATAGGAGGCTTTTGCTGGGTATATTTAGCTTTTATAGCTTGGTACTGGTAGCCTAAAGTGAATGATATAAAACCAGTCCCTTCGGACAGTTTCAATTTGACGCCCAATTCTGGGGCTATCCGTATTCCACCTGAGATATCGCCCTTTTGACGAGGTTCATTTTCCCAAATAAAGCCGTAACCAGCATCTAATCCAGAAATTAACCTTGCCTTACCGGGATCCAAAAAGGTGTATCGTGCTCCCAAGGAAATCGGGACAGAGGAAAAAGTATGGATGGCATCAACAGCATATTTTTCGAAACCTGCAGTCCCTCCGATAGCTAAATCAGGATTCAATAGGTATCCATTAAAGGTTTGGGCGGTAATGCCGGCTTCATGGAATGTCATATCATAGGCCATGACCCCAAATTCGGTATGGTTCATGTATTTTTTCTCTTGGGCTCTTAATACTTGGATACTGATCAGTCCTAAAATGAGGACCAAAAACAATTTGAAACACTGCTTCATAAAGAATTATTTTTTCAGGTTAATGGAAATACAGCTCAATTGTTTCAAATTGGCTTTGTTAGTATAATCATATTGGCAGATACCCTCAGGCCCCAAGACTATCAAGGATTTTGGTCCTGCAATGACATCAAAGCTTTTCAGGTTTTCCAAGTTCTGCATGATGTTCTTATCAATGGCCGTGACATCGGTAACCTTGAAGCTTTTCAAACCGGACTCACCTTCACATACATAGAGATGCTCACCGGTCAGGGCCAATCCATGAGGGCTTTTCAGGTTATAGCTCTTCACCAGTTGCGGTGCACTCAGGTCACGGATATTGACAACTTGCAAGGCATTGACGTTTCCATTACATATCGTACCGGTTCGTAAAGTCACAAAAGCAAAATCATCGTTGACAACGACAGGGTCACAGGCAAAGGCATGGGAATAATTAGCAAGCTCCTTAGGGCTGGTCGGATTAGTGATATCTAGGATATGCATACCATTATTTGCACCGACAAACAGAGATTTCTTGTAGGGAAACAAGGTTTCGATTCCAAAACCAAGGCTCACTTCATTGATCAATTTTGGTGCGCGGGCATTTTGAAGGTCGAAGTTTTTCACTTTATCCTGAAAAATGGCAAATAGGAAGTTTTCGGCAATGGCAAACCTAGCCAAAGAACCTGCTTGTCCAACCGTGTTTCCACTGGTGCCACTCCCATTTGAACCGGAATAATTATTACCTATACT
This sequence comes from Sphingobacterium sp. NPDC055346, assembly GCF_053645235.1. Classification (NCBI taxonomy): domain Bacteria; kingdom Pseudomonadati; phylum Bacteroidota; class Sphingobacteriia; order Sphingobacteriales; family Sphingobacteriaceae; genus Sphingobacterium; species Sphingobacterium sp. NPDC055346. The sequence continues at coordinate 533,082 of NZ_JBSHMI010000001.1, forward strand.
TTCATAGTCCAAATAGCGTTGGCCATCAGGTTTATATTCGCGATGATCAGCGAAACTCACCAACGAGTCCCGGTAAGCCACGGGCACAGGGTCATCATCCCTTAAAACATTAACCGGTTTGTTGTCCACTATATATTTGACAGCAAACACATCCTTTTGTCGATTAACCAAGACGGGCTTGCTGATATCAGAGATATCAAAGGTCAACAGATCGACAATATTATCGACATAGAGCAAGTTATTTTGTACCCCAAGATCAAAATTCCCAAGGATCGGCAGAAAACCCAGGGCTTTGGGAGTTGCAGGATTGCTATTATCATAAATATGAATACCTTTATTCGGTTCATTGACCAATAGATAATCCTTATACAGATAAATTTTTCCTGTTGAAGTCATTGGTTGGGGTTGAGTGATACTAATATTGCTTGCCCTGATTTCTCGCAAAGTTTTATAGATGGGAATCTTGGCAATATAGGTCCCCTCGGAGTCAATTTTGTCACAGCCCCAAAAAAGAGAAAATAGCAGGACTGGCAAAATCAGCAAAAAGCATCTTTTAACAGTTAGTGTTGTGGATTTCATAAGTTTATACAATTGGATTATATTTATGATATACGATAACAGAACTCAAAGTGCGACAGCAGGTTAATGTTTTTTCACAATAATGAGATTTTATTGAGTGTCGGCAACATATAGACCTAGAAACAGCATCAAAACAAAAAAAGGCAGTAAAATTGCTGTTAACGAAGCCATGATTAAAAAAAATAAAGCAAGGATCATCCATACAAACATGAAAAAACACAACTTCCTGCTACTGATTGCCCTCTTTTTTGTTCAATTGTTGCACGCTCAAGATAGTACGGCAGTCAAGGCAGACTCCATAACATTTGAGGCACAACGGGAACGAGTGAATCAATTATTGAACGATAGGAGTCGTCGATTTGGGGAATATGACCAGTCATTGGAGAAGAAAACTGGGGTTTTCGGACTGTTCAAGACCAAGAAGGACATGCAGAAATCCATCGATATCCTGAGACAGGTGGTATTGAACGACAATAACATCTTTTTGGAAACCCGAAAATTATTAGATTTAAAGGATGCGCAAAGTGAACGTTATCAACGGTTGGCCAGTGAATATGACATGCAGGTTTCTGCATACATGAAAACCATCACAAAACTGCAGAATGAAAATGACAAACTACGGGAAGAGCTGAAATCCATGGAAAGTACGGATACGGGCAACGGGGTGCTGATTTATTTGGCGGTTATCGTCATCATAGCTTTAATAATCCTTCTGATTTATCAGTACAATAGGCATAAACCCAAAAAATTGACGGAATAGTGATAAGAAGACCTATTTATATTGGTACTTTTGCTCAAAAAGAGAAAGAAATTAGTACATGGCCAGACCGAGATTGAACAGTGGAGACACCCATTCGGGGGATTTACCCAAACCGAAGCTGAACAAAGAAATTTTCCAGAAAGCACTACGGATATTTTCCTACATCAAGCCTTTTAAGTGGAAATTTGTGATTGGAATGGTTTTTTTAATCCTTTCCAGCTTAACCATGCTGACGTTTCCGGCGCTATTGGGAGCAATGATAGATGCCGCACAGGGAAGTGTGAAATACGAGTGGCTACCGGCTAGCGTGATGTACATTGGTGGATTGTCATTGATCATCTTATCCTTTCAATCCGTAATTTCTTTTTTTCGGATCCGCTTGTTTGTGGAGATTGCCGAAAAAGCATTAGCCAATATCCGCAAGGACACCTACCATCGATTGATTACCTTACCGATTGATTTTTTTGCTAATCGCAGGGTTGGTGAACTGAACAGTCGCCTATCATCCGACCTTTCCCAGATCCAGGACACCATGACCACGACCTTGGCAGAAATGCTCAGGCAGACCATCAGTCTATGTTTTGGGGTAGCTCTATTGATATGGGTTTCGCCAAAGTTGGCATTGATGAACCTATGTATCCTACCCTTGATCATTATCGTGGCGATTATTTTCGGGAGATTCATCCGGAACCTTTCTAGGGAAGCACAAGATAAACTCGCAGAATCCAATTCTGTTGTACAAGAAACATTATTGGGCATCAGCAATGTCAAGGCTTTTGTAAACGAGTTCTTTGAATCAAAGCGTTATGCAGAAAAGCTGAACCAATCGGTGGCATTAGCTGTAAAAGGCGCAACTTACCGCGGTATTTTTGCTTCATTTATAATATTTGCCATCTTCGGGGCAGTCATTATCGTTATCTGGTACGGTGCATCCTTAGTTTCCATCCATGAAATTTCGGTAGGAGATTTAACGACGTATATATTATATTCCATGTTTGTTGCTGGTTCAATGGGTAGTTTCCCAGAACTTTATGCCACCTTACAACGCTCTTTAGGGGCAAGTGAACGTGTGTTGGAAATCTTGAACGAGCCTAAGGAAGATATACAGGTCAGCGAAGAAGATAAAGAGATCAAGGTGGAGTTGCATGGTGACATCCAATTTGATCACGTGACCTTTGCCTATCCAACCCGACCGGACCTGACCATATTAAAAGATCTCTCATTCCATGTTGCTGCGGGTAAAAAACTGGCAATTGTCGGCCCTAGTGGAACTGGAAAATCGACCATTGCATCCTTGATCCTACAATTTTATCAGCCTAGCAGTGGTACCTTAAAATATGATGGTATTCCAGCAGATCAGCTGGCCCTGACCGATATCAGGAACCAAGTTGCCATTGTCCCACAGGATGTACTCTTGTTTGGAGGTACCATCCGTGAGAACATCAGCTACGGAAACCTGAATGCTGAAGCGGAGGATATCATTACCGCTGCAAAACGAGCAAACGCGCACCAATTTATCATGGACTTCCCTGAGGGCTATGATACCGTTGTAGGTGAACGCGGCGTAAAATTATCCGGAGGGCAAAGACAAAGAATTGCCATTGCCCGTGCCCTATTGAAGGATCCAGCCATCTTAATCTTAGATGAGGCTACCTCTTCCCTAGATTCAGAATCAGAAAGGATGGTCCAGCAAGCATTGGTAGAACTGATGAAGAACAGGACATCCATAATTATAGCACACCGACTGTCCACTATTCGAGACGCTGACAAGATTATTGTTGTCGAAGATGGCATCATTTCAGATATGGGAACCCACCAGGAATTAATGGAAAAAGGCAGCGGATTATACCATCATCTCTATACATTACAGTCCCTTCACGTAGTTGAAAGTTAATTTTTGTTAATTTAGGGAAGCAAAAAACATTTTGGCTTATACCTTGTTTATCATTAACAGAACATATTAGACTAAATAGGATAAAAAAATAGAATCATGGAAAAAAATAGAAATGGATTAGTGGCATTTGCCTTACTAGGATTAGCAGTAGGAACTGCAGCATATTACTTATTAGGAACTGAAGATGGAAAGAAACAATTAGATCGTGCTAATGATGGTATCAAGAGCTTAACAAAATCGATCAAGGATCTTTCTAAAAAAGAAGCGAAGAGAGCTCAAAAATTAGCTAAAACTGCTAAGGAAGATTTAGAGAACTTAAAAGACCGTGCTAAGAATGCTGGCCGTGATGCTTTGGACAAAGCTTCCTCAAAAGCAAACGAATGGGCTGGAAAGGCATCTGATGCTGCCCATAATTTAGCAAACAGAGCTGAAGATGCAGCTGATAAAGCAAAATCAGAAATTAAAAACGCTTAATTTCTAGCGCAATCATACAATGCTCAACAGATTGATTTGTATCTTTGTGCTACATGAATCTGTTCGAACAAGTAAAAACATTAATATATAAAGATGTTGTATTAGAATGGCGGTCGAAATATGCCATTAACAGCATCCTACTTTATGTGGTATCCACAGTATTTGTATGTTATCAATCATTCAAATCTGTGGATACTATTGTTTGGAACACCTTGTTCTGGATAATTCTCTTATTTGCGGCGATCAATGCGATGAGCCGCAGTTTCATCCAGGAAACGGGCAGTCGCCATCTCTATTATTATTCGATCGTTGGCCCGAAGGCGATTATCCTCGCCAAGATCATTTACAATTCCCTGGTCATGATACTGATGACCGCCATTGCATTCATCGTATATAACCTGATCTTTAAAACAGAGATTGGGAATCTCCCAGTCTATCTACTAAGCATCTTATTAGGGAGCATATCCTTTGCCACCGTATTTACGATGATTGCGGGGATCAGTGCAAAAGCAGGCAATAACAGCACGATCATGGCGATATTGAGTTTCCCGGTTATCATTCCCTTACTGATCATATTGATCAAACTTTCTCGATCGGCATTAATGGGCGGCTTTTTATCGAGCAGTTGGGCTGATATTGCTGTTTTATTGGCAATTAATGTCGTTACAATTGCTATTTCTTTGCTGTTATTTCCTTACCTTTGGCGAGATTGATTTTTGTTCTTATGAAAAAAAGTTGGTGGAAAATTTTAGGGGTTGTCATGGTCGCTAGTACCATAATTGCAGGACTCCTTGGCCCCGTTCCCGTATTATCTATTTTAAATGAAACCATTCGTAATGTATATTTCCACGTTCCAATGTGGTTTACGATGATGATTCTTTATTTGATATCCCTGATCTATAGCATTAAGTATCTGAACACGGGCAAGCGTGAATACGATTTCATGGCTGTTGAGGCCGTAAATACCGGTATTTTATTCTGTGCCTGTGGATTGATGACAGGAATGTTGTGGGCAAATATTACTTGGGGAGCACCCTGGACGAATGACCCACAGTTGAATGGAGCAGCCATTGCCACTTTGATGTACTTAGCCTACTTGGTACTTCGCAATGCCATGGAAGAAGAACAGAAACGTGCTAAGATCTCTGCGATCTACAATATTTTTGCATTTCCGATCATGATCGTATTGATCTATATCCTACCAAAGATGAATGATTCACTGCATCCGGGAAGCGGGGGCAACTCTACTTTCGGGGATTTGGATATGGACAATTACATGCGTCCCGTATTTTATACAGCGGTAATTGGTTGGATTTTGATTGGTTGTTGGATAGCGACCCTACGTTATCGCGTTCGTATAATTGAAGATAAAAGAAATAGTTTTTAATATGAGAAATTTCCTATTGTCCCTACTGGCATTAATGATCAGTTTTTCGTCGAATGCCCAAGAAAAGGTTCAGATGGCTGATGGTCTTCGTGCTGAAGGAAAAATCTATGTGGTTGTGGCAGTGATGCTGGTAATCTTTTTATCAGTTGCCATTTACTTATTTAGCATAGACAAAAGAGTCAAAAAACTAGAAAAAGATAAATAAGGGAATACCATTCTATGCTGATCAACCAACATCGAACACTTTCGGGTCTGAACGTATTTCTCGTTATTCTTGTTGGTACCGTATTATGCCTAGGTGTGTTCTACCATCTGCCTGAGAAACTGACTCCAGTTTTATTTGAACCGGGATTGGACCGCTTAGCTGGAATCCGTTTAGGATCCAACTTTTCACCTTCCGGCAATGTATTGATCACCTTGATCCTGACCTTGCTACAGGCATTTTCCTTAAATCGGGTAGTAAACCATTTCAACCTATTGGGAAAACCTAGCTTCCTGACGTCATTGATGTTCATGACCCTGGTAAGTCTATTCATCCCATTCTTGGTTCTATCGCCTACCCTAATCTGTAATTTCATTACCATTTGGATGCTCCAAAAGCTGTTCAATATCTACAAGCACGTGGATATTAAAGGGATCATGTTTGATCTTGGTCTTTTGGTGGCATTGGGAAGTTTAATCTATTTCCCGTTCATCGTGATGCTGTTGTTGATTTGGTCAAGCTTAGTCATATTCCGCCCTTTTTACTGGCGGGAATGGATCACACCATTATTAGGGGTGATAACGGTTTATTTCCTATTGGCGGTAGCTTACTTCTGGTTGGAAAGAATGGATGAGTTCTATCAGATATTCCTTCCCTTTACCTATGCATTTCCGACGAAACTGAACATGGATATGCATGATTATTTTGTCCTGATCCCTATTGTCATTTCGTTGGGAGGGTTTTTATTTATCCTGAAGGACAACTTTTTCAAGAGTGTTGTACAGATCAGAAAAAGCTTCCAGTTATTGTTTATCATGTTGTTATTGATCTTTGGTTCCTTTTATTTGAACCAGGAAAGATCGATCAATCACTTTTTGCTTTGTGTACCCCCTCTATCCATTTACCTGGCCTATTTTTTCACGCATGCCAAGGTGAAATGGTTTTACGAAACGCTATATCTAGTCATATTATCCACAATTATCTATTTTCAATTTTTCTAAACTACTGTCCAATAGGTGTTTAACCTTTTTTAACAAACAAAAAGCTTGTGATATTTAAAAAATAGATAGTTTTGTAGCAAAAATTCGGATAATACAGCCATCATAAAAGATTTAGGCGCATTGATTTGAACAGAAGATATTTTGCAAGAATAATGCAGCGATAAATCCACTTAAAAATGTCAGAACAGTTGAAACTATTTTACTCTAATACGTCCTTACTTATTTTATTAGGAATAAGTTCAATTTTACTCTCGAGTACACGCTCCTATGGGCAATCCTCTACCTCACATTCGCCATATTCCCAATTTGGATTGGGACAAATGCGCGAAGATCTACTTCCTCAGACCCGAGGAATGGGTGGGATTTCTGCTGGAGTAAGATTTCAGGGCGGTTTACCGGTTTTAAATATTTCAAACCCTGCATCCTATTCAGGATTCAACCGGACCATTTTGGATGCCGGTCTATATGGCAACGTCACTCAATTGCAGAAGAACAGCTTGACTGACCATACTGCAGACTTTGCATTCAGTCATTTTGCCTTCGGCTTCTCATTGAACAAGAACAATGGACCAAAATTAGGTGGTATTTCGTTCGGATTGATGCCTTATTCAGATGTGGGTTATAGCATCTCCGCAAAAAGAGATATCAGCAATACTCCTTATTTGACCAAATTGGTTGGAGAGGGAGGCCTTAACAAGGCTTATGTTGGTTATGGGGTGTCTCCATTCAAAAACTTCAGCATTGGTGGTAATATTGGATTCCTATTTGGTAACTTATATGACAAATCAATCATTGAGTTTCCTTCCAACTACGACTACTACAATACTTCGAAAACAGACACCAGAAGGGTTACAGGTATTGTATATGATTATGGTGCGCAATATTTCATCCCATTGGGAAACAGAAAGAACTTAACCATTGGATATTCCGGATCCCTGGATAATTCTGTGAAGAGTAAGGTTTCTACGATCGTAACCCGTACGATGACCGGAACAGGAAACATAACGGAACAGGTTCCAATTGACACATCCTATTCAGATGTATTATCCAATCGCAAAATCAACTTACCTTTAAGACATAATGTAGGTTTTACGTTCAGCAAAGGTGTGAACTGGACAGTAGGTGCTGATTTCAAATATGCAGATTGGTCGAAGTACCAAGTTCGTCAGGGAGAAGATGCCTTAGGAAAGAACATTGGTTTTGCTGTCGGTGGACAGATCAAACCGGATCCTACATCTTTGAACTATCTAAAAGTAATCGATTACCGTTTAGGTTTCAGATATAACAAAACACACATGACCGTGAACCAGCAACGTATCAATGATATGGCGGTTACGGTGGGATTAGGATTACCATTACCGGAGACCGGTTTTGGAAGGACTTTCTCCAATGTGAACATTTCGGCCGAGTTTGGCCAACAAGGAACGATCAAGAGCAATTTGGTCCGTGAGCGATATATCAATATCAACTTAGGGTTCACCATTAATGATGCTTGGTTTATCAGAAGAAGTTACGATTAACAAATGCGCATTGCAGAAATGAAAATATCAAGAATATTGCCCCTAACAATTGTTTTGCTAGGGGCAATCTTGTCAATTGCCTGTGAAAATGACACCAAGGACATCGATCGCTTGGCAAATATCAAGCAGGAAGAGGCTGTGGATATTTCCAAGGATGTAACGGTGGTATATAGTGATTCGGCGAAGGTAAAAGCTGAATTAAAGGCTCCTGAGATGCGTGTTTATCATGACAGTACCGGAAATTATGAGTTCAAGAAAGGTGTTCTGATTATTTTCTTCGACGACCAAGCCAAAGAGATGCAACGAGTAACCTCCGAATACGCTTTGCAGAAAAGGATTGAAGGACTGACAGAATTCCGGAAAAATGTAGTGATCACCAAGGTGGATGGGACGATAATCAAGACGGAAGAATTGATTTACGACGAGAAGAACAAGAAATACTATGGTAGTCAACCCATTACTGCGGAATACAATGATGGCCGGACCTCTGCACAGGGGACATCCTTCACGGCGGATGCAGATTTCAATGACATTCGATTTATGAACGGTACTGCCATTCATATTCCATCAGCAGACTCCCAGCTTCCTTCGTTTGGGAACTAACAGAAATAGAAGGAATTGGCGAAAAGAAAATTGAAATAGGCTAAATATAAATTTTTACCTTATTTTTTTATAAAAGTTGTATCTTGCGCCTTGTTTTTAAGAAAAACAAATTAATTAAAATATTAGCATAAAATTATAGAATATCGTTATGGGATTAATGACCTCTTTGCGAAACCGTGCGGGCTTAGTCATTTTCGTGATCGGTTTGGCAATTGTTGCATTTTTATTGGGTGATGCCATCAATGTTGGTACCCCATTTTGGCAGAGAAGCCAAAATGAAGTGGGTAGTATCAATGGAGAAGGGATAGATTATCAAAACTTCAATGTACAAGTTGACCAAGCAAGCCAAATGTATCAACAACAAATGGGAGGAGCTTCCTCGCCACAGATGCGCGGATTTGCCGTACAGCAAGTATGGAACCAGTTTTTAACACAGAATTTATTAAATCAAGAAATTGATAAAATCGGTCTTCAGGTAGGTAAGGAAGAATTGAACAGCTTATTGTTCGGTAACAATCCTTCACCACAGATCATTCAAGCTTTCACCAACCCACAGACTGGTCAGTTTGACAAAAACTATCTTTCTGCAGTTATTGAACAAGCGAAAACTAACCCGGAGATGAATGCACAATGGGAAGGTTTATTGCAGAATGTGAGAAACGAACGTTTGAACCAGAAATACACGAACTTGATCAACAACAGCATCTACACCACTTCTTTAGAAGCTGAATATGATTACAATTCACGTAATAAACTTGCAAACTTCAAATATGTCATGTTAGACTATGCATCGGTAAAAGATTCAGAGATCAAATTGACAGATGCAGATTACAAGGAATATTACGATAAAAACAAAAATGCGTTCAAAAATCCAGAAGAGATCCGCACGTTAGAGTATGTTTTGTTTGATGCGAAACCAAATTCTGCTGACTCAGCATTAGTATTAGGTGAGATTCAAAAATTGAAAACAGAATTACAGGCTTCAACAAATGATTCAAGCTTCGTAACGATCAATTCAGAAAATAAATACCCTGTAAGATATTATACAAAAGGTCAATTGAGTCCGGCATTGGATTCAGTAGCTTTCCAAACAGCTGCTGGAACGGTTGTTGGTCCTTTCTTGACACAGAATGTTTACGAAATTGCGAAAGTAATCGCAGTAAAGAACAGTCCAGATTCAGTTAATGCAAGTCATATCTTGATCAATCCAGCTACAGAAGGTGGTGTTGATAAGGCCATGGCTAAAGCAGATTCGATCAAGAACTTGGTTCAAGGTGGAGCGAGCTTCTCAGCACTAGCGGTTGAGTTCAGCGCAGACCCTAACAGCAAAAACAATGCTGGCGAAATCGGCACATTGACTCGCGGTGCATTCCCTGAGCTTGATGAAACCTTATTCGAAGGTAAAACTGGTGATGTGAAAGTGGTATCGACCAATTATGGTGTTCATATCGTCAAAATCAACAGACAGATCGGTAATTCTCAAATTGCGAAACTTGCTATCGTAGACAAGAGCATCAATTCAGGAAAAGAAACTACAGATGCTGCATATTCTAAAGCGAACCAATTCTACACAGCAGCAAACAAAGATAATTTCAATGATATCGCGAAACAACAAAACGTTGAGATCTTGAAAAACGACCGTACTGTTGCTATGGACAATATGTTAGGTGGAGTTGAAGTACCTAGAGAGCTAATCCGTTGGGCTTTTGAGGCTAAAAACGGAGAGGTTAGCGACAAGGTTTATGAAACTACGGATAACTTTATCGTTGCACGGGTAACCAACATTCAACCAAAGGGAATCCAGCCATTGGAATCAGTTAAGACATTAATTGAGCCAGTTGTTAAGAATTTAGTTAAAGCACGCATGTTAAAGGAGAAAATGAACAATGCATTGTCCGGAGCTGGGAACATCGATCAGGTGGCTCAGAAATTAGGCAAGAATGTTCAGACAGTAGACAATGTTGTTTTAGCGAACCCAGTAATTCCGGGCGTAGCTGTTGAGAATGCTGTCGTAGGTACAGTATTTGGTCTTCAGCCAAACAAACCATCTAAGTCTATCGAAGGAAAACAAGGCATCTATGCTGTTCAAGTGGCAGGTTTTGTAAATCCTAAGGCATTAGCTGGCGAGGAATTGACTACACAACAAAAGCAGATCACAGAAGCAAAATCGCAACGCTCATGGGGAACTATCTTGAAAGCCCTACAGGACAATGCGAAGATTGTTGACAATCGTATTAAATTCTATTAACATAGAATTGATTAAATTTGTAGCTGGATGACGAATGTTATCCAGCTTTTTTTATTTTTATAGAAATGGACATTCAAGAAAACATAATAAACAAGGTCGCTCAGAGCGGGTTGATAACGATTGATTTGGCAGAGCATGCTCCAAAAGCCGCTATTGAAATTTATGATATCAAGGATAATTTATTCCATGGTCTGATCCTTAAGGAAAAAGACTTCAGGGAATTCATTAAAACCCATGACTGGACCCAATACAAGGACAAACATATCGGGATAATCTGTTCTGCAGATGCGATTGTGCCTACCTGGGCCTATATGCTCCTATCTACCAAATTAGCTGATCAAGCCTTATCGATCCATTTTGGGGATGAGGACTATGTGCGCAAGATCTTATTTGACCATGCCCTTTCTACCCTGGACTATAGCCAGTACCAGGACCAACGCATCGTAGTAAAAGGTTGTGGAGATATTCCGGTACCTGAATCAGCCTTTGTTACATTTACAACACAATTAAGCAAGGTTGCCAAAAGCGTCATGTACGGAGAACCTTGTTCCACTGTCCCTGTATTCAAGCGAAAATCTTAAACTTTCCAATATAATTGCTGTCAAACCCGTATGAAAAGATTTATTTCATTAATTGTATTCAGTGTTTTTTTGATGACCACGGTCATTGGACAAACGCTACCCTATTTAAAAGAACCTACTTTCAAGCCCGGCGAAATATTAAAATATAAGCTTAGATATGGTTTTATTTCGGCAGCAACTGGAACACTTTCAGTTCAGGAGTCAAAATATAGTTTTGGGATCAACGATGCTATCCATTTGTCGGCCTTTGGGCAGACCTCTGGAGCATTTTCCAAATTTTACACGGTCAAGAACCAGTATGATTCCTATATAGATCAGTCCAACTTCCTTCCTATTCTCTATACCGAGAATATCAGGGAGAACAACTATCGTAGGGTAGAATATGCGACATTTGATCATAAGACCAAGAAGGTAAAGGGTAAAAAAGGTACTTTCACCAGTCCGACCCAGCAGACTTTTGATTTGGTATCTGCATATTATTTTTCCAGGAACCTAGATTTTTCAGGCTTAAAGTCTGGCGATAAATTTAAGATCACTTACTTTTTGAACGATGAGGTTGCACAGCTTGGTGTTGAGTATATTGGGGTTGAAAAGGTAAAGTCGGTATTGGGAGAACTTGAATGTATCAAGCTTAGTCCAGAAATATCTCCAGGAAGAATCTTTAAAAAGAGCAGTCGTTTGTATCTTTGGGTTACCAATGATGGCAATCGTATACCTGTGAAGGCTCAAGTGGAAATCTTGATTGGATCAGTGACTATGGATTTAGTGAGTGCAGATGGTCTAAAGTATCCATTGGGCAAGAGGGTAAGTTATTCAAAATAGAAAATGATAGAAGTAGGAAATGTCCTTGTTCATGAGGATATCATCAACAATGACTTTGTGTGTAATCTCAGCAAGTGTAAGGGAGTTTGTTGCATTGAAGGCGATGCAGGAGCACCATTGACGGAGGCTGAGACCAAGATATTAGCGGAGATTTATCCAAAAGTAAAACCCTACCTCACTGAGGCGGGGATAAAAGCCATTGAGGAGCAGGGAACCTCAGTGGTTGATGCCGATGGCGACCTGACGACGACCTGTGTGGGCGGCAATAAGGAATGTGCCTATGTAACCTGGGAAAACGGGATTACGAAATGCGGTATTGAAAAAGCCTATGAAATGGGAGATGTGCAATGGAAGAAACCGATTTCCTGCCACCTCTATCCTATCCGTGCTACGCACTACCCTGAGTTTGATGTTTTGCATTATGACCGTTGGTATATCTGTAAAGATGCCTGCAGTTTTGGGCAAGAACTTAAAATCCCAGTTTATAAGTTCCTGAAAGACCCTTTGATTCGTGAATACGGTGAAGAATGGTACCAACAGCTTGAAAATACCTTAGCTTCTAAAGCATAATTTTAGTATTTTTATTGCGATTCAGTTTGACCTGAAGGTTTTATACCCACTACATGTTAACATTAGACGAAATACAACTTCCTATAAAAGAACATCTCAAACGCTTTGAAAAGACCTTCAAGGCATCTATGCAGAGTTCCGCCCCGCTGTTAGACCGTATTACACGTTATATTATTAAGCAAAAGGGAAAACAGATGCGACCTATGTTTGTTTTCTTTTCAGCTGGATTGACCGGAGGTATTACCGAATCCACCTATCATGGTGCCTCGTTGGTAGAATTACTTCATACTGCTTCCTTGGTTCATGATGATGTAGTGGACAATTCCAATGAGAGACGTGGATTTTTCTCGATCAATGCCCTATGGAAGAACAAGGTTGCTGTATTGGTTGGCGATTTTTTGCTTTCCAAGGGTTTATTGTTATCGGTAAAGCATAAGGAACATGACCTGTTGCGCCTGGCCTCGGAAGCTGTGGAGCAAATGAGCGAGGGAGAATTACTGCAGATTGAGAAAGCAAGGCATCTGGATATTGAAGAGGGAATCTATTATGATATTATCCGTAAAAAGACGGCTTCTTTGATTGCTTCCTGTTGTGCCATCGGTGCTTCATCAGCTGGAGCCAATCCAGAAACCATTGAAAAGCTACACTTGTTCGGCGAAAAGGTTGGAATAGCTTTCCAAATCAAGGATGATCTGTTTGATTTTGGTTTGGATGATGTCGGAAAGCCGGTTGGTAACGACATCAAGGAAAAGAAAATGACCTTGCCTTTGATCCATGCCCTTTCTGTCGTTGATAAGGCGCAGAAAAGGAAGATCATCAACTTAGTGAAGCATCATAATGAAGATGCGCAAAAAGTGGCTGAAGTCATCAATTTCGTCAAGATCAACGGCGGATTGGACTATGCTACGGAGCAAATGCTGAAATATCAGCAGGAAGCTTTTGATATCTTAGATACCATCCCGAACGGCGGAGAATATAAATTAGGATTAGAACAATTAGTACGTTACACTACAGAAAGAAAAAAATAGAATATGAGCCACGAAGCACTTTTTATGATCGGATTTATAATATTTATAATTCTGATGCTAGCGATAGATTTAGGTCTATTTTCCAAAAGTGACAAACCAGTATCGTTAAAAGTTGCAGCAATCATGAGTGCCATCTGGGTAACCTTTGCCCTCTTGTTTGGCTTGCTCCTGTATTATTGGGGGAATGAACTCCACAATGTTCATGACATGGCTCGACTCAAGGAAGTCGTCGCAAACCATTTCCACAACATTACCATTAATGAAAACGACCTAGCGGGCAGTATCCATATCTACAACAAGAACCTGACCCTGGAATACCTGACCGGTTATGTGGTTGAATATGCCCTTTCCGTTGACAATATCTTTGTTATGGTTCTTTTGTTCAGTTCATTTGGTATTCCTGAGAAATACTATCATAAAGTATTGGTATGGGGTATCCTAGGGGCGATTATCATGCGTTGTATCTTTATTTTCGTAGGTGCAGCCTTGATCACCAAATTTGGATGGATCCTTTATGTATTCGGTGCATTTCTGGTTTATACTGGATTTAATATGTACATCAACCGAAACAAAGAGGAAGAGGTTGATCCGGAGAACCACCCTGTGGTAAAATTTGCTTCAAAACACTTTAAAGTAACCCATAAGTTAGACCAAGGAAGGTTCTTCCATATTGAAAATGGCGAAAAATACATGACACCTTTGTTCTTGGTCCTTTTGGTGATCGAGTTTACCGATTTGATCTTTGCAGTTGACTCGATCCCTGCGATCTTCTCGGTAACGAAAGACCCTTATATTGTATTCTTCTCCAATATCTTTGCGATCCTGGGATTAAGGTCAATGTTCTTCTTATTGGTAAACATTATCCACAAGTTCCATTATTTGAAAGTCGGATTAGCATTCCTATTGATCTTCATCGGTCTGAAAATGTTGTTGCACAGTTACCTGAAAGAATGGGGCTTTACGACTTCGCATTCCCTGATCGTCATTATAGGAATACTAGCACTAAGTATCATTGCATCCTTAGCCTTTCCGAAGAAGCAGGATTTTGATAAAGCATAAAGAATTTAGAAACGGGCTGGTGATATCACCAGCCCGTTTCTTTTTATAGAAGGCTAATCTTAATCCTATTGAAATATTTGTGCTAATATTTTTACAAAATCTACCCTTGTTCGCGGTTTATAATTAATAAATTCGTGCACAATTAAAAAAAACACACAAATCATATGAATTGGAGTAAATCTATTCTAATTGCAGCCGCGTTCTTTGCTGCTACACAAGTACAAGCTCAAGACAATCTAATAAATGCCCTAAAAGGAAATGCAAGCGACAATAGCAAGGAAGGGTTTAAGTTCACAGAAGTCATCAACTTAGGAAGGACTTCTATTAAAGATCAGGGATCATCAGGGACCTGTTGGTCATACTCAGGAAACTCATTCCTAGAGTCAGAAATGATCCGTATGGGTAAAGACCCCGTTGAAATCTCCCAATTGTATACAGCACGCAATACATATGTTGAAAAAGCGAAGAACTTCGTTCGTTTACATGGTGAGCAAGCGCAAGGTGATGGTGGACAATTGCATGATGTATTGACGATCTTCAGAAAATACGGTGCTGTACCTTATGATGTATATACAGGACTGCCAGAGGGACAATCCAGAAACAACTTCAGTGAGATGAGTCCAATCTTGCAATCCATCACGGAGACAGTTGCAAAAAGCAAGAAACCTTCAAAAAACTGGATGAGCGCATTTACCGGTGCCATGGACTCTTACTTAGGGGAAGTTCCAGAATCATTCCAGTACAAAGGAAAAACATATACGCCAAGAACATTTGCTGACCAAGTAATCGGCATCAATCCTGACGACTACGTAGGGATCTCTTCATTTGAGGAACATGCCTACTATAAACCGTTTGTCCTTTTGATTCCAGACAACTGGTCGTTTGAGAGTTTTTATAATGTGAAGATCAATGATCTAACAGATATCATCGACAAAGCCTTAGAAAAAGGATTCACTGTAGCTTGGGCTACGGATGTTTCTGAGAAAACATTCAGCTGGAAGAACGGGGTTGCTTTCGTACCGGAGAAACCGATCGAGAAAATGAGCAAAGAGGAAGTAGATCAATTGTTCAATGGTCCTAAAGCGGAACCAGCTATCACAGCAGACCAAAGACAAGAGGCTTTTGACAACTACGAAACGACTGATGACCACGGTATGCATATCGTAGGTAAAGTGAAGGATCAAAACGGAAAAGAATACTATATCGTGAAAAACTCATGGGGAGTTTCCAATGATTACCAAGGATACCTTTACGCAACTAAAGAATTTGTTCGCTACAAAACAATTTCTTTATTGGTTCATAAGAAAGCATTGGATAAAAACATGCAGAAACAATTAGGTATTTAATCTTAAATAAAATATCAAAAGTCCCGATAAAAATCGGGACTTTTTCATTTAAATAATTAACTTAGTTTTTACAATTCCACAATATGTAATAAACACTGATTATGAAAAAGTTAATATTATTGTTATTCACTCTTCCTTTTTTGGCAATCGGCCAAGAGAAAGGAATTTCCTTTGAGCACAACACGACTTGGGCCAAAGTGAAAGAAAAAGCCAAAGCAGAGAACAAGCATATATTTGTTGATGCCTTTACGACATGGTGTGGACCATGTAAATGGATGGCTGCCAATATCTTTCCTCAAGAAAAGGTAGGTTCCTTCTTTAATGAGAATTTTGTGAACCTGAAAATCCAAATGGATGAAACGCCAGCGGATAATGAGGATGTTAAATCATGGCGCGAAGAAGCGAAACGCTTTGCAAAAGATTATAAAGTTGCGGCATACCCAACCTTCCTGATCTTCAGTCCGGATGGCGAATTGGTACACCGCATTGTTGGTGGTGGTGAGGCAGACCAATTCATTGCAGCTGCAAAAGAAGGTCTAGATCCAAACACGCAATACGAAACATTGGTTAAGAAATTCAATGACAAACCCAATGATAAAGCTACCGCTAAATCAATGGCTACAGCAGCGGTAAAGGCCTATGACCGAGAATTGACCGCCAAAGCTGTTGAAAGTGTCATCAACAACTCTACAGCAGAGGAATTAATGGAAGACGATGTTCTGAAATTGATCAGCAAAAACGTGGGTAAACCAGGATCTAAAGCATTCAATACCCTTCTGGAAAACAAAGAGAAAGTTGATGCTAAATTAGGCGCTGGAAAAACAGACCAAATCCTTTCGGTATCCATTATCAATTCAGAGATAGCTCCAGTGGTAATGAAGTCTGAAACTGATATCTTTGATAAAACGGTAGAGGAAGTGAGCAAGAAGTATCCAACGATTTCTTTAACGAATTCTATTGCCAGCTTCAAACCTAACTACTATGCCAGAAAGCAAAATTGGCCAGCATT
Organism: Sphingobacterium sp. NPDC055346; assembly: GCF_053645235.1. Taxonomy (NCBI): domain Bacteria; kingdom Pseudomonadati; phylum Bacteroidota; class Sphingobacteriia; order Sphingobacteriales; family Sphingobacteriaceae; genus Sphingobacterium; species Sphingobacterium sp. NPDC055346. The sequence goes on from NZ_JBSHMI010000001.1 coordinate 550,165, forward strand.
CAGGGATGCTGTTCAAGCCTATATCAACCTTGACCCTTCTAAAGTAAATGCATCACAATTGAATTCGTTTGCTTGGGCCATATTTGAGAACTGTGATGATCCTTCCTGTGTTGAATCGGCTTTAGCATGGAGCAAGAAATCCCTTGAAGAAGCAAATGATCCAGCATTAATGGATACTTACGCCAACCTATTGCACAAAGTAGGAAAAACAAAAGAAGCTATCGAATGGCAGGAGAAAGCTATTGCTGCAGTGGATGAAGGCAGTAAGGCTGAATACCAAGCAACCTTGGAGAAAATGAAAAAAGGTGAACCTACTTGGGTGAAATAATTCTGGTAAGAACACAGAGCATATCCCCCTATCCAACTCATTATGAGTCGGAAGATATTTTAATTTAGAAAAAGAAGCTATCTAAAACAGATAGCTTCTTTTTTTGATATACGCATTTTTTGGGAATTCCAGCGAAATTCAAATGGCTAATATTTCCCTTTGATAAATAATCTTTCTAAATTTGTTGCATATCCTATTATTACCAAGATGCTATGAAATTTACACTTAACTTTAAGAATTCCCTGCTATTTATTCTCCCGTTATTATTTAGCTATTCCTGTACCAAGGATCCCATTGATCCAGATGTCAAGGAGGATCCAAACAAACCCATGATTTATAAGTTTGATCGATTTGAACTCGTCAATGCCAAATTGTATGTTGGGTCAAAGGAAGGGGCTGTAGATAAATCCGAAGGTTTCGATCCTAACACTTATTTTACGACCTCTTTTGGGAAAGAGAACAAGCTTTCCTATTTCAAATATGATTCATTGATGGTACGAAGAGATACATTGACTGAATTTCCCAATGAATATGAGAGTAATGTCTTTGGATTCAAGGTCGGTGAAAAGGACTCCTTATTCCGATGGAATATTTATGCTGATTTTTGGCAATACTACGGAACTTATCCAAGTACCAAGGAAGAAATCATTTATGAGAGCAATTATAGTCGCTTGATTAAAAAACGAAAAGAATCTTCTTTCTATCTAGATAATCGGAGTGAAGGACTCGTTTCTGACAAGGATTTCTTTTGGGGAAATCCCTATCATTTCCCGAGTAAGGATGATATGACCGAAACTTCGGATACGCTTGCCTATGCCAACGTGAAGTACTATTATAAATTGATTAAAAAATAAGGTATCAACACCTAATAAAAAGAGGCTCGGAAACAATTCCGAGCCTCTTTCATTTATTTAACTTCCTTATAGCCCTGCTTCATGTTCTGGAACATAAAGGACCATTTATCGGTCTGTTCAGCAATGACCATGGCAGTTGACTTACCTGCTCCATGGCCAGCTTTTGTATCAATCCTGATTAATACTGGATTGGATCCTTTGTTGTATTCTTGCAGTCTAGCTGCAAACTTGAAGGAATGTGCTGGAACAACACGGTCATCATGATCGGCTGTGGTAACCATCGTCGCTGGGTAGTCGGTACCTGCCTTTAAAGCGTGATATGGAGAATATTTCAACAGGTAATTGAACATTTCAGCATTATCATCAGCTGTTCCATAATCGAATGCCCAACCTGCACCGGCAGTAAATTTATGATAACGCAACATATCCAAAACGCCTACCGCTGGAAATGCTACCTTGTAAAGCTCTGGTCTTTGGGTCATACATGCACCAACCAATAGACCTCCATTGGATCCTCCAGAGATCGCTAGTTTCTCCGAAGAGGTGTATTTTTCGCTGATCAAGTATTCTGCTGCAGCAATAAAATCATCAAAAACATTCTGTTTTTTGAGCTTCGTCCCTGCTAGGTGCCAATTCTCACCATATTCGCCACCACCACGAAGGTTAGCGACTGCATAGACGCCACCTTGTTCCAGTAGGATGACATTGCTCACACTGAAGGAAGGTGTCAAGGAGATATTAAAGCCCCCATAACCATATAACATGGTCGGATTAGTTCCATCCAATTTAATTCCTTTTTTATAGGTGATGATCATTGGGACTTTGGTTCCATCTTTGGACGTGTAAAACACCTGCTTGGATTCGTATTTGGTTGGGTCAAATTGGACCTCAGGTTTTTTGTAAATCTCTGATTTTCCCGATGCAATTTCGTATTTATAGATCGTACCTGGATTAACATAGTTCGTGAAAGAATAATAAAGATCGTTTTCTTCCTTCTTTGCACTAAATCCACCTGCAGAACCTACTCCTGGCAATTCAATATCATGTTCAAACTTACCGGCTCTATCGTATTGCTTCACCTGGGTCGTTGCATCTTTAAGGTAGCTGGCAAATATTTTACCCCCACCAATTGATGGACTCAAGACTTGATCCGTTTCAGCAATCAGGTCTTTCCAAGCCTCTGGGGTTGGAGTAGCGATATCTGTTTGCACAATGCGGCCATTCGGTGCATTTAATTCCGTATAGATCAACAGACGATCGCCATCATTGTCCAGGACATAGTGGTTTTTCTCCATATTGTTTACTACGGTGACAAACTGAGACTCAGGTTTTGAAAGGTCTTTGATATAGAGTTCGTTTCCTGAAGTTGAGTTGGCAGCCGTAACGACCAAGAAGCGTTCATCTTCCGTCAGGCCAGCGCCAATATACCTTCTCGGTGTTTTCGGTCCGCCAAAGACAAGCTCATCTGTGTTTTGAGGCGTGTTTAATTTGTGGAAGAACAACTTGTGTTGGTCTGTCATGGCAGATAATGCAGAGCCTTCTTTTGGTTTGTCATAAGAGCTATAGTAGATTCCTTCATTACCTTTCCAGGCCATTCCACTGAACTTTACATTCATCAGGGTATCTCCTACAATGGATTTGTCTTCCGCATTAAGGATAATGACCTTGGTCCAATCGGAACCTCCTTCAGAGATCTGATAAGAAACCAAAGACCCATCTTTACTAAAGGACAGTCCCGCTAATGAGGTTGTGCCATCTGATGAAAGTTTATTAGGATCCAAAAAGACCTCTTCCTTACCTTCATCACCTTTTTTGCGATATAACACACTTTGATTTTGCAACCCATCATTCTTGAAAAAATAGATATAGTCACCGGATCTGAAAGGTGCGGATACCTTTTCATAGTCCCAAAGGTGTTCTAGACGTTTTCTGATCTGTTCACGGAAAGGGATTTGGCTTAAGTAGTCTTCCGTTACCTCATTTTCTTCTTTCACCCAGTTTTTGGTTTCCTGGGAAAGATCATCTTCCAACCAACGGTATGGGTCTTCGACTTCAGTTCCAAAGAAAATGTCTTTTTGTTCTATTTTTTGGGTTTTGGGGTAGGGTTTCACGCTAATGTCTGCTTTTGATTCAATTACTTTTTCTTGTTGGCAAGCTGTCAATCCAACAGCAAGGATGCCAATACTTAAATATTTCATCATATTGATCGTACAATTAGTTCAGCACAAAACTAATGAAATAATTTGCAAGTCAAATCCAAATGAAATTTGCATACCTAGCGTGACTAGATTTTCATTGATTAAACAGTTAATAATATCAGTTTGGACAGCAAGGAAATCACGGTACTTGTTGTTCAAACTTTTTTCATTTCTCTCCCTTCCTACCATTCCCTTCATTATATTGGTTTTAATTCCATTAAACCAAATATTACCCTGTCTTGATAATCCGTAATTATTATGCTAGTTTTGACCTGAATGAGCTCAGGCAATAAAATATATTTTGCATCAGATTTCCACTTAGGTTCCTATCCGATGGATCAATCCAAGGTTAGGGAACAGCATATTATTTCATGGCTGGACTACATCAAGACCGACGCTGCAGAGCTCTATTTAGTTGGGGACATCTTTGACTTTTGGTTTGAATACAGCACGGTTGTACCAAAAGGCTATATCCGATTTTTGGGGAAATTGGCTGAATTAGCTGATCTGGGGATCAAAATCACGCTATTTAAGGGCAACCACGATATGTGGATGTTCGGATACCTGAAAGATGAACTGAAAGCGGAAATCATATCCAATGAGAAAGTCATCAACCTCAATGGAAAATCCGTTTATATCCACCACGGCGACGGATTGGGCCCTGGTGATTCGAAATACAAATTTCTCAAGAAAATATTCCGCAGCTCACTCTGCCAATGGTTGTTTGCCCGGCTACACCCTAATCTCGGGATCGGGATTGCACAGCGCTGGTCCAAACATAGCCGCATATCCAATAATGCCGAAGAAAGGTTCCTTGGAGAAGAGAATGAGTGGCTGATTGTTTATGCCAAGGAAATCCTCGAGAAACAGCATTATGACTTATTCATTTTTGGACATCGTCATCTACCCTATGATATTCAATTGAAAAACAGCAGCCGAATCATTAACCTAGGCGAATGGATCAACTACCATACTTATGCTGTTTGGGACGGGCAAGAAATTAAACTTGAAAAATGGAATTCAGAGAAATAGCAAACTCGATCTACCCGATGAATGATGAACAGTTTTCCTTATTGGAAGGCATCTGTGAACTGATTGAAGTCCCCAAGAACAGCACCGTAATCTATGCTGATAAAACCAGCCCCTATCTCTATTTCCAGAAAGAAGGGATCTGTAGGATCTATTATCATAAAATAGAAAAGGAAATCATCCTTGGTTTTACCTTTCCCGGTGAAGTCCTGATGTCCTTGAATAGCTATATCCATCAGCAACCCGGCTATGAGACCATACAAACATTAGAAAAATCCCAATTATACCGTCTCTCCATTCAAAAGCTACAGGATCTTTACCAAAACCATACCTCCATTAGCAATTGGGGCCGCCGCTTAGCCGAACTTGAAGCCTTAAAAATTGAAGAAAGGTTGATGCTCCGCCTTTTCAGGTCTTCGTATGAGAGTTACGAGGAACTCTTAAAAAAGGCTCCAAACATCACTAACCGGATCAAATTAGGCTATATTGCTTCCTATCTAGGCATCTCCCAAGTTACATTGAGCCGTATACGCGGTATAAAAAGATAAAAATTTAACAATTGTAAAAAGAAATGGCTAAATTAAAATAGACCTTTGCGCCATTAAAAAAATACAGCAATGAATTGGATAATATTAATAATTGGTGGTTTATTTGAAGTCGCCTTCACCTATTGTATTGGCCGCGCCAAAGATGCCACTGGAACTGAAATGTACCTTTGGTACCTAGGCTTTCTAATCAGTGTAACTATCAGTATGGGTTTATTGATCAAAGCAACCAGTACCCTTCCTTTAGGAACTGCCTATGCGGTATGGTCCGGAATCGGTGCTGTAGGTACCGTTTTAATGGGTATTTTCTTCTTTAAAGAACCTACAGATTTCTGGCGCATCTTCTTTATTATCACTTTAATCGGGTCAATTGTTGGGCTAAAAGCAGTTTCTTCGCATTAGTATCTTTAAAAGCGCATAAAAATCTTTATTTTTGTCGATTAATTACCGTGTATGGTCTTCAAACGCCCTGCGGTAAAGCAAGATGTAATTTATGTTAGAGAAACTACAAGCCATAAAAGAGCGCTGGGAAGAAGTTGAAAGAGAGTTAAGCAATCCCGATACCATCAGCGACATGAAGCGCTTTGCAAAGTTGAACAAGGAATACAAAGACTTGGGCAAAATTGTTGAGCAATACCATATTTACAAAAATATGGTCAGCAATATCGACACCAACAAAGATATCCTAGCCAACGAGAAAGATCAGGAATTGAGAGAGATGGCCAAAGAGGAACTGGATATCTTATATACGGAGAAAGAGGAAAAAGAAGAGGAAATCCGCTTAATGTTGATCCCTAAGGATCCAGAGGATGCTAAAAACGCCATCATCGAGATCCGTGGCGGTACTGGCGGTGATGAGGCTGCACTGTTTGCAGGAGACCTTTACCGTATGTACACTCGTTTCTTTGAAACCAAAGGTTGGAGAAACGAAGTAATGGATGTGACGGAAGGAACTTCCGGTGGTTACAAAGAGGTTATCTTAAAAGTAATCGGCGAGGATGTCTACGGACAATTGAAATATGAATCAGGTGTTCACCGTGTTCAACGTGTTCCAGACACAGAAACTCAGGGTCGTGTGCATACTTCCGCAGCTTCGGTAGCCGTATTACCAGAGGCAGAAGAGGTCGACGTGGAATTGAATCCAGGCGATATCGAAATGCAGACATCAAGATCAGGAGGTGCTGGTGGACAGAACGTGAACAAGGTAGAGACCAAAGTTCAGTTGACACACAAACCATCGGGTATCGTAGTTGTTTGTCAGGTAGAGCGTTCGCAGTTAGCAAACCGTGAATTAGCCATGGAGATGCTACGTAACAAGCTTTATGAACTAGAAGTACAGAAGAAACACGGGGATATAGCGGCAAAACGTAAAACCATGGTATCCACTGGTGACCGTTCGGCAAAGATCCGTACATACAACTATCCACAAGGCCGTGTAACGGAACACCGCATCGGATTGACGATGTACAACCTGCCGGCAATTATGGACGGTGATATTCAAGACATTATAGATGCATTGCAGTTTGCTGAGAATGCAGAAAAGATGAAAGAAGGCGCCGTAGAGTAAGATTTTTCAAAAATTTATTAGCAGATATAGAAATAAACACTATATTTGCACACCTTCTGAAAAGAAGGAAAAAGGTCTGGTAGTTCAGCTGGTTAGAATACATGCCTGTCACGCATGGGGTCGCGGGTTCGAGTCCCGTCCAGACCGCTAACAAAAAGAGAAGCGAAGCTTCAAAGAGTTCTTTTTTTAATTTTAAGAGATTTTAGGTCTGGTAGTTCAGCTGGTTAGAATACATGCCTGTCACGCATGGGGTCGCGGGTTCGAGTCCCGTCCAGACCGCTAAAATTAAAATGAAGCTAGTCTTTCATTTGTTCTTTTTAAGTTTATTTTTTTGGTCTGGTAGTTCAGCTGGTTAGAATACATGCCTGTCACGCATGGGGTCGCGGGTTCGAGTCCCGTCCAGACCGCCAAAAAAATCAAAAGGTATCATGAAATCCATGATACCTTTTTTGTTTTATGCCAATTCCTTTTCTAACCCCCATGTAATTCATACTGCAAAGCTCCCGAAGGACAGCGATCAATCTGATTGATCAGCTCCTGCGTACTTGCATGTTCAGGCTTCACCCAGGGACGGTCCCCCGGATCATACACCCGGGGCAACATATTGATACATACCGCCGAATGAATACATTTCTTAGGCCGCCAAAGCACCGTTATCTCTCCATTAGGATGCTTATAGCGAATAATTTTTTCTTCCATGATCTTCTTTCTCCTATTTTAATGAGTAACAAGCTACAAAACCTTTTGTTTATAAAAATCATCCTTGAAGATGAAAAGAAATCACCTCATTCGATTTCAGCGTGAGCAAATTGAACCTTAAAGGACATGAATAGAAACTTATTGAAATATTTGTTTATTTTTAATCTAAATTATAACCTTAATCTTATGGAAAATCCACAAACTCCGATTGAAAGTGGCGGTAACAACATCATCAATGATGGTAAAAACATTGCCATAATTGCCTATTTAACAATCATTGGTCTTATAATTGCCTTTGTATTGAACAATGAAAAACGGAATGATTTCGCAACATACCATATCCGTCAATCATTGGGCATATTTTTGACATTATTCGTTTCCGGTGTAATGAGCTATATTCCATTTATAGGATGGATTATATCAGCCATAACGGCGTTATTGATGATTATCTTATGGATTATCGGGATTATCAATGCAGCCAATGGCAACAAGAAACCGGTTCCTTTGTTGGGTGAGTATTACAACAATCTATTTGCGGGGATTTAAGCCCCATGAACCAAATAAATGAAAGACACCCCCGACAGGCAGGTGTCTTTTAGTTTGTCATTCCTTCAAATTTTTAAAAAATGTCAATAGATTATAAATTGGATTGATATTCCATAAAAATTCTCTTACGTTTGGAAACGAAATCACAAATAATAAAATTTTTAACAAATCTTGGGTTACTATTTGAAAATTAGGGTATTAATAAGTGAGTAAAATAAGACAAATATTACCAAAGACCCGTGAGGACAAGGAATTGCTGGAAGGTTTACGAAAAGGAGACAACTCAGTAATTTCAGAAATCTATAAAACCTGCTATCCTTCCGTATCCCACCTTATTACCGGAAACAAAGGAACGGAGGATGAAGCCAAAGATATTTTTCAGGAAGCGGTCATGGTATTGTACGATAAAGTTACTCATGAGAATTTCGAGCTCAGCAGTAAGTTAAGTACGTTCCTATATGCAGTATGTAGGAGATTGTGGTTAAAGCAACTGAACAAAAGGGAAAACAGCATGGGCACTTCTGACTCCGACGGATTAGAAATTGCCGATGTGGAAAGCGACATCCAGAGCCATATCGAGAAAGAAAATGACTTCTCCAAAATGGACAGCGCAATGAGCCAACTGGGTGAACCCTGCCAAACGATCTTAAAGGATTTCTACATCAGGAACAAGTCCATGAACGAAATCTGCGAAAAGTTTGGATACACCAATACTGACAACGCGAAAACTCAGAAATATAAATGTTTACAACGATTGAAGAAGCTTTTCTTTGATCAAAAATCTGATTAGTAAAAGTTGAAATGAGACAGCAAGAATTTTTAGAATTGGCAGACCGCTACCTCAACGGCCAGATGGATCCTAAAGAAAAGGAATCATTTGAACTGTTGTGCGATCAAGACCCAGATTTGAATGCGCTTTTTCTATCGCATGCTGAATTCGTGCAAACCATGAAGCGCCATGAAGCGCGTGCAGAGTTTAAAAGTCAATTGGAAAAAACCATCCAGGAACAGCCTAACGAAACTATTGTGGTTCGTTTGTGGAAGAAATTAAAGATCAATGCCGTGGCAGCAGCTGCTGTCGCCGTTCTTTCTTCTTTAGCTACGCTGTATTCAACCGGATACTTCTCTACGCTGCGTAGAGCCAATTCGGACTATAGCGCCCTTAAAAGAGAGATAAATAGCGTTAAACGCAACGTCAATGCTCACCACAATGCCATCAGGAACATCAACAAGGAAAGCAATGCTCCACAGGATGCCCTTCAATATGGTGCAACTGGATTTATGCTGACCAAAGATGGCTACGTAGTAACAAATTTTCACGTCGTGAGTGGAGCTGACTCCATCCACCTACAAAACAATAAAGGCGATTCTTATAAGGCTTCCATTATCTTCGTGGATTCTGAGAAGGACTTAGCTATCCTGCATATTTCAGACTCAAACTTTATCGCTCAATCGGCAAATATCCCATATACGTTCAGAAGACAGAACACCGATCTTGGTGAAGGTATCTACACCATCGGTTATCCACGGGATGAAGCTGTATATGGCGAAGGCTACTTGAGTTCCTCAACAGGTTACAGCGGTGATACCACAGCTTATCAAATCTCTGTACCCGTAAACCCGGGTAACAGTGGGGGCCCAGTCCTTGATAAGAACGGAAATATCATCGGTATTATCTCCGGTAAACAAAAAGGTCTCGATGGAGCAGCTTTTGCGATCAAGACCAAAGCGCTGATCGAAACATTGAACCGTATCCCAGAAGAATCCCTGAAAGGGAACATCGTTCTGAACAATAAAAATAGCCTATCAAATTTACCTCGTACCGAGCAGATCAAAAAGTTGCAAGACTTTATCTACATGGTCAAGGTCTATTAAAAATAAATTGGACTTTTGTATGAAGCAAGGTGTTACAAACATGTAGCACCTTGTCTGTTTTTATACCTACCCTTCCCGACAAAAATTATATCACTTTGATTTTAAATATCTTATTCATTATATTTAATAAAAAAACAAAGTGAATATGCGGACCTTTTGGACCTATTTTTTCATCTTTCTAGCATTGGCAATCTTTGTACAGGTTTTTCAATTCTTGTCATCACACAGCGCTTTTGAGCTCGACTATGGAGCTATCTTAAAGCAACTATGCCTCGTGACCCTTATTGCCCTGATCACTTCGTATATCGTACCTAGAAAAAAGAAAAATCCATTTAAAGAAAAAGCCAACTAACTAGAGTTGGCCTTATACATTATCCTGTCCAGATAAACCGGATGGGCTTATTTGTTTGGTTGCGGAGTCGTCCTCAAGTAAGGTTTGATCTCCTTATATCCTTTCGGGAACTTCGCTGGAATATCCTCAGTCTTGATCGCTGGAACAACGATTACATCCTCTCCATCCTTCCAATCCGCTGGAGTAGCCACCTGATAGTCTGCAGTAAGCTGCAAGGAATCAATCACACGCAAGATCTCATCAAAATTCCTTCCTGTTGAAGCTGGGTAAGTCAAGGTAAGTTTTACCTTCTTGTCTGGCCCGATTACAAATACCGAACGCACTGTAGCTGTCGCAGAAGCATTTGGATGGATCATATCGTACAACTCGGCCACATGTCTGTCCTCATCTGCGATGATAGGAAAATTAACCTGTGTATTCTGCGTTTCATTGATATCCTTTACCCAACCATTGTGGTCCTCAACGGAGTCAACGCTCAATGCCAACACTTTTACATTACGCTTGTCGAACTCGGATTTCAATTTTGCCGTACGACCTAATTCTGTGGTACATACCGGTGTATAATCTGAAGGGTGTGAATACAGGACAGCCCATTTGCCGTCTATATAATCATAGAAATTTATATCACCCTCTGTTGTTTTGGCTTGAAAGTTTGGTGCATCATCACCTAATCTTAAACTCATATCTATTAATGTTTATAATGAACGAAATTGTTTACTCTATCAATATAGTAGATTTTATTGTAAATCGCAATACAGCGGTCTGATTTCAGATTTTTCTTACAATCATTTTACTTTTATGGCTCACAACTAGATAACACTCAAGGCAGAACAAAGGTTTATCAGGATAAAATATTTTTCATCCACACAGATAATATTTTAGTTTTTATTATGCTTGCATAATAAAATATAATTATATTTGAGATAACCTTATAAGCAAAGTGATGAATTTCGAACTATCAGAAGAACATAAAATGATCCGCGAAGCTGCCCGAGAATTTGCTCAGGAGCTTAAACCCGGCGTAATTGAAAGGGATGAACTGGCCAAGTTCCCGACCGAGTTTGTCAAAAAAATGGGCGAACTAGGTTTTATGGGCATCATGACGCCAGAACAATATGGCGGTGCAGGCATGGATACGCTCGCTTATGTACTCGCTCTGGAAGAGATCGCCAAGATAGATGCCTCTGCGGCAGTGATCATGTCGGCCCACAATTCCCTGGTCCTATTCGGCTTGAACGAGTTCGGAACCGAGGAACAAAAGCAGAAATACCTAAAACCCTTGGCTTCCGGAGAAAAACTGGGCGCCTTTGCGCTATCCGAACCAGAGGCAGGCTCTGATGCCTCCTCTCAACATACCATGGCTGAAGATAAAGGTGACCATTACTTACTGAACGGTACAAAAAACTGGATTACCAATGGTGGTAATGCAGATATCTATATTGTTATTGCCCAAACCCACCCTGAATTAGGGCATCGTGGGATCAATGCACTCATTGTTGAAAAAGGCACTCCTGGATTTAGCATTGGCCCAAAAGAAAATAAATTGGGAATCCGCAGCTCGGATACCCATTCCCTAATGTTCTCCGATGTCAAGGTTCCAAAGGAGAACCGGATCGGTGAGGATGGATTCGGATTCAAGTTTGCCATGAAAACCTTGGATGGAGGCCGGATCGGTATTGCTGCACAGGCCTTAGGCATTGCTGCTGGGGCGTATGACCTTGCATTGGCCTATTCTAAGGAAAGAAAGACCTTCGGCAAACCTATTTCAGACCATCAAGCTATTCAGTTCAAATTAGCGGATATGGAAGTAGATATTGAAGCAGCAAGGTTACTGACCTATAAAGCTGCCTGGACCAAGGATCAAGGTCTTCCTTACGGAAAGATCGCTGCCATGGCGAAATTGAACACTTCCGAAGTGGCCATGAAGCATAGCGTGGAAGCTGTACAGATCCATGGTGGTTATGGCTATGTAAAAGAGTACCATGTAGAGCGACTGATGCGAGATGCCAAGATTACACAGATCTATGAAGGAACATCTGAAATCCAGCGCTTGGTCATCGCAAGAGAGGTATTGAGATAAGAAACAGGTATAATTATTAATAAATCAAAGTGTAACTAAGAAAAGAAAGCCAGGCAAATTGCCTGGCTTCTTTTATGAATGGAATTCAATGATTCACATCTAGTACTACAATGGGTTCTGAACCACTACACCTAAGGTTCTATCAATTTCACCTTGAGGGATCAAGAACTCCCAACGTTTATCTCCTGCAGGAATTGAAAACTCCACGGCAAGGGAAGCAATGTGATTTGCTCCATTTCTATCCAAAGGAAGGTTCAATCTCTTCAAATCGTAGAACCTGAAGCCTTCACCCCATAACTCAACTCTTCTTTGGGTCAAGATCTCTTCGATCAGGCTTGCTCCTGTATTGGTAGAAAGAACATAGTCAGGGTCCCTGTTTTCAGCAAGTTCCAACAGCACATCTTTCGCAGCAGCTTCTGATCCTGATCTTGCCAAAGCTTCAGCTTCGATCAAGTACATTTCCGCAGCACGCATAAACATCAAGTCACCATTACTATTTCCAGGGTTTGTCAACGTGAATTTTCTGGTCATATATGGCATACGAACACCACTTGCTGCAACTGGGAATGTTTTATCCGCTCCAGTTGGATCCCAAACACGCTTGCGAACGTCAGTATCTGAAATCTTATCATACAACAACGAGTTAATCGCCTTAGGGTTACCACGAGTGTTGGTAGAACTGAAGTTACCTACATAAGCATAGAACGAATAAAAATAGGTTGGTTGGTCTTCTCTATGACGGATACCCCAAATCCACTCTGGATTGGCAGATGTTGTAAACGAGCCAATATATTGAGCGTTGGTCATCAGGTCATAATCAGCACGAGCTTCTTTGGCAAATTTTGCCGCAGTTACATAATCTTGTTGAGTCAAAGCAACACGAGCTTTCAGACCTTTTGCAACATCGATATTCAAATGTGATACATCAGGTCTGCCTGACGCATTTGCAAATAATGCAATCGCATCATCTAGGTCTTTATTGATCTGTGTATAAACTTCCTCAACGGTATTGCGTTCAACAGCTGTAGTAGATTTATCCAAGATAATGGAAACACCTAAACCTGAGTTATTCCCACCTTTTACATAGCGTTTACCAAATAGTTGAATCATTTGATAGTAGCCCCATGCCCTGTATGACAAGGCCTGTCCTTTGATGAAGTTTTTATCTTCTTCAGGACCTGCTGCGCCATCGATATTATTGATGATCTGGTTCGCGTTTCCAATCAAGGCATAGTAAAAACCATAGTTATACTGGTTGATCGATGAGTTGGCATCTCTATGGCTGATCCATTTGTATTCACTATTGAACCAACCATTGGCTGCGCCGGTCATGACAAAGTCGTCACCAAGCACTTCCATATAAATCATGTTACCGCTCTGTCCACCCGCAGCTTGGTTACTATACCACTGCGAGTACATTAGACGGTGCATACCATTGATCGCTGAATATGCATTCTCTGTCGATGCAAATACGACTTCTGTATTGATTTTATCACTAGGGTCTTTTTGCAGAGCCTCCTTTTTACATCCCGAAAGGAAGAGTACAGCAGTCAATACTGTTCCTAGAATAGGGTATTGTAATTTTCTATTAAATATTTTCATTGTCTTAAAGTCCGAAGTTAATACCAAAGTTAAATGTTCTCGCGTGGTTGTATGAGCTATTTCCAGTTGGACCAGTCAGACCACCCACAGGGTTAAATCCTTTTTTCGCAGACCAGAAGTATAGGTTTTCAGCACTCGCATAGATACGCGCTCTCTTAATACCGATTCTGCCTGAGAATGATTCCGGAATTCTATAACCCACATTGATCGCACTGATATTTAAGTAAGATGCTTTAGTCAACCATCTTGATGAAGCAGCACCATGTTGTGAAGTTCTACCAACGTCCATGCGTGGGATATCAGTTACATCACCAGGGTTTTTCCATGCTCCAAATAGATCTGAATGCAAGTTAGCACCATTTGAAGGTCCTGAACTCATCAAACCTGCATAGTATCCATCGTAGAAATATCCACCAACACTATAGGTCAAAACAAATCTGAAGTCAAAATTCTTGTAAGTAAAGTCATTCACAACACTACCATAAACTGGAGGAATTGCTGATTTATCTAACCATGACTGACGGGCCGAGTTATGGTTTGAAGTAACGGTGTCTACACGTCCGTTATTCTCGATCAATTTATGTTCTGGGTTTGAAGCATCGTATGTTACACCATCAGCAAGTCCTAGGTACAATGCGTTTCCATTTTCAGGATCTACACCATAGTATGTTCTTGTATAATAATCATACAATGATCTTCCAACTGCGCGCTTGTATGGGCTACTCACCAACTCTGGAGTTTCCTTAGGCATCGCTGTGATCTCATTCTTCACAGTAGTTACGTTAACAGTTAGGTTCCAGTTGAAGTTTTCCTTTCTGATCAAACCTCCTGTTACACTTGCCTCGATACCTTTGTTGGTCATTGCTCCAACGTTTTGGTTGATCGCATATGATCCCGCAGTTGTACCACCATTATGGTATGGCTGATTCACGCTGAACAATAGACCATCTGAATTTCTATAATAATATTCTAGGGAACCTGATAGTCTTCCGTTCAAGAAACTGAAATCTACACCCACGTCCAATGGCTTTTGTGTTTCCCAAGTCAAACGATCACTACCTAATGAAGCATAGATAGATCCAGGGGTTGAAGCATTGTTATAACCAATTTCATATCCTGGCTGATAAGGATAATAAGAACTCAAATCAGAGTTACCTAATTGTCCATAAGAGAATCTAAGTTTTAATAGATCTGTGTAATCATTCTTGAAGAAGTCTTCTTGATCCAATCTCCATGCAGCACCTACTGACCAGAAATTCTCCCATCTTAAGTTTGCAGGGAACCTAGAGTTACCGTCAGCTCTCAACATTGCACTTAAGTAGTATCTGCTGTTGTAGTTATAGTTTACACGTCCAAAATAACTCTCAATGGAATTTTCACGAAGACCTGATGTCAATGAACTGATATCAGTAAAGTTCTCCATAACATTTACCCCCTGGAATCCTTGTCCGGTTCTCATACCGCTTAGGTCCTCGATCTTGTACGAGTAGAACTCATGTCCCAATACAGTTTCCAAGTTATGAAGTCCAAATGTGTTATTAGCTCTTAATAATTGGTTGAATGTATAAGACAATTGTCTGTACCAACTTTGGTTGTAGCGTCCAGCTGGAGCACCGTCACCTACAATTGTATTTTCATATCCTTCTGAACGGTTATTTTCTAAATCCGGACTGAAGTTCATCGTAAATGTCAACCAAGGCAATACATTTACGTCCATATATGCTCTCGCACCAATAAAGTCACGGTTTGATTTACTCGTATTGTACATGGTTTCTGCAATCGCGTGACGACCGCTATTGAAAGGTCTAGATAGACCAAACTCTGAAACCAAGTTACCATAGTCGTAACGTTTTACACCAAATTCATCATAAACGATCTTTCCAGTTTCTGGATCATGTACATAAACAGGATAAATTGGAGCAATTCCTCTAGAGAAATAGAACGGGTTGTTGATACCACCACCATCATAAGCAAAATCAGCTTTTCTAGAAGCAGCGTTTAAGTTCACACCTGTCTTTAACCAATCGGTAACTTTTGTATTTACGTTAACTCTACCTTGGAATCTTTCATTCATCGAACGTAATCCCCATCCATTATCCTTTAAGTAGTTTAATGAGGTATAGATGTCAGTAGAATTAAAACCACCTGAATAGTTCAGGTTATATTCATTACGCTTTCCTGCTCTTGCAGCTTCGTCCTCCCATGAAGTAAATCCTTCATAACGGAACTTCGCGTTCGGGTTTAATTTACCATCAACGCCAACTAAAGCATCGTTAGGTACATCAAAAGCGTTGTAATTACCTAGGTATTGAACAATATCTTGGTATGTTTTACCATTGTAAGTCTGTAAGCCTTTAGCATTTCTTGGCAATAGACCAGAACCTAATTGTTTCGCAACATCCATTGGGATTTTTGCCGAACCAAAAGCCAGGTTGTTGGTGTAAGCCTGCCACATTAATTCATAGTACTGTCCTGCATCAACAGTTTCATAAGCCGGAACCCCGTTTTTATTGAAACCGTATTGCGCTGACACGTTCAACTCAGACTGACCAGATTTACCTTGTTTGGTAGTAACCATGATCACACCGTTTGCACCACGTGAACCGTACATCGCAATAGTAGCAGCATCTTTCAATACCGTTACGGACTCCACATCAGCAGGGTTAATATTGGTCATTCCCCCATCAAATGGAACCCCATCTACAACAACCAATGCGCCTTGTCCTGCAGAATACGATCCAAAACCACGAATACGGATACCTGGTGACGAACCCGGAGCACCAGATGGCGCGCTAGATTGGATACCTGGACCAGCCCCCTGTAAGGCAGTCAACACGTTAGAAATCGGCCTTTTGTCGATTTCTTTGGTGCCAATCTGTGTCGCAGAACCCGTAAAGTCAGATTTTTTCACCGTTCCATAGGCTACAACAACAACCTCATCCAAAGCATCAGAAGTAGAAATTAAGGAAATATTCAAGGTTGATCGGCCAGATGCGGATTGAGTTAAGGTCTCATATCCAATAAAAGAAAATGTCAATCGACCATTCTCATTCACCATGATCGAGTAATTTCCTTGTTCATCAGTTTGGGTAGCTGTGGATAATCCAACAACTTTTACCGAAACTCCAGACAGGGGCGTTCCTGTTGTAGCATCAGTAACCTTACCACTCACCTGACGACTTTGCGCATTCAGCAATCCAATGGACAGCATAAACAGCACAAAAAAGCTGAGTAATTTTTGTTTCATAATAATTGTTTGAGTTTTGTTAAATAATTGTTTTCATTAGGGACGAAGGTTAGTGCGTCCTATTAGTTACCATAATTTGGGCAAGTATATAACAAAAAATTAACATGAAACAATAACTTTCATCACTTTTTTAACCAAGCACTGTTATTCATTGATAAAATAATAGGAATCAAAGAAATAAATACTCATTTTTTTAACTGAAAAATTTATTTTGTAACAGAGCATACAATAAACAGGCTAATTCCGCCGTTAATCGGGAAAATTCCGAGCTACACAATCAGCTTTTTAAATTTTTGCAATAAAATTTGCTATTTAAATAAAAATTCCTCTTATAAAAGAGGAATTTTTTATAAAACATTGTCAATCTTTGATAAATAATCAAAATCTTCAAAAGAAAAGGCTCCCGTTTTCTTCATGTTCCATTCGAAAAGAAACTTGGCTTTCTTCAATAAGGCATGGTCCCGATTCATCAAACCATCATACATCAGCAATTGAGCCAATGGCCTTATTTGCTCCGGCTCCAAAGCCACAATAAACTCCTCTAACCCAGCAGTATCTGTTTCTAAAAAGAAACCCCTATCTTTCTTAAAAAAATCCGTGTACCCTTCAGTCAGGTCCATCGGTTCTTCTGTTTCGTCAAATGCAGTGTACCGATCAACGACCAACCGCATGTACTTCCCCATCTCATTGATCCAATTTAGGATGGTATCTTTCTCAAATCTAATTCCCATAACTATCTTATTTGTCCTTCTCCCGTCACGAACCACTTCTCGGTAACCAGTTTTTCTAAAGCAAATGGCCCACGGGCATGTAATTTCTGCGTGGAGATGCCTATTTCGGCTCCCAATCCAAATTCGCCCCCATCCGTAAATCGAGTGGACGCATTGGAATATACCGCTGCAGCATCTACCGCATTCATAAAGTTCAGGATATTTTTTGAATCAGCAGAAACAATACACTCAGAATGTTTGGATGAATACTTTGCAATGTGATCAAGGGCTTCCTCTAGACCAGATACTACCTTCATGGAACAGATCAAGTCCAAGAACTCCCTGCCAAAATCATCTGCCTCCGCCTTACCCAATTCCGTATAGCCTTGTTCCTTCAGGCTTGCATAGCTTTGACCATCTGCCAATACTTTCACTTTAGCTTTCTCAAATAAGGGAACTAAATTCTTTACAAACCCATCTACGATCTCCTCGTCCAGCAAGACACAGTCCAAGGCATTACAGACCGATGGTCTTGAAATCTTTGCATTGGCTACAATCTTGGCTGCCAATTCCAGATCTGCGGTCCTGTCCACATAGGTATGGCATACCCCTGCACCCGTTTCGATCACGGGAACCTTGGCGTTTTCACGTACAAAGTCGATCAAGCCTTGGGATCCTCTAGGAATGATGATATCTACATATTTGACCGCCGTCAATAGCTCAGCGACAAGTTCCCGATCAGTTGGCAACAGTTGAACAATATTCGGATCTTGCCCATAACTTTTCAATACCTTTTGGATCAAACCAACCAAATAGGAATTACTGTACCAGGCATCCGATCCGCCCCTAAGCAGACAAACGTTGCCCGATTGGATACAAAGGACCGCAACATCAATGGTCACATTGGGCCTTGATTCATAGATAACCCCTACGACACCCAAAGCCACCGATCTCTTTTCTACCAAGAGCCCATTATCGAGCGTTTTACTGCTCAATAACTTCCCAGTAGGATCATCCAATTTAGCAACAGCCCGCACACTGTCAGCAAGGTCTTGGATTCTTGCTTCAGTCAACCTCAACCGATCATATTTGGAATCCGAAGGATCCATTCGGTCCAAATCCTTTTTGTTTTCTTCAATGATCTGTTCGGAACGATCCAATATTTCAGCCGCAATGGCATTCAGTATTTCAGCCTTCTTTTCAATCGACAATTGTGCAATGGCTCTTTTGGCCTTTCTGCTATTTTCAAGTTCGGTTAATATCGTTTTCTTCATTTTAATTTCCTTTATAGCAGCACAATATCATCGGCATGCGCAATTTCAATATTCTTCTTCTCAGACTTAGACCGCAACGAAACCGAGTCTATCTTCGATTTAGCCACAGCATGGATCACATGGTCTTCATCAGCAATCTGGAAGACCTCACCGACCTCAAAATCTTGGATAATTTTGTTTACACCCACAGCCAATAAACTTTTTCTTTTGTTCAAGGCTGCTAAAGCACCCTTATCCACCTGTACCAAGCCTGTAATCAAACTACCACTCGCCAACCATTTGTTTCGGGAGGAAAGCTTTTTCTCCTGAGCTTGGCATATCGTCCCGGTATCTCCAGCCACTGCTTTCAAGATCCCATCCTCGGTTTTCATCGAAAAAATAACCGCTTTGATGCCCATTTGATTGGCCAACCTTGCAAAATTCAATTTTGAGATCATCCCTCCTAATCCTACAGCAGATTTTTCCTCCTTTGCCAAAGCCAATGCCGCTTTGTCAATGATCTTCAACTCCGGTATTACCTTCCCATGCTCGTCCAAGACCCCCGGTACTGAAGTACTGAACAAAATCTGCTCGGCACCAAAACCCACAGCAATCAAGGTCGCTAGTTCATCATTATCAGAGAACTTGAGCTCTTTATTGCTGACTACATCATTTTCATTGGCGATAGGGATTACATTATTCTTCCACAGCGTTTCGTAGGTACTCTTCAACTGTAAAAACTGGCTCCTGTTTGCAAAGTGATGTCGCTCGCATAGACTTTGCGCCAATGCAATCTTAAAAGGCTTGAAGTAGGTGCCATATGTGCGCACCAACAGGGGGTTTCCAATGGCTGCAGCGGCTTTCTTCTGGGCAAGGGTACCCGTGTATTTAGGGATAAACTTCTTTCCGGCAGCAACAGCACCCGATGAAACGATGACAATATTATATTTCGGCTGTAACTGCGCGCATTGACGAGCGATCTCCAGGACAATTCTTTCATCAATTTCTCCATCGGTCGTTATGGCCGCCGAACCAAACTTGATGACCAGTATAGGTTTTTTCATTTTATGATATAATCAAAATATTAAGCAGTTTATTGTTGAAAAACTAACAATAACAAAGAATAGATATAAAAATATGAATTATTAAGCGCTTTTCAATCGTTTTCCTTGATATAGAGATTGTAAAAAGCTGATAAGATTAGCCCAGATTCGTGGGTCGTAAGGCATTATTTAGGAATAATGCGGCTGAAATAAGCAATGACAAAGGGCCGGTAATAGCCTTCCAGGAAAGTTCATTTGTACCAAATGCCAAATAGAGTTCATAAGTGCAATACAGCAATAGAATGGCGGTAATGGTAAACATAAATATTGCGAACTTCTTGCCCATAAAATAAATATAAGGAAAATCAGTTTAAAATCTACTGATTCGGTATAGAAAAAGGCTAGAATAAATTAGGCCCTCCCTGTTTAATGAATAGTTATGTTTGAATTTAGAAAATCATTAACTTTATTTTCAGATACTAGCCCTTCCTTTTCAGAAAAACCACACAAGATTTAGCCCTATAAAGCTTCATTACAGTAAACCATTAATCTAAATTATCATGGGAAACACTAAGTACCCCAAATTCCTTTTCCTGGCCATTGTTTTCATGTCATTAATTCAGGTTCGATGTGCTGAATCCATTCCAGAGGACTGCCAAGAGGAAGAGGTTGAATTTACTTCAATCAACATTGATCCCACTTGCAGATTCCGTATAGTTGATGAAAAACTAGAAGATAGGTTTCTCGTCATTGAGTCAAAGACAGAACTGGAGAAAGCAATTGCCTTTGTCGATTCTGAGGCCAATGAGCCTTGCAAAGAAGTTTCAAAAATGTTTTCTGAAATAGATTTTAAGACACAAAGTTTATTGATAGGCAAGAAACTAGTTCAAGGGATATCTGCTACACTAATTAGTCAGCAGGTCAACAGAGACTGTGCGAACCATGGGATAGTCTACTCTGCAAAAGTCAAGAACGGAAATTATACCGCTATGGGCACTTATTTGTTTGCAGTCATCGTTCCAAAGCAGCATGCCAATGTCCGATTCAATATAGAAGTGATCCAGTAATACACATGAAAAACACCCAAATCAAGGGTGAAAAAATCATCCCTAAAACAGGGTTTCATTCGAGACATATTCGAGACATGTTGCGGAACCATTCGGCAAAATCTTCGAATTTCTAAGACAATGCTCCGATGAAAAATGAACAGTAGCTCAGGACATTTTGCGAAAGTTCCGAATGTGTCTCGAATAAGGTCAAACCGAAATATAGATCGCACAGACTTATGACAAAAAAAGAAATGGCCAGAGTTTTTCTCTAGCCAATCCAATATAAATATTTTTAACGTCTCTAGTTAGTCCAAGATCAATTCCACTGGGCAGTGATCGGAATGAACCGCTTGAGAAAGGATTCGAGAGGACTTGATACTGTCCTTCAGATCATTGGAGACCATATTGTAATCGATACGCCAACCTAAGTTTCTCCCTCTTGCTCCAGCACGATAAGACCACCAAGTGTAATGATGCGGATCCGGGTTGAGGCGCCTAAAAGAATCGGTATATCCCGAGTTGATAAAGTTCTCCATCCATTCACGCTCTGCCGGTAGGAAACCCGAACTATTGGCATTGGATTTAGGGTTATGGATATCAATGGCACGGTGACAGATATTAAAATCGCCACAGACCACCAATTTCGGTTTTTCTTTCAAAAGGTCATTGCTGTACAATTGGAAATCATCCAAGAATTTGTATTTGAAATCCTGTCTGACATCCCCTGTCGTTCCCGAAGGAAAATACACACTCATCACGGAGGCTTTATCAAAGTCGGCACGGATTACCCTACCTTCAAAATCATAATCCTCATGGCCACAACCATATTCAATATGGTTAGGGGTAATCCTGGTGAAGATAGCAGTACCGCTGTAGCCTTTTTTCTGAGCGGGGTACCAATAATGCTCATAGCCCATCTCCTCTAATAAAACCAGTTCAGGAACCTGATCTGGAGTTGCTTTAATTTCTTGAATACAGATTACGTCTGGGCTTTCAGCCTTGAACCAATCCAGCCAGCCTTTTTTCAAAGCGGCGCGGATACCGTTCACATTATAGGTAATGATCTTCATCTTAAGGAAGTTTGTAGGTTTTGGATTTCATGGAATCAAACAGCTTGGTAAAGAAGCCTTTCTTAGGAGGAAGCCCTTGCAACTTGCGTTCAAGGTCCAATGCCTGTCTCCTATCCAATAATTTCATGGCAAAACGCTCATCATTATAGGGGCGGTCGTTGTCATCGGTCTTAACCGCTGCAATGCTATCTACAACAGCAATTCCTTCGATCAACTCACCAAACACTGTGTACTCACCATCAAGATGAGGAGTTCCACCAATAGTTTTGTAGGTTTCCCTTTGCAGTGGGGTCAATTTCTTGCCTTTCAACCTAAATTTTTCCAAAGAGTCAAGTGCAGCTTCAGAGAACACGCGGCCTTGAACCAGGTAGAACTGAGATGCCGAGGACTCCTTGGCAGGATTATTATCACGTGCAGCACCTAATGCCCCTTTCTTGTGGATAATATCGGCTTGGATTTCAGCAGGGACCTTGTAATCAGGACCACCATTACCCAGTTGCTGTCTGCTGCCTGCATAACGTGAATCAGGGTCACCACCTTGGATCATGAAATTATGGATGACACGGTGAAACAATAAGGAGTCGAAATAGCCTTCATTGACCAATTTGACAAAATTATCACGGTGTTTACGGGTTTCGTTATAGAGTTTGATAATACCGTTGCCTTTACCGGTTTTTACTTCAACATAATAGTTTTTTGGAGTCTGTGCATATACAAAACTCAAGCCCATCACAAAGGCAAACAACAATACAATTTTTCTCATATATTAAATGAAATTTACATCTTCAAAATAATCAATTATCAAGGATTTGATAATCATTTCCTGTTCCATAAGGGTATAATTAGGAATCGGCTTAATGAGCTTCCAATGTGGCCAGCCCTGTTCATCCTGCCCTTCGAGTTCATAAAACCCTAAGCTACTGAAAAGTCTACAGGTCGCTATGTGCATCAACTCTTCTTTTTCTCTTTTTGAAAACTCCTGCGGACCTTTTCCCAATTCCTGAACACCAATCAGGAAAAGCATGACCTTGATATCAGGAATGTCCATATCGAAGTTCTTGGCGATTGCTCCTTGCAATTCTGCCCACTTCTTATTGATCTCTGCTGCTTGCATGAATTTAATTTTCTGACCAGTCTTGAATGAGTTCTTTACATCGAGATTCAATCAGTTCAAAGACTGGAACGAACATGTTTGAATCATAGTATGGATCTGGAACAATATCATCGATCAGAAACAGGGAAACCTTAGCTCTATCTTCTTCAGATATGGCCATCCCCACTACGTCTGCATAGTTCTGTTTGTCCATCACCAGAATACGGTCATATTTAGAAAAAAAGGAAGGATTAAAATGTTGGGCCCTTTGACTGGAGATATCAATACCCCTTTCTTTAGCCACTTGGATAGATCGACGATCAGGTGCCTGGCCAACATGCCAATCTCCCGTACCCGCAGAATCTATCTCCCAAGACAACCCGCTCTCCGCAACCATGTGCTCCATAATGCCATGAGCCAATGGAGACCTGCAAATATTCCCTAAACACACCATTAGTATTTTCATGGTTTCAAATATAACATTATCTAGTTAGTATTGAGATGTGAGATATGAGATATTAGACACTAAAAACAGACATATGACACAAGACACAAGAAATTTCTGGCGGGCTAACTGAATGGCTCGTGGATAGACTCGGTCTTGCCATCCTCAATCTCTGATTGAGTACCTGTACGCCAATATTAAGGACGCTAATTGGACTTTAGGTGCGTAATATTCCGATATGTTTCGTGCCTCAACTGGACAGCTTAAGGGATACATTTGGGCAATACAACCCTCAGAGGGCAATGTTATTGAGTTACTTCTGATTCTGAACAATTAGTGAAGAACCTGTACGGTTCCTCTCTCTAAAATCCTGACAACCTTAACTAAATGAAATCCCTCGTTAGGGCAGGTTCTACGGTCTTGTGTCTTATATCTATTAGTCTAAAAGGCAAAAGGGGCCACAATCCCATGTGGCCCCTTTTACTTTTTATTATTTTTACTAGTATTTCAATGGAACATTGAATTGAACGGTACTACCTCTTTCAGGTACGCCGGTAATACGGACGATGTTTCGGCGAGTGCTACCTAGAGCAGCCTCTACATCATCAACATTGTTTACAGGTTTACCATTAACTTCAGTAATCACCAATCCTCTTTCAACGCCGAAGTATTCGAAAACACCACCTCTGTGTACTTGTGATACAACTACACCTGATTTGATGTTTAATTCTTGTTTGCGCGCATTGCTTGCAGGAACAAAACTAGCACCTAATTTATTGAAGATCTCTGTTGCAGATGCACTAGATTCAGCATCTTCAGTTTTCGGTTTGCTTTCCTCACCTTTCAGGGTCAATGAAACATCTTTCTCTTTACCGTCACGTTTGTAAGTGATCTTCACTTTATCACCAGGACGTAAGCGAGCAACATATTCCTGTAGGTCCGGAGTTCCGTAGATGACACGGCCTTCAACCTTGGTCAAGATATCACCAGATTTAATGCCGGCAGCTTCTGCAGCTCCACCTTTCAATACATCACGTACATATAGTCCGTTTACATCTTCAATACCTTTTTCAGCACGTAACTGATCGTTGATCTCTGTAAAGGTCACACCTACATAACCACGTTTAACACTTCCGAATTCCTTGAAGTCATCGACAATCTTTTTAGCAAGGTTAATTGGGATAGCGAATCCATACCCAGCATAAGTACCGGTTGGAGAAGCGATAGCGGAGTTGATACCGATCAGTTCGCCTCTAGCATTAACCAATGCACCACCACTGTTACCTCTGTTGATAACGGCATCTGTTTGCAAGAATGATTCAACAGCATTGCTGATCATTTGCTCTTGTTGACCCATTCCACCATATCCACGGCCTTGGGTCGGTTCGTCCAAGATACCGATACGGCGGCCTTTTGCACTGATGATACCAGCAGTAACGGTAGACTGTAAACCTAGGGGATAACCTACAGCTAACACCCACTCACCTATCTGAACGTTATCTGAGTTACCTAATTTAACCATCGGAAGGCCAGTAGCATTTACTTTAATTAAGGCAAGGTCAAAGTTTGGATCTCTACCGATCACTTTGGCTTCGTACTTGCGCTTATCGGTCAAGACCACTTCG
This sequence comes from Sphingobacterium sp. NPDC055346, assembly GCF_053645235.1. Classification (NCBI taxonomy): domain Bacteria; kingdom Pseudomonadati; phylum Bacteroidota; class Sphingobacteriia; order Sphingobacteriales; family Sphingobacteriaceae; genus Sphingobacterium; species Sphingobacterium sp. NPDC055346. Next base: position 575,375 of record NZ_JBSHMI010000001.1, read on the forward strand.
ATTTTATCGGCCTCTTCCACCACGTGGTTATTGGTTACAATATATCCATCAGGAGAGATCAGTACCCCAGAACCTGACGCTGTTGCAGGACGAGCCTGACCGCGTTGTTGTGGGACGCCAAAAAACTCTTCGAACATATCGAAAGGTGAACCGCCACCACCACGGTTACCACGGCTTGCCATTGTTACTTGAATATGTACGACCCCCGGAGAGACTGCCGCTGCAGCTTGGGTAAAATCCGGATTTCCGGTAGAAGAAAGAATCTCTTCGCCGGGGTTGTTTGCATAATATACTTTTTGACGTTCTTCAAACGTCATGTTGTCCATCTGTTTGTTTTCGAAGAGTTTAAACCCACCCACGGCTATGGCTCCTCCTATGATGGCTGCTAATAAGGTTGCACCTATCTTTTTCATATCTATAATTAATCTAACTTTTTTTAATTTATGTTTCCTAATTCAAATGTAATACCATTCAGAAGGCCTTAAAGACTTTTGTCAGTTAAAAAATGTTAACGGAAGCCTGCTATGTCAAGCATTTAACAAGATTTAACAAAAGTTCGGTTTATTGTAACAAGAATATTAAATTTACAGCAGAAACTCAACAAAATGTCAAAAGAAATCCAATTCTACAAATACCAGGGTGCAGGCAATGATTTTATCTTGATTGATAACAGAAAGGGCTCGTTTGATGCCAATAACCAACAATTGATCCAAGAGCTTTGTGACAGAAGGTTTGGGGTTGGTGGAGACGGATTGATGCTTCTTCAAGATACAAATAATTATGATTTCCAAATGCTTTACTTCAATGCAGATGGGAAAGAAGGGACCATGTGTGGAAATGGAGGGCGTTGTTTAGTTGCTTTTGCCAGGGATCTTGGAATCATTTCCCGCGATACTGTCTTTTTGGCAGTCGACGGAAGACATGATGCTCAAATCCAGCAAAATACTGTAAACCTTGGCATGATTGACGTGAATGAATACAGTATGGATGGAGAGGCATTTGTCCTAAACACAGGCTCTCCTCATTATGTTGAGTTTGTAGAAGATTTAGCACATAAAAATGTTTTCCAAGATGGCCATGCGATCCGGAACAACAGTACCTATGGCGAGAAAGGCATCAATGTAAACTTTATCCAAGCGGAAGAAAACGGGTATTTTGTGCGGACTTTTGAACGGGGCGTAGAGGATGAGACCTATGCCTGTGGAACGGGGGCGGTTGCTTCGGCAATGAGTGTGGCATTGAAGTCCGGCAAAGATGGTGATTTTCAGATTCCGATCCGAGTATTGGGTGGACAGCTTCACATTTCTTTCCACAAAATAGGGCATCAATTCAGCAAAGTTTATCTTTCGGGACCTGCAATCCAAGTATTTCAAGGAAAAATCGATATTTCATAATAATTTAACCTCCTTAATTTTGGAGAAAAAGACCTAATACACGTATATTAGTAGCTTTTTCTACGGAAAGTATAGGATGCAGCAGGTCGACACAATAACTTCTTATCGTTTGGTTTACTCATTAGGGAAGCACCCCTACCTGGGCTACCTAATAGAACCCCATATTGTACAGCTCAACCAAAATGGATCTTATTCCCTATCCTATAAAAGGGTTTTCAGCAATACCGTAGATGAATTTTCGGATGCCTTAGATGAAGTCGATTATGAACTGATCCGTCTTTGTGATGAAATTGAACAGACACAGTTGATCAAACGGTTCCATAAAAAAGCAATCCGTCCCGCTGATTACTTCTCCAAGATCTTTGACCAAAAAATCTACGAGCATATACGTCCAAAGATCGAAAGCCGTTTATTACATATACTGAACAACATTGGCGATAAGCCACTGTTCTTGATGAGCAAGGATGGATATCCTGCAGAGCTGGAACTGAAAATAGCGGATAAACCAACCAGTATCCTTTTCCATTTCAGAAGGAATGAAACGGAAACACGCTATTTTCCGACCCTCAAATATGATGGGCTCCGCATGGAATTTATGTACAAGAATGCGGATGTGATAGTCAACCAACAGGCTTGGCTGCTCTTAGAGAATGTCTTGTATTATTTCGATGAAGAACTTGAGGGCAAGAAATTGACCCCCTTTTTAAACAAACGCTTTATTTCAATCCCAAGGAATACGGAGAAAAAATACTTCGAAACCTTTGTGACCTCGCTGATTGAAAAGCACCATGTATATGCCGAAGGTTTAGAGATCATCAACTACAGGGAACAAGCGATCCCTCAACTTAGGATCGTCTATAGCCCAGAACAAGAAGCACAGCTGCAACTGTATTTTGAATATGGGGAATACAGCTTTCCTGCGGGCGCACAGCATCCAGTGACGGTCCGTTATGTCTATGACAAGGAAAAGGATTCCCATCAGTTCTACAGGATAAAAAGGTCCCTACAATGGGAGGAAAAGAAAGCCAAAACCTTAGAAGATTATGGATTGGAGCGTGCTGACGCCCTATTTGGTTCCTACCTGCCTGTTACCGGGATCAACGGCTATCGAATTTCCAGCATCGAGTGGGTCAATGAGCACCTTTCGGAATTGACCGAAGCTGGCTTCCATATCGTCCAAAACCATAATGACAAGAAATTCCTGATCGGCAAGACCAGCATCAGCATTGAAGTCACCGAGAAGAACGATTGGTTTGACATATCCGCAATCGTACGGTTCGGGGAATATGAAATACCTTTCATCAATCTTCGTCAGCATATATTGAACAGGATCCAAGAATTTGAATTGCCAAATGGTGAAATAGCCATTATTCCTCAGGAATGGTTCTCCCAATATGAGCACCTATTCCAGTTTTCATCACAAAAGGAGGGCATTCGATTAAATCGGACACATATCGGATTGTTAAACGATGTCACCGAACATACCCAAGTCAGCATGCAGCGCAAGTTGAACAAACTTGGGGAGTTTGATGAGATCGCAGACATCGAGACACCGAAAGAATTTAAAGGTTCTTTACGTCCTTATCAAAAGGCTGGCTACAACTGGTTCCACTTCTTGCAGGAATACCGCTTTGGCGGCCTTCTAGCAGACGATATGGGTCTAGGTAAGACGGTTCAGACCTTGGCGCTATTGCAGCAGCAGAAAGAAACCTTGGCCGCCGACCAGCCTAAAACCTCCCTGTTGATCGTACCGACCTCCTTGATCTTTAACTGGCAGAAGGAAGCTGAAAAGTTTACGCCTAAATTGCGGGTATTGTTACATACCGGAACTTACCGCAGCAAGAACAACTTTGCCTTCAGTCATTTTGATTTGGTGATCACGACCTATGGGGTGGCGCGAATTGATGAAGAACTGCTATCAGGCTTTTACTTCAATTATATTATTCTGGACGAGAGCCAGAACATTAAGAACCCAAGGTCTAAGTCTTTTTCGGCCATTAAACACATCAAAGGAAAGAACAAACTGGCCTTGAGTGGTACCCCTATCGAGAATTCGGTAGCTGATATCTGGTCGCAGATGTCCTTTGTCAACCCCGGCCTTTTGGGCAGTTACACTTATTTCCAGAAGGAATTCGTCCTGGCCATCGAAAAGAAAAAGGATGAGGAAAAAGCGAGACGCCTACAGGCTATCATAAAACCTTTTGTATTGCGAAGGACCAAGTCTCAAGTTGCGACGGAATTACCACCGAAATCGGAGCAGATTTTCTATTGCAGCATGACCGAGGAGCAGTCTGAATATTACGAAAAGGTAAAATCGGAATATAGAAATGCACTGCTGGACGGTGCTTTCACAGGGAAAGCGACCCAGATTGCCTTGTTACAGGGGCTTACCAAATTGAGGCAATTGGCAAACCATCCGCTAATGATCGATAGCCAATACAAGGACGGTTCTGGAAAATTTGATGCCGCGATAGAGACCATGGATTCCATCTTAAATGAAGGTAACAAGGTCTTGATATTTTCCCAATTTGTAAGGCATCTTCAGATTTTCAGGGATTATTTTGACAAGAACAAAATCCGTTATGCATATCTGGACGGTTCTACGACAGATAGGAACAATGCCGTAAAGGAATTTAAGGAAAACGAGGAAACCCAAGTCTTCTTGATTTCCATTAAAGCTGGCGGTGTCGGATTGAACCTAACGGAAGCGGAATATGTGTTCATCTTAGACCCTTGGTGGAACCCTGCAGTCGAACAACAAGCCATTGACCGTAGCCACCGAATCGGACAGACCAAAAATGTATTCATCTATAAGTTTATAGCCAAGGATAGTATTGAAGAAAAAATCCTCGCCTTACAGGGAATGAAGAAGTCCCTGGCCAGTTCACTCATCAGTACAGAAGAGAGCTTCGTGAAATCACTAAGCAAAGAGGATATCAATGAACTTTTTAGTTAATTCTTCCCTGAAAATATTACAATTCAGACAGCACAGGTATTTTTATTGAAAATCAGGTATTTCTAACATTCCTGCCACATTTCTATATTCCTTCCTTGAAATCCTAATTTTCAATTGGCTCATATTTCAATTTTATCTTGAAACAGCACTAATATTTACTTTTCAATAATTATTAAGGAAAATATTACTCTAAATTCCCCACTCTATTTTGAACTTTATCTAGAGAAAATCTACCATAGACCTAATAGGCAAAAGTTACAATGGATTTCGGTTATAGCTTGTAAAATTTTTTACCTGACTTATTTACACAAATATTAGCTTGAATTAAATTTTAGCCGACATTCTTTTTCCTAAAAAGACTGTTTTGTTTTCTCAGATTATTGATATTAAGGCATAAAACTTTTTTGTGGTTAAACAATTACATATTTTCCCATTATTTAATAATCGAATTAAATATATTTATACATTAATACAATTAACACCTAAAAAGCAGTAAAATGTACAAACTCGATTTTTTCACGCAGTATGGCCAGTTCTATTTGGTGAACATAGCTGAGGTCAGTGAAATGGACGATCTGGAGTTTTGGAGCGACAAGGCGCTAAAGGAGCGCCTAGCGGTGGAAAAAAACACGTTGGGAGTTTCCGTTGAAAACGACTTCTCCATTGTCAAGGGTGAACTGGAAACTTTAGAGGCCCCAAATGAGGACATTGATCCTCAAGCGGACCATATCGTAGAAGGAAGCCTGGAGATAACTTCAGGGGTTATGGAAATCCAAGACTGTCCAAATAGCGAAACTATTCTCGCTGTGCCATTAGAAAATGGGGCATACAGGGTCAGGATTTATTCCTATAACCTTAATGACCCTTACAATGGAATTGATGACCGCAACCCCAATGATCACTACCGGATAGAAATCTGGAAAGAAGCTCCTTCAGACCGGAAAGTCCTAAAACAATGGATCCGAAACTATTAAGAATGAAAATGATACTTTGACTAACGCCTTACAAAGTATCTTTTAAAACTTAATTCCCTGCCCCCTTATCTTTTTCCTCTTCGCTATATAACAAAAACCTATCGGCAAAAAGTTGATTCTTCTTCAAGTCGAAATAAGTATGGTTCCTTAATTTTCCCTCTATCTCAATATCCTCTGTAAACTCATAGTAATGTGCCTTATTGAGCGCCTCTTTATGCGCATTATCGATCATTAGGAAGTCAACTTGGTAATAATCGTCATCAGGGCTTGATGAAGACAGGCTTAGTTCTTTAGCATTGAACGGCACTATTTGGATGGTTCTATCATTCAATATCCATTCTTGGGCTTTTAACCCAATCGATTTGTTTACTACGGTTTCAAGATCAGGCTTTCCCCATTCTTTATATAGGATAGATAGTATGCTATCCCTCGTCGCCAAAGATCTATAAAAAGCTAAGGCCTGGTAGGCAACAGGTTTTTTATGGAGATCGGTGACTACCGAAACGGTCTTGAAGATCAATGGTCCATAGGAAGCGATACTGTCTTTGAAAGGGCTTTCCAGGAGAAACCCAAAATCAGCTTTTGGAACCTGAATATGGATTGCACTTATAATTGGATCTTTGATCCGGTATGCCAGCTTCTCATCACTCAGTTCATGTTCCATTAAGGAACCAAGACTAACATTATTTTCCTCTGCCATCCAATTCCCAAAAATGGTTAGGACATTTTCATCAAAATTGGAGTTTTTCAGATCCAATACATCTTTATTGGTTTTGTTTTCGGTTCCTTCTTGACATGAAATCATTAAAAGAAGCAATAGAATAAAGCTGATCAGGGAATTTCTCATAAACGAAGTATTGCGGATGATATATGTATAAATATACCCAATTTACAATTGTGTATGTCTTTAATTTCCAAACAATTGTGAACAGCTTATGGAGGAGACTTAAAAACAGAATGGGCAATAAGTTGCCTTATTGCCCATTCGATAATTCATTTTGTACTTAAAGAGCGGCTCTAAAGTTTACCACGCTTTCAGTAACTTCTGGAAGGCTGTTTTCCCAGTTATATTCGTATTCAGCAGAAAGCATTCCTTTGAAATTTTGGCGCTTTAATTCTGCCTGTACCTCTTTCATTCCTAATTTACCTGTTCCCCAGATCACATCATGCGCTTTTTTATCACCGAAGGCGTTCAAATCTTTAAAGTGAACATGGTAAACCCTGCCTTCAAGTTTTTTAAGGCATTCAATCGGATTTAATCCTGATCTCATCCAGTGACCAACGTCTGCTGCAGCTCCCATTCTTTTGCTTCTTCCCTCTAGGGCCTTAAGCACTACATCAGGATTCCAGTAATGCGATGGATCAGGATGGTTATGGATGGCAACTTTGATATCGTATTTATCACAAAGTTTTGAGATATAGTCCAATTGATTTTCTGCTGGTTCTGCATTGATTACTTTAATATCAAAGTCCTTAGCAAATTGGAATACTTTTTCCCATTCTGCTTCATCCTTTGCACCTACTACACCATAAGCATGAACGGTAATCCCTCTGTCCTTTAAAAGTTTTTTCACTAATTGACGTCCTTCTGGAGAAAGTTCATAAGTCATTTTTTCTGAGCTACCCCCGCCTACAGTTTGACCAGGGAAAGCCTCTACATAACGAAGGTTTGCCGCAGCGATCTTATCTAATGCTTCTGCAAAAGAAAATAGTCTGAAGGTATAGGCTTGAGAACCTAAATGCCAACCTAACTTTTCTTCAGGGAATGGGCCTTTAGCCTTTACGGTTCCCTTTGCTGCAGGGGCATTGCTAGAGCAGGATGAGAAAATGACCAAGGCAACGGCCAAGCATCCTACAAACAATTTACTAAGTTGTTTCATATAATTTGATTTAAGTTGAGTTCTTAGTCTTGAAATTTTGGAACAGCAATCTTGATTCTTTCGATGACTTCATCCTTGCCCAATACCTCAGCAATCTTGAATACATCGGGTCCGAATTTTCCTCCAACCAACATGATACGGAATGGCATCATCAATTCTCCCATCTTCATTCCTGAGTCTGCTATCTTCTGTTTAAATAGAGGTTCAAGAGTTGTAGCATCCCAAGAAGATTGTTCTTGAAATAAATCAGCTACTTCATTAAAGAAAGTTGTTTTATCTTGATTCCATTTAGGTTTTACTGCATCGACATCATAGTTTGCGGGCTTTTGAAAGAAAAATGAAGCTTGCTCCCAAAAATCTTCTATGTAAGTTAATCTTTCTTTAACTAAATCAAGAATAGTTTCCACAAAATCATCTCCAAATTCAGCAATTTGAACCTCATGTTTCTCCAATACAGCCTTCACTTCGGGTAAAAGTTCGGTATTAGGTGCACGTTTGATCCACTCCTGATTGTACCATTTAGCTTTTTCGAAATCAAATTTAGCTCCGGCCTTGCTGATACGCTCCACAGAGAATTTCTGGATCAGTTGATCCATGTCAAACAGTTCCTGTTCGGTACCATCGTTCCAACCTAACAAGGCTAGCATATTGATAAATGCTTCTGGAAGGAAGCCTCTTTCGCGGAATCCAGTGGTAAGATCACCTGACTTAGGGTCTTGCCAATTCATGGCGTATACCGGGAATCCTAAACGGTCTCCATCGCGTTTACTTAATTTTCCATTTCCATCTGGTTTTAAGATCAATGGAAGGTGCGCCCAATTAGGCATTTCATCCTTCCAGCCTAAATAATCCCATAACAAAATATGGACTGGAGCAGATGGCAACCACTCTTCACCTCTGAAGATGTGGGAAATCTCCATAGCTCTATCATCTACTACTACCGCTAGGTGGTAGGTAGGCATGCCGTCAGCTTTCAACAAAACCTTATCATCAACAAGGCTTGTTTCAAAGCTCACACGACCACGGATCATATCATCAAAAGAAACCACTTCGTTTTCAGGCATTTTGATGCGGATGGTATGTGCGGCACCATCTGCCAACAAACGCGCTGTCTCCTCTTGCCCTAGGGAAAGGGAATTTCTTAAGCTCATGCGGTTATCGTGGGCATAGCGGAAGTTAGGATGTATTTTTCGCTGTTCTTCCAGCTCTTCTGCCGTGTCAAAGGCGTAATAAGCATAGCCTTTTTCCACTAGTTCTTCAGCAAACTTTCTATAAGAAGGCTTACGTTCGCTTTGACGGTAAGGGCCAAAGTTGCCTGGGTGGTTGGGACTTTCGTCGGGATTCAAACCACACCATGCTAAACATTCCATAATATATTCTTCAGCACCGGGCACAAAACGGGTCTGATCGGTATCTTCAATGCGTAAGATAAACTCGCCATTATTGTGTTTCGCGAAAAGATAATTGAACAATGCGGTACGAACGCCGCCTAAATGTAATCCGCCTGTAGGACTAGGTGCAAAACGGACCCTTACTTTTTTGTCTGAACTCATAACCACAAAATTAAGCAATTATTACTTTTCTTTCTCGTAGCAATCTTAAAATGATTAATTTGGTTGAATTGAAGAGTTATGAAGCAACATCCCTATCGATACAATAAACAACAGTGGAAGTTTTTCCTTTTTTTATTTGCGGCATTGATTGCTGCTGCATCGTTGCTTTACTCCAATTATTTGGTCAAAAGCCTTTCTAAGTCGGAACGGACGAAAGCTGAAGTATGGGCAATGAGCACCCAAAGCATCGTTTCGATGCCCGATGTAGATGATCAGTTCATCAGCTTTATCTATGCCGTTCGAGATAGTCTTTCTCTACCTGCCATTATCACCAAGGAATCGGGAGAGATCATTTTTTGGAGAGACCTGGACAGCACCAAGACAAATATTCACCCTTCAACCCAAGATTCCGCAACTTCCTTAATTTATGATCCGCCATATTTCGAAAAGCAATTGGCTAAGATGAAAAAGGCCCATCCGCCCATCCATATTTCCTTGGATACCGGCGAGAAATGGCTGGTGTACTACCATGACTCCAAGGCACTGAGCCAACTCAGGATTTTTCCATATATACAGTTATCCTTGATAGCCGTCTTCCTTATCGTTGCCTATACTGTATTTAACTCCATTCGGGATTCTGAACAGAACCTAGTTTGGGTCGGTATGGCAAAAGAAGCCGCCCATCAATTGGGAACCCCCATATCATCTATGATGGGCTGGCTTGAACTGGCCAGGATAACCTATCAGGGGAAGGACAATTCCCTGTTGGATGAAATGGAAAGGGACGTGCAGCGACTGGAAATCGTAGCGGACCGTTTCTCGAAAATCGGGTCAACTCCCTCATTATCAAACCAGGTCATCTTTAAGATTGTTGAAGATTACGTGAATTATTTCAAGGTAAGGACCAGTAAAAGGATATCGTTTGAGTTGACAGGCGACCAACAGGTGGAAGCTAAACTGAACGTCCAAGTATTTGACTGGATCATCGAAAACCTATTGAAAAATGCAGTCAATGCCATCGAAGGCGAAGGAAAGATCACGGTCAACATTTCGGAAAACATTGCAAAAGAAGAAATTTTTATAGACATTAGTGATACAGGAAAGGGAATCCCGCGATCAAATTGGGAAACCATTTTCCAACCAGGATATACCACTAGGCAGCGAGGCTGGGGATTAGGCTTGAGCTTGACCAAGAGGATGGTATATTATCACAAAGGACAAATTTTTGTCAAAGAATCTGAATTAGGAAAAGGTACAACATTTAGAATTGTATTAAAAAGTAATTTACGCTATGAACCCACTCAAATCTGACGAATACCCAGCGATTTTCAACGATTATATCGAAACCATTACTGGTGATGTAATGGAAGAATTAAATGAACAAATTGAATCTTTTCCTGAATTTATTGCGAGTATCCCGGAAGAATTGGGCACTTTTTCTTATGCCGAAGGGAAATGGACCATCAAAGAGGTGCTGTGCCATATCCTTGATGCAGAGCGAATCATGACCTATAGAGCTCTGAGGTTCGGCAGGAATGACATGACCGCCTTGGCTTCCTTTGAGCAGGATGAATTTGTTGCCAACGGAAGACATAACGAAAGAAAAATGGCCGATATCGCCGAAGAGTTTATCCACCTGCGGAAAGCAAACATGTTCCTGTTCAACTCCTTTGATGAAACAGAACTCAATAGAAAAGGTATGGCTTCTGACCGCTTGATCAGTGTGAGAGCCTTTTTATATATTATTGCAGGACACCTAAACCACCATGTTACTTTATTGAAATCCCGTTATCTAAAAGATCAAAATTTAAACAACAATGTGGTATAGAGAATATAGTCTAGAAGAAATCAATGGCCTTTTTGCCATCAACATGACCGGCTTCTTGGACATCAAGGCTGTTTCCATCACTCCGGACCGCCTAGTGGCCGAAATGCCTGTTACTGAAAAGGTAAAACAACCTTATGGTCTATTGCATGGAGGCGCATCCTGCGTATTAGCCGAATCTGTAGGCAGCATAGCTTCCAATATGGTCATCGATTCTAATGAATGGGCCGGTGTAGGATTGGAGATCAATGCCAACCATATCAGACCTGTCACGAAAGGTCTGGTCCGTGCAACTTGCAAGGCTTACCATATAGGCAAGACCACCCATGTTTGGGATATCCAAATCCACAACGAACGTAATCAGCTGGTATGTATTTCAAGGCTTACGATTGCTGTGATAAAAAAACCGACAGCCTAAAAAACAATGTGTTCCAACATCTGTTGAACCTGTATCATATCTATATGGTTTTATGATACGGTTTAGGTTTTTAGAAGAGACATTAGCTTAATGTCTCTTTTTTATTAAATAAAAAATCTTGTAGCCTGACTTCCTAGACTCCTGAAAGAGTGGAATAAATAGATTTTTTCTGCCAGATGCAATCGATTGCTTGTTATTTTGCGTTTTAAAATACCGAATTATTTTATTAGCCTTGTAGCTACCTTATTATTAATTTGTAAATCAAATTTATGAGTAATCAAAATAATCAATCGACCGTAGGGCCAATGATCATTATATCATCCCTCTTTTTCATTTTTGGTTTTGTCACTTGGTTAAACTCCCTGTTAATCCCCTATTTAAGGATTGCCTGTGAACTTTCCGAAGTACAATCTTACTTTGTGACCTTTGCCTTTTATATCGCTTACTTGGTAATGGCACCGGTATCCACTTGGGTGTTAAATAAATTTGGTTTTAAAAACGGAATGGCCGTTGCCTTGGGTATCATGGCCTTCGGAGCATTATTATTTATCCCAGCAGCCTATACTAGAACCTATTTACTGTTCCTTTCTGGACTGTTTGTTATGGGTGGTGGTTTGGCTATTTTACAGACGGCATCAAACCCATATATCACAATCATTGGCCCTGTGGAAACTGCGGCTAAAAGAATCAGTATTTTAGGGATCTGTAATAAATTAGCTGGAGCTATCGCCACTACATTATTCAGCTACTTATTGAAGGTAGATGAAGTGGATAAACTTCAAAACGAGATCCTATCTTTATCGCCTGCAGAAAAATCAACTGCCTTGGATAACATGGCTCTTGAAGTGGTAAATCCTTATATCGGTATTATAGTCGTACTGTTAATATTAGCCTTCTGGATATCTAAGACCCATCTCCCAGAGGTAAAAGGTGATGAGGAGGAAGATGCTCAACATCATAATTTAACTGAATCTAAGCAGTCTATCTTCGATTTCCCGCATGTATTATTAGGCTTTGTTGCTCTTTTCGCTTATGTTGGGGTAGAGGTATTGGCTGGAGACACCATCATTGCTTATGGTAAATACTTGGGTATTCCTTTGGCAACTGCCTCATTCTTCCCTTGGATTACCATGTTATCGATGGTTGCTGGTTATATCATCGGTATCATCGCTATCCCAAAATATTTAAATCAAGAAACCGCATTAAAACTTTGTGCAATTCTAGGTATCATCATGACCATTGGTATTGTTTTCACAGATGGAATATTATCATTGGCTTTGGTAGGCCTATTAGGTTTTGCAAACTCGTTGGTGTGGCCGGCAATATGGCCATTAGCGTTAAAAGGTGTAGGTAAGTTCACGAGTGCTGCATCAGGTATCTTGGTGATGGGTATCGCCGGTGGAGCAGTAATTCCATTGTTATATGGACAATTAGCCCACGTAACTAATTCGCACCAAGCATACTGGATTGCTTTACCATGCTACCTCTTTATCTTATACTATGCCATTTCAGGGCACAAGGTCAGGAAAAAGACACATGCTTAAATTTAAGCAAGGCAATGGGGTTAGTGTACTAACTCCATTGTTTTTTTGAAGTTTTTCTTATCTTCGAATATTCTATTAAAATGATTATGAAAAAATTAGCATTAAGTATCCTTGTTGCGGCAGGGCTTGTATTTACGTCTTCTCAAGCAGAAGCACAATTAAAGCTGCCTCAACCAAGTAGTACCCAGTTTATCCTACAGGATTTGGGAACAGAACAGATTAGTGTGGTTTATCAGCGCCCAAGTGCTAAAGGACGTGTTATTTTCGGAGATCTAGTTCCTTATGATCAAATATGGCGTACGGGTGCCAATGATGCAACCAATATCACTTTCCAATCTGAAGTAATGATTGAAGGTAAAAAGCTCGAGGCAGGTACTTATGCCCTATTTACCATCCCTGGGAAAGAAGAATGGACAATCGTTTTCAATACGAATGCAAAACAGTGGGGTGCTTATACCTACAATGCTGAAGATGATGTATTGCGTGTAAAAGTAAAACCTACAACCTTAGAAAACCCTGTTGAAACCTTCACCATTGAATTTGATGATGTACATGAGCAATCATTGGATCTTTCATTAAGCTGGGAGAAAACAAAAGTTTCTTTCAATATTGCTGTAGATCAAAAAGAAGAGATCATGGCAAACATCGAAGAAGCAATGAAAGGTGATAAAAAACCATATTTCCAAGCTGCTATGTACTATTTCAGCAATGGTCTTGATATGCAAAAGACCGTGACTTGGATGAAAGAGGCTGACAAAGGAAACACAAAAGCTCCTCATATAAAATATTGGAAATCAATCGTTTTGGCGAAAGCTGGCGATAAGGCCGGAGCAATTAAGGCTGCTGAAGAAGGTTTAGCAATTGCAAAAGCAAGCAACAACCAAGAATATGTAAAATTGAACACGCAAGCGCTAGAAGCTGCGAAAAAATAAAATATTCATTTGACAAGAAAGCGGAGACCGAACCATCGATCTCCGCTTTCTTTTTTTATAAACAACTACTGTCCCTTACCTTTTAAGGGCATTAAATAATATCTCGACTGGATGCAAAGCTCCAGCACCCGTTCCATCCATGATCTGATGCCTACAGCTTGCTCCTGGTGCAGCAATCAAGGTCTCATCAGCCTTTCCACGCACGGCCGGAAATAACACTAGCTCTCCAATTTTCATCGATAGCGCATAGTGCTCTTTTTCATAACCAAATGAGCCCGCCATACCGCAGCACCCGGAAGGAATTTCCTTGACCTTATAATTGGCTGGTATCTCCAAGATCTTAGCAACGATTGGCGACAGCCCCCAAGCTTTTTGCTGGCAGTGTCCATGTAAAAGAATATTTTCTTCCTTCGAGACAAATTGGTTAGGTGATATATTCCCGACCATATATTCTTCCCAAATAAACTCCTCAATAGTCAATGCAAAAGGAGCGATCCTTTCGGCATCAGCCATCAAATCTTCGTCTACAAGGTCCACATATTCATCCCTGAAGGTCAAAATGGTCGAAGGTTCAACAGAAACCAGCTTAGTATTCGAATTCAACCTTCCTCTGAAGGTCTCCACATTCTTATTGGCCAGTTTCTTGGCTTCACGCAATAAGCCTTTCGATAATAAGGCTCTTCCAGAAAAGGCATGTGGCACCATCAACACCTCATAGCCCAATTTCTCTAAGAGAATGACAGCTTTCTTCCCAATCTCCACATCATTGAAGTTAGTGAATTCATCACAGAAAAAGTATACAGATTTAATTGGTTCCTTATGACCAGAAAAGGGCTTGTCCTTTCCTTGGAACCATTTTCTCAAGGTCTTTGAAGCAATTTTAGGGATATGTCTTTCAGGAGCAAATCCCAAAACATTTTTAACTAGACCAGAAGTTAGCTTTGATTCCACTACCCAATTGTACAGACCTGATATAGGTTGCATCAACTGCGTTAAAGTATCCACATGGGCTATCATTCTTGATCGGAATGGAATACCATGGCTATCGTAATAGGCCTGTAAGAACTCTGCCTTCAATTTGGCCATATCCACACTGGAAGGACATTCAGATTTACAACCTTTACAGCTTATACATAGATCCATGACCTCCTTGATTTCCTCATGGTCAAAAGGATTCGCCTTCTCCGAATTGGTCAACATCTCTCGCAGGATATTCGCTCGTGCCCTTGTTGTATCCTTCTCATCTTTTGTAGCCATATATGAAGGGCACATCGTACCACCTGATAAATGCGACTTCCTACAATCCCCAGAACCATTACATTGCTCAGCATGCTGTAAAATGGTCTGTCCTTTATACCTGAATACAGTCTTGATTTCTCTATTGACCTGTCCAGGCTTATAGCGCAAGGAGCTATTCATGGAAGGGGTATCAACAATCTTTCCGGGATTAAAGATCCCTTCCGGATCCCATGTCTGCTTAATTTCCTTTAGCAATTGGTAATTATGCTCTCCGATCATGAGCGGAATAAATTCCCCTCGCAATCGCCCATCCCCATGCTCACCGCTCAAGGAACCATTGTATTTTTTCACCAAATGAGCAATTTCAAGGGCTATTTCACGAAATAGCTGATTGCCTTCATCAGTCTTCAAATTGATGATAGGCCTCAAGTGGAGCTCGCCAGTTGCCGCATGGGCGTAATGAACAGCATAAAGATTGTACTTCGTTAGGATTTCATTGAAATCCCTGATATAGGCTGGTAGATCCTCCACATCAACTGCAGTATCCTCGATAACCGCGACAGGCTTCTCATCCCCTGGCACATTGCTAAGCAAGCCTAAACCTGCTTTCCGAAGGTTCCAGACCTTCTTTTTGTCAGCACCTAGTACCACTGGAAAATGATAACCAAGTCCATGGGCCAGAAGATCTTCCTCAACAGCCTTAACTTTGCTCAGGATAGCCTCTTGATCCAGCCCATCATACTCTGCTATCAAGATTGCTTCAGGTTCGCCCTCCACAAAAAAGCGGTTCTTGGACTGTTCCAGATTATTCTTGGTACACTCCAAAATATATTTATCCATCAGTTCGCTGACCAATGGATGGTGTTTCAAAACAATAAGATTTCCCTTAAGGGCATCTTCCAAGGAATTGAAATGAATACAAAGCAATCCACTTGGGTTTTTCGGCAATGGATTGGCATGCACCTTAATTTCGGTAATGAAGGCAAGGGTTCCTTCCGAACCGCAGATCAGTTTACAGAAGTTGAAAGGTTCTTTCCCCGCTGTAAAAGGATCGGTTTCCAGAAGCATATCAACTGCATAGCCTGTATTTCTACGATGAATAGAAGGCTTTGGAAAGTTCTCACGTATCTGTTCCTGATTATGGTAGTTGCCCAACATACTCCGGATTTCATGATAGATCCGGCCTTCCAAATCAGGTTGTTTGCATTTGCTGTCAAACTCCTCAAAGCTCAATGCTTTGAACGTTACTTCAGAACCATCGCTCAACAAGGCTTCCACCTCTAAGGTATGCTCTCTGGCACTTCCATAGATCAATGAATTGGAACCACAAGAATTGTTGCCTACCATCCCACCAATCATAGCACGATTGGCCGTTGAAGTTTCAGGGCCAAAGTATAGTTTATAGGGTTTTAGGAAAAGATTCAGTTCATCGCGGATTACTCCGGGCTGAACCCGCACCCAGGATTCTGCTTGGTTGACTTCCAGTATTTCCGTGAAATATTTAGAAACATCAACCACGATCCCTGCGCCAACCACCTGACCAGCCAAGGAGGTCCCAGCTGTCCTAGGAATCAATGAAGTCTTTTGTTCTCGGGCAAATTTAATAAGCAAAAGAAGGTCTTGCTTATCTTTGGGGTAAGCTACTGCAAGTGGCAACTCACGATAAGCAGAAGCATCCGTTGCATATAACAGACGCATCTTTTCATCCCAATATAGTTCACCACTTAGTTGTTCCGAAAGCAGGGTTAACTGCTCTTCCATAAGTTATGATCCTTTAATCTGTGATGTATAGGTACTTTCGAATATTTTATCGGCATTGTTCGTTTCGAAGCCGTCACGACGATGCTCTCTCTTAATTTCTTCCTTTGCTAAATGTTTAAACTGTGGCAATACACTGCGTTCTGCAAATTCAACATAACTACCTGCAATTTCCAAGGTTTTACCGTCTGCAAATTTAGCATCATACAAGGCCGAAACCGTACTGCTCTGTCTTAGAAGATTGTCTCCGCTTGTTTTGATCTTGCCACCTGAAGTGTTCAATTTAATGCCGATGCTTTCTAAAAATGCATTGAACTCTTCAAGGGTATTATATCCATCTTTCAATTCATGGATAGAGATGGTATAGTGGTTCAAGTAATAGCGATTATAGATGACCCAAGCCGCATATTCACTTTCTGCGAGCAGGGTTTCATATTCAGAGGAAGTAGGTAGATCCCATAAAGGTTTCTGTAAGAAGTCTGCCAATTGCTGTCCATTGTTCAAATCCAAAGCATCAACTGGGTCAGAAGTGATTGGAGCAGTATATTTCAGGATAATCTCTTGTGCCGCTTGGCTCAACTCAGATACTCGTAATTGGGAAACAAATATTCGGGGATAATGGTCAGCAGGAGGTGCATACCAATGTGCGTCAAGTTTCTTGCCTTCAAAATAATAGTAATCCATCTTTTTATAGCCGAAAGAAAGGAAAATCTTCTCGAAGGAGGCGATTCCTAGATTGGGAACACCTAAGGTACGGAATGCAATATGGTCATTTACGATGTCAGCTTGCGATTGTACAACTCCACGCTCGAGAAGAGCCTTGGTAATCTTATCAACATCTGAAACGTTCGCTCGGTAATGTTCAAACAAATCGTTCAACACTATATCAATAGGCTTTTTTTCGTCGAAATGCATAACAATGAATTTAGTCTTATAATTTGAATAAAGTTATCTAAAATTTATCAAACAAAAACTATTGTTCAGCAAAAAAGAGATAACCAAAAATATTATTCAGGAAAACTACAATTCTTCCGCTAAAATCTTCTCCAACTCCTCGGCAGTCAGGTTCATATTGATATTTCCATCCTTCGCGAAGGAAATCTCTCCGGTTTCTTCCGATACGATAACGGCCACAGCTTCAGACACCTCGGTCACACCGATTGCTGCGCGGTGCCTCAATCCAAACTGAGGCGGCAGGTCCTCACTGTCCGACAGGGGAAGTACCGAGCTCGCTGTCATGATCCTGTTGTCCACAATAATAACGGCACCATCGTGTAAAGGGGAATTTTTGAAAAATATACTCTCTAATAATCTTTTGGAAATCGGCGCATCGATCATCGTACCACTGGTCTGGTAATATTCCTCATCAAAATATCTTGAAAACACCAATAGCGCACCAGTTCTAGACTTTGACATGTTCTGGCAAGCCTCCACGATAGGTTTGATAAATTCAACATTCTCACGGTGGGTAGATTTCTTGCCTCCAAAGATGGACCACAAGAACTTCTTACGCCTTAGGGAGATATTTTTACCGATATGTAAAAGGAAACGCCGTATTTCCTGCTGGAACACGACAATCAAGGCAATGGATCCTACAGAGATAAAACCGCCGAATATCTCGGTCAAAAGGCGCATCTCCATCTGCTTTACGACTAGATATATACCGTAAAACAACCCCACACCAATCAAGATATTTACGGCTATAGTCCCTTTGATCAAGCTATAGACATAGTAGATGATAATTGCCACGAGCAATATATCGATGAAATCCAGTAGCCTGAAGCCACTTAATAGATTGAAGTCCAAACCATCCATACTTCCTGCAATTTAAAAAATATTATCCATTGATGAACCTATTAAAAATCATAAAATGATAGGAATATGGCAGTGCAAAACAGTAAATTTGTAAAAAGGAGCTAAACTATGACTAAACTTTCAGTAAATATCAATAAAATCGCGACCCTGAGAAATGCCCGTGGTGGACATGTTCCAAACCTTCTTGCCGCTGCCCTAGCTTGTGAGAAATTTGGCGCACAGGGAATTACCGTACACCCAAGACCCGACGAAAGACACATCCGCTACCAGGATGTTTATGACTTAAAGGCCAACATCAGTACCGAATTCAATATTGAAGGTAATTGCCGTGAGCAGAAATTTATTGACTTGGTCCTTGCGAATAACCCCGCTCAAGTGACCTTGGTTCCTGATGAAGAAGGACAGATTACTTCAAACCATGGCTGGGACACAATCAAGCACCGTGAATATCTTTCCGAAATGGTGAAGCTTTTCAAAGATCAGGGCATCCGTGTTTCTATCTTTGTCGATCCAGTTGTAGAATTGGTTGAAGCAGCAGCAGAAACGGGAACCGACCGAATTGAACTGTATACCGAGGCCTATGCAACTGATTTTACCAATGATCCTGAAAAAGCGATCGAACCCTATGTTAAGGCAGCACTTGCGGCACAAAAGGTTGGATTGGGATTAAATGCCGGCCATGATCTTGACCTAAACAACCTACAATATTTCCATCAGAACATCCCTGGATTATTGGAGGTCAGTATTGGCCACGCCCTGATTTCCGATGCCCTTTACCTAGGTTTGGAAGAAACCATCAAGAGATACTTAGCCTGCCTAAAATAGCATAGGCAGAACACATAAATGAAAAATGGGAGCCAGTTTTGCTGACTCCCATTTTCTATTTGCTATTGACCTTAATGAATCGGTCTAAAGATTCTATTCCATCTAATTTTCGACAGGAAGGATCCGTTCTCATCCCAGCTCAACCATGTGAACAAGGCCTTACCAACGATATGGTCTTCCGGCACAAAACCCCAACCTCTCGAATCCAATGAATTATGGCGGTTATCACCCATCATCCAATAGTAATCCATATTGAAGGTATAACTGTCGGTCTTCTGTCCATTGATATAATAGCCATCAGATTTCTTTTCAAAGGTATTTCCTTCGTAAACCGAGATCGCTCTTTCGTACAATGGAACTGTCAATGAATCCAACTTAACGGTCCATCCTTTTTTAGGAACCTGGATAGGGCCAAAGTTGTCGTAGTTCCAAATGATCCCATTGGTATACATCGGGAAAGCCTGAAAACCTGGATTCGCATCCCCTGGCTCATAAATAATCTCTCTGAATTCCTTGATGTTGGACCATTTCTTCACCTCTTCAGCCTCAGATTTTGTCATGTGCATGGCATATTGACCCATACTTGGATCTGTATACAGCATATCCATCTCGATACGCATATCCAACAATTTTTGTAGGTTTAGACCATTCGGGTCTGTTATGACCAAATAGTTGGTCTGAAAATCCTCATCCGTAAAGGCAGGTTCTCCATTGACAAAAAGCTTTGTGCGTTCCATGGAAATAACATCCCCAGGCATACCCACACAGCGCTTAATGTAGTTTTCGCGTTTATCGATAGGTCTATTGAAAGGTGCATCAGCTTCCATTGGGTAGTTGAATACAACCACATCATTCCTCTTGATATCCTGAAATCCAGGAAGTCTTTTATATGGGATCTTGATCGCTTCAGAATAAGCTTTTCCACCAGTGACAGGCATGGTATGGTGAGCAAAAGGAAATGCCAAAGGAGTCATCGGGATCCTTGGGCCATAGTTCAGCTTACTTACGAACAAGAAATCACCAACCAACAAGCTTCTTTCCATCGATCCAGTAGGGATCATATAGGCTTCAATCAAGAAACCACGGATCAGCGTTGCGGCAACGGTAGCAAAGATAATGGCGTCAGCCCATTCTCTAGCTACTGACTTTTTATATGGATATTTCTTTTTGAATTCCTCGGTAGTGGACTGTCCCAAATATTTCACATTCGGATCCCTGCCCCAGATTGGCAATACGATAAAGGGAACTAACACTGCAGCAGCATTTTCCCAAAACCTACGTTTCCCAAAAGATTTGATCAAGTTCAATAAGAGATCATACCCTATAAAGATATTTACAATCGGAACAAATAGCCACACTATCCACCAGGTTGGCCTTCCAACCAATTGCGCCATGACATATTGTGCATAAACAGGAACAAAAGCTTCCCATCCTTGCATGCCCGCTTTTCTATACAATAAGTACAGCCCGTAAGCGGAACCAATGATGTATATGGCTAAAATGATATACCACATATATTATTTATTAAAATCAAACATTTCAGTCACCTGATAAAACCCTTTTTTACCAAAAAGCCACTCAGCCGCAATAACCGCACCCAAAGCAAAGCCTTCCCTGCTATGCGCAGTGTGCTTGAATTCGATTTGGTCAACTTCCGAGCTGTACAAAACAGTATGGGTACCAGGCACTTCTTCTATTCTTAAACTTTCGATCAGCAATTCATTTGGCTTTGGAATTACTTCCTCACCAGACCCTTCCACAGAATTTACCCAGGATTTCTTTTCATCACTGTTCTCCAAAATCCCTTCAGCAATGGTAATTGCTGTTCCGCTTGGGGCATCTAATTTATGAATATGATGGATTTCCTCCACCTGAACATCGTATTGCTTATATGGATTGATGGCCTTTGCCAACATCTTGTTGATATGGAAGAAGATATTCACTCCAATGCTGAAATTAGAGCCATATAGCAAGGCTTGATCAGCTTCTAAACAAGTATCTTTTACTTCGTCCAAATGCTCATACCAACCCGTGGTTCCGACCACTAGGGGCAGATTGGACTCAAAACAAAGACTGATATTTTCTAAGGCTGCATTTGGAGTACTGAAATCAATAGCCATATCAGCTTCCTCCAGATCTTCGGAAGTAATGCTGTCCCTATTTCTTTCATCAACGATCAAAACCACTTCATGCCCTCTTTTCATGGCGAAGCGCTCGATCAGTTGCCCCATTTTTCCATAACCTAATAAAACGATTTTCATATAGTTAATTGGTTTTTATTTAATGGTAAAGGTCATTTTCAAACCCGGAGATACAAATCCGTTTCCAGAAAAAGTACCCATCCCCGGTGTATAAGCATAGTTAGGAAGTAAGGTTGGTGAAACCTTAAAACTCAGATCATTACTGATATTCCAACGGTTTTTCAGGATCGAATCCACATAGGCCTCAACCACGTTCAATCCATACCAACCTACCGTTAGCAAGATCGTCAGGTCACGGTTTCTGCGACCATAATCCTTCTGTTGAACCAAACCCTGAACGGTCCAGCTACTATTGATACCCAAGGATTCGTGATTGGACGGCTGCCCAAACTCTTCCCGATATTGCAGCTCACCTAAGAACTCTTTATAGTACCATTGCCAGTAATTAAAGGTCAGACCTGCACCAACAAATCCTCCGTAAATGATCGGCACCTTGATCCACCATAAGCCCCCATTGGTATATTGTCCCCAACCTGGTAAAATCAAAGATCTTTTCCAGGCAATCCTGGTCAATCTTTCGATCGCCAACCTTGCTGAATCCTTACGGATATCCTTATAATAGAATTTCTCACGCTCCTTTTCAGCCTTTATCCTGGCTTTCCTTTCCGCGCGAGTCTCTTTCTTGACGGTATCTTGCGCAGCTTTCTTTACAGAATCCTGCACTTGGACCTTTTTCGTAGAGTCAGGAATGGTATCTTTCACTTGGCTTTTAAGACAAGTAAAGGAAAAGATCATCCCAAAGAGCAGTAAAAATTTATACATTACCAGTCTAACAACTCTAAAATTCGGCTCAAATCATCCTCCGAGTTAAAAGGAATCTCAATGGCTCCTTTCCCTTTTGTAGATTTCACGTTCAATTTTACACGAGTGGCAAATTTCGAAGCCAGGTCATCCTCAATCTTTTGATATTGAAAATTCAAAGCTGCCTCTTTTTTGCCTTTTTGTTTTTTATCCTTAGCCTGTTGAACCTCACGGACCAATTGCTCAGCCTTACGTACCGACAATCCTTTTTCAACAATCTCCTTGAATATAAACAACTGTTTATCGATCTCTCCGACATTGATCAAGGCTCTGGCATGTCCCATGGATAAATCTCCATCACGGATTGCCGCCTGGATCACAGGAGGAAGTTTTAACAAACGAAGGTAATTGGTTACTGTAGAACGGTTCTTGCTTACACGATCGCCCAGTTCCTCTTGTTTCAGACTGCATTCCTCGATCATTCGCTGGAAACTCAATGCAATCTCAATGGCATTCAGGTTTTCGCGTTGAATGTTTTCGATCAGTGCCATTTCTAGCATCTGTTGATCGTTTGCAGTCCTCACATAAGCAGGGATTTCGGTAATACCTGCCAATTTGGACGCCCTCAACCTTCTTTCACCGGAGATCAATTGGTATTCATTCTTACCAACCTGACGAACGGTGATTGGCTGGATCAAACCTTGTACCTCGATAGACTCAGATAGTTCCCTTAGGGCTCCTTCATCAAAATCTGTCCTCGGTTGAAAAGGGTTGATCGATATTTGTTCTACTTTAATAAAGTTTATGCTACCGGCAGGAGAGCTCGGTGTCTTGCTCGCAGGAACATCGGCCGTCTTGTCTTTAGGACTACTGATCACTTCCTGTTGAAGCAATGCGCCTAAACCCTTACCTAATCCTGTTTTCCGCTGTTGTGCTGCCATACTATACTGTTACAGTTTGCTTATTATTCTCTTTTAATAATCCATTCTTCTCCAAAATCTCGCGTGCAAGGTTCAAATAATTGATGGCACCTTTACAGGATGCATCATGCATGATTACTGAAATCCCGAAACTTGGTGCTTCACTCAAACGCGTATTTCTCTGAATAATTGTATCAAACACCAAATCGTGGAAATGCGTGCGCACCTCCTCCACTACTTGGTTCGATAACCTCAAACGAACATCGTACATCGTCAATAAAATACCTTCGATCTCCAGTTCGGTGTTCAATCGTGTCTGTACAATCTTAATTGTATTCAACAACTTACCCAATCCTTCCAATGCAAAATACTCACATTGAACCGGAATGATCACTGAATTTGAAGCTGTAAGTGCATTGATGGTAATTAGCCCTAAAGATGGGGAACAGTCAATGATGACAAAATCATAATCATCCTTCACTTCATCCAAAAGCCGTTTCATCTTGTATTCGCGCTCCTCCAGGTTGATCATCTCAATCTCCGCACCGACCAAGTCGATATGGGCTGGCAATAGATCTAGATTTGGAGTATCGGTGGCCTGTATGGCTTCTTTTGCTGTCACATCATTCACCAAACATTCATAAATGCTGGTCTTAATGGCGCGAGGATCAAAACCAATTCCAGACGTGGAGTTTGCTTGCGGATCCGCATCCACCAACAAAGTCTTATATTCTAACACAGCTAAACTCGCAGCAAGATTGATGGAGGTGGTTGTTTTACCAACTCCTCCTTTTTGATTGGCTATGGCAATAATCTTTCCCATTGTGATTCCTCAATTTTTGAAAATAATGTCGACCGGCATTATTTCACTTCAATATGCAAATTAACATACCTTGATGATATTAGACACTTAAATGATGTTAAATTTGCTAATTTTGAAGCGAATCTCATTCTACCAAGTCAGGATGCTAAGATACGAAAAATAGATTTAGGTATTGATACCGAACGCTATTGCTTTTTACATGTAACATCAAACAATGAATTTAATTATCTCAGGCACAAATAGAAAACGTTCCAACTCATTAAAAGTTGCAAAATTTTATCAAAAGGAATTGTCAAAAAGGGGCGAAGAGTTTGAGATACTTTCCCTTGAGGATCTTCCCCATGATATCATTGATACGGATCTATATGGAAAACGCAGCGAAGCCTTTGCCGAGATCCAGGAAAAAGTGTCTGCAGCTAAAAAATTCGTGTTTATCATCCCAGAATACAATGGCTCCTACCCGGGAATCTTAAAGGTGTTTATAGATGCCTGCGCATTCCCTGCCTCTTTCTATCACAAAAAGGCCGCTCTGGTCGGGGTATCAACAGGAAAATATGGAAATATCCGTGGCGTGGACCACTTCACTGGTGTATGCAACTATATGCGCATGCACGTCTTGCCCTTAAAGATTCACATTCCACTGATCCAAAACGAATTGAATTCAGAGGAAGAATTTCAAGATCCTATATCCTTGAAGTTTATCATGGAACAGATCGACGAAATAGAACGCTTCTAGGCCCAGCTGCTTTTTAGGTTCCACTGTCATATTTTCTTTATACAAGCTATTCTCCAGGGTCCTCCCAAAATTTTCTTGATTTTTCTTTTTACATTTAGTCCTTTGTAAAATTTTAAAAATCAACAACTATGTCGACCAACCCTATCAAATCCGTTGCACTTATCCTATCCTTAGCATTAGCTTCCTGTAACCAATCCTCAACTGTAAAAGAAAATCCAGAAACTTCAGATTCCAGTGCATTTTTCAATGCAAAGGACTTGACCGGATGGCATGTGTACAACCGTGGAAATATGGATTCCAAATGGAAGGTCGACAATGGCGAATTGATCTGTGACCCGAAGGGCAATGGAGAATTCGGCGACTTGATCAGTGACAGAGAATACCAAGACTTTGAACTGGACTTCGAATGGAAGGTTAAAAAAGGAGGAAACAGTGGTGTATTCATCAATGTTCGCGAGGATAGTACCTACGCAGCCACCTTTGCAACTGGACTAGAAATGCAACTCCTTGACAATGCCAATGCCGAACCAAGGCATCAGGTAGATTCCACGCATTGGGCCGGCTGTCTCTATTCAGTGGAATGTATCGGCAGCAACTCCAAGCCCAATCCTTTCGGCGAATGGAACAAAGGCAAGATCAAACAGCAAGATGGACAGGTTACCTTTTGGCTCAATGACAAGATCACCTTTCAAGATAGCATCAATACCCCTGCATTCAAACAAAAGATTGCCAATAGCAACATGAAAAACTATCCAGCGTTTGCGACATACCCTAAAGGAAAGATAGCATTCCAAAATCATACAGACTCTGTTGGTTTCCGAAATATCGTCATCAGAGAACTGTAGACACGGCTATTACAGGAGAAATCCTGACGTTTTTTTAACTCAGGCGACAATATATAATCCCAATGTCATAAAAGAGCTATTATTTATAATCATTCTAAATAATACCTACTTTTACTCCAGCAAAGAAAACAGTTTCAATTATACAGAAGTCCTGTTTACCCGCATGAAGATAGGCATGCGGGTAATGCAGGCACAAATAAAAAACGGGATTGGCTATATATGGACAACTGTCGCCTAAGAATTCTCTCCAAAAATGACCAAGGCTTCATCAGTATGCCAGAGGGTCAGAATATCATACACCTTTGTTTCAATAATATCCTCATCAACTTCAGCAAAGAAGATTTTATCATGTTCCGAAGGATCGTGAAGGATATCTATGCCGAGAGCAGCCCCGTATCATTTCCAGATGGCCGAGAACGGATCTTATTGAACAGCCCCTATTCGGGAATCAATTTCTCTTTCAATCACTTTGAAATGACTGAATTGGTCAGGTCTTTAGATGAGGCCTATTACATGGAAAGAATCTATTCTTTCTTGCAATAGCAGGCTTTAATGGACTTTCACACTACATTTATGATCGTTCAATATCCAAGAAGCCACACTAAAAATCAAATTAATTATTTGGCTTTGAATAATTTGCCAATTCACCCACAAAAAATATCCATAAAATATTTTGTAAATCAGAATTAACCCCTATATTTGCACACCGCAACACGGAAAAGGAGAATTAGCTCAGCTGGTTCAGAGCATCTGCCTTACAAGCAGAGGGTCACTGGTTCGAATCCAGTATTCTCCACCAAAAAAGACCAAGCTCAGTCATTCAGAGCATTCCGATAAAAATTCGGAAGTGGTCAATAAAAAGGAGGCTTAGCTCAGCTGGTTCAGAGCATCTGCCTTACAAGCAGAGGGTCACTGGTTCGAATCCAGTAGCCTCCACTACCGAAAGAAAAGCATCAAGAAATTGATGCTTTTTTGCTTTACCCTATTTGGCCTCAAACCATCCAGCTAAAATAATGTTGTCTCATTGGACAATAGGCCACAAATACGCTCTCTTTTCCTTGTGCCACCCTGAGAAGTAAAAATTTGGACTAAATTTATTGGAAGTTGATGACAGTAATTGGCAATGAAAATCAATTAGCTCTTTTATTTTTTAAATATAGAACCCCTTTTGGGGTTCCATTATTTTAGCTGGTATGGTACGTTAGCCTGAAAGTAGCGCAAAAACGATGTTCGATTAATCGAACATCGTTTTTGCAAAACATTCATTTAAAATAGGGCAATACATCTCAAATAAGTTTATTTTAACAATGTCACCTTGAGGAACGAAAGGTCTCGGAACTATACAGACCATGATTGTATTAGCGAACAGTTCCTGTACCTTCCGTACAGAATGACACGCCCATATAGAGAAGAAACGTACATATTCTTTACTGATCGTTCAGAATCAAAAATGCTATAAACCTATGTTTTGATAATTATTATTTCCTATTTATTAATTATTAAACCAATAGGATTTTTTAATATTTTAAAACGTTATATTTACAACCTCAAAAAATCTCAATATGAAAAACCTATTAGTAATGGGTATTATTATTTTAATAACCTCATGCGCAACTTCAATGTCTCCTTCAAAAATAAGCTCTGCTTTACCTGCACTAACAAAAGCTAAATTTTATTCTAGTGTCCAAGCATCAGAAGCAATTAAAAGCTCTAAATGCAAAGTCCTGGTACATGACAGAAAATATCTAGCTCCAATTGGCCTCACGACGAGAGGCGACTTAAAAAACGGCGCAAAAGGTATAGATGAATGGGTTTCAATTGATGGAGGCAATGCTTATACCCTTAAAAACTATCAATGGCTAACCGTTGACGAAAAAGGGTCAACCCAATTGCAGATCGAATTCAACACCATGGCTTGTGATTAGACCATAATCAAAAAATCCTCACAGCAATAATCCTGACCTCATTCGAGACACATTCGGAATTTTCGCAATATGTCCCGAACATGCCTCGAATAATACTCAAAGCCCATCGCCAAAAATCCTCTCAAAAAACTACGCACTTTTACAAGATTTCACCTGTAATCCACACAAAAACTCCCCTCCCTGGCAAGAATTTTCACCAAGTCTAAATACTAAATACTCTCTACTAAATACTAAAAACCACTAATCATAGAACTTCCAGGATACCCCAAACCTTAGGTTTGCAGGCGCCATAGGATAACGTCTTACGCTGTAATACCCATTAGGGTACACATGTTGGTTGACGAAGTTATAGCTTAAGAAAAGATTGACACGATCGATGTTTCCAGTGAACCAAAGATCGGCGATAGGGTAAGTTGAGAACTCGATCCCTACGTTGTCATTATAGAACTGTCCGGAGTTGATGGAATAAGAAGGTGTACGGAATGGGGTATTGAAACGTACATCCATACCCAATCTAAAGTCCATGACATTGTACAGCTTGTTCGCATAGTAGAAACTGTGCCATGTGTACAGCTCTGGCGTCGCCAGGATGTCCATCGCATCGGACTTTTGGTAAACCACGCGGTTATCTAAGTGGAACCTACGGAACTTGAAGTTCTGGCCGACGGTCAGTTTCAAGAGATTAAGGTTTCCCTCTTGGGTAGGCAGGATATTCCTCGCACCCAATATATTGTTGTCAGGATTTGGAACTTCCTGAAAATAAGTATAGTTATTGATCAAGAAATACTCCAGCTTTCCGTTGAAGCCTAACTTATCATTTGCGTATTGAAAGGAAAGGTTTTGGGTCTTGATCTTATTCAGATTAAGGTCTTCCTCTTTCCAGGAATGGTAAGAAAGGTTGGCATTTTGGAATATCATTTCGGGCGATTTATTCTGGGAATAGGCACCGATCCTTAATTTTCCTAAGGTTTCGTTCAAATGTATGTCGGCATAGGCCTCATAAAGGAAATCCCCAAAGTTTCGGCCTACCACAATTTGGTTGGCGGTAAAATTGACGTCAACTTTATCGGAAAACTTATAGCCGACAGCTCCCTTTACCATGGAGTTCTGGTAAAACTTATTCAACACACTGTCTGCATACCATATCAGGTCATTTTGGAAGCCCAGTTCGACCTTAGCTTCATTCTTGAGGCTTTTCCCTCGGAGATAGAAACTATAGGTAAAATCGTTCGAAATGGTTGTAATTTTTGTTGTGTCCTCTACCCTTACCAGATTGTTGAAAGGTAGGGCATTATAGAGGTCCGCCTGATTCTTGAAGAAGATAAACTTCTGTTGCCTGATACTGGAGTTATGGGCAATAACATTCGTTGGATGGATTTCGGCGTCTGGACCATTGCCACTGACCGTGTCGATCCTTCCCATAAAATAGGATTGCCTGATAAAGAAGCCCAGATCTTTCCATTTATTATAAGGGCGGTTTGACTGTATCCCATCCAATTTCACGGGATAACGAGATGGCGAAGTATTGCTGGAAGTATCCCTGAATAAGGTATCGTTCCTTACCGAACCGTTCTCGGTCGCGTCTAAGGTGTTGAACGTAAAGTTTGAAAGGAGGTTGTACCTCTTGCTAGGCGATTCGTACCAGGCAAATACAGCCCCTTTTCGGTCACTATATTGTTGGTTATTATAAAATCCGTCGGTATTGGTAGCATGGTATTCCGCACCAATATTCAGGTGGGGATTAATATTCTGCGCCAATTTAGCTCGGAAAACCTGATCATCAAAGAAGAAACCTACAGCATATAATTCTGAATAACGAGCACGAGCACGGTAATATTGGACAGAATCCGGATGCAGGATATATCGTTCCATGGCATGATAGCCGGATTGAAAACCAATGGTCTTGTCCGGGTTGAACAACAAGTCTCGAGTCGCCAAACCATAGGACCCTAGGTTGATTGAAGGATCCCAAGGAAGGTTCTGTTTATTGTAATATTGGAAATTGACATGGGAAGTATCGATCTGAAAGGTCTTTGTTCCCCGCTTCATTGTTTTCAGGTTAGTAAACCTTACGTATTTAGCCGTGAAGATGACTGAATCTTTCTTATTATCCTCTGCATTACGCGCAGAATCCAATGCAGAACTGAACTCCTCTTCAGTCTGGGCGTATAGTTTAGGAACAAGGCTAAACAACAACAATACAAACAATAACCTTCTTAGCATACTCAAATCAGGAACGGTACAAAATTTATGCCCTCAAAAATAGCGCAAAAAACCAAAATTATTGCAATGCGATCAATTCTTTTAAAATACTTGTCATTTTTGGTTCTGCCTTTGCGGCCACTTCCACTATTTCCTGAAGCGATACCGGTCTTAGATTCGGATGGAAACCTTCATCTGTCACTACGGAGATGGCAAAAACAGGTAATCCCATATGATTGGCAACAATCACTTCAGGAACCGTACTCATTCCGACGATATCTCCTCCGATAATACGCATGTAGCGGTATTCGGCACGGGTTTCAAGATTTGGTCCCGGAGCGGAGACATACACCACTTTATGGGTTCTGAAACCTAGATTATTGGCGATCTCCATGCCTTGTTCGATCATCTGGAAATTATAAGGCTGGCTCATGTCAGGGAAACGGGGCCCCAGGTCCTCATCGTTCGTTCCCCGTAATGGATTATCGGGAAGTAAGTTGATATGATCTTCAATAATACCGATATCACCTTTTCGGATATCAGGGTTCAAGGAACCTGAAGCATTGGATACGAATAATTTTTGGATCCCTAAGCCTTTCATCACGCGAACAGGGAAAGTGATTTCCTGCATGCTGTAACCTTCATAATAATGGAGTCTACCTTGCATGGCTACCACCTTACGCCCATTGAGGGTTCCAAAGATCAATTTTCCGGTATGAAATTCAACGGTAGAGATTGGGAAATTGGGAATATTGGAATACATCATCTGAAATTCCACTTCAATTTCCTCTACAAGTTTTCCAAGGCCTGTGCCTAAGATAATTCCGAATTCTGGGGTGAAATCGCCGATTTTACGACGGATAGATTGGATAGATTCTTCAATCATTTGATACATGTGTGCAAAAAAACTAGTTAATCAAACTTACTGTTATTTTTTTGCACACACAAATCAAAGGAATAGGCTTACTTTACAGCAGTCATGGGTTTTCTAACTTTTCCAGGAGAAGTTAACCATAACAAGATAAATGTAGTTAAGCCATTATAAACGATCAGCTCGAAGCCGATTTTATATTCAGTCAGTGGTAATAGATAGGTCGTCAACAAGTACATCAATATCGGTGAAACGACACAGATGTAAGGCACAAGGTTATCTTTGACCCGCATCTTGGTCAAGATACCGAAAGAGAACAGGCCTAACAATGGACCGTAAGTGTATCCAGCAATCTTAAAGATGGCTGATACGACCGACTCATCGTTGATGACATGGAACAACAAAATAACCAATAACATAACGATCGAGAATGCAAAGTGCACATAGTTACGTTGTTTGACCAATTTTGGATCATTAGGGTTTTCCTTTTTATTGAAGTTCAAGAAATCCACACAATAAGAAGTGGTCAAGGCTGTCAATGCAGAATCTGTTGTTGCGAATGTCGCTGCTGTCAATCCCATCATAAAGATAATTCCCGGTACGATAGACAGGTGTCTCAAAGCGATTTCTGGATACAGATAATCCGATTTGCCCAGGTCAGCGATATTGATTCCGTTTGCATCAGCATAGAAATACAACAAAGCACCCACCGCTAGGAAGAATAGATTGATCACCACGAAGATACCTGTAAAGGTCATCATGTTGGTCTGTGCTTCCTTGATGGTTTTCATGCTCAGGTTTTTCTGCATTAAATCTTGGTCAAGACCTGTCATGGCAATGGTCACGAAGATACCGCCGATCACATGTTTCCAGATATTCCTAGGGTCGCCCAATAGGTTCTCCCAGATAAATACTTTGGAATAGGTGCTTTCCTTAACCTTTTCAAAGGCCTCTGTAACGGTCCAGCCCAAGCCATCTGCCATAAAATAAATAGACAGGACAACGGCCAATAATAGGAAAGTCGTCTGTAAAGTATCGGTAATAATAATCGTTTTTAATCCGCCCTTATTGGTGTACAGCCAAATTAAAATAAGACAGACTGCCACAGTTAGGATGAATGGTACATTCCAAGCATCGAAAATATAGCGCTGCAATACGATGGCAACTAGGTACAATCTAAATGCAGATCCGATAGTCCTGGAGATCAAAAAGATCATTGCTCCGGCCTTGTAACTTTTGTGACCTAAACGTTCTTCCAAATAAGTATAGATGGACGTTAGGTTCATGCGGTAATAAAGCGGAAGCAAGACATAGGCGATGATAATGAAGCCTATGGCATTCCCGAGGACAAACTGAAAATAACTGAAATTATTGGGGTCGCTCAGGCCTGCGGGCGTGTTGCCCACATCACCGGGAACTGAAATAAAGGTAACTCCCGATAGGGCGGTTCCGATCATACCGAAGGCAACCATGTACCATTTGGCATTTCTGTTCGCGACAAAGAACGTGGAGTTATCGGAGGAATTTCTGGATGTAAAATAAGCTACAGCCAAAAGAAGCCCAAAATAAACCACGATAAAAGTTAGCAGGATAATTGGTGACATAGGTAGATCTAAATTTTATTTATTAAGGTTAAAATTATCGATAGCCTTTCGAACATTTCCGAACTCTTCGATCAGTGCAGTTGCAGTCTCTTCGTCAGTTCCGGTTTCTGCCATCACCATACGAACCCCTCTTCCTACCAATTTATGATTAGAGAGCTGCATATCGACCATTTTATTTCCCTTAACTCTGCCTAATTGGATCATGACAGCAGTACTGATCATGTTTAACACCAATTTTTGAGCAGTTCCAGCTTTCATACGAGTAGAACCCGTAACGAATTCAGGGCCTACGATAACTTCAATAGGATATTTTGCACGGGCTGCAATCGGTGAGTTTCCATTACAAACCAAACATCCGGTTGCAATCCCTAACTCATTCGCTTTATCAAGTCCGCCAATAACGTAAGGAGTGGTTCCAGAAGCGGCAATACCAAGGACAAAGTCATTTTCATTGATCGCATATTCTTCTAAATCTTTCCAAGCTTGTTCAACATCATCTTCAGCAAACTCCACCGCTTTACGGATAGCCGTATCGCCACCAGCGATCAATCCGATTACCCAATCAAAGGGCACACCGTAAGTAGGCGGGCATTCAGATGCATCCAAGATACCCAAACGACCCGAAGTCCCTGCACCGATATAGAACAGACGCCCACCAGCCTTCATACGGTCAGCAACGACCTTCACTAAGGCATCAATTTGAGGAATAACCTTTTCAACTGCCAACGGCACTGTTTTATCTTCATTATTAATATTAGTCAGGATCTCAAGAACCGACATCTTATCTAGGTCTTGATAGTTGGAATCTTTCTCCGTTGTGTTGATCATAGCCTTCAGCATTTGCAATACATTCAATAACTTTTCGTAAATATGCGACTTTTTGCTAAAAAACGCAAAAACACGCATGTTAATTTTATATCTCGTCGAGTGGGACGAATTTATAATTTTTATTCTTCAATAAATCAATCAATCTTTCTAATTGATTAAATAATTTATCTTCTCTTTTAGGGTCAGTGCCAAGATGGACAATAATTTGGAATCCATTGAGGCCCTTGCTCTGTTCATACTCAGCCAATTGTTTCAGA
Source organism: Sphingobacterium sp. NPDC055346 (assembly GCF_053645235.1). NCBI lineage: Bacteria > Pseudomonadati > Bacteroidota > Sphingobacteriia > Sphingobacteriales > Sphingobacteriaceae > Sphingobacterium > Sphingobacterium sp. NPDC055346. Next base: position 608,501 of record NZ_JBSHMI010000001.1, read on the forward strand.
ATCGCTTCAGTGGACAAATACCGCGCTCCCATTTCTGGATACGTGTAATCTGCCGCTGTTCTTAAACCTGGAGTAAAATTATACAGGTCCATGCCCAATTCCTTCGTCCAGGCTGCAATTTGCTTATTGTACCATTCATACGGAGCAACAAATTTGTCCATTTTCTTGATACCAATCGCATGAAGCTTATCCAGATTGGCCTGTAAATCGTTGACAAACTCCACTTTAGATAGCAAAAGGCTATCCCTGTTCTCCCAAGGTGCATACAACAGGTGCTGGTCAGAATGTGGACCAACATAATGTCCTTGACGATATAATTTGTTCAGCACCTTTGCGGATTTCTGATCTTCCAGAAATCTTCCTGTAACAAAGAAGCTCCCTTTCACTTTTTCTTTATCGAGTGTTTCTGCAACTGTTTGCAGTCCTTCCCTGAATTCATCGCCTGTAAAAATCAAGCTAACCTGCCTTTTACTGGTATCGCCCCTGATGATGGCGCCTTGTGAATCCGTTATTCTTTTTTTTTTGATTCACTCTCTTTTGCCGACAACAGATAGATCAACGAAGCTGTTCCATCCATGGTTGGCTCATTCGTGCTATAATCACCAAAATCGTCATGATAAACCACCAAATCACTTTGGAATGGAGCATATCCATCCGGCTTGTACAATTGAATCCCGATCAGGTTATTGTAGATCGCTGAATATACCGGTCCATCCACCAATCCCCCATCGATTGGATAGTTGTGTAAATATGTAAACGACGAATGTGGCTCGGTTGGTGTATCACCATGTGCAGGTAATCCATAAACCATACTGGTTCCCCAAGGATTAACACCAAATAACCAATCTATATTAGCTTGTTCCAATTCTTGGAATTGCTTGTCCCCAGAAGCTTCACGATACCATAAGCATTGGATAGCAAATGAGGTGGTCAAATTGTTACTGCACCAAATAAAAGGAACTCCGCGATAGAACATGTTGTCCTTAGCACGAGCATTTACTTCCTCGATACCTTCCTTATAATAGCCTAGGGCTTCTTTCTTCACCTTGCCATCCACTGATTTTGCCAATTCAAAATGGCCGAGGTTAATGAAAGGATAATATTGATAGTGGTTTGCGGTATCCCTTACCATCCAAGGAGTTACTTTTTCCTGTCTGGCAAAGTCCATTGCTTTTTGGATATGTTCCTGGTTTTGGTTCAGGTTGAACATGGTGGCTTCAGCCAATTCCATATCGTCAACCCAGTTATCTTCAGCATAAATATAAGGTGATTTGACCGAAACAGTCTGGGTTACCCCTGGTTTGATATATGCGTATTGATAAGCCGTACCTGCCTTTTCCTTTAAGATTGAGGCATAATCAGCGTTCTGATCTTTAAGTAATTGATGACCCAAACCAAAGGCGCTCACAAATTTTGCAGCAGTGGAACTTGTCCCTGTGGTATTGTTCATGAATTTTCCTCTTTGCTGCGGATTACCATCGATAAAATATACCGGCCTTTCATGGCCTCTTCCATAAACTGAGTCTTGGCCCGGCAAGCGCATGGCGGTATGATCACGGTCATCTGCAATCTGATTGAACATGATATTGGGTTTGGGATGCATTTTCACCAACCAATCTAATCCCCAGATAGCTTCATCCAAAACATCAGCAATTCCGTTTTTACCATCCAGTCCGTTTGCTTGTTTCTCATCGGTAAATACGGATGAAAAATCACGATAAGCTGCCAATAAATGATAGGTAGCATTTGCCGATGTGGTGGCATACTGCAAATAATCAGAAGCATCATGCCATCCGCCCGCCACTTCTACACGAGTGCTATCAGGCATACCAACGGAACTGGCATACATGGTAAACCCATCATGAGTATGGCAAGAATCTTGAAGGAATGGATTAAATAGCGTCCTTTGCTGACGCATGTACCTCAAGGTAAAATCGGCGGTGCCTTTATAGACATCTGCATTGATCTTAAAACTTGGAGACTTTGTACCATCATCGGCCAGTAGGTAATATTCGCCATTTTTGTTGAATTTACTGAAATCCAACCTGTAACCTAATTGGAAGGGTCCATATTGGCCAAATTGTTTACCTGTCTTGGCCGTAAAAACGGCTTTATTATTGTTTTTATCGATTAAACTAAATTTCTTGATCCCTTTATCTCCTTTAGTTACCCATACAGCTACTTTTTTATTATCAGGAAGATAGCCTAATTGGTTTATCCTGATCCAGGAATTCTCTTGTGAAAAGGCCTGAAAAGCACAAAGAAGGAAAATAAACAAGGAAAGTACTCTATTCATTATTCTCGGTTTAGTAGGTTAGCATTACGATTTTTCCGTCCATAGTACTGACAACAACTCTGTCTTTCAGTACGAGTGGCGGATTGATCATACCATTGGAAATCTTGTATTGCCAAGCTGTTTTTCCGGTTTTAGGTTCAACAGCAGACAATAATCCCTTGTCGCTAGGTACAAATATATATTTTGAATTGGTATAAATTGCAGTTGGAGCTAATTCATATGGTAATTTTATTTCGGCCTTCCAATTTACCTCCATTTTATCGGCAGTAACCGGCACTCCGATCAATTCTCCGTCCATGGTCTTGGCCAGGACTAGCTTTCTATCTTTTGAAATACCCATCGACTCCCTTACACGGTATTCATCTTTCTTTTCACGCCAAATAGTTTGGCCAGTCTTTAGATCGATCGCTGTCATAAAGCGGTCCGGAGCGACGATGAAAACACGATTGTTTTCCACTACTGGATAACAGGCTGCCGCAGAAAACATCCTATTGGTATGGCCGTTGTCCCATTTCCAAACTAACTGACCTGTCTTTTGATCTAGCGCATAGAAACCGTTTTTCCAACTTCCAAAAATTACTTTATTATCAGCTAAGGTTGGCAAAGTCGAAACATAGCCTTGCACCTCATTAAAGCTCCAGATTAAATTTCCGGTTTTCACATCTATACAACGGAAGATTCCATCTGATGCGCCGATATAGGCTTTTCCATTTTTTACCACTGGCGAACCAAGCACTGCTTTATCAGCCTGCAGCTTCCAAAGTTCTTTTCCAGTTTTGGCATTTATGCCATAAATAAAATGGTCTGATGAACCGACCACTACCACTCCTTTATGTACTGCCGGGGTAGAATATACTTTTCCAGCAGTTTTGAAGGTCCATTGCTTCTTTCCTGTTTTCAGATCCAATGCATAAACCTCACCTACCGTATTGGCAGTGTACATCCATTTTTTATCGGCCGTAATACCGGCACCGATATCACCATGGTCTTCATATTCCCAAAGCACTTTCGCTTGGCTGTTTGCATTCAATGCGTAGTTTGGTCTTTTTACACCTTGAACAGCGTCTGGAGAGACAGGTTTAAGCGGCAGTTTCAGCCAATAATCTTCGGTAATAAAAAGAGGCCTTCTGACCTGGAAAAACACCGAATCGGAAGAAACCGTGATAATATTATATCCACCTACTGCATCCTTTGCACGCAGATTAGATCTGGCCATTACGCCAGGGATTCCCTCCCAATCATACAGTTTATTGATGTGGCCATGACCACATAGCGCCAATTGTACGTTTTTGGTTTTGATGCGATCAATATTTTCATACCAATTGTTCAATGAAGAATCCAAAGGGTAATGGTTAATGGCGATCAAGGGTTTTTGTTGATCAGGATGAGCCTTAAAGATCGAATCCATCCATACCAGGTTCTCCCTTGGAATTTGCCCCGGACTCATACGCATATTAGGCCCCGAAGTAGTTCCTATAAACTGAACGCCATTATGTTCGAAAAAGAAAGTTTCAGCACCAAAAACCTTACGGAAAGAGTTCGCACCACTTTCTGACCAGTTGCTGTCATGGTTTCCCGGAATGACATATAGTGGTAAGTTCAGACTATCCAAAATCTGTTTTGCCAAGGCCAGTTCCTCATCGGAACCAAACTCGGTGACATCCCCCGACAGGATCACGAAGTCGATGCCTTGCTGCTGATTTAAGTCCAGAACCGTTCTGCGTAAATCATCAGCTCCTGTAGCACCACCAACATGTGTATCGGTTACTTGAGCAAATCTGAAAGTCTGAGAAAATAGGTTTAATGGCAATAGGAACAGCAAAAATAATAGTCTTCTCATAGCATAAATATAGAGCAAAAGGTCAATTGCTTGACCTTTTGCTTAAAATTTTCATTAATTCCAACCCGGTGTTTGGGTCAAAGTATAACCTTGGTCTTGGTAAGCTTGGATCAACCCGATACTTACTGGAGAAAGGTAGTTTTTAGGTAGGACAGGTAGACGGTTAGTGAAATTTCTAACCACATAGTAACCCTCCATTTCAGCATCATTGCTTCCATCATAAGTTACGATGGTACCATCCGCTTTTTTAACCTGTAATCTTTTTACGAAAGCGTTTAAGATTTTTCCAGGATTACTCTTGTCGCCGAAATCTTTCACACCGATAACCCATGAACCCAATTTATAGGAATCATCATTAAAGTTAAGGTTTTCTAGTTTTTTCCAACGGCGGATATCTTGGATACGTGCATATTCGAATACAAATTCCATACGACGCTCGCGACGGATTTCCCACATTAGTGGAGATACATCAGCATCTTTATTAGGATCTGCAGGAATAGCACCAAGCATCAAAGGTTCTGTTTGTTTAACTCCTTTAGCTACAGCAACTGCATCCAATGGTCTTTTACGGATGGCATTGATGGATTTATCCAAGTCAGCTTGAGAAACCGCAGCTCCACCATAGTTCTCAGCTAAGATCTGTTTTGCCTCTACCCAGTTTAACACCACCTCAGCGTAACGAGCTATTGGTGCATCATTGGTATTGGTGTTTGAACTCCATTTAGCAGGATATGCTTTTCCAGAGTTCAAGAAATCTAAAGCCTCTCTACCAGCAAATTTATGGGCATAAACTAAGGTACCAACAGCTGGAGAGTTTACCGTATCCATAAAAGTAGCTTCGAAACGAGGGTCACGTGTTTTTACCAATTCTTTTAATCTGAAGTTTTTAGCATTGGCTACTCCAGAGTTTTGGTAAGTCTTGCCATCGTTACAGATGAATGCTTCGATCAAGTTCAAGTTTGCTGAACGTGGTTGGTTTTCTGTACCGTTACTATAAGAAGCTACCGCATGTCTGATTGCCAAAGCATCATCATAGGTTCTGAAGAAAATAACCTCAGGGTTTCCTGCTAAGCTTTCCGATGCGAATAAGCTCTTGAAATCAGAACCAAAGGTAAATTTACCTGATTCCATTACGTATTGCGCGGCATCACGAGCTAGTTCCAAGTATTTCTTTGCTCTAGTTTTATCCAAGTTGTGGTAATGTTGCCAAGAACCTTCAAATAACATCATGTTGGACATCAAAGTGGCTGCTACGTATCTATTCAGATTGCTTACTCCATCATTATCACGCATGTTTGCCAATACATATTTGAAGTCTTCATATACATGGTCCATTACCTCAGCACGAGGCGTACGATCTTTGTATTGTTCGTCCAAATTAGTCGGGTCAACGATATCGCCATAATATGGAACATCACCGAAATTACTAACCAAACGGCTATATTCATAAGCTCTGAAGAAACGAGCAACTGAAGACCAGTGCTTGTATTCGTCTTCTGTCAACTTTGGTTTTGCTAAGTTCTCGATACGGTTCAACATCAAGTTGGCTTTTCTGATCCATACGAAGTTCCAGTTTGGACCTGGGTGCTCAGCACGTAAAGATGCTACCAAAGTACTTGCCGAACCGCCAGGATCAGTCGGAAGACTGGACAGCAAGGCTAACTGTTGGTTCTCTGACGTTAAATCATCGGAAAAGTTATATCCTGTTAGCGGAGTATAAGCTGTCCCGAAGCTGGAGTTATAGCCAACGAAGAAGCTGGTATAAAAGTCATTTGCAAAAAGACGTAGGTCATTTTCATTTCTCCAGTAGGTAGGCTCTGAGTCCACCATGGCGTTTAACTCCGGTCTATCTAGCAGGGTATTACAGCTGCTGAAAAACAGGGCTGAACCTAAAAATAAATATGATAATTTTTTCATTGTCGTAAGGATTAGAAGTTTAACTGTACACCGAATGAAGCAGATTTGAATGATGGAGTACCAACCCCAGTTCTACCTGTGTTATAGTTACTTTCATTAAACATAGAGAATCCAGAAACCACCTCTGGGTCGATTGGCAAGCCATTCAATTTATCCCATGTAAAGAAGTTTTCTAAAGCCACATAAACACGTACATTGCTCAATTTAGCTGGAGCGATAAAGCTCTTAGGCAATACATAACCAAATGTGATGTTCTTGATTCTGGTGTAAGATAGATCCAATAAGTATTTAGACTGAACCTGCATGTTGTTGGCATCGTTGCTACCCGCATTGTTGAACGCAGCTGGATAGAAAGCAGCTGTGTTGTCTGGCGTCCAGTAATCATCTACAATTGCTGCTGGCATAGCACCATCCGCGGTATTATAACCAGCGATTGCCAATGCACCATTACCCCACATTGCACGTTGTCCTGTTCCTTGGAAGAAGATAGAGAAATCGAATCCTTTGTAATCAGCGCCTAAACGTAAACCGTAGTTATAACGTGGAGTCGTGTTACCAATGATTCTTCTATCACCAGGGTTATCTACCGTACCATCACCGTTATCGATTTCACCATCACCGTTCAAATCCTTGAATTTCACATCACCAGGACCGAAGTTGAACGTATTGGTATTTTCTAAACGAGGTTGGTAAACTCCATTAGGATCTTTTAATTGGTAAGCTTTACCATCACCATTTGCAAAGTATTTGGTCATGTCCTCCGTTAAATTGATCAACTGAGGTTTTCCATCAGCGCCCAATACGAAGTCATCCATTTGGTAAAGTCTATCGGTTTCATAACCCCAGATATCTCCATATGCAGAACCATCATAGTAAGAACCTGTTGTTCTTTGGCTAGTCACATTATAGAATCTTGAGATCGCATCATCAAAGTTTGCACGAACATTGATGCCTAGACCATTATTAAAGCGGTGGTTATAGTCTACTGCTACTTCATAACCTTTTGTTTTTAAGGTACCGAAGTTTCCAAGAGGTGCAGCGCCACCGGTAGTCCAGGTTGTACCTTGAAATCCTACGAACATATTGTTGGTATTACGAACATAGTAATCGAAAACCAAACCTAGTTTGTTGTTTAAGAAACGAGCATCAACTCCAAAGTCAATAGTTTCTAGATCTTCCCAAGAGATATCTCTTAAGCTGAATGTAGGCGTAGGTACGCCATAGTATTTATTCTGACCACCGATCCACAAAGTCTCGTAAGGAAACATGTTAGGTGTATACAAACTTGCAGGAACGGCTTGGTTACCGATTACCCCGTATGAACCTCTAAATTTCAAGTGAGATAATGCCGGTTTAGCCCATTGCATGAAGTTTTCTTCTGAAGCCACCCATCCGGCAGAAGCTGATGTAAACCATCTCCAGATCAAATCATCCACGAATTTTGAAGATCCATCATAACGTGCATTCGCTTCCAAAAGGTATTTGTTTTTGAAGGCATAGTTTACACGACCGAAGAAACCTACCTGACTAGTCCAGAAAGTACCACCAGAACCTGTTACTGTACCTGAAGCAAGATCGAATTGCGGATTGCTTAAGTCAAGTAGGTTAGTTTTTTGAGTCCAGTTGTATTTACCATAATCAGACACCAAGTTTGAACCCACCATAAATTTGAATTCATGGCCGTTGTCAAGGTTTAGATTATAAGTAGAGAAAGCATTGAAAGTATGTTTATACTCATATGCTGCACGAGCGTATACGTGGTCAGGATTTGCTCCTGGGGCTGTATATTCATGTGTATTCAAGTCGTATGCTGCGATAGCTCCAGGAGAACCTGCAGGCACTACAGCACCTGTATTGTCCACATAAACCTGGTTACCATTGGCGTCTAAACGTTGAACCGGAGCGATCCAGCTGTTAGCTGCTGTAAAACGAGTACCCGGTCTAAACCAATCGTAGTCCTCATTGGTGAAGTTGTAATCCACATCTAATCTCCAGTTCTTGGTCATATTGACTGTTGCACCAGCGTTCAAGTTGATGTAGTTACGTTTCATTGATGCTTCGTTTGCATCTTCGTACTCCGACCAAGGGCTACGGATTTTGCTTCCGTTCTCATCCAATCCCATTGGATAAACTGATGACCAACGGTACATGTAGTACCAAGGGTCGGCAGTGGTAGAGTTCGTCGCATAAGGATATAGCTTTTGACGTTGGGAGAACATGGCTCCGGCACGCAAAGTCAAGTAATCACTTACATCTGTAGATACCCTTACTGCAGCATTTGCTCTTTTGAATTTATCAGAGTCACCAGCTTTCAACATCCCGCTTTGAGAGATGTGTCCAAAAGTGGCTGTATATTTAGTCCTACCTACAGAACCATTGATTGAAGCATTGTTGGTAATAGTTGGAGCCCATTCCCTTACCATGTAATCGTAAGGATCATAGGTTCTCAAACCTATTTTACGAGAAGTATTGGTTGGGTCAACAATCCAGTCACGTCCGAAAACAGTAGGATCGTTTGGACCTAATGTAGTTCCATATTTGTCATCCCATTCCTTCGCCATTTCATAACCTTCTGGAGTTACATAATAGAAAGCACCAGAGATGTTTGATCCAATACGCTCCATGGCATCTTTGGTATATTTCAACGCATTGATCCTTCCCATTTCATATTGTTTGAAAGGGTTTTGGAACGAGAAGTTATTGGAATAGGAAATATCGATTTTTTCACCTTTAGCACCGGTTTTGGTCGTAATCAAGATTACACCGAATGCAGCTTTAGCACCGTAGATCGATGATGAAGCAGCATCTTTCAATACCGTAATGGATTCGATATCGTCAGGGTTCACATATTGGATACTTGGGATTTCCACGTTGTCCAATAAGATCAGAGGATCTCCTGAAGCCTGCAATGAAGCAACTGCACCACGGATTTTGATACGAGGATCAGAACCTACCTCACCCGATGGAACCGTCACGGTCAAACCAGGGGTAACCCCTTGGATACCACGACCCACATCTGCGATAGGACGACCTTCTAAGTTATCTTTTACACTGATTGTTGAAACGGCACCTGTTAAGTTACCTTTCTTTTGAGTACCATAACCCACGACAACAACCTCATCCAACAGGTCGCTGGAAGATTGAAGCGTTACGTTCATGGTATTACCAGCTACGGTAACCTCTTTGGATTCGTATCCAACATAGGAGAACCTTAAAGTCGAACCTACAGCGGCCGAAATTGAGAATTTACCTGATTCATCCGTAGAGGCTTTCACAGAGGAGCCTACTACCGAAACAGTAACACCAGCTAAGGGACCGTCCGGACCACTTACCGTACCTGTTACGGTATTTTGCAGCACCGATGAAGCATTTGTCCAGCTAGCATGGTTTCCAAGTGCAACAACACCTTTGTTTGCCTCAAAAGACGCATAAGTCGGCATTGTTAAACCCAGAGCGAGAGAAAAGAGTATAAGTCTTCGCATTGCTTTAAGATTAATAATTTATAATTTTTGTTATCATAATTCGGTTTATTCCCATCTAACTGAAACAACCGAGTTTGTTTGCGTGATAAAATGTTTTTCCAGCATCAAATGTCCCATTATGCGAATAGGCTCAATTAAATTGAGCCCTCACATGCTTGTTTTTCATTTGAAGTCTGGGTAGATCAAATATTTTGTTCTCATTTTCTTGTATTCATCCAATTCAGGTTTCCAGCTGGTACGGATTTCATCTTCTGTCTTTCCAGCAATGATTTGCTTTCTAAGTTCATCCGTTCCGGCTAGCTTGTCGAAGAATTCTGCTCGCACAAAAAACTTAGACTTGTCTGGCATTTTATTATAGAAATCGAGTATGTATTTTAAAGTAAATTTCTGTTTGTCGGCATCTAGACCTCTTAAATCTAGACCGTAATTGGTCGCTCCTTTTCCTTCTACGTGTTTAGCCATACCTGCTTTTTCACCTGGAGTAAAGGTAAAGTCTCCATAAACAGGGTCGGTAAAACCAACCACTTGGAAAGGCCAGTCTGTACCACGGCCTACGGAAATATCAGTTCCTTCAAACAGACATAAAGAAGAATAAAGGCGAACTGATAAATGGTTTGGCAAACTTGGGGAAGGGATAACTGGAAGGTCGTACATGCTATCATGCGTATATCCTTGAACCGGAACCACAGTCAACTTGCATTGACGTCCATTTTCTAACCACTTCTCGCCATTGATCATCTTTGCCAATTCTCCAACGGTCAAGCCGTGGACCATGGCAATTTTATGATAAGAAACGTTGGATTTGAATTTGTCGTCCTTACGAACAGGACCATCAACCTGATCACCACATGGATTAGGTCTATCCAGTACAATCAGTTCTTTGTTGTGCTTTGCACAAAGCTCCATGACACGGTGCAAGGAGGTTATGTAAGTATAGAATCTAGCACCAACATCTTGCAGATCGAAAATCATGACATCAACCGACTGAACGATTGAATCTTGTTTTTCATTTCCACCATATAGGGTAAATAATGGAAGACCAGTTTTAGCATCAACATCATTGCTGACTTTCTCGCCTCTTTCGATGTCACCTCGGAATCCATGCTCAGGTGCGAATCCAAATTTAAGGTCTACTTTCTCCCTTAACAGCACGTCTACCAAATGTTCCTTTTGCGGACCTACTACAGAGGTCTGGTTACCCATCAAACCGACTTTCTTACCTTTCAACAAAGGCAAGTAAGCAGTAAGCTGATCGGCAGCAGGCACAATGGTTTCTTGTTTTACAGTTTCAACTACAGGCTGTGAAGCATTTGAAGAGCTATTCTTCTTTGTTGAACCACAAGCACTTGTCAATAATAAACCAAGAACGGCAGAATATAAGAGTATGTTTCCCATTAATTAAGATTCGGTAAATTAGTTTCGCAATAAAAACTGGATAAAATTAAGACAAATACCGCACAATAAAGCAAATGAAACAGCAAAATCTGTCATATTCCGCAAAATAAAACGCAAAACACGCATGAATCAGAAAATGGAGATGTAAAAATCTGCATGAATAATTGAATGGAATCCTTGAAATTTAGCAGATTAAAGCATTTAGCTCCGCAACCGATTGCATCAGGAAGTGTAAATACTACACATATAAGTAACATTTGCGTGACACTATCGTTACAGTAAATATTTGTAAAATAAAAAAGCGGGAAAGAACGTTCTTTCCCGCTTTTTTATAAAATATTTTTGTTTAAATACTATTCTATAGCTTCACCAGCATAGTCGCCTTCATTGCCTAAACGGTCAATAGGCTTTACAGCAACGGCGTTTAATTTATGACCGTCTTTGCTCTTCGGCAAGCTCAATTCGGACTGAGGACCATCTAGGATCTGAATATCCCAAGTGTCTCCATAGCGCGCATAGGTCACCCATTTAAATACTTGCTCAGGTTGTTTGTGAAGCCACTTCACAAATACACTGCTCGGTTGATTGGTCAACAGCAAAGTTGGCTTCAAGATCGGATTGGCAGACAACCATGGGGACGCAGGAACCAAAGCCTTCTGCGAATATGGTCCATCGTGCAATGCTTTTAACAACATTGGGTTTTTGGTCAAACCGGCAATACTCCAATGTACTGCGCCTACGCTATTCGGAATTACTTCACGAGTAACCGCAATCTGGCGCTTGATCTCATCCGCTCTATTGGCAGCTCTAACTTCTACCGTATTCAGACCTGGCCATAAGTGGCGATTATGTTTGTTTTCAGATTGCCACCATTTCAGCAAGCTGGTAAAGCTTTGTCTAGGCGGATCAATTGGCCAATATAATTGAGGCGTGAAATAGTCAATCCAGCCTTCATTCAACCATAATTTAGCATCGGCGTAAAGTTCATCATATTGGGAGGAACCAGTTACCCCAGAAGGATAACCAGGCTTCCAGATACCAAAAGGACTTAAACCAAACTTAACGGAAGGTTTTTCTTTCTTGATCTCTGTATAAATACGCTTGATGAATTTATTGACATTATCTCTTCTCCAATCCGGGCGGCTTAGATTACCACCGTTCTTTTTATAGGCGAACCAGGTTTTGTCGTCTGGGAAATCTGCACCACCATTATAGGTTGCATATGGGTAGAAATAATCATCAAAGTGTACTCCGTCGATGTCATAGCGTTTCACAATATCCATGACCACCGAAGCGGCATGGTTTTGCGTTTCTTGACTAGCTGGATCAAACCAGTACATTCCGTTTCTAAGTCTAACCACATTCTCTGGCGATTTGCGCACTAGCGACTCGCTGGTCACCTGGCCTCCATTGCTGTGGTGAGCACGGTAAGGATTTAACCAAACATGCAGTTCCAACCCTCTTTTATGGGCTTCCTCGACCCAAAATTCCAATGGATCGTAATATGGACTTGGAGCTTTTCCGATAGTTCCGGTCAAGAAATAAGACCAAGGTTCTAAGCTGGATTTATACAAGGCATCAGCAGAAGGCCTTACTTGAAAGATAACCGCGTTGAAATTGTTGTTTTTCAACATATCCAATAGGTTAATGGCCTCTTGCTTTTGTTGTTCTGTCGATAGGTTGTTTTTGCTGGGCCAGTTGATATTGGCTACTGTGGCTACCCATGCTGCTCTAAATTCGCGGGGAACATTTGGTAGATTCGCTTTAAATACGGGCTTTTCTACAGGCTTCTTTTCAGCCACTTTTTCGCCTACAGGTTTCGTGGTAACCGGTTTTTCAACAGGTTTATCATCTGTTTTTGGAGCTTCCGTTGAAGTTTCCTGAGTCACCGTGGCGGTTGGCTGCTGCAATACTTTTCCTTGCCTTCTCTTCGACCCACAGGATAAAACTATCACCATCATCAGCACAAAAAGACAAAGACTTAAGATTTTTCTCATCATAAATTCATTCTTAACCCACAAAATTAAGACTTTTATGGGCTATCCTACTAATTGTAACCTATTCTTTATATGTTAAATAATACTTTCTCCCTGAAAAACAACCTGTTGAACCTGGAAATCTTGATCAAAAACTAACACATTCGCTATAGATCCGGAGTTTAAGTTGCCAAGGTCATGCCTTCCAAAAAGTCTTGCAAGGTACAATGTGGCCATTCGAAGGCTTTCTTCTAAACTGATTCCCACTTTTTTGACACAGTTTTCAACGGCCTTCAACATAGTCAAGGCAGACCCTGAAAGCGTACCGTCCGGCATGGTATAATGATCTTGATTAAAAACATGTTGATAAATCCCTTTGTCACATTTTGCAACCGCATCGGTGATAAGGAACAAACGGTCTCCCATTAATTCCTTTGAGATTTTGACTGTCTCAAAGTCTGAGTGGATTCCATCCACGATAATCGAAGCACAGACCTCATCATGGTTAAATGCTGCTCCCGGCAAACCAACATCACGATGATGGAGTGGGGACATGGCATTCCACAGATGGGTCACAGCAGGAACTCCGTTATCAAAGGCATGCGTCGCTTCCTTATAAGTTGCTGCACTATGCCCTGCCGTTACCAATACTCCCTTGTCGTTCAGGTAGTCGATGCACTCTTGATCGGTCAGTTCAGGGGCAATAGTCATCATTTTGACTATATGCTCCTTACCCTCAACGACAGACCCTAATAACTCTAAGCTTGCTTTCTGGATCAATTCAGCTGGATGAGCTCCTCGCTTTGCCGCATTTAGGAATGGCCCTTCCAGGTGTAGGCCTAAGGCAACTTTCGGTTTTGCCTCCTCAAAAACGGCAATAGCCTGGTTGAATAGCTCCAAGGTATTGGTTGCCAAAGTAAGCACAAAGGAAGTACAGCCTTGTTTCAACAGATTTTGTTCAATCCTATGGATGGAATCTACGGTCAACTCCGCTGAAAACAGGTCTTCACCTGTCCCGTAGATCTGCAAATCAATTAACCCGGGGCATATATTGGCACCTTTCACATCCAGTATCTCAAAACCGTCTGGCAGTTCATCTTGAGGAACAATACCAGCAATTCGGTCTGAATCGATTAAAAGTGCATGTTGTTCAAATATTTGATATTCGGTAAAAATCCTACCGTTGATGAGGGCAAGTTTATGTTTCATCCTGCAAGTTACTTATTGTTGGCTTTTGTTGAAAATCCAAGTGCCTAATCGTATATTAGACCAGCGAAATGAGATTCCAACCCTATATCAGAACCTCATTTTTTAAGAATTATTATCAAAGAACAATAAAATCATGGCACAAAAAGAAATTCTGAATACGGATAAGGCCCCAGCAGCAATTGGCCCCTACAACCAAGCGATAAAAGCAGATAAAACCCTTTATGTTTCAGGGCAGATCCCATTGATTCCAGAAAGCATGGAATTGATCACTACCGGAGTTGCCGACGAGGCCCACCAGGTATTGAAAAATGTAGGAGCAATCTTGAAAAACGCTGGCTATGACTATTCAGATGTGGTTAAGACATCGATCTTCCTAAGCAGTATGGACTATTTTGCAACCGTTAATGAGGTCTATGCCGAATATTTCAAAGAAAACCAACCAGCAAGGGAATGTGTTGCAGTAAAGACCTTACCTAAAGAGGTTAATGTGGAAATCTCCGTTATTGCCTGGAAAGGATAATAAACAACAAGAAACTTATTTCAATATGATGCCAACAATAATTAATTGTTGGCATTTTTTGTGGCGCTACCCTCCCTATTACTACAAATTTGCAATCAAGAAAAACAGTATTGCTTTTCAACTGTTACTCACCCATACCTATAAAGCGGAAAAACAACCATTTATTTTAAGAAGGTAACCTAGGTCACTTTTTTAATGAAAGAAGCTTAAGATATTTATTCACATAAAAACACTACTATGAGATTAACAGGTAAAGTAGCCATTATTACGGGAGCAGCATCTGGCATGGGAGAATCCATGACCTATTTGTTTGCAAACGAGGGCGCGAAAGTGGTAGCAACAGATATTCAGATTGATAAATTGAATGCCATAGTCGAGAAACTTCAGGCTCAAGGCTTTGATGCCGTAGCAGTAAAACATGATGTTTCAAACAGAGAAACTTGGTTCAACGATGTCATTCCTGCAGCACTGAATAATTTTGGGAAAGTAGATATATTGATCAACAACGCAGGGATCTCGGTTCCAACCCCTTTTGAGGAACAAGATGAAGCCCTTTGGAAAAAGACCTATGATATCAATATCAACAGTGTGATGTTGGGCATGCAGGCCGTCCTTCCACATATGAAGGAAAATGGTGGAAGTATCGTGAATATTTCATCGATTGCAGCCTTGACCGGAATGTCTGGCCCAGGATCTTACACCGCCTCAAAGGGTGGAGTTTCTGCGATTACCCGAGCAGCAGCCGTAGATTTCGGGAAATTGAAAATACGCGTCAATGCAATCAATCCCGGGTATATCATGACCCCAATGGCTGAAGCACACCTCAACAACCCGCAGTACAGACCCCATTTCATGTCCATTATCCCGATGAAGGACTATGGAACCGCAGAGGATATCGCCTTAGCCGCCTTGTTTTTAGCCTCAGATGATGCCCGGTACATCACTGGAATCAACTTGGCAGTGGATGGTGGTACCACCATAATTTAACCCTAAATCTATCTATATAAAACAGTGAAAAGCTCCTCGATTCTGAGGAGCTTTTGTTGTTATCGGAGCTTGAGTTGAAAGTTTTTATTATTTTAGTGGGATTATCTATCCCATGGCAGATTTATCGTTAATAACTCCCATAGAATATCTCAAAGGTGTAGGACCGCAGAAAGCGGATGTCCTCAAGAAAGAGCTTCAGGTCTTTACGATTGGAGACCTTTTGCAGGATTATCCTTTTCGATATATCGACCGCACCAAATTCCATAAGATCCGCGAGCTCCACCCTGACATGGTTGGTGCCCAAGTTCTGGGGAGATTGATGAGCCTGCAGGAAGTTGGCGAAAAACGGGGAAGGCGACTGGTCGGCCAATTCAAGGATGATACCGGAATGATGGAATTGGTCTGGTTTCAAAGCATTTCCTGGTTAAGAAAAGGACTTAAGGTCGGTGCTGCCTATATTATCTACGGGAAACCGACAGAATTCAACGGTGCAATTTCCATTACCCATCCAGAGATGGAGCTCTACCAACAACAGGGCAAAAAGGTTGGAAATATGACCATGCAACCGGTCTATTCTTCCACCGAAAAACTTAAGAAGTTCAACCTGGATTCCAAAGGCATCCAAAAGCTGCAACAAACGGCCTTAGAAACCACCTTAAGAACGGTTGCTGAAACATTGCCAAACTACATTCTTGATAAATACAAGCTTTTACCCCTTCAACAGGCTCTGCTGAGCATTCACTTTCCGCAAAACGAACAGTTGATGAAAGCGGCAATAAATAGGTTGAAGTTTGAAGAACTCTTCTTTATTCAACTTCGCCTATTGAAAAATAAACAGTTGAACACCCAACGATACAAGGGTCATCAATTCAACAAAGTTGGCGACAAGTTCAATACATTCTTCAATGAGAGATTGCCTTTCCCACTTACCAATGCCCAAAAAAGAGTGGTAAAGGAAATTCGAATAGATTGTAATACGGGCGCCCAGATGAATCGATTGGTGCAAGGGGATGTCGGCTCAGGGAAGACCGTAGTGGCGTTGATGAGCATGCTCTTGGCTATCGACAATGGCTACCAAGCCTGTATGATGGCCCCAACGGAAATCCTTGCAACCCAACACTACAATGGCTTAAAGGAATTATTGGGAGATGACATCTGTACCGTCAAGCTCTTGACAGGTTCAACACCTGCAAAGGCAAGAAGGATCATCCATCAGGAATTGGAAGATGGAACACTCGATATCCTGATCGGGACTCATGCCCTGATTGAGGATAAGGTAAAGTTCAAGAATATTGGATTTGTGGTAATCGACGAACAGCATCGATTTGGAGTAGAACAAAGGGCAAAACTATGGCGTAAAAACCTCATTCCTCCACATATGTTGGTGATGACTGCAACGCCTATCCCAAGGACCTTGGCGATGACCATGTATGGAGACCTTGACATTTCCATTATCGATGAGTTGCCTGCAGGAAGAAAGCCAATCAAAACCGTTCACTTTTTCGAAAACCAACGCTTACGTGTATTTGGTTTCATGCGCGATGAAATCGCAAAAGGTCGCCAAGTCTATATCGTATATCCGTTGATCAAGGAGAGTGAAAAGATGGACCTTCTATACCTAGAGGCCGGACTTGAAGGCTTGATGCGAGAATTTCCATTGCCTGAATTCCGGATCAGTATTGTTCACGGCAAGATGCCGGTAAAGGACAAAGACTTCGAAATGCAGCGTTTTATAAAGGGTGAAACACAGATCATGGTGGCAACAACCGTAATTGAAGTTGGAGTAAATGTACCGAATGCCTCCGTGATGGTCATTGAAAACTCGGAACGCTTTGGCCTTTCCCAACTGCATCAGCTCCGTGGCCGGGTAGGACGTGGAGCCGAACAATCCTTCTGTATCCTAATGTCAAGCAATAAACTGAGCAAAGAGGGCAGGACCCGTTTGGAAACCATGGTACGGACCAATGATGGCTTTGAAATCGCAGAGGTGGATCTACAACTCCGTGGTCCTGGAGACCTTTCTGGCACGCAGCAATCTGGTGTTTTGGAAATGAAAATCGCTGATCTTGCTAAAGATCAAGCCATCCTTTCTGAGGCAAGACAATTGGTCATCCAGATCTTTAATGAGGACCCAAACCTGCAAGAAGAACGCAATCAACTCTTAGCCCAGTATTTAAGCAAAAGCTCCCCTGCTATTTCATGGGACAAAATCTCGTAAAAACCGTAACTTTGTAAACTTGTTTCTACTTAAACAAGGTTTAAACAGGCAAAAACCATTTCATTGGAACGCTTGTTCACTATTTAAAAACATTAAATGGCAAGATTTAAGATATATGACACGGCAGTAAAGCCAGAAACAGCAGTATTGGTGAGTGTAATCACTCCTGATGTTTCGGATGAAACCGCCAAAGAATATTTAGAAGAATTAGAGTTTTTAGTGACCACTGCAGGTGGTGTCACCAAAGGAATTTTCACCCAAAAACTAGCTTTCCCTGATCGTGCAACCTTTGTAGGATCAGGTAAGCTTGATGAAATCAAGGAATTTATCCAAGCAGAAGAAATAGATATCGTCGTATTTGATGATGAACTTTCTCCATCTCAGTTAAGGAACATAGAAAAGTATTTCAACATCAAGGTACTCGATCGTTCCAACTTGATTTTGGACATCTTTGCAAAGCATGCAAAAACAGCGCAGGCAAAGACCCAAGTGGAGCTTGCCCAACTGCAATATTTATTGCCTAGATTGACCCGAATGTGGACTCACTTAGAGCGTCAGCGCGGGGGTATTGGTATGCGTGGTCCGGGTGAAAGCCAGATTGAGAGCGATAGACGGATGATCTTGAATAAAATTTCCCTATTGAAGGATAGGTTAAAAGTCATCGACAAACAAAACGAGACCCAACGTAAGAACAGAGGCGAGATGATCCGAGTGGCCTTGGTCGGCTATACCAACGTTGGTAAGTCCACCATCATGAACATGATCTCAAAATCTGATGTATTGATCGAGAACAAACTGTTCGCTACGCTGGATACGACAGTTAGAAAGGTTGTTATTGACAATCTCCCATTCCTTTTGTCAGATACCGTTGGATTTATCCGCAAACTACCTCACCATTTAGTGGAATGTTTCAAATCTACCCTTGATGAAGTCAGAGAGGCCGATGTATTGATCCACGTGGTGGATATTTCCCACCCTTATTTCGAAGATCATATCCGTGCGGTTAATGAAACCCTAAAGGATATCGGTGCTGTTGATAAACCGATCATTACGGTTTTCAACAAGATCGACGCCTATAAGCCTCCGGTTGAACTGGACGAGGACGGTGAAGAGATAAAAGTAACCTTAGATGATTTCCGGAACTCTTGGATGGCAAAAAATGCCGATCCGGCGATTTTCATCTCTGCAACCAACAAAACAAACGTCGAGGAATTCAAGGAAAAAGTATATGATATCGTTGTAAAAATGCACAACGCCAGATACCCATATAACAACCTGTTGTATTAGGAAAACAAAATGCAAAACAAAGAAGTAAAGTTTATTGATTGGGGGTTATTGGATTATCAAGAGGCTTGGGACAAACAAGAAGCGATTTTTGCAAAGACCCTCGCCATCAAACATGATAACCGAGTAAATAACGCGCAGGATCCAACACCGAACTTTTTGATATTTACCGAACATCCACATGTCTATACCCTTGGCAAAAGTGGACATTTGGAATACCTGTTATTGGATGAAGAAGGGTTAAAGGAAAAAGAAGCAACTTTCTATAAGATCAATAGAGGTGGCGACATCACCTACCATGGCCCCGGCCAGATTGTCGGCTATCCGATCTTAGATCTGGACAACTTTTTCACGGACATCCATCTTTACCTGCGGACCCTAGAGGAAGCCATTATCTTGACACTTGCTGATTACGGCATAGAGGCAGGAAGGTATCCAGGCTATACCGGTGTTTGGCTAGACCCTGATAATGAAAAGGCTAGAAAGATCTGTGCCATGGGCGTACGGGCTTCTCGCTGGGTAACCATGCATGGCTTCGCCTTTAATGTCAATGCAGACCTTGCCTATTTTGGAAACATCGTCCCGTGCGGAATAGATGACAAGGATGTTACTTCCATGGAAAGGGAATTAGGACATAAAGTTGACGTTGAAGAAGTGAAAGCCAAACTCAGGACACACTTGGCAACACTTTTCAAAATGGAACTCCAATAAACATATTCAACAAAAAGGAAGGAGCTGTTATGATCATAACAGCTCCTTCCTTTTTATATCTTAAACAGGGGATTACCCCGTAATGATCTGAATGGATTGATAAGAATATTTTTCCACATATATTTCCGTTTGCACCTGCTTGCTGATCTCAAATAGCGGAGTACATTCTGTCCTTTTTGCTACAGACATCTTAAATTCTTGGCAATGGGGTTCAAAGACCCGTTCAACCAACTCTACAGAATTGTTCTCGCCTGAAAGGTGGCCCAGTATCAAATGCTTTAAACGCTCAGATTTATTCTCAATAAAGGCTTCCAAGGATATTTTATTGGAAAGGTGGCCCCACCCTCCCTTAATCCTGTTCTTTAAATGATAAGGATATCTTCCTGTCAAGAGCATTTCCTCATCATAATTAGCTTCCAAAAACAGAATATCCGCAATGCGGATTGCTTTCTTCACATTTTCACAGATCCTTCCCAAATCGGTAAGAACCGAAATATTCAGCTCCCCATCAGAAACCAAAAAGCTGCAAGGTTCCTGCGCATCATGATATTTAGGAATACCATAAACGGAGAAATCTTCTAAATTAACAACCGAATTTGGCTTGATAAAATTGATCAGGTAACCCGGCAATTGCAATCTGGATGATTCATAGGTCCCTTCAGTCAGATAAACTGGAATCTGATACCTCTTCAGGAAAACGGATAAGCCAGAAATATGGTCGGTATGTTCATGGGTAATAAAGATGGCATTGATACTCGACGGATTTATCCCCAACGATGCCATCCTTAAATGCAGATGCTTGCTATTGATTCCGGCATCAATTAAAATGGAGGTATTGCCCTTAGCAATATAATAGCTATTTCCATTACTTCCAGAAGCTAATGCCGCGTATCGAATCATTTCACAAAGATAGAAAAATCGAAAATAAAAGAGCCGCCCAAACGGACAGCTCTCCAACTATTTGCATATTTCTTTTTTGAACCTAACATTCAGGCAAACTCAACGGAACTTTAATCGCCAGGCCACCATCGGCCGTTTCTTTATATTTCACATTCATGTCCTGAGCAGTATCCCACATCGTGCTCACCACTGCATCCAGACTTACTTTCGCTTTATCAGGATTCGACTGAAGGGCCAATTGAGCCGCAGTAATGGCCTTGATAGCACCCATGGTATTTCTTTCGATACAAGGAATCTGCACTAGCCCACCAATAGGATCACAGGTGAGGCCAAGATGATGCTCCATCGCGATCTCTGCGGCCATCAACACTTGCCTCTGCGAACCACCCAAACACTCGGTCAGTGCTCCAGCAGCCATAGCCGATGAAACCCCGATCTCTGCTTGACAGCCGCCCATGGCAGCAGAAATGGTTGCTCCTTTTTTGAAAATAGATCCAATTTCCGAAGCCGTAGCAATAAACTGAATGATCTTATCCTCTTTATAACAATCATGGAATACGATATAGTATTGCAGAACTGCGGGGATCACTCCAGCTGCACCATTGGTTGGCGCTGTTACCACTCGTCCAAACGAAGCATTCTCCTCATTCACGGCCAGAGCAAAACAGCTTACACAGTCAAGGATATATCCGAAATCCCTGCCTCCAGCACGGATCGCCTCTACCCAACTGTCAAAGTCCGAATATTCACGCCCTTTCAACATCTTTTTGTTCAGTTTGGATGCACGCCTTTCCACATGCAGACCTCCTGGCAAAACACCGTCCGTATGGCAACCCTTATAGATACATTCCTTAATGGTTTGGAAGATCTTTAAAACGCCATCCCTAGTTTCCTGTTCGGAACGCCAAGAGCATTCATTCTCCAACACCAGTTCCGAAATCTTCAGTCCGGTACGCATACAGGAAACCATTAATTCCTGCGCGGTATCAATTGGAAAAGGAAGATCAATCTCAGACAATACACTTTCGGTATCATTTTCCTGAACTACAAATCCACCACCTATTGAATAATAGGTTTCAGAAATAGCAGTCCCATTGTCCAAAAATGCCTGAAAAGTAACTGCATTGGGGTGAAATGGAAGACTTTGATCATAAAGGAATAGCAGATCATCGGTATAGGAAAAGTCAATTTCTTTTTTACCACCCAGGCTCATCCTTTTATTAGCCTTGATGCGATTCACCTTCGGAAGGACATCATTGACATCAAATGTTACAGGGTCATCCCCACTCATGCCCAAAAGCACTGCGATATCAGTACCATGACCAACACCCGTCTTCGCCAAAGAGCCATACAAAAGGATCTTTACCTCCACAACATGATCTAAGGCCTCCCTGTTCTGCAATGCTTCAACGAAACGTTGGGCTGCACGCCAAGGGCCTAAAGTATGTGAACTGGAAGGTCCAATCCCTATCTTAAACATATCAAATATAGAAATCTGCTCTTTTGCCATAATTCTCAATCTACATAGCAAAATTAGTCTTTCTTTTGAATAAAAAAAGCCAGTAAAACTTACTGGCTACTTTATTTTTATGTTAACAAACTTAGATTACAAACCTGTTCCGTTTTCTAAATCCTCAGAAATGCTAACTGGCAATTTACCTTCTGGTTTAATTTGTTTCAACAAAGCCTTTAAAACAGCTTTTTGCATGAAAAAGTCATTTTGATAGCCTAAAAGAACAGAGGAACTGCGCATCACATCCACCGAGTTCATCGCATATGGATTGGTAAACATCACTGAAATCGTTCTCCTACCGGCAATCTTATCGATAAAATCTTTGGCAGCATCATTCAAAACCAATTCACTACGCGGTCTACTACGATTATCATGGATAACCAGTACAATCTGGCGATTATCCTTCGCCTCCTTCATCAAATCTTTCAACTGCTCTTCAGTTTCATCTCCTTTGATAAAAAACTGATCAAAATCGTTCAGCTGCAAGGCCAGACCTTTCTCAAAATCTTGAGTTTGATCAATTCCTACACTCACGATCGAAGTTGATTTTTTCGGGTCAAATCTTTTTAACCCGCGGTCTGATTTCAATAAGGTCACCGCAGCATCTGAAATGCGCTGCACCAAACTCTGTGCTGCAGGCGTATTCAAATCCTCATAAAGTCTATTGGTATTTACCGGTTTCACTTGGTTTAGGCCTAACCATAATTTCGCTGCCAAGACCTTTTTCACCCTAGCATCGATATCAGCTTGGGAAAGTCTTCCCGATTTGATCGCTTTTTCAACAAGATCGATTGCACGACCGCTGTTTTCAGAAACTTCCAAAAGATCATGGCCCGCTTCAATGGCCATCACATCAGCCTCCCCATTCGGGAAAAATTTCTTCACCCCATTCATATCCATGGCATCAGTGACTGTAAGACCTCTAAATCCCAATTCCTTACGGATAATATCCGTCACTACTTTCTTGGAAATGGATGAAGGGATATTTGGCGTATTGTCTAAGGCTGGTATATTCATGTGTGCCACCATCACAGACGGAGCACCATCTTTGATCAACTGTCTGAATGGATACATTTCAAGGCTATCCAATCTCGCTTTATCAAACTTCAATTGCGGAAGGTCATGGTGTGAATCCACATCGGTGTCACCATGCCCAGGGAAATGCTTCAACGATGCTAAGATGCCACCTTGAACCATGCCATCCATATAGGCTTTAGCCTTTTCAGTCACCTTGTACTTATTGTCACCGAAGGAACGGAAGTTAATAACTGGATTATTTGGATTGTTATTGATGTCTACAACAGGCGCAAAGTTAAAGTGCATCCCCATACGGTGGAAATCACGTGCCACCTGTCTACCCATTTCATATAACAGATTATTGTTCTGAATAGCACCCAAAGTCATCTGATAAGGGTATGAGATCGTCGAATCCGGCATACGCATGCCCAATCCCCATTCCCCATCGAATGTAATCAACAAAGGGACCTTGCTCACTTTATCATATTGATTGAACATATTGGCATGTCTTACGGGGCCACCTTGGAAAACGACAAGACCACCCAACTGTTCCTTCTCAATCACTTGCTTTACGGAGTCTACATATTTTTGACCCAAATTGGTATGTGCTCTCACCAAAAAAAGCTGACCTATGCGTTGCTTCGGTGTCAAGGTACTGAACACGGAATCAACCCAAGAATGCTTTTGATTGATAAAATCTACGAAATTGGGTTTGTTCTGCGCGAATGCTGCAGAAATAAGCATCATGGATAGCAATCCAAAACTGAAGAGTTTCTTAATCATCACAATATAGTTTACACGAAATACGGCATTTTTACTTGTTTTTTAAAATATTTTGCGCTTTTAAAAAACAACACGCAGGAACACGCAATACTAAAGGTTGTATTTAGTCTCTACCAAAGCAGCTAAATCAGCTGCATTTTCAAGCTCCCCACAGGCCTCTTTCTTCCATAACATATCAATGATCAGCAATAGGTATTGAGTTTCCAGATCGGGATTGGCATAACCCAATTCTTCAAACGCTTTATGAACGATGGGTTGAACGGGCTTAATGAAGAGTTCGTGTTGAGATTTGGAGAAACTATGGTGTGAAAGTCGTTCTTGCAATTTCCAGAACAAAGGATCATCGGCAACCAATTTACTCGGAAACTGAACCATGTTCCTAAGAAAATCCTTCGCCCCCTTATAGGTCATCATCCCCTTGTGATGAAGCAGCACCTTCCTATAACCTGACTTCACGATATGGGCCAACAAAGCATCCTTGTTTCCGAAATGCTTAAAGATAAGTGCTTCAGAAACTCCAGCTTTGGCAGCAATCTCCTTGGTCGAGGTATCAAGGTATCCCTTTATTGCAAATAACTGTAAGGCAGTTTGCAGAATCTTTTCCTTCCTACTGAGTGTCGTTTCTTTCATTGATTGTAATAAGCAAATATATCCAATTTTTCTGAAATTGCCTTGACCAAGCAATTTGACCGCTATGTAACATCTCTAATGCGACTCCGCTTTTCAATATTTTCATTTCCGCTGTAACCTCTTGATAATCTAACTTTTTCAATTTCCCGATTTTTACGATTGTCATAACAACAATGTATCTTTTTTGTGATTATCAGGCTGTTATCGTCTAAAAACTATATAATTGAAAAAAATCCATCAAACCTTACCATGAAATACCTGCTTACCTTTTGCCTAGTTTTATTAAGCTTTGTCCATGTATTGGCTCAAGTCAATATCGCTGGAAAGGTGCAGGACAAAACAAAGGGTAGCAACTTACAGGATGCCAGCATCCAACTCCTGAACCTCAAAGATTCCACCATCCGTACGGCCAAATCAAATGACAAAGGAGATTTCTCAATCCCAAGGGTAGCCAATGGCAATTATAAATTGACCGGAACTTTATTGGGTTTCAAAAAGTTCGAGAAAAACATCGTTGTAAAGCCTTCGATGGAAACGCTTCTGGTTGGCTTAGAACCTGGGGAAATCGTAATCGAAGAGATTACCATCGCTCCAGCACCTAATGTTGCCGTCAAAGGGGATACCATGGAATTCAATGCCCGTAATTTCGCCACTAGAGAATATGCCGATGCTGATGAAATGGTTGCTCAGGTCCCTGGTGTAACCATCGATGAAGATGGAAAAGTTACTGCACATGGCGAGGAGGTCACCAAGATCATGGTGGACGGCAAGGAGTTCTTCAGCACTGACCCTAAAGTGGCCCTAAAAACCCTCCCGGCAGACATCATTGACAAGCTACAGATCATCGATGAGAAATCCGAACAGACTAAATTCTCCGGATTCGATGATGGTAAAAGGTCCAAAGTCATTAACATCGTAACCAAGCCCGACAAGAAAAAAGGACTCTTTGGAAAGTTCAACGCTGGTAAAGGTGATGCCGACAAATTCTCGATCAACTCCGGTGTAAATGCTTTCCGTGGAGATGAAAAAATCTCCATCAATATCATGGCCAACAACATCAATGAAACAGAGTTTTCCGAACAAGGCAGAGGCGGGTTCAGAAGAGGAAATAACAACACCGACCGAGGTCTATCTGACACCTATGCGGCTGCAGCCAACTATACCAATACATTCCTCGACAAAAAGATGGAAGTCAATGGAAACTATAGGTTCCGCAATAGCAGCACTTTTACCAATACCCTATCAGACATTGAGTATATTACAGGAAGCCGAGCCAACCAATTCCAGAACCAACATCAAACCGGTAACAATGGCAACATATCCCATAACCTGAGAGGTCGACTGAAATGGGATATCGACAGCATGAACCGCATCGATATCAATCCAAACCTTTCTTATACAAAAAGTGATCTGGCCAATAGCTCAATCAGCAACATGAGCAAGAATAGGACAGAACCCCTGAACAACTCCAACCGAAACTTCAACAACAATAATGAAGCCTTCAATTTTGGTGGCGGCTTGACCTATATGCACCGATTCAAAAAAGCGGGTCAGACCATATCCTTGAGTTTAGACGGAAACAAGAGCAGCAACGAGGCGTTGGGAAAAACCTTAGCCTTCAACCAATACTATAAAGATGCAGTTCTAGACCGAATCGACACTGCCAATCGCGAAAGCACGACCTATGGATATGGAAATGGATACAATGGAAGACTTTCCTACACCTACAATGTCTCCAAGATCTCCAGATTGCAGGCCAACTATGGCATGCGCAATACCAGCAACTATTCCGACCGGAAAACTATGGAGTTTCTTGCCGAGACAGGGCAGTTTGAAGAACTGAATGATCGATTATCCAATGAATTCCGAAATGATTTCACCCATCACAGTGCAGGGCTTTCTTATTCATACAATAAACAGGACACCTTTAGGTTCCAGATTGGAATGAACTATGAACATGGCTATCGGGTAAACAACCGGACCGTCCCAATAAATCTGAGGACCACTGCAGACTTTGGAGCTTTTCTTCCAGAACTGACCATGGCCTATTACTTTAGCAAAGAAAGGCACCTGGAATTCAACTATAATGGCGCGACAAACACCCCTTCCATCGATCAATTGCAGGACTATATTGATAATTCAAACGAATTGTTTCTCCGAAACGGAAACCCAAACCTGAGCCAGGAATACACCCATCGGTTCCGTCTTCAGTATCGGGATGTAAACCGCAGCAATGGCCGGAGCTTCAACAGTAGCCTTAATTTTGACTACACCAACAATAAGATCATCAACTCCACCATGACCACCGACAGCACCATCACCCTGTTTGAAGATATTATCCTAGGTGCCGGTGGACAATATGTCGTACCTGAAAACATCAACGGTGTATTTCAACTTCGAGCAAATAACAACTATGGGCTACCGTTAAAAAAACTGGGCTTCAACCTGAACTTGAACAATTACATGTATTACAACCGTAATTATGCCATCCTCAACAAAGTCTTGATGCCAAACCACAGCTATGGTTTTAGCCAGCATGTGGGCATATTTACCAATTTCAGTAAAAAGATCATCATTGGATTCAATTACAATCTGAACATGAACTTTACCAATAACCCAATGAGTGAAATATCCCACTACCGGATTACCAACCATAGAATCAGCAATTCCCTGAACCTGGAATTCTTTAAGAACATGACCTTGGGTTATAATTATTCTTTCTACCGTAATGGGGGTGTAATGGGTGCAGAGGCCATTTCAACAAACTTGCTGAATGCGTCTATCGGATATAAGATCTTGAAGAAAAGAAATGCTGAAATCTCCTTAAAGGCTTTTGACCTGTTCAACAATGCCCGAAACATCAATCGCCGAGCGTCCGAGATTTCTATTTCAAACATCACCTCAAACACCTTGACCAGGTATTTCCTATTGAGCCTGAACTATAATTTAAGAAGTTTTGGAGGAAGATCGGGCAGAGATTAATCCTGATTGGCATATTCGGAAATCAGACCTTGCAGGTCTGTCCAGCTTTTGGAGCTAATGGGACTTTTGTAGGTATTAGGGTCCGTCTTGATCCTGTTGATCTTTTGTTCTAGGTATTTCTTGCGGTCTGCAGGAACAGGGTGAGAAGAAATCCAGCTGACATCCCCATCCGAACTCAGATACACATCAAACAGCTCCATAACCTTCATCAAGCTACTTGGATCAACATGGGCCTCTTCCAAATATTCCACGGCTTTTTCATCGGCTTCTTTTTCAAGCTTCCTTGAGAAGGCCTGCCCTGTCAAGAAATTGGTCACTTCACCGGTTCCTGATCCTGACAGCAATAGGTCCAAACCAAAATTAGTGATCAATGAACGCATCACATGATTTTTCTCACAATGGGCAATCTCATGGGCCAAGATGGCCGACATATATTCTGCACTATCCAAAAAATTGATTAGGGCTGTCGTCACGATGATCTTATCGTCAGGAAGGGCAAATGCATTCACCTCTTCACTTTCCACCAACAATAGATCATAGTTTTTTGTAGGGATATAGTTTTCCTTTAATAGAGGAATAAATAACGAATCTAACGTACTGTCGATCTGCTCATCCTCGATCACATCATACAGGTCGCGCACCTGTTCCAGCACCAACTTACCCAATTTTGACTCCAAGCGATCCTGATTCTGTTGGACTTCAAACACACTCGTCCAATTCACTTGCAACAACAGTAGATAACAGACTGCAATTCCAGCAGCTAATACCAGAAATTTGCCTAGAATCTTCATCGTTTCAACAGATTATCAGTGATATCCGAAAACAGGAACCAACGTACATGAATTCCCTTCCTCGTTTTTATCGAAGTATAGATGGTGGAAACAATTTCAATCCCATTCAACAGTAAAATCAACAGCAGGTAGGCGATATAAGCATCGCTCACTTCCTTCCTATTAAAAATAATCGCCATGGTCCACCAAAATCCAGCGGTATTGAAAAAGAAAATGGCAAATTGGGAAATAAGTGCTTGAGTACAATGCCACTTTACAAAGCGAGTGGATTTACGATTGCCCAAATAGAAAATCACAGTTGCCAGTAAATTGAATATAGGCAACGGTAAACCAATAAACAAAGCAAACAAAGACATCAAATAACTATTTGATGCATATTCACGTTCATCCTCGGTAATCTCTCTCGGATTAAAAGCTATAGTCCCTTCGATATGTTCCATGCCCAATTTAAAATAACTAATATGACCAGAATCGCACTTAATGCCTTATGCTGCTGAAGAAATTTTTCAACCTGATTATAAACTTTATAATAAAAATCACGCTTTGTAACCAAATCAAGCAGCATCAATACCAAAACAGCCATAATGATGATGCTCGAAACGATCCCCAAAGGGTTGATCATAAATGCATCCTTAAGCTGCCCATTAAACAATGCTGAAATGGATCTTGTCGTCCCACAGGAAGGACAAGGATAGCCTGTAACCAGTTTCACTGGACATAGTGTGATGTTCGCGGAAGCATAATAATCCAGCAATAGCCAGATAATCCCAATGAAACAAACTATTCCCGTAGTAATATACAGTCTGCTCCTTGGATTCCGCATTGAATTAATAATTCAAGGAGGTGATCAGTTTTTCGAAATTCTTGGTTTTTGTTGCCCCCATGATCAGGAACCAATCAATGATTGTCCATATACCCAAACCTCCACAGGTCAATAATTTGGCAATTCCCAAACCGGTATCTCCAATCATAAAGCGGTCAATCCCAAAGGAACCCGCCAAAATGGAAACGATCAAGACAGTAGTTGGATCTTTATATTGTTGGATCTGAACATTCGTGTATTTACTTTCATCCGACCTCGTCAATAGATCCTTGATCTCCATCAATTGATATGATTCAAAAAACTTGTTGTTTGACATTAAAAACATGTCTACTTTCTGACTATCCATTTCGTATTTCCAATTAAGAGTATAATAAAAAAATCCATTTAGCTATTGAAAGATAAATGGATTTTTCGAAATATTTTAATAAACTTTTAATTTTTAACCAACTTCTTGTGCTTACGCTTTGAGATTTTATCAATATTGACAGGCTGCGGTACTTTTACATAATAGCCTGTACCGTCATACTCACGTTTCTTCGGATGCGACTTACAGTCGTCAGAACAGCAACCGTCTAATTCCCAGCCACATTCATCACATTGCGTAAAATGCTCATTGCAAATCGGGTTTGCACAGTTGATCATTTTCGAAGTAATTTTCCCGCAGTTTTTACATGTTGAAACAACTGTTGGGTTAACCGAATTGACCGGAACTGTAACACGGTTATCAAAAACATAGCATTCCCCTTCAAAATCCTCCCCGCCAGCTTCCTTACCATATTTAATGATACCACCGTGCAATTGATAAACATCCTCAAAACCCTCTTTCAACAATAGAGCAGAAGCTTTTTCACACTTGATACCACCTGTACAATAAGTCAAGATTTTCTTGCCCTTTAGATGTTCCAATTCCTTCACTTTTTCCGGAAACTCACGGAAATTTTCTATATCCAATGTAACAGCGTTCTTAAAACGACCTACATTATGCTCATAATTTGAACGAACGTCAAGGATAACCACATCCTCTTGATCTTTCAACGCCAAGAAATCCTTAGGCTCCAGATGCTTTCCCGTCTGTTTGTTTGGATCGATCACAGATGGATTGCGCAGACCTGAGTGAACAATCTCCTCTTTGTAACGACAATGCATCTTGATGAATGAAAGTTCTTCTACGTCGTCCACCTTGAATTCAGTCTTTGCAAACCTCGGATCCGCATGCACATGCTCCATATACGCCTTACAAGCCTCCGGAGTACCCGAAACCGTACCATTAAGACCTTCATCAGCAACGATGATTCGTCCCAACAAGCCAAGTGATTTACAAAATTCTAGATGATCTTCTGCGAACTTTTCCGCATTCTCGATAGGGCTGTAGCAATAGTACAGCAATGTTTGATATTGTGCCATATATTCATTGATACCGCTGCAAACGGCGTTTAATGTTTAAAATTATGCTGCAAAGATAAAAAAATTGGACGACCAAAAATTGATATTCATCACTTTTTGACCAATGGCTTTAATAAATACTCCAGACCATTGAGTTTTATTTCATAGAGAGTTTCCAACAGGATCCCGATTTTGCCCGGCGGAAATCCCTTCTGTTTGAACCAAGCCAAATACGGCTCCGGCAAGTTCAT
Source organism: Sphingobacterium sp. NPDC055346 (assembly GCF_053645235.1). Lineage (NCBI taxonomy): Bacteria > Pseudomonadati > Bacteroidota > Sphingobacteriia > Sphingobacteriales > Sphingobacteriaceae > Sphingobacterium > Sphingobacterium sp. NPDC055346. The sequence continues at coordinate 639,409 of NZ_JBSHMI010000001.1, forward strand.
CAATAGGTACCCTTGGTATTTCCCAAAGGGCATCCTACTGTTGGCCAGTTCAACCAAAAGATTGGGATTTAAAAAATTAGTCTCTTGTTTTGCCATGCTTAAATCGATGTACCAGTAGGCGCATGGCGATAACACCATGGTTGATAAGGTTAGGAACAAAACCATAGTATTTCTTAAAGATCTCGTAGCGTTCCTTCAAACTCTGCTTGTGTCGCTGCTGTGACATCCCACCTACCAAATATTTGGCAACATAATCTTTCACATTCACGACTTTGTTCGCTTTTTGGGCAGCTCTGATCACCCAGTCTATATCTGAACTCAATTTGTACTGCAAATCATAGGGAGCTGTCAAGCTGCGCTTGATATAGATGGCCTGATGACAGACATTCATGCCATATTTAAAGGATTGCCAATCGAAATGAGCCGGCGTTTTATGACGACGGTCCCCAATAATCTCACGGTCCTCATTGATCAACTTGGTCTCTCCATAATAGATATCCGCATGGTCTTCATTGCCAAAGATTTTCTCCAAGGTATTGGAAGCAAAAAGTTCATCCCCTGAATTCAGGAACAGCACATAATCGCCCGTAGCAAGGGCCAAGCCTTTGTTCATTGCGTCGTAAATGCCATTATCCTTTTCAGAAACCAAGATATTGATCAAATCCTTATACTCAGCAATGACATCCAGGGTTCCATCCGTAGACTTGCCGTCCACCACAATATATTCGATATTAGGGTAGGTCTGCTGATCTACAGAAGCTAGGGTAAATCCGATATCCCTAACATTATTGTAAACAATGGTAATGATTGAAACCTTAGGATAAGCCATGCTTAAGGGTATTATTAATATTTGTTAACCTTGCAAAAATAGGCATTTGAACGTTAATAACGCAGCGAGGCTGAAATCTTTATCAACATCTTTTGTGTCACCCTGAGGCCCCGCCGAAGGGTGACACAGAAAGGTATAGAAAAACATTTCACCCACGCTGTGGGTTCGCCATTACAAACATCTAATTTCTACAAACATTTCACCCCCGTTGGAGGTTTCTCAATACAAAAATCATACTTCCAGAGGAAGCCCTTTAGCCTCCGGCTCATTTCCAATGGCGGAAAAATGGAAAGAATGCCGTTGCCCCGTGCGATGGGATTGGCCTTGGAATGCTTTCAAAAGATCATCCCTTTGGATGGGAGGATCTTTTGAAAGATATTCCCGACAACAAGGCATTCTTTTCATGTGCGGATGACCGTGCGAAAAAGCCATCTTAAATGAGCCGAAGCCTTTTGGTTACTTTTGGGCCTCAAAAGTAACATAGAACCCTCCAAAAGGAATCAACATTCATCCACAAAACTGTTAAATGCTCCTAAATTTTTTACCCGTCTTACCTACCTGAAAAAAAATAATTGTACATTGATTGCAAAATACTAACAATTGTAAATTGCTTTGGCCCAATGTCTAAAATCAAGAAAGCTATCTTAAACTATTTCCCGATCCATAAATTTTTCCATGCACGTTCATTTTCACAGGAAGGCGAGGACATGGTCCTTAGAGGTTTTTATGAAGGACGAAAAAACTACAAAGGATTTTATGTAGACGTAGGTGCCCATCATCCCTATAGATTCTCCAACACCATGTACTTCTACAAAAAAGGCTGGCGTGGAATTAACATTGAGCCCTCCCCTGAGGCCATGAAATGGTTCAGATGGTTTAGGACCAAAGATGTCAACCTCAATATTGGCATCAGCGAAAGCCCTCAAGAATTGACCTATTATTGCTTCAACGAACCCGCATTGAACGGATTTTCCCAAGAAATATCTGAAAAAAGAGATGGCCTGAATGCAAAATACCACCTGATAAAGACTATCCCCGTACCAACACTACCTCTAAAAGAGGTTTTGCAAAAGCACCTTCCTAAAGGGAAAAAGATCGACTTCCTTTCTGTTGATGCCGAAGGATTTGACCTGATCGTCTTGAACAGCAATGATTGGCAACAGTTTAGACCTAGCTTTGTCCTAGTTGAAGAAGAACTCTCCATTGCTGACTTGGATAAATCTGAGGTCTTTCAATTGATGCTCGACAAAGGATACGCTTTGGTAGCAAAAACCAAAAGGACTTTATTCTTTAAGAATTTAGAAGAGAAATAAACTTACAGCTTACGCATCTTACGCTCCAACATCTTCTTTTCTATGAATTTCGCTAACCTTTCAAAAAAGGTTCCCTTGCGATTTTTATAGAAATGCTTGATGGCCTGGAATGCCAAAGGGTCTTCTTCGATGATCACCGGAAATTTGCGGACAGGCTTTTTGGAAAGCTCCACCCGATAGACCTTATCAACATCCGAATGGGTTCCAGATCCGTCTGTTCCCGTGTTTTGGACAAATGAAAACCGGGGATACAAGACCAGCCCACCTTTGTTGAAAACCGACAGGTACCAACGGATTGCCCAGGAATTGATTTTGCCGGCCTTGAATTGTTTGACCTGCTTCCAGAAATTCTCGGAGTTATCCACGCTAAAGGCTTTCCTTTGTTTACGGGTAAAATCCTTGGTCAATTCCTCAATATCGGGATTGAAATGTTGCCAGGCCCTATCCCATGTTGCCCAGCCCCAACTATTGGCTACTCGGAAGAAAAAAGATTGTGGCAGTTTCTTGGGCTTATCCACTGGATACATATAGCCCGAAATCTCCATCACCTTTTCCTGGTCTTGATAATGGTTGAGCGCATCATTGAAGTATTGAAGGGCAAAACTGGAGGTTTCCAGGTCATCCTCCAGAACGATGATCCTTCCATGTTTCTGCAGCACCTGGGTTACCCCTTCGATGATACTGTTGGCAAGTCCCTTGTTTTGGGAGCGTTCGATGATATAGATATGCTTAAACTTCCAAGGTTCACGGATGATGGAACGTACTTGGTTGACAGCCTCGATATCTTGGGCCGTTTTTGCCCCATCTGAAAAAATGTATATATCGGATTGCTCCGCCAAACTGTTGGCCTCAAGAGCGGATAATGTCTTACGGGTATGAACAGGTCTATTGTAAACAAATAAAGCGATTGGTGCTAGCATGTGAAAAGGAAAATCAATCTATTCTAAATCAAATATATGAGTAAATCTCGTAATGCATTAAGTATAATGCTTTTTTCTTATGCTGTACAAGAATCTTTCCTAAATTTGTTGATTAATCCAATACATGAGCGAAAACACGAAAAACATCACCATCAATGGGCTATTCTGGAATACCTTGGATCGATTCGGCAATCAGGCCATCGTTACCATCGTCGCGATCATTACGGCCAGGATCATAAGCCCCGATGAGTTTGCTGTGATCGCTGCCCTGGCGATATTTTCCATTATTGCGACTACCTTTGTAGATAGTGGATTGGCGACTTCGTTGGTCAGGACCAAGGTAGTGGATGAATTGGACTATTCTTCCATGTTCATCTTCAACCTCTCCGTAAGTGCCATTATCTACCTGATCCTCTATTTTGCATCCCCATATATCGAAAGATACTACAATATCCCAGGCCTTGCCCTTTATGCTAGGGTCTTGTTCCTGCAGATTATTATCCAATCCTTTAGTATTGTACAATACGTAAAGATCCTCAAGAAGTTTCAATTCCATTTAACGACCAGGATCAATGTATTGGCCGTCCTTTTTGCCGGTATTATTGTGATCATTGTTGCCCTATTGGGCTATGGAGTATGGGCATTGATTTTACAACCCCTTTTGTACACCCTGTTCAGGACGGTAATGCTATGGATGTGGGGTGATTGGAAAGTAAATTTCGCATTCAGTGGAGCATCCTTAAAAAAGCATCTTTCGTTCTCCCTTTCCTTTATGGTTTCAAACATGTTGGGCAAGGTACTCTCTCCTTTTTATGCCTCCTTTATCGGCAAATTTTATACTCCTGCCCAAGTAGGATACTATTACCAAGGTAATAAATGGGGAGAAACAGCAGGGCAGACCATTACCGCTATTTTGCAGGGAACGACTCTGTCTACCTTGACCCCTATCCAAGACGACCTCCCAAGGTACTTGAATGCCAGCAGAAAAACATTGACTAGCCTTGCATTCGCTTTGATGCCAATCAGTTTTCTGGCCATTGCAGTGGCTAAACCAGGTTTTGTTTTCTTCCTAACGGACACCTGGGTATCATCGATACTGCTGTTCCAGATATTATGTTTCGCCAGTATCTTCACTTCATTGACCGATCTGAATGCGAACTTCCTGAATATCAAGGGGCGCTCTAAACTTTTCCTGATCTTGGAAATCACCAAGGTTTCCTTGGCCATCATTACCCTGTTTTTCACCTACAGACATGGTTTGGTCATGATTGCTCTTGGACTCGTTGCCGTCAGGATCATTTGCTATATTATTGCAGCAGTCATGAGCGGTAGGGTTTATGGCTACAACCTGTTCATGCAGGTCAAAGACCTTTTGCCGACGACCCTGATTTCCATCATAGCGGCTGGAGTGGCTTATTTACCGCTCTTTTTTAACCTAATACCGAATTACTTGCTACTCATCATAGTACAAAGCCTTATATTCGTAGTTATTTATGTTGGAGCCAATCATCTGATCAAAAATGACATCTGGTTGGAAATCTTGGGCATGTTAAAGAAGAAATTAGCGAAAAAATCTTAATGGAAGTTGCAAAAGGAAATTGGGTAGGTTATCAAACTGTATTCTATAATCTTAAGACCGGAAAACACAGTCAGGACATCAATGAGGTCATTGATTATGCCAATCTGGAAATTGACCCAGAAGGCTTAGCAGCTTATCTAGATTTTGGCTATAGCGTATTTGGACATACCCCAGTCAAAGACGTACGATACTTATTGCCCAACCAGGTTTTAATTCTTGAAAACGGGAATCTCTCCATAAAAGAGACTAATGATGACACCTTAAAGCTACTTGGCAAGAAATCCCATGAGGATGATGTCTTACATAAACTAAGCTCCGCATTAAATAATTGGGCGGATGGATTTAAGGAGGATATCTTGATTCCGACCAGTGGTGGATTTGATTCAAGGCTGATGAATGTCCTGTTGAAGGACAGGAACAGGATCCATGCCTATACCTATGGCACCTCCTTAAATCAGGACGAATCACGCGAGGCCGTTTATGCCGGTCTGCTTTCCAAAAGATTGCACACAAAATGGATTAGGATTCCCCTAGGCAAGTTCAATGTCTATATGGATCAATGGTATGATCAATTTGGTCCTGCCGTTGCTGCCTCTGGCACTTACCATATGGAATTCTATGACAAGATCAAACAATTGGAGGCAGGCAATACAATGCAGCTTCTAAGCGGAATTATCGGTGATGCCTGGGCAGGAGCCGTCAAAGTTCCCATGATAGATAGCGCTGCCTCTTACCGTACACTTGGGTATACCCATGGCATGAGCGCTGATTCCAAGTTAGCCATGAATATTGACTATAGTGGAATTGTCGAGCCTATTTATGATCGACAGAAAGAATATTTAGATTCCCCTGAATACCGTATCATCACCGCCATGCGGACCAAGATGATGATGTTGCAATATTTAATATCTGTGCCGGCCAAAATGGGCTATCCAGGCTATTCTCCTTTCGTCGATGAGGACATTGCCATTTCCATGCTGAACCTTCCCCAGGAAAGAAGGGAAAATCGTGCTTGGCAAAGGGATTTCTTTAGAAAAAACAACCTCCTGTTCGAAGAGGAAAAACATAGATATACCTATCAGAATTCACTCAATTATTACGCTCTGCTGAACGAAACCTTAACCCCTTTAGATATAAATCTATTGAAGGAATGGCTGAACCCTGAATATTTAAGCTGGATCAACCAAAAGGTCATGCATATCGGTAGAAAGGAAAAAATCTTCCAAACTTTGATGCATACCCCTAAGGTTAAGGGCGTTTTGAAATTATTAGGTGCTAAAAACGATTTATTGGAAGCTTATTTTGCTTATATTACAATCAAACCGATTGAAACTTTATTGAGAAAAAGAAATGCAAGCAACATCCAAGCATAAGTTTGTCTTTGTTGGAGATATTGTCTGTGAAAAAGCACCACAATTCTCTCCTAGCCTTAAGGAATTATTTAAATCTGCTGACCTAAAATCATGCAATTTTGAAGCCCCTATCCAAGGCGTTGGACAGCCGATCCATAAAACAGGTCCCCTGGTCGCCCAAAACAAAAACGCTCCAACCTGGCTGCAAGCACTCGGTTTCAATTGCTTTTCATTAGCTAACAACCATATCTATGATTTTGGCGAAGAGGCCCTGCTCAAAACGATTGATCTATTTCCCCGTCAGGAAATCTTAGGTGTGGGTTCTGAAGAAGAGGCTTATGGCTTAAAAACCTGGACTTTTGATGACATAAAGTATGGCTTCTTGGCTTATGGAGAAAATGGGTATGGCGCATTGAATGGCGACCGGTTGGTCGGTCATGCTTGGGTCAATGCCAAACGGGTAAACGCCGATATCCAACAATACCGAAAACAGGTGGATATCCTGATCGTACAAATCCATGCTGGGGTGGAACTATTGGATGTGCCTATTCCGGAATGGAAGGAACGCTATAAGGAATTGATTGATTTAGGTGTTGATGTCATCATCGCACACCATCCCCATGTCGTTCAGGGCATAGAAGAATATAACGGTAAATTGATCGCCTATAGCCTTGGTAACTTTTATTTTGAATATCCTGCAAATCACCCGCAATGGAACGTAGGCGGCGTACTGGAACTGGAATTCGAAAACAAGAAGCTGAGCAAGCACTTCCTCCATATTGTAGAAAAGAAAAAGCATCTGGTGGAATTGAAGGACGAAAAATTGTCCGCAGACTTTGTTAAGCCGCTCTCTGCCAAGTTGGCAAATGAAGAGTATGTGGAATATGTCAATAAAAAGGCTGTTGAAGAATGGAAGAAACACCATGCTTCCTACTATGCCAAACCATTTAACGGTCTGGCGGGATACAGTGTCTTTAAGCTACTGAAACACGCAAAGAGAACGCTATTCAACCGCAGGATAAACTATAACCTGCTTTGGCACAACCTCTTTATCGAAAGCAACAAATGGCTCGTTGAGAGAGCCATTCGTGTAAAGACCTTTGGAAAAAAACCAAATTAAATAATGGTTATCTGTTTACTGAATTCTTCTAGACTTGGATGTTTAGGATTTAAGTCCGTAATGAGATAAGTAATATCTTTTAATGGGCAAACCCTAAGCTTTTGGTTGGAATTCAATTTCTCGACAATACTCAGTACCCCTAATTTCTGCGAACATTTGATCATCGCTTTCTTGATCTGAACAACTTCCCAATCGGAATCGGTTACCCCCTCTTCTACAGAAAGACTGTTCGTCCCCAACAGACATAGATCGACCTTGATATCTGATAACTCATTGATTACCTGCGACCCTGACACAACATTCGTGTTCCTGGAAAGCTTTCCTCCCAAAAGGAAGACCTCTAGGTTCTCCTTCTCCGCCAACTCCAATGCGACTAAAGGACTGATCGTGAAAAAGGTACACTGAACATCTTTTGGAACCAAACGTGCCAATTCAATCATACTGGTTCCCCCTCCGACCAAGATGGTCATTCCACTTTGAATCAACGATATAGCCTTGGAAGCAATCTCTTTTTTAGCTTCTTTGGCATATACATTCCCCTCTTGGAAGGGATATTGAAAAGACTTAGATAATGCACCTCCATAGACTTTCAAAACTTTACCACTCTCCGCCAACTCGTTCAAATCACGACGAATGGTATCTTCCGAAACATTCAGCTGAACGCTCAGATCTGAGGATAAAACTTTATTATGTATGTTGATTTGGTGTATTATATAGGCTTGCCTTTCTTCTTTTAACATAATTTATACGCGCTTTTGAAATTAAAAATATAAAATAAATGGGATTATCCATATTCTTTCTAATCCTCCTTATCTTTTTGATCTGATGATTTCCTAGCCACAAAACGCGGCTTGAAACCTACTGGTTTTGTTGTTTGGGTAGATGGTTCTTCAGTTGGAGCACTTGATTGCTCAGGATGGGGATCCTTGTCCTCCTGGTTAGTTGTCGTTTTGGTAACACCAGCCTTAAACCTTGGTTTAAAGCCAGTAGGCTTAGATGTATTTTCTTCTGCAGGTTGATCTTCTGTAACATCTGTTGCAGGTTGATCTTCCTGTAGCTTATTTTTAGGTTCGGAATCCGAAGAGGAGCCCTCTTTCTCCTCCAGCTTTTTAGGCAGGTTCGCCGCCTTAAACCTTGGCGTAAAGCCTTTTGGTTTCGCAGGAACTACAGCCTCCTTGTTCTCCTCAGCATTTTCTACCGATGTTTCCGCTTGGGCTTCTTCCGGCTTTTCTTCTTCTACTTTTTTAAGTAGGTTCACTGCTTTAAATCTTGGCGTAAAGCCTTTTGGTTTCGCAGGAGCAACAGCCTCCTTGTTTTCTACAGCATTTTCTGCCGATGTCTCCGCTTGGGCTTCTTCCGGCTTTTCTTCTTCGACCTTTTTAGGTAGGTTAGTTGCTTTAAACCTTGGCGTAAAGCCTTTTGGCTTGGCTACGGTCTCCTCAGCCTCTTTAATCGCTTCAGTTGGCTTATCCCCGCCACTGCTACCGCTTAGGCCATCCTGTTTTTCGGGAGGAGCAGCGGCCTTAAAACGAGGCTTAAAGCCTGTCGGCGCTTTGGCAGCTGGATTGGTCTCTGTTTCTTCCGTTGACTTCTCTTCAACAGGTTTGACAGCAGCTTTAAATTTAGGACGGAATCCTGCTGGTTTGGCAGCGGCTGGCGCAGTGCTGCTAGGTGCAGCTGTAGAAGATGCTTCTGCTTTGATTTCGGCTTTCTTCGGTTCCGAGATTTCGATCTCCTTCAAGAGGTAATCTTTCCTTAGCCTATTGAACCAGAACTTCTTGCTGTGATCAAAACTCTTTTCACCCATCAAAGCATAATCTCTATCAAATTCTTGATAAAGTTCAGGCTTCGCTTTTTGCAAAGCATTGATGTCAATTTTCTTTTTCGTGAAAAACTCGGTGAACGAAAGCATATACAAATGTATACATTTAGACCAAAAAACGCACAGGAACTGAACTTTCTTCAAATCCCCCCGTATTAAAACAGAAAAAGAGGGCGAGCCCTCTTTTATGTTTTAATATCCTGATCTGGATTAGTCCATGTTGTGATATACCGCTTGTACGTCATCATCTTCTTCGATCTTATCGATCAATTTTAGGACGTCAGCAGCTTGCTCTTCAGACAGGGTCGTATGCGATAAAGCTATACGTTCTGTTTTTGCGGAAGAAACTTCAATCCCTTTTTCTTCTAAAAGGCGTTGCATGTTTCCAAAGTCCTCAAAGGAAGTTTGTACCACGATAATATCGTTTCCTTCCTCATCAGCCTCCACATATAATTCTTCCAGACCTCCGTCGATTAATTCCAACTCAAGTTCTTCCACATCGAGCTCATCGGTAGCCGGAAAGCGGAATACAGATTTCCTTTGAAAGATAAAATCCAGGGATCCGGTTTTACCTAGGGATCCACCAGCTTTGGTAAAATAACTTCTAACATTTGCTACTGTTCTGTTGGTATTATCAGTAGCGGTTTCGATCAATACAGGAACTCCATGAGGACCGTATCCTTCGTATACAAATTCTTCGTAACCTTTTGAATCCTTCTCAGAGGCTCTTTTAATAGCCGCTTCCACACGATCCTTCGGCATGTTCACTGCCTTAGCATTTTGGATTGCGGTACGTAAGCGGGAATTGTTCTCCGGGTGAGGACCGCCTTCTTTTACTGCGATTGCAATTTCTTTTCCAAGACGCGTAAATTGAACGGCCATTTTGGCCCAGCGTTTAAATTTTCTTTCTTTTCTAAATTCGAAAGCTCTACCCATTTTATTTTAGTTTTGTTTTAAGATTCTCCAGCATGTCTTGTGCCATCCCTGCCAGATCAAATGTCGGCTTCCAGCCCCAATCTGCTCTTGCTTGATCATCATTGATGCTCTTTGGCCATGAATCAGCAATTGCTTGACGCGGATCATTGTCTGAATAGGAGATTTCAAAATTAGGGAGAATTTTTTTAATTTCTTCAGCAATTTCTGTCGGAGTAAAACTAACCCCCGCAAGATTGTAGCTGGAACGGATCGTCAAACCCACTGATGGTGCGTCCATTAACTCAATGGTCCCTCGAACCGCATCATCCATGTACAACATCGGTAACTCAGTTCCTGCATTCAGGAAGGAAGTGTATTTCCCTTGGCGGATTGCCTCAAAAAAGATATGGACTGCATAGTCCGTGGTACCTCCTCCTGGTTCGGTTCGCCAAGAGATAATGCCCGGATAACGAACACTGCGGATATCCAAACCATATTTGTTATGATAATATTCACATAAACGCTCTCCAGCCAATTTACTGATTCCATAAATGCTATTTGGATCCATCACACAATATTGAGGCGTGTTCTCTTTTGGTGAATGTGGGCCAAATACGGCAATCGAGCTAGGCCAGAAGATCTTCTTGATCCCCAACTCCACCGCTAGATCCAATACATTCAAGAGACCGTTCATGTTCAGGTCCCAAGCTTTCTGTGGGTATTGCTCCCCAGTAGCCGATAGCATCGCTGCCAATAAATAGATCTGGGTAGGTTTATATTTTAGGATCAAAGCTTTGATCGCTTCTTTGTCCAATACATTCAATGTTTCAAAGATCTCACCTTCGGCAATCTCTTTGGGTTCGCGTATATCTGAGGTGATAACATTTTCGTTTCCGAACTTGATTCGCAATGCTGCAGCTAACTCTGAACCAATCTGACCATTGGCTCCGATCATCAATATGACTTCTTTCATTATAGAAATGATAGTTTTATAAATTTAGTTATTTCAAGAACTTCTAAAATAATATGGCGAAATTACCAATTAAATGCCTGAATATGATGTTTCCCAGCATTTTGCGCAAACGTATGATTTAATTTTTTACATTCAAAAAGCATTCGGCCGTTTACGCTCTGTAAAACCAATTTTTCAATGAAACATTGTCAACGAAAACCCAATTTGCCTGAACGTTTTACATCAAAAGACAAATCTTGTTGAACTTTATTCCATCATAGTGATAATCAATTATTAAAAGCGAAAATATTCCAAAAATGTTCAGGTTTATTTAGTATGTTTGTTACCTTAAGAAAATCAATAATAATTAAAATTTAAAGCAAATATTATTTATGAAAGTTGCAGTAGTAGGCGCGACTGGTCTAGTCGGGTCAGAAATGTTGACAGTGTTAGCGGAACGTAATTTCCCGGTTACAGAATTGATTCCTGTTGCTTCTGAAAGAAGTAAGGGTAAGGAAATCGAATTCAAGGGAAAGAAGTATAAGGTCGTGACTGCATCTGAAGCTATTGCTCTTAAACCTGATGTAGCCCTTTTCTCTGCTGGCGGCAGCACTTCTACGGAATATGCTCCCCTATTCGCGGAAGCTGGAATTACCGTTATCGACAATTCATCCGCTTGGCGTATGGACCCGAGCAAGAAATTGATCGTGCCTGAAGTAAATGGCGATGTATTGACTGCTGAAGACAAAATCATTGCAAACCCAAACTGTTCAACCATTCAAATGGTTGTCGTGATGAAGCCTTTGCATGAAAAATATAAAATCAAACGTGTTGTCGTATCTACTTACCAATCCGTAACCGGTACGGGCGTAAAAGCTGTTGATCAATTGATGAACGAGCGTAATGGCGTGGAAGGCGAAAAAGCTTATCCTTACCAGATCGACCTGAACGTAATTCCTCATATCGATGTATTCCAGGACAATGGATACACGAAAGAGGAAATGAAGATGATCCAAGAAACCAACAAGATCATGGGCGACGATTCCATCAAGGTTACGGCTACAACCGTACGTATCCCTGTAATCGGTGGTCACTCTGAATCGGTAAACATCGAGTTTGAAAACGAATTCGACTTGGCGGATGTACGTGCAGCCCTTGAAGCGCAAGAAGGTGTAGTGGTGGTAGATAATCCTGCCAACCTAGAATACCCAATGCCTAAAGATGCACACGGTAAGGACGAAGTATTCGTTGGCCGAATCCGTAGAGATGAGACCCAAGAGAAAACATTGAACCTATGGGTAGTTGCCGACAACCTTCGTAAAGGTGCAGCAACCAATGCGGTTCAAGTTGCAGAACTTTTATCTGCTAAAGGACTTATCTAAAAAATACTAGATCATTCAAGATTTAAGAGAAGTGGTAACCCGATAAAGGTTGCCACTTTTCTTTTATCCATAGCCAACTCAATCGGACATTACTGGAGGTTTTGAACCCCATATTATCCAAAAAAAATGGAGCTGTGGCTTCGGGGATTGCTTTGGTCTCATTCGAGACATATTCGGAAAATTCGGAATGTGTCTCGAATGAGACCAAACTTTATCCAGTATGTACCCCTCAAAAAAAGAACCCCTGAAAATAGGTCATTTCTTGGTTAACAATGGGGAGTGAAAAGCTAAGTTTAATAAAAAAGGGATGACCTATAGGCCATCCCTTTTCTATCGTTATATAAAAATATTATCTAACTGGAGTGAACACGTAAGTGTCATCGAAGAAAGAGCCAGTTCCAGAATTACCAGTACTGATGTAACCTTTTCCTTTGATTGCGAAAGCAACTGATTTTTCACGAGCTGAAGGGATAGATTCGCTACCATCAGACCACGCGTTTTCAGCTGGGTTATATTTCCATACTGTACTTACAACACCAGTTTGAGAGCGTCCCGAAACTACATAACCATTGCTGCCAATAGTAAATGCACTTGCATTAACGCGTCTTGCATCTTTGTTATCTTCAGTAAGGGATTTTTTCTTTTCCCATTTAGTACCATCAAATGAATAGAAATCATTTGTTGGAACACCATTGGAAATACCTCCACCTACATAAGCTACATTATTGATCACGAATGCATAAGCACCCATTTTCTTGTTGCTGAATGAAGTAGCAATTTCAGTCCATTTGTCTGTAGCTGGATCATATTTATAGAAATCTGAGAAAGTCTCATCGGTAGCATTATTACCACCTAATCCTACGTATGCGGCATTACCTAAAGTAAATGCAACTGCAGAATGACGAGCATCACCTGGGAAATCAGCAATTTTTTTCCATGCATTAGTTGCAGGGTCATACTGATAAAAATCTTTTAGAGGTCCGGAAGTAACACCGTCATTTCCAAAACCTAATCCTACATATCCTTTCCCTGCAACTGCAAAGCCAACTCCACTATGTCTTTTAGGGCCAGTGAATTCTGCTTTTTTAGTCCAAGAAGTACCGTCGAATGAATAAGAGTCACTTAATAACTCATTATTTTTCATTTGTCCACCCACTAAATAAGCTACGTCATTAATTGTAAATGTTGCAGCACCATTTCTTGGTTTACCTGTAAGAACGATAGATGTTTCCCATTCAGTTGGACCAGTATCTGTATCTGTTGATTCCTCTTTTTTACATGAGTTAAATGTAGTAATTGCGAAGGCTCCTATCAAAAGTAGTACAAGCCAATTTCTCTTATTCATAGACTATTTAAATTTTGTATATACGATATTTAATTTAACTTTCGGTTCATTGTTTTGTGTCGCCAAAACGCTGGTATAAGGTGTAAAACCTAGACCTGCGGTCGGGAACATGGATAAGAATAAAGATTTATTACCCCATTCTGCATCCGTGGTATTTTTAATATACTCAATCATATTAAAAGTATACCTACCTTTTTTTCCTAAATTATCTGATTTAATGTATTGCGCAAATTGAGGGTCCCTTCCAAATGGCTGATGCACATAAGAAAGCGGAATCCTATTATCAGAAATCATTAATATTGGGTTTGGAATAGCTGGCATATAACCGGTATGCAAGGTTTCCAATTCAATAATCAGTTCTGCTTTATTGACAGCCAGTCCCTGTTGGGCCAAGAATTCCTTTAATGCAGGAAACTTGATTTCAGTAACAACACCTGTTCCACCTTGTAAATAGGTGATTCCAGCCGTATTCTTGCTTTCAAGGGCTTTGGTTGAACTCAATCCTTCAAATACTGTCCCCTGTACATCCTTGTCAAATTGATTGTACTGGAAAGCCTTTTCGGTCATGTTCAACACCTTTGATCCGGTCTTCTTGAAACCATCCGACCCTAGGTAGGAATAGTTAACCTTAACCTGTAGGGTGTCAGAGAAACCGATAATCGCTGTATTCGTTTCCGCAGAAACCAAACTCAAGCCTTTAAAGTATTCTTGGAAATTGGAAGCTGAATTGAATGCGATATCAGAAGCTTTGATCTTGTTGAAGAACTCCGTACCCAACGCATCATTCAAGCGCATGGAAACCGTATCCTTCTTAGACTTCTTAGGTAAGAACTTTACAGAACCCAATTCATTTGCTGAATAGCTGAACTTTTGATGGCCAAAAATAGCCGGTCCAGTGATATAAAATGGATTTGGCTGCCCATTGAATGAATTATCTATAGTTTTTGTTTCTAAAGATTGGGTCAATCGGTGTGCAGAAATGGTCTGAAGTTTCGTGGTATCACCATATGCAATCCTCCAATAACTTGGTACCAACACTAAGTTTAAGGAGTCAAATTTGGCATTTGTTGGGATATCACTGGTTATACCTGTAGGGTTTAGTCGGAAATATGAAGTAGACTTCAAACTACCAGTGGTTGGTTGAGAAACTTTACCTACCAAGACCACTCCGCTACCTGAGGTAGGGATATTTGGCATCTGCACTGTTGAAACGGTAGCACTCAGCGTATCATCTGAGGTTACGTTTAGGTTATCAAGATTGTCGTTATCCAACGAGATTGACATATCCTTATCACAACTTACTGTAAAGAGTGCACTTAAACCAAGAGTAGCAAAAAGAATAATTCGTAATTGTTTAATCATAAAATCATTAGTCTAGCAAAAGTATGGATTGCAGAAGTTTATCCCATGTTATTAAATGTTAAAATACACATCCAAAAACATGATTAATGGACTAAATTGACTTCTTCCATGAAAAATCTTTTGTAAGCAGCATAAATCTATTGAGCAAATAACGTATTATTAAGCAGAAATGCGACAATTTAAGTAGCACTTTGTTAATCAGTGTTATAATTTGTTAAAAGGCCACCAATATTTATGCGGAGCAAATCTACTAATTTAAATTTGTTTTAATTATGTTAAAAAAGTATAAAATATTGCTCGCTTCCATTGTTCTCACAATCGCTGGGATTATCGTTGTGCTGGGTTTTTGGTTATTTGGAAGTTATTTCGGCCATAAACAGTTCTTTTTGGGAATGACCGAACATGAGCTATTTGATGTGGTTCAGGACTTTTACAGCGAAAACGAGGAGCAAATCCAGAAGGAAAACCAAAATCAACGTAAGGACAGAATTGATAGGCTATCCATTGCTTTTAAGGAAAAATATCCGCAAATAAATGTAGATACCATAAAAAGCATCTTCGAGAACCAGAATTTCAACCGCAAGAACGATCGACAAAACGTAAGTGACTCCACAGGCAATTCCAAGAGCAAGATGAGCCGGCATTTTATTTCATCCTATGTCGTGCGTACCATCAATTGGAACGAGGCTACCATTGACTCCTTGCAGATTCGCCTGGAAAAATCATTAAGGGAAAGGGACATGTACTCGCCTTTTATATTGCAGATATCAAATCTGCCCAATGAAGAGGAGCGCAATAAGGAATTTTACCACCAACGCTATAAGGAAAGTAAATCTAGGCCCATTGTAATCGACCAAAGCGAAAACCTTTATCTCGAAGTGGATTACATCAATCCTACTGTTTACCTATTAAAGCAGATCGGTTGGCAGCTTTTCTTCTCATTAATTTTGATCATTGCGTTGATCGGAACATTCTGGACCCTGTTGGTGACCATCCGCAAACAGAACCAATTGGCCAAGATGCGGAAGGCCTTTGTGAACAACATGACCCATGAGCTAAAGACACCTGTCTCAACGGTAATGGCTGCCATAGAGTCTATACAGCGTTATGGCGCAAAGGATGACAAGGAACGGATGAATAGGTACCTATCGATTTCCCGTCAGGAACTGGAGCATCTCTCTGACATGATAGAAAGGGTGCTGCAGGTGGATGTCGCTGAAACTAACGGCGTCTTGCTCGAAAAGACTTGGTTTGATCTCGACAACTTGATCGATGAATCGATGGAGAACGCTAAACTGTTTGCCAAAAAGGAAGTAGATATCCAAAAAACGATTACCGGGGACTCCTTCCAAATCCTTGCGGATCAAGCCCATATTAAAAATGTCATCAACAACCTGCTCGACAATGCCATCAAGTATGCTGGAGATCAGGTAAAAATAAATATCGCCCTTTCTGAAAACGGTGACAGATACACACTTTCCATACAAGATAATGGCATAGGAATTCCTAAGGCCTATCAAAAAGGGGTGTTCGATCTGTTCTTCCGCGTGCCATCCGGCAACATTCACAATGTGAAAGGCTTCGGACTAGGCCTTGCCTATGTAAAGCAAATCGTACAGCAACATCAAGGGACTATCGATTTGAGCAGCGAAGAGGCAGTTGGCAGTACTTTTGTTATAGATTTACCAAAGCAGTCCTAATTCGATTGAAGGAAACGGATGTAATTTGATGAGCCAATTCAATTTAGGGAAATGACAAACATCTTATATGTAGAAGACGAGGAAAGCCTGGCCATGATTGTTTCTGACAGTTTGGAGGAACATGGTTTTGAAGTTCGGCATGTGCTGAATGGACAGCAGGCTATTGTATTCCATAACAAGTACAAACCGGATATTATTGTATTGGATGTGATGATGCCTATCATGGATGGATTCACGACGGCAAAGGAGATCAGGAAGACCGACCTCCTCACACCCATTATTTTCCTGACTGCGATGACGCAGACGGAAGATGTGGTCAAGGGCTTTAAATTAGGAGCTAACGACTATATCCGGAAACCTTTTAAAATCGAGGAACTGATTGTCCGGATCGAGGCTGCGCTCAAAAAGGTGGGACAAAGCATGTCCCCTAGCAAATTGATCCTCGGAAATTACACCCTCGATAGTGCAAAAAACACCCTCAGCATTGGGGATTCCACCGAAAAGCTCTCCTATAGGGAATCTGAACTGTTGAAGAGATTGATCGAAAACAAGGATAAGGTTGTCCCGCGAGACGAAATTATCCGTACCTATTGGAGCAATGACACGTATTTCACCGGCCGTAGCTTGGATGTGTTCATCAGCCGCATCCGGAAATACCTCGCTCAGGATGAACGGATCAAGATCAGCAATATTCGTGGAGTTGGTTATATGTTGTCGGTCGATTAATTTTTATTACATTAGAACTATGAAGGCACTGATTATTGTAGATGTTCAATACGATTTTTTACCGGGCGGATCATTGGAAGTAGCTAAAGGCGATGAAATCCTCCCTATTATAAACAGTATCCAAAAAGATTACGATTTAGTGGTTGCAACGCAGGATTGGCACCCCCAAGACCACCTGAGCTTTGCTAGCAAACACGAAGGCAAATTGCCGTTTGAGGTCATTGATCTGGATGGCCTTGAACAAGTCCTATGGCCAGATCATTGCGTGCAGGAAAGCTATGGCGCACAGATATCTGAAGATCTAGAGAGCAGCCGAATTGAGGCCATCTTTAGAAAAGGCATGGACTCCAGAATTGATAGCTATAGCGGTTTCTATGATAACGGCAAAAGGATAGACACGGGACTGGCAGGTTACTTGAAGGCAAGAAAGATCGACGAAGTGCATGTATGTGGATTAGCGGCAGACTTCTGCGTATTCTTTACGGCAATGGATGCTATTTCGGAAGGTTTCAAGACCAGCATTATTTCCAAGGCAACAAAAGCGATA
This sequence comes from Sphingobacterium sp. NPDC055346, assembly GCF_053645235.1. Lineage (NCBI taxonomy): Bacteria > Pseudomonadati > Bacteroidota > Sphingobacteriia > Sphingobacteriales > Sphingobacteriaceae > Sphingobacterium > Sphingobacterium sp. NPDC055346. The sequence continues at coordinate 657,273 of NZ_JBSHMI010000001.1, forward strand.
GATAAAGGTGCTTTCATGGAAAAGAAAAACACCTTTATCCAGGCAGGGGGTTCATTAATCTAATTATTTCCCCCAACGCCATTCTCCTGAGATCATTAGAGGCTCTTTCAACCCTTTAGATTCCAAGAATTTCACAATTTCATCATCCGAAAAACGTTGTGCTGGGATTGCTTTGGCATTGGCCAAGGCATATAGGTAGGCTGCACCTACTTTCACGGTCTGCTCCAATCCCTTTTTATCCACTAGACTGAAAACGTCATTGTCAGAATGGTAATATAAGCCGGCATTGTTAGGCAACTTGCCTCCTGTTGCAGATCCTGTAGGGATCCCTTGCATCATAAATGGCTGGTGATCGCTGTGCAATCCTGCCCCTGAGGCATTTTTATTCTTAAAATCGGTATCCACTTCGGCATATACTCCGCCAAAGGAGTCCAATAAAGGCATCATTTCATCTCTACTTGTCGAGAATCCTGTAGGCGCATTGGTCATATCAAAGTTCAACATATATTTGATCTGACCCAAGGTCCCATTCTTGATGGCTTCAGCTACATAGGCTTTTGAACCTAACAAACCTTGTTCCTCGCCCATAAAGAGGACGAAATCAATGGAACGCTTTGGTTTTAGGTTCAGCTTTTTGAAAGTTCTTGCCATATCAATAATCGCATAGGATCCCAAACCATTGTCAATAGCTCCGGTCGCTAGGTCCCAACTGTCTAGGTGGCCCCCAATAACGATCTTTTCTTCGGGCAGCTCAGAACCTTTAATGGAAACAATAATATTCCTGGCCGTTGCTTCCTCCGCCTTATTGCGCATATTGATTTCGGCCTTTACCTTTTCTTTGGCTAAGGTCTCTTTCCATTTCATACCATCCTCCAAACCGATACAGATCGCTGGGATATCGATCAATTTCCCGGTAATGGAAGCTGTACCAGTCAGCAGCACATTGCCCTTGACACTGTTGATAAATACAATCCCTTTAGCACCATATTTCTCAGCTAAGGCTGTCTTTTCGGAACGGTGTAGGTTTTTTAGGTTCTCTCCAGAATTAGGGAGAATGTGCAGGTAGACCAAGGCAATTTTCCCTTTGACTTGATCGCCAACCTTTTGATAGTCGGCCTCCAGCCCATTGCCTAGATCGACTAAATCCGCGGTGATATCGACCTTGACAGGAGAATGCGCCAAAGAAACGGTCGGCACCTCGCTGTTGTTGAGCTTGAGGTGCAACGATTCACGAGCCCAGCTCTGCGCGGAAAACGGTTGGTATTGGACCTCATAACCATAGGACTTCAGGAGGTTGAACACATGCTCTTCGGCTTTCTTGCCCTGTTCAGAACCCGTTAAGCGATGTCCTAGGTTTTCGGTACTGTATTTTAAACGTTCATAGGCTTCCGAATTGGTATTGATATCTTCATAAATACGCTGGAAGTCGGTTTTCAGATTATCTTGTGCTGATGCAAACTGATAACTTAATAAAAGGCAGATTAGGTAAATTCTTTTCATAATAAATGAATTTACGAAATCATTCTTAATTCGCTATGATTTTGCGAATTTCCATTGCACGTAATTGATGTTTTTATCTTCCGCCAAATACTTTTTCTCATAGTAGGTCTTGATGGACAGCACCTCATCCACTAAATCTGAATGATAGAGGTCCTTGGTTTCCTTCAGTTTTGGCAAGCCCTGTAGGTCGATTTGTTCCAATGTATAAGCAAAGAAGCCATCGTTATCCGTTTTAAGGTGCATGATACCCTCTGGCACCAGGATCTCTTTATATCTTTCCAAAAATACCGGATTTGTCAAGCGCTTCTTTTCACGGCTATCCTGAGGTTGCGGGTCAGGGAAGGTAATCCAGATCTCCGAGATCTCTCCCTTTTCAAAATGTTCCAATATGGTCTCAATCTGAATCCTCAGAAAACCAACATTATCAATGCCTTCTTCTAGGGCAGTCTTAGCACCACGCCAGATCCTGTTCCCTTTATAGTCAATACCAATAAAATTCTTTTCAGGAAACAATTTCGCAAGGTTTACGGTGTATTCACCCTTACCGCACGCCAACTCCAAGATCAAAGGCTTCTCATTCTGGAAGAAATCCTTTGCCCATTTACCCTTATATTCTTTTCCTGCATCCAGCTGTACCACATTCTTAAAAGTGGATACTTCAGCGAATTTTCTTAGTTTATCCTTACCCATAGCTGATAATTAAGTCGCAAAATTAACCTTATATTTGTATAAATAATACTTCAGGTGGAAAAACAAGCGAAAATTTACGTAGCAGGGCATAGAGGTATGGTCGGATCGGCTATTTACCGCAAGTTAAAAGAGTTAGGTTATGAAAATATCATAGTTAGGACTTCCAAGGAATTGGACCTTCGTGACCAAAAGGCCGTTAAAGAATTCTTTGAAACTGAAAAACCCGAGTATGTTTTCCTTGCAGCGGCCAAAGTTGGAGGCATCATGGCCAATAACGTCTATAGAGCTGATTTTATCTATGAGAACTTAGCCATCCAAAACAATGTCATCCATTATTCCCATGAAAATGATGTCAAAAAGCTGATGTTCCTTGGCTCGAGCTGCATCTACCCAAAGATGGCTCCTCAACCTTTGAAGGAAGATTATTTATTGACCGGGACGCTTGAACCGACCAATGAGCCATACGCCATTGCCAAAATCGCGGGCATCAAAATGGTCGAATCCTATCGAATGCAGTACGATGATAATTACATCTCTGTCATGCCTACAAATCTTTACGGCATCAACGATAACTATCACCCTGAGAACTCCCATGTATTGCCGGCCTTGATCAGAAAGTTTCATGAAGCAAAGGTCAACAACAGTCCTACTGTAAATATCTGGGGGTCAGGAAAGCCTATGCGTGAGTTTATGTTTGCAGATGACTTGGCAGACGCCTGTGTATTCCTGATGGAAAACTACAATGACCTTCAGTTTGTGAATATAGGCGTAGGTGAAGACATCAGTATCCGCGAGCTTGCAGAATTGATTAAAGAGGTCGTAGGATTCCAAGGTGAACTGGAATTCGACAGCAGCAAACCTGATGGTACTCCAAGAAAATTAATGGATGTAAGCAAATTGACCAGCTTAGGATGGAAAGCAAAGACCAACCTGAAAGAAGGCATTAAATTAGCTTATGGGGATTTCTTGAAAAAGAATGAAGCTTAAGAGCAATTAATAGGCTTCACTGTCCTTTGGAATACCATATACATTGTCCTGAACACTTTCTTCTGCCGTAATCATTGGAGGATGATTGGGAGGAATAGGGTTCGCAGCAACGGCTTCCACTAGCTCTTCATTTTTCTTTTTCTTCTTCTTGTTTTTTGGTTTGATCAAAGAGGTTAGCTTATCGATAACCGCAGTAATCTTGCTTTGGTTCACTTGGCTTGCCACCGTTTCGGAACCGAACAGCACAAGACCTTTCTTCAACCAACCTGCATTTTTCAATAAAGTACGGTTTAACACTAAAGGAAGTCCCAATTGCAGGGTCTTGGTCAACCAATCCGCTTTGTTGTTCTTATTGGTCACTTGGCTGATTCCAGAAAACAACCCTTTTACGGTGGAAACACCAGGAACACGGTTGAAGATCATATTCGCAATACGTGCCGGAGCTTCTACCTTATGTTTCAGTAATTCGTATTGATTCAACAAAAAAGCTTCCTGCTCCTTTTTCTGTACCTTAAGGCGAGCAATCTCTGCTGTCAACTCATCAAAATTCGTAACCTTTGTTCTCATATCCTGATTAAACTCGTTCTTTTTCTTCCTTTAATTCTTCCTCAACTTCATTTACGGCTTCACGCACCTCTTCCTTGATCTCTTCGATCTCATCGTCATGATCATCGGCATCCCACTTAGACATAATGCGCTTAATGGAGATGTTCATGAACTTCTCTTCGAGCTTTGGCTCAAATGCCTTGATCAATAACAGAACAACAAAAAAGATCCCTCCTGTCGCTAAAAACCCTAAGGAATAACTCCCCAGTAATTCCCCCAAATAGAACCCTAAGGCCAGGGAAACAAAAAACACAATCAGCAATGACAATAAAACCTTACTGCCATCCACAATCAGCGAGCCCACGATCCTGGAGGATCTAGATAGCGCTTTCAGTTTAGCTAATTCAATCTGGGTCTCAATGTATTCTTTAGATTTATCGAATACTTCAGAAAACGAAAATTTTTGTTCTTCCATGCACGTAATTCCATATCATAGATTCCAAGACTATCGGGAGATAGTCCTGGAACTATTATTTAAAAATTTTTAATAATCTAAGGTTTGCTCTGTAGCACTAAGCGTGTTCTTCGATCTCTTCATCGATCGCGTCTTCTGCTTTGCCTAGCTTAGATTTTACCGCCGCAACGATTTTATCTTTAAAATCAGTCAACTGATCGAATTGTTCTTCTGCGCGTTCTTTGATTGCATCCGTTAAATCAGCTAATGATTCATTCAATTTCTCTCTAGTCTCACTTCCTTTTTCAGGTGCGAAAATAATACCTAAAACTGCACCTGCGGCTAGTCCAGCCAACAGCGCTGTTACAATTTTACCGTTATCCTTCATTTTATACTGCAATTTAGTTGTTAAACCAATTTCTATTTCATTTAATACTATTATAACAAAAAATAGACCGAATCGTTTTATTTATTAAAAATTTAGCCAATCCCGTCAATTTCAGGCTACATTACACCTATTGTAATTCAGTAAAATTTAAGAAATTGTTAGCATTAACCAAACATCATTTGTTTTATATATAATTTATTTACTTTTAGTGATATTAAATATCGCTAAAATGTTGGTAAAAACCTACTGCAGTGCTGTCTTCGGGATAAATGCAACGAGCATAACCGTGGAAGTCAATGTTACCCCAGGAATTAATTACTATATCGTCGGACTTCCTGACAACGCTGTCAAAGAAAGTATTCAAAGAGTAGAAAGCGCCATATTGTCAAATGGTTTCTATATGCCTCGGCAAAAGATCATCATCAATTTAGCCCCCGCAAACATCCGCAAAGAAGGGTCTTCCTATGACCTAGCCATTGCAATGGGCGTATTAGCAGCCTCAAGGCAAGTAATCTCTGATCGTCTTAATAAATATGTCATTCTTGGGGAATTATCTTTAGACGGAAAGATACATCCGGTTAAAGGGGTCTTATCAATCGCCCTTCAGGCAAAGCAAGATGGCTTTCATGGTATCATCTTACCCATCGAAAACGCAGAAGAAGCTGCAATTGTTGCTGGAATCGAGGTCTATGGAATAAGTTCCTTTAATGAAGCTGTACAGTTTGTACAAGGAACCCTGCCTATCATCCCCACCCTTGTAAATATCAACGATCGCTTTAAGAAGCTAATGAACAGTTACGATTTGGATTTTGCGGACGTCAAGGGTCAGGAAAACATTAAAAGGGCATTGGAAATCGCTGCTGCCGGAGGTCATAATGTCATATTGATTGGTCCTCCGGGGGCTGGAAAGACGATGCTTGCAAAAAGGTTGCCGACGATCCTACCACCATTAACCGTTGATGAATCCCTGGAGACCACCAAGATTCATTCCGTTTCAGGTCAATTACCTAGCTCAACCTCTTTGATGACCATCCGTCCCTTCCGATCACCTCATCATACTATTTCCGATGTCGCACTTGTTGGCGGTGGATCGCATCCGCAGCCTGGAGAAATCTCCTTGGCGCATAACGGGGTTTTATTCCTGGATGAATTGCCAGAGTTTAAGCGTTCTGTACTTGAAGTCATGCGTCAGCCTTTGGAATCCAGGTCTATTACCATTTCAAGGTCCAAGTTCAGCGTTGATTACCCAGCCTCCTTCATGCTGATTGCTTCCATGAATCCCTGCCCATGTGGCTTTTACAACCATCCCAGCAGACGTTGTATTTGTGGGTCTTATGCTGTACAGAAATACATCAGTAAAATATCCGGACCTTTATTGGATAGGATAGACATCCATATTGAAGTCACCCCAGTCGAATTTAATGAACTGAGTAGCCATAAATCTGCTGAGAAAAGTGAGGATGTAAGGGAAAGGGTCATCAAAGCTCGTAAAATTCAAGAGCAGCGTTTTAAAAAGCAACCCAATATCCATAGTAATGCCCAGATGAGAGCTAGGAATATCCAAGAAACCTGCATTATTGACGAAGGCGGCAGACGGCTCCTAAAAATGGCGATGGAAAGGCTCAATCTCTCAGCGAGATCCTATGACCGAATCCTAAAGGTCGCTAGGACCATAGCTGACCTCGAAGGAGCTATCGAAATCAGTAATGAACATCTAGCTGAAGCCATTCAGTTAAGAAGTTTGGATAGAGAAAATTGGACGGGCTAGGCCAATCCAGCCTATCCCTTTAGATTCCCTTCCGCAAAAGCCTTAAACTTGTCCAAAACGGATTGACAAAACTCTTGTTGCAATCTTAGTTCGGTTTTTTCTTCTGGTTCAAATTGCTCTATGACAGTAGTATCCCCGTCCTGCTCCGTGAAATGCACTGTCGACTTCCGGCCATCCACCTGCAAGAGCTCAATCCGACCAAATGGAATGACCAAAGTATAGCTGCCCTTATAATTAAATCCTTCCGAACCATCTTTCTTCTCCATTCTGAAATCAAAAGTCCCACCTGTTCGCACGTCATTGATTACCTTGGGACAATGCCAATCCTGGAATGGAACGTTCCATATCTTTACATACTCATCTTTTGTCCACAGCTCCCAAACTTTCTCCTTACTCCCTTTTACCTTTACCTTAGCTTCCAATGTATCTTTCATAGCTTCTTTTATTTAATGATCTAATTTATCAGATTAATCCTTTCTAAAACTTGCCCTATGACAAGAATTTAGGATAGTGAAAAACGAAAAATCCTCCCATGTGTTCCTAAATAAAACATAACCATGAATCCAAAACTTATATGGGCAAATTATAGTGTTAAGTCCGCAAAACGCACGCATGAATTCTATAACAGGCTAGGCTTTGTATCCAATACCCCTCCCAAAAGCACGGACCTTAAATTGGCCAGCTTCTTTTTTGGAGAGAACAATTTTGTCATACATTTTTTCGAGGAGGGGACCGGTCAAATTGACAAATATATCCCATCAGGAACCAATACCGATGGTATTATTTTTACACTTTCGGCTGATACGGAGAAAGAAGTACAGGAATTCGAAGGGATGGTAAAGGAGGCTGGCGGACAGATTATCCAACCGCTTATAAGAGATGAAAACAACTATTATGGATTTGCATTCTCAGATCCTGATGGGCACAAGTTTAATGTCCTATTGATGGACAACATGTAGAAGAAACCCTTAGAACTGTGCTATAAAATGTTTAATGATCCAAGGATAGGCAATTATGGTAAACAGCAATCCCGTTAGAGCCCCAAACAAGTGAGCATCATGGTTGATTCCATCGTTAGAATTCTTGGAAGCCCAGATACAATATCCCAAATACACAAAAGCGAAAATATAGGCTGGCATTGGAATAATCATAAAGATACCAAGCATCATCTTTGGATTGAAGAGAATATAACTGAACAGCACGGCACTGATTGCGCCAGATGCTCCCAGGCTATGGTAGCCATAATTATCTTTTTGGCGAATGACCGTAGGGATATCGCTCAAGATCAATGATATAATATAGAGCAAGGCGAATAATAAGTGCCCCATAGGACCACTTATTTCTACAAAGATCTGCTCAAGTCCAAATCCAAAGTAATAGAAGGTGATCATATTAAAGATCAGGTGCATCCAATCCTTATGGATCAATCCACTGGTCAGGATCAGGTACCATTTACTTTTATCTCGAGAAACCGAATAGGGATGTAACATCAGTTTTCCAAACCACTGCGGATTAGAAAAGACATAAATACTTAAACCGATAGTAAGGGCAAAAATCAAACTAGCCACAGGAGTAGCGGTAAGGGAATGTAGTATCATCTAAAAACGGTCTTCTAGTAAAAATAAATAGAGCTCTTTAGGTCCATGTGCGCCTAACACCAATCTCTTCTCGATATCAGCGGTTCGACTTGGCCCTGTAATGGTGGTAATCATGGTTGGTAGCTCATCGCCATACTTTTCCTTGATTTGAGCCATGGCATGTTTAACATCCATAACTAATTGGGAAGCCCTGGCAATGACAATATGTACTGGAGGGTATACGCTCAGTCTACGGCCTGACTCTGATGCATTGGAGATCATGATGCTTCCATTTCTGGCAATCAAAGACTCACAGGTAGTGATACTCGCTTCAATTTCATCCAAAGCCTGCTGCGACTTCCGGAAAGGGAATCCGTATTGATCCAACATCTGTTGAAGCGGCTTCTCCCAAACAAAGATCTTACTGATATTGATCTTTTCCACCAAGATAATCAGGTTTTCGATCAAGTTGATTTCCCCATCGCAGTAAATGAATTTACCGGACATCTGGGTGAACTCCCTAGCAAAAGTCACATCCAATGAATCTTCTTCATCTTTGTACAAAGCCGTTTCTTCAAACATAGGATGAGGGTTCTCCCTTTTTTGAAGAAGTGCCTGCCGAATTTTCTTCAGCATTTTCTCTTTCGCTGTCGTATTCCTGATATTCATATTATAAAAACAAACAGGACTGAAAGTCCTGTCTGTTACTTTATTTTAATAATTTTTATTCTGAATCTAATTGTTTCGGCTCCTCGTTAGACGATTGAACATCTTCTCTATCGGTTGTAGGAATCGGCAAATCAGTCTGTGGAACCCCACCACCATCAGCACCGCCATTGACAAACTCGTCATAAGTCGTTTTATTGCTGAAAGGGCGTTTTCCTAAGATCTCTTCCAAATCAGTCTGGAACAAGATCTCTTTCTCCAATAGTTTCTCGGCAATCTTCACTAAGCCATCTTGTTTATCCAACAACAACTGCTTCGTTCTGTCGTAAACTTCTGAGATCAATACCCTTACTTCATCATCGATCAGCTCAGCTGTTTGATCCGAATAAGGTTTCTGGAATTGGCTATCGCCAGAACTGTCCCTGAAAGATACATTACCTACCTTATGGTTCATACCATAGACCGCAGTCATGGCATAGGCCAATTTAGTAATGCGCTCCAAGTCGTTCTGCGCACCGGTACTGATCCTACCAAATGTGATATCCTCAGCAACACGACCACCCATGGTCATACACATACTGTCAATCAATTGCTCGGTAGTGTATAGGAACTGTTCTTTTGGAAGGTATTGCGCATATCCCAACGCAGCAACACCGCGAGGAACGATAGATACCTTAACCAAAGGATCTGCATGTTCCAAGAACCAACCTGCGATCGCATGTCCAGCCTCGTGGTAAGCCACGATTTTCTTCTCTTCAGGAGAGATAATCTTATTCTTTTTCTCAAGACCACCGATAACACGGTCAATCGCGTCTTGGAAGTCTTGCATTTCAATTGCTTTTTTGTTCTTACGTGCAGCGATCAAAGCGGCCTCATTACAAACGTTGGCAATTTCAGCACCTGCGAATCCAGGAGTCTGCGCCGATAATTTCTTCGCATCTACCTCTTCGGCAAGTTTCAATGGTTTCAAGTGAACATTAAAGATCTGTTCACGACCTATCAAGTCTGGTTTGTCGATAGAGATCTGTCTATCGAAACGTCCCGGACGCAATAAAGCCGAGTCCAATACATCCAGACGGTTGGTTGCAGCAAGGATAATAACCCCTACGTTGGTACCGAAACCATCCATTTCCACCAATAATTGGTTCAATGTATTCTCACGTTCATCATTCCCACCCATAATGGAATTCTTTCCACGGGCCCTACCAATTGCATCAATCTCATCAATAAAGATGATACATGGAGCCTTTTCCTTCGCCTGTTTGAACAAGTCGCGTACACGAGATGCACCTACTCCGACAAACATTTCTACGAAGTCTGAACCTGACAAGGAAAAGAAAGGTACTTGTGCTTCACCGGCTACTGCTTTCGCCAATAAAGTCTTACCTGTTCCCGGAGGGCCTACCAATAAGGCTCCCTTCGGAATCTTACCTCCCAAATCAGTATATTTTTTAGGATTCTTTAGGAAATCCACGATCTCCATCACCTCTTCCTTAGCCTCTTCTAATCCGGCTACATCATTAAAGGTGATATTGATCTGCGATTCTTTGTCAAACAATTGGGCTTTGGATTTACCAATATTAAAAATGGCACCTCCACCAGCTCCTGCTCCACCGTTCATACGGCGCATCAGGAAGATCCAAATCACAACAATGATCAGCAATGGCAACATGAATGAAATAAACCATCCTGCCCATGGATTGGTTCTATCTTCATAGGTCACACCAATTTTTGGTTGACCAACTGCCAAACTGTCTTGAGAAGCTTTTAACTTCTGCTCAAGAATCTCTGCTGATGGTTCTGTAAATTGAAATTGGGGTCCTGTCGAATTAGAAAAAGATAGGTTGTTAGGACTACTGGAAATGTTTTTGTATTTCTCTTGGTCTAATCTATCGCTTTTTATATAAACTTCGACATCGATCAGGTCATTGCTTTTATAGGCAACGAGCTTTTCAACATCCCCAGGGATAAGCATGGTTTGTTCGAACTCCTTGTAGGTAATTTTCTTCGATGACTCTCCACTAAACAAGTATTGAAGTCCAAAAAACCCTACGATCATCGCAATCCAAAGCCAGATCATATTAAATTTCGGTGGCATTGGCGTAATCTTCTTACTCGGAACTTTCTTCATTTATTACTCTTATTCTACGTTTCACAACAATTATTATGCGCTCTGGTATTTGCTCATGTGCGCATCCCCCCACAGGTCCTCTATCCTATAATGCTCCCGCTTATCTGTTTTAAAGATATGAACTACTACATCGATAAAATCAAGCAGAATCCATTCGCCGTTGCCCTGGCCTTCTTTATGCCATGGGTCTTGGCCAAATGCTTTATAAACTTCATCTTCAACGCTCTTGGCTATCGCGTTTACTTGAACCGTAGAATCAGCATGGCAGATTACAAAATAGTCAGACAAGGTGCCGTTCACCTCTCGCATATCCATCCTCACGATTTCGTTGCCTTTTTTCTCCTGCATCCCATGGATCACCACATCTGCTAGCTTCTCTGACAACAAAGATTTTTTGTTTTTACTCATTAAGATTTATTATACTTTTGACTAATAAATTGTTTCAAACTATTTTTTAATATAATATCTTTTGCAAAATAACACATTTTCGGGAGAATCACTACGCCAAACACTAATTGTTTTGGACGAGATCGGCTCTACCAATGATTATTTGAAATCTCAATTGTCAAATTTCAAGCCACTAGCCGAATGGACTGCCATTATGGCAAAAAACCAGACCCAAGGCCGTGGTCAACGCGACAACTCTTGGTTATCCGAACCAAACAGCAATATCACCTTCAGTTTCGTCCTGTACCCAACCTTCCTAAATCTTCAAAAATACTTCATACTGAACATGTTAATCAGCCTAGGAATAGTCGATTGGCTAAAATCCCTTTCGGTCAAGGCCAGTATCAAATGGCCAAATGATATCATGATAGGAGATAAAAAGGTAACAGGGATCTTAATAGAAAACAGCAGCAATAGCCATGAAATCAAGCAGTCAGTAATAGGCATCGGCGTGAATGTCAACCAAAAGCAATTTTTTGGCGAACTCATGGACAGCGCCAGTTCTATATTTAATGAGACCGGGCTATTTATTCCTGACCTAAAAACAGCATGTATTAACCTCTTGTTACAAATTCAGCAAAGAGTGGAAGAGTATCGATCCAATAAGATAACGGATGCGGATCTATTGGAAGCATATAACCAACAGCTATTCAGACGGGCAGTGCCCGCAAAATATGCCGCCCATAATCAGGTTTTTGAGGCCACCTTACTCAGGGTGGAAGAAAACGGCGGATTAATCCTGAATGTCGAAGATGAAGAACGTCGTTATTATTTCAAGGAAGTTGTATTTATAATGCAATAAAATCATTACATCTACATTAAATATTGGAGATAATACTAACTTTGAATTAAACTTTATGGACATAAATTAGTCATACATAAGAATAAAACGGTTATTTATGAAAAAAATAAATCTATTAATTGCATTTTTAGTGTTTGCCGTATCTGGGACATTTGCTCAGGTGGTAAACCCTGTAAAATGGTCAGTAGGCTTTAAGAAACTTCCTAACAATGAAGCTGTTATCTTATTAAAAGCCAATGTAGAACAAGGCTGGCATATTTACGGATTGAACGTACCTTCCGGAGGCCCAATTTCTACTTCCTTTACCTTTACTCCTGCAAATGGAGCAAAGATCACTGGAAAACCAGCAGCTAAAGAGCCAAAAACGAAGTTTGAGGACGTATTCAAAATGAATGTCCCTTACTATAACGGAGAAGTTGTATTCCAACAAAAAGTAAAATTGGCAAACAACAAACCAACGACGGTTAAAGGTGTAGCAACATTTATGGCTTGTGATAAAGAGCGTTGTTTACCACCAGATGAGTACGAATTTGCAGTTACAATCAAGTAACAAATCAATAAAGAAAGAAACCAAAAGGCAGGATAACCCCTGCCTTTTTCTTAATTTATCCCGATAATAATCAAATATGTTTAGCTTAAAAAATGCCTTAATAGCCTTAAGTTGGCTATTTCTTATAGCAATAACTCCCCTAAAAGGAATTTCCCAAGATACACTTATCAATATTGAAGACGTTGAATTTAGCTCTGGCCAAGAAGAAAGCAGTTCAGGCGATAGCTTGATCACGGACTTAGGTGATGTAGAGTTTTCCGATGGAACTGACACTTCTGCATCTGCGACGGATAGCACAGCTGTTAGTCCAACGGTGGTATCTTCAGACGGACAATCCGAAAGCACTTCCCTGTGGGGGATTTTCATCGAAGGGCTCCTAGGTGGTTTCTTGGCATTCTTGATGCCTTGTATCTTCCCGATGGTTCCTTTGACCGTTAGTTTCTTCACGAAAAAATCAGCCTCTAAATTACAGGCAGTATCCCAAGCCCTAACCTATGGCTTGTTTATCATTGTCATCTATGTGGCCTTAGGAATGTTGATTACCATCGCATTCGGTCCTGAGGCACTCAATGCCCTTTCGACCAATGGGGTGTTCAACTTCTTCTTTTTCTTGATGCTCGTCTTCTTTGCAGCATCATTCTTTGGAGCATTTGAAATCACCTTGCCGAGCAAGTTTGTCAATAAAATTGACGAAAAATCCGACAAAGGTGGTATGATCGGCTACTTCTTTATGGCAGCCAGTTTAGCCGTGGTATCCTTTTCTTGTACCGGTCCGATCATCGGAACGGTATTGGTAAATGCTGCCGTTAAAGGCGACCGCTTAGGCCCTGCCATTGCCATGTTTGGATTTTCATTCGCATTGGCGATTCCATTTGTATTGTTTGCCATGTTCCCTGCCCTATTGAAATCCATGCCCAAATCTGGCGGTTGGTTAAATAGCGTAAAGGTGGTACTTGGTTTCTTGGAATTGGCCCTGGCTTTGAAATTCCTTTCAAATGTCGACCTAGCTTACAACTGGCAATTCCTTGACCGCGAGGTATTCCTGGCACTGTGGATCGTGATCTTTGGATTGATGGGACTATACCTGATTGGAAAGATCAAGTTTGCCCATGATAGCGATCTAAAATACATGTCCGTTCCGAGGACGGTCATTTCCATCCTGGTCTTTTCTTTTGTGGTCTATATGATCCCAGGCATGTGGGGAGCGCCATTGAAATCAATCGCCGCTTTCTTACCTCCAATCGGTACGCAGGATTTTGACATCTCCGCTGGAACACAAGCTGGAGGAGGACATGCTATTTCAGCAGATGCCACAAGCCGTAAATATTTCAACCACTTCCATGACCGTGCTACAATCAAGGGAATGGATCCATATTATGATTACGATGAAGCATTAGCCGCAGCAAAAGCGCAGGACAAACCTTTATTGGTAGACTTTACAGGCTGGAACTGTGTAAACTGTAGAAAAATGGAAGCTGACGTATGGTCTGACCCAGGGATCAAGCAAATGATCAATGAAAACTTTATCCTTGCCGAACTTTATGTGGATGACTACGATTTGAAATTACCTGAAGCTGAACAGTTCGTTTCTGAAACTACAGGTAAGAAAATCAACACCGTCGGCAGAAAGAACACGGATTTCCAGATTTCTAAATTCAACTCAAACTCACAACCGTTATACGCAATGTTAGATAACAATGAAGAACTATTGGTTCCTACCAGTGGTGCCAACTATAACATCGAAAGCTACAGAGCATATCTGCAATCGGCAATTGATGCTTATAAGGCAAAGAAATAGGCTTTCTAACAATTTAATACACAAAAAATAAGTATTTCGGTATATTTGAACTATGAGCAACATTAACAACATCGCAGTATTGACGTCCGGAGGAGACTCCCCCGGCATGAATGCAGGAATTCGTGCAGTTATCAGAACAGGAATCTATCACGGTAAAAATATGTTTGGTATCCGTAGAGGATATGACGGAATGGTACAAGGAGATATTACTCCAATGGACGCTAAATCCGTTGCCAACATTATCCAACGTGGTGGCACCATCCTTAAAACTGCAAGAAGCGATGAATTCCGTACCGTAGAGGGTAGGAAGCAAGCTTATGAAAACCTTAAGAAACATAATATCGACGCTTTGGTCGTTATTGGTGGTGACGGTACGTTTACCGGAGCTTCCAAATTTATCGAAGAGTTTGACATTCCGATCATCGGAATGCCCGGCACGATCGACAATGACCTAAACGGTACAGATTTTACCATCGGATATGACACAGCGATCAATACAGTGGTAGAGGCTGTCGATAAAATCAGAGATACAGCAGAATCCCATGACCGTCTATTTGTCGTGGAAGTAATGGGTAGAGACTCTGGACTGATCGCTTTGCGTTCAGGTATCAGTACAGGTGCCGAAGCAGTTCTAATCCCTGAGTTGGAGGTAGATTATGATGCGATCATGAAGCGCCTTGACAAAACCAGAAAAAACAAATCTTCCCGAATTATCATTGTTGCTGAAGGGGATAAAGAGGGTGGAATGGTCGTAGCGGAAAAGATCCAAGCGAACTTTCCGGCCTACGATGTACGTCTGTCGATCTTAGGCCACATCCAGCGTGGTGGTTCACCAACCTGTATGGACCGTGTATTGGCAAGCCGCTTAGGAGTTGCTGCCGTAGAGGGGCTTATTGAAGGCCGTAAGGCTGAAATGGCGGGCTTAATCTGCGGAAACGTCCAATTTACACCGTTCAACAAGGCCATCAAGCATATCGATAAAGTAAACGAGAATCTTACTCGTATCGTAGAGATCCTATCTCTATAAGATATGATTCTAAAAAATAGAGGGGTAGCTTGAACAGCTACCCCTTCTTTTTTGCACAAACCTGCAATTTTATTTAAGTATTCCTTTGGTCTTATTCGAGACACATTCCGAATTTTCCGAATGTGTCTCGAATAAGACCAAAAGAAATCCCGAAGTCTAATATTCATTTTTAATTCCTTATTTTATTTTAAAACTGCATGCTTACCTTTGTTTAAATTTAAATGTGATGCAAATAGCTCAACTCTACCAGATTTATAAAGAATTCCCAAAAGTTTGTACAGACACCCGTCTTATCAGCAAGGACTGTCTGTTTTTTGCGCTGAAGGGCGACAACTTCAATGGCAATAGTTTTGCGGACCAAGCTTTGGCTGCTGGCGCAAAATACGTGATCATTGATGACAGCAATTTTTACAAGGAAGATCCGGCCTATATCTTGGTAGATGATGTATTGAGCACCTTGCAGGATTTAGCGAGGTTCCACAGGAAACATTTAAAAATACCATTCATCGGCATCACAGGTACCAACGGCAAGACAACGAGCAAGGAACTGTTGAACAGTGTCCTTTCGCAGAAATTCAACAGCTATGCCACTAAGGGCAACCTGAACAACCATATCGGTGTGCCTTTGACCATCCTTTCGCTTACTGAAGATATTGAAATCGCCATCGTGGAGATGGGAGCAAACCATGTGGGTGAAATCGCCTTTTTATGTGGGATTTCCCAACCAACCCATGGTTTCATTACCAATGTCGGCAAAGCGCACCTGGAAGGATTCGGCTCATTCGAAGGAGTCATGAAAGCCAAAGGTGAACTCTATGATTTTCTTCGCGACCATCAGGGCCAGATCTACGTTCAGGGCGATAATGTATACCTGATGCAGATGGCCGCAGACAGAGGCCTTCAGAACGTCATCCACTATGGTTTTTCCGAAGGGAATGATGTTCAGGGTGGTTTGGTCGTTGCCGACCCTTACCTGACCATATTTTGGAACAAGAAAGGGGAAGAGGATAGACAGGAAGTAAAGACACATCTGACCGGAGCCTACAATATAGAGAACATGCTGGCCGCTGTGGCGCTTGGAAAAACCTTTGGGTTGAGCACCGAACAGATCAATGATGGTTTGGCAAACTACGTTCCCCAGAATAACCGTTCGCAGATTACCAAAACAGACAAGAATACCATCATTGCAGATTATTACAATGCAAATGCCAGCAGCATGGCTGCAGCATTGGGCAATCTGGATGTTATCCAGGCTGACCGTAAAGTTGCAATCTTAGGTGACATGTTTGAAATGGGAGATCAGAGTGAAATCGAACACCGAAAGGTAATCGAAAAGGCAAAGAGTCTGAAATTAGATCGTTTGATCTTTGTCGGCAAGGCCTTTTATGCTTTGAAGGATGACGAAGCGAGTTACTTTGCTAGCACAGATGAGCTGAAAAAAGATCTTCAGGAACATCCTTTGGAAGACTTTATGATTCTGTTGAAGGCATCAAGAGGTATGGCCTTTGAAAAATTAATGGAGGTACTCTAATGCTAGAGCTTAAGGGCGTTCACCATATTGCCATTATCTGTAGCGACTATGCGATTTCCAAGGCATTTTACACAGAAGTGTTAGGCCTGACCATTTTACAGGAAACCTATAGAGAGGCGCGAGATTCCTACAAATTGGATCTAGCCCTTCAGGGCGAATATATCATTGAATTGTTCTCTTTCCCCAATCCTGCGGAAAGGCCAAGTTATCCAGAGGCAAGAGGACTGAGACATCTCGCTTTCAAGGTGGAGGATATAGAAAAACAGGTGGAAGAATTGAATAAGGCGGGTATAAAAACAGAGCCCATCCGTATTGATGAAACAAGCAATAAGAAATTTACTTTTTTCACCGATCCAGATGGGCTTCCATTGGAGCTTTATGAAATTTAATCCTTACCTACTTCTAGGTTCAGTTCCTTTTCTTTATTGATTAAATTCGAGATACTGGTATCATTTAAGATCTGCAGCATGGCATTTCTCACTTCGATAAAGGTATCTCTGATGCCGCAGGCATGTTCTTCCACACATTCTTCACAAGAACGATAGAAATTCAAGCTGACACATGGCAATAGGGCGATGGGACCATCGATAAGGCGCATGACCTGCGATAGGTAGATGTCTTCAGGAGCTTTGTTCAAGCTGTAGCCACCACCTGCGCCTTTTTTGGAATAAAGAATACCTGCGTTACGCATTTCCAACAAGATCTGTTCTAGGAACTTTTTGGGGATACGTTCTTCTTCAGCAATCTTGCCGATCTGCATGGGTTCTTTCCCATAGTTTCTGCCTAATACCATTAGGGCTTTTATCGCGTATTTCGTTTTCTTCGATAGCATATCAAACCGATCTGGTCTTACCTTTCAAAAGTATAAAAAATAAAGCTATTTCTGCAATACGTCTACAATCGGCTGGCCGATAGACCCATTGGGCTCCATAACATGAAGCAAAGAGGACAGTGTAGGCGCAATATCCGTAATGTGAACGACTTTATTGGTCTTGCCTGGTGTGATACCCCAGCCCATAAACACCAATGGTATATGCGAGTCGTAAGGGGTCCATGTACCATGGGTAGTTCCCGTAGAGCGAGGCGTACCGTCATACCATTGCGGTTCGGTGATGATCTGAATGGCACCACTACGTTTGCGGTTATATCCATTGATGATTTTTTCGCGGATTTCGGTAGGTACCATCATGTTTTCTCCGCCTTCCATGTCCACGACATATGCCACACCGTCTTCATGTCTCAGCATCTTGATGATGGATTTCTTAATTTTCTCCTCATCCAACTTAGAGTTTTCAATTTCAGCATAGTTCAAGTGAACTTGGTAGTTCATTAAACTGATGATCAAATTGTCCTTTCCAAATTCCTCTTTCAGCTCATCGTTCATGTTTCTTTGCAATTGTCTCGAAAAGAAATAACCACCATTACCGCGCATATCCATAAAATAACGAGAGTTATAGGAAGCTGCATGGTCTGCTGTCAAGAAAAATGTATAATTACCTTTACCTACGGTTTCATCCAGGTATTTAAAGAATTTTGCCAATTCTTGATCTAGACGAAGGTAGATATCTTCGATTTCCACAGAAGATAGCGAATAACGGTGACCGACATAATCCGTAGCAGATAGACTTACTGCAAGAAAATCTGTAGCATCCTGAGGGTTTTTACCAAGCTTTTCATTTTTGATGGCTTCCTTCGCAAAATCTAGGGTAAGGGTATTTCCGTATGGGGTTGATTTGATCAATTCATAACCGGCATCCTTCATCAACAAAGAAGTCTTTCTTGGGAAAGCTGCCGTTTCTTCGCCAGCCCACTTCCCTTCATATACATTATCATCATCGATACTATTGGTTTTGTAAGTATCGATAGGATATAAAGTGTTCCAATCTTGTTTCAGGTATTTATCAGCAAGCTTTTGTTTATTAAAGCCGTTTACCCATTGAGGAAGTTTTTCCATGTAATAGGTTGAGCTGATCCAATCTCCGGACTTAGCTTCAAACCAATAAGCAGCATCGGCAAAGTGACCAGCAGGTAGGATTCCGCCCCTATCCTTGATCGCAATACCGATTACCTTAGAATGAAAATTGGTCGCTAATTTCAATTGATCCGTAACTGTAGAAGCCAACAAGTTTCTAGGAGACTGTTTACCTTCTTTTTCCGCTGTTCCCACACCTTCTACCGCATCATCTTGGGTACAATACATGGAAGTACCTGTTTGTTGTTCTATCCAGTCATTTCCTGCGATGCCGTGAATGGAAGGCACACTGCCAGTATAAACCGAACTATGACCGATAGCCGTGAAGGTCGGGACATAGTTGATCATGGCATTTTCACATGAAAAACCATCACGTAGCAAGCGCTTGAAACCATCATTCCCGTATCGATCCGCAAAACGGTACAGATAATCCCAACGCATTTGGTCCACCATCAGGCCTACCACTAACTTCGGCCGCTCCACCTGTGCCGAAAGCAGGGTGCAGAAGCATAAGAACAACATAGAAATACTTAACTTTCTATACATTATTATTAAATTTTAGGGTTTAAAATTTAGGTGACGTTTTAAAAAATCACCCGTATAAGAGTCTTTCTCTTTGACCAAATCTTCCGGCGTTCCGGCAAAGACAATGTTTCCGCCCTTGTCTCCACCTTCCGGACCGATATCGATTACCCAATCGGCAGATTTGATCATATCTAAGTTATGTTCGATGACCAATACGGTATTTCCTTGTGCAATCAGTGCATTGAAAGCTTTTAACAGCTTGCTGATATCATGAAAATGCAGTCCGGTTGTCGGTTCATCGAAAATAAACATGGTTTTCTTTTGGTTATTTCCTTTGATCAGGAAGGAGGCAAGTTTGATCCTTTGGGCCTCACCACCTGAAAGCGTACTTGAAGACTGTCCCAATTTCACATAGCCCAATCCTACCTCTTGCAAAGGTCCCAGCTTGTTCAATATCTTAGGTTGATCTGCAAAGAATTCAATAGCTTCATCCACACTTAAATCTAAGATATCAGACACCGATTTCTCTTTATACTGAACATCCAAAACATGTTGTTTAAAGCGCTTACCATCACAGGCCTCACATGGTAGGATGATATCCGCCATAAATTGCATCTCGATCTTTACTACACCCTCTCCCTGACAGACCTCACATCTACCGCCCTCCACATTGAAAGAAAAGGCAGATGGTTTCAAGCCATTGGCTTTGGCTGCTGGCAATGAGGAGTACAAGGCCCTGATTTCATCCCAAGCTTTGACATAAGTAACCGGATTGGAACGTGTGGATCTTCCGATCGGATTTTGATCGACCATTTCTACCTGTTCGATCTGATCTATTGCGCCTTCGATTCCATCATATAGACCTGTTTGTTCGCCTGAATAGGAGCCTATGGCTTTCTGTAAGGCTGGATAAAGGATCCTTTTGACCAAGGAAGTCTTTCCGGAGCCTGAAACACCAGAAACGACGGTAAACACATTCAATGGAAAATCTACGGTTATCCCTTTCAGGTTATTTTCTCGGGCACCATTCACACGGATGGCTTCATTCCATTTCTTCCTTTTTTCAGGAACTACAATAGAAAGATCTCCATGAAGATATTCACCAGTCAAGCTTTTTTTATCCTTCAAGATTTCTTGATAGGTTCCAGCAAATACCAGTTCGCCGCCATTGATCCCTGCTTCAGGACCAATATCGATCAGGTAATCTGCTGCTTCCATCATTTCTTGCTCATGCTCCACCACAATTACGGTATTGCCGGCATCGCGAAGGGACTTCAGCACCCCGATTAATTTTTGGGTATCCCGAGGGTGCAAACCTATACTAGGCTCATCCAATACATAAATGGACCCCACTAGGGACGATCCCAAAGAAGTGGCTAGATTGATACGTTGAGATTCACCTCCTGAAAGGCTATTGCTCAAGCGGTTCAGGGTAAGATAGCTCAGGCCTACATCACACAGGAACTGCAGACGATTCACAATCTCGGCCAACAAGCGTTTGGCGATGATTGCTTCGCTCTCTGAAAGTTTCAGGTTTTGGAACAGCTCCAAAGCTTCATTTAGAGGCAACAAAACCACATCGGTAATGGAATGTCCATTGATCTTTACATATGATGCATCCTTACGCAGTCTGGTCCCTTTACATTCAGGACAGTCGGTTTTCCCCCGGTATCTGGAGAGCATCACCCTATATTGGATTTTATAGGTCTGCTCTTCCAATTCCGCAAAGAAATCGTTCAAGCCCCTAAAATATTTATTTCCTTTCCAAAGTAACTCTTGTTGAGCCTTGGTCAGGTCACTATAGGCACGATGGATAGGAAAATCAAATTTTATGGCCGTACGCACCAATTTATCCAACCAAGCGCCCATTTTCTCGCCGCGCCAGGGAGCAATGGCTCCATCGAATATCGAGCGGCTTTTATCTGGAATGACTAGATCTGGATCGATACCAATGATCTTTCCATAGCCTTCACAACGTTTACATGCCCCATAAGGATTATTGAAACTGAAAAAGTTTGGGGTAGGCTCTTCAAAGGTTATTCCATCAAGCTCAAACTTGTCTGAAAAATGAAACAGTTCCTCATCAACCTGAATCTCACATTCACCCTTTCCTTCGAAATAAGCGGTTTGTACAGAATCGGCGAGACGATTGATGGTATCATCTTCATGGTCCAAGCGAACCCTATCGATCACGATAAAGACTTCTCCTTCCTTAAAGCTGGCGTTGGATACCGCTTTATCTTCAATGATGGTTTCGATCTTATGGATGGAATCGTTGTATTTTACACGGACAAATCCCTTTTGCAGCAAAAGTGAAAGTTCTTCCTTCAGTTTTCTGTTATTACTAGGGATAAGGGGGCTATAAATGGTGATGGTTGTATCATCGGGATAGGCCAACAGTTTATCCACAATGGAGCTGACGGTATCTTTGCTCACTTCTTCTCCAGAAACTGGCGAAATGGTCTTTCCAATTCTTGCGAACAACAATTTAAGGTAATCGTAGATCTCGGTGGAGGTTCCCACAGTAGATCTGGGATTACTTGAGATGACCTTTTGTTCGATCGCGATAGCCGGAGCAATGCCTTTGATGTAGTCAACATCAGGCTTGTTCATACGGCCCATAAACTGTCTGGCATAGGAAGACAAGCTTTCTACATACCGGCGTTGGCCTTCAGCATAAAGAGTATCGAATGCGAGGGAAGATTTTCCGGATCCTGACATCCCTGTAATGACAACAAGCTGGTTTTTAGGAATATCGACATCGATATTCTTCAGATTGTTGACACGGGCACCTTTTATTTGGATATGGGTTTTTGGAGTATGAATAGCAGTTTTTTGCATAACCTTCAAAGTTAGGCAAAACTCATGAAAATGAGCCCTCTAATCCAAAGAAAAACGATTTCTTATGAAATAGTTACAATATTATCGCGGTAATTTTTCAGGTCTCGGCATGCGATATTTAGTGGCCGTTATCGCGTCCAAAAATGCGGCAACCTGACGGATTTCCTCTTTGCTCAGATCCAGTTTCTTCATCAATGGGTCAATCCTAGGGTGCATCGGATCCGCCTCCTGTTCTGCATTTCTAGGGTTGTTCATGGCCATCCCAGAGTTATACATATTGATCACACCGATAATATTATCGAACAGACCATTATGCATCCAAGGATTCGTATTCATTACATCTCTCAAAGATGGTGTTCTGAACTTTCCGACATCTTTAGGGTCTTTGGTCACTTCATAACGCCCTAAATCCTCATATTTTCTTTTGTAATAGGTCAGTCCGATATTATGAAAATCTTCGTCCGTAAAGTACTGCCCATTATGGCAGTTCATGCAGCGGGCTTTGGTACGGAATAAGTGCAATCCTGCGATCTCATCATCATTCAAGGCCTCGCATTTTCCATCTAGGAATTCGTCAAACCTACTTCTTTTACTTGTAATCGTGCGTTGGAAGGTAGCAAGGGCGCTCATGATTTCAGGCATGGAGAAATCCTCATCGCCAAAAGCCTCTTTGAATAGTTTTTTGTATTCGGGGATAGCTTTCAGTTTAGGGACCAGTTTAGTCAGGTCCATGGCCATTTCATTATGTGCTTCAATTGGGCTCAGCGCTTGTTCTTCAAGGGAATGGGCTCTACCGTCCCAAAACATGGTTTTGCGCTCGCCAACATTCATCAAGGAAATGGTATTTCTATTTCCAACGAGATGGTCATGCCCTACAGGTACGGTGGAATGGTCTCCAAAGGACGTTTGGGGATTATGGCAAGAGCTGCATGAAATCTGGTTCGAACCCGATAGGATAGGGTCAAAGAAAAGGAACTTGCCCAGTTTCACCTTAGGCTGTTCCATTAAGGAAAAATAGCTGGTATCGATTTTTGGAAGAGATTTGAACTCTTCATAGTTCACGCCAGAGTCAATGGTTGGTTTAGGCCACTCACTGATTGGCTTGCTGTAAAGGCTTCGCAAATCTTGAATCCCTTTATCACTCAGAAAAGCTGTGCTCAGAATGCACATTCCCAAAATAAACCCGATCGCTAATACTTTTTTCATCTCTAACTCTAAAACATCAACCCTATGGTCAACGAATAATACTTCTGTTTTATTTCAGTAGCCGAAAGCGCCTCTGCCTGCACAAAAGGTTTGATCTGCTTTGCTGCTACAAAATCATACCTTGCACGAGCTCCGATGGAGAAAGGTTCGGCTGTTAGGTAGTTATAGTTCTCTTGCAGCATATCCGCAATTCCAGTCCCTTGCTTGATACCATTGAACTGGGATCTGCTTTTCAACAGTTTCTGCTTCTGCAAATTTAAACTAATTCCAAATAAACCGCTCTTTAAATCCCATAAATACTGCCCCTCAACGCCAACATTCAGCATATCAGCCATTTGCTCACGGAAAGGGTTGACATATTGTTCCTTAAATTGGGTAAAATCTGCATAAGGCTTAATAGTCCAGTCCGCTTTTCCTACAATTGCCTCGAAGTGGTAACTGAAATTATAATAGCGGTAAGAAGATATTTCAGAAATCTTAATAAGACCTTGGGAAGATCCATCATTATGGAATAGGCTTTCGACTCCTTTTCTGGTTTGCAGCTCCATGGATGCATTTCCACCGTATTTCCAATCTTTTGTTCTATGGAGATAGCCGATTTTTCCAGAGATGATCTGGTCAGTCCAATCATTGGCATTTGAACGGGATGCGGATAATTTTCGATTACCATTCTTTTGAGATAATCCTGCTTCAATAAAAAAACCATGTTCTGATCTGGGAAGGAAGGAAATCTTTCCGTCAAACCCATTCATCTCATATAAGATGTCATCACTTTCACTAGATAAGCCTGAAAGCAATTTATTATATGCTCCTAATCCATTCATATAATATACTGGCGGTTTCCCCAGTTCTCTCAGGAAGGTTAATTTGTTCCTTTGTTTATAGAATTGATATCCCAGGTTAGCACTCAACAGATACTGCGGTAGGATTTGGTAAGAAGCTCCCAATCCAACATGGAGGTTGCTACTGTTGTTCTCTGGTCTTGGGTCCACCTTACGATGGGAAAGATTGGCTCTGTAGCCAGCTTCTCCCCCGATGACCCATTTTCCAATCTCTTTGGCCATACCTCCAGAAAATTGGTACATCTCTGAATTGAGGTCGCCACCTACAGAGTCAGCGGTTAAATACGGGAACACGACCTCAAAATCCGAAGTTTCATTGAACTTGAGGTCTTGGATTTTCTTGCTCTCGTAGCTAGCCTCTCCCCAAAGGGTGATATTGGGAAAAGCTTCTTTTTGGTAAGACTCGGTATTGAATCTAAAACCTTGGTCTCCGGATCCCCTTTGCAGGGTATATCGATCCTTATTGTCGGAGAAATAAGACAGTTCAATAGGAGTTAACGACTGTTGGTATTGGAAGGGTCTTAATGCAGGACTTTCATATAAAGTATTACGGAAAGTCCTGCTGATATCCATACGTTCCTTGATCCCCAAAGAATTTACGCTCAGGGAATCCTGTGCTTTGCTAATAGAAGCAAAACAGCAGCATAAAACAACCGTGGATAAGTACCTTAACATTTTATGGCAGCAATAGAGCTTTTGAGGAAGGTATAAAATCTTCGGAGGAATTATTGGTATCCTTCAAATAAGGTTTACCATTTTCCAAGTTTCCGATCGTTTTTCTGATTACGGATTTACCGTAACGCGTATCATCGCCTAAAGCTTGGCTTGCGTAGGTCCAGCCCATATCCAATGAACTATCGGTCACCAACCATGCAAAGGTGGTTTTTGCAGATACGTTGACCGCATCGGTGATGTAGCTATTTGGAATCTTAAAGGAATCAAAATTCATTTTTCTACCGGTCTCACTGATATAGCTATAGGAGTAAGCATTATCTGTTTTAAATTTCTCAACGGTTACCCCTTCTGGGAATCTTCCCATGACATATGATTGGTGGCCATTGGAGTGCATCAAAAGATTGCCTGAAACATTGATTGCATTCGGAACGCTAGGGTTATCAATGTTGATGGAACCGATCAGTTCGATCTCGAAATCTGCTTTGGAAAGGTCCAAAGATTTCGGATTAACCTTAGTATGGTCAATGGCATTGTTCGCAATGATCAGATCTGCCCCTGGAGCTACTGCGTACTGTTTTCCAGTTCCCGGAATCATGATGATCTGTTTGGAAGTGAAAGCATCTTTCATGACATCAGGGGTATAGTTTCTTTTTGTCACGGTTAGGAAATCAGATTGAGCGATAAACAGTCCATCAGCATATAGCGTATCTGAGGAGTTGTTATGGAGAATAAAATACTTATCTCCATTGTACAGTTTACCTGCTTCGGTAGAGGTTCCGGTGAAGAAAATCTCTTTGAAAACAAAGTTTGCTGTTGGGTCTGAAAGAAAAGTTTCTAAGCTAATGCTTGTATTGGCAGCATTAACGACGATCCCTTCTTTGCGCGCTTTAATCTTCATGGCCTTATCTTTATCGCCAACCTTTATTACGATGTCTCCATCTAGGGTCGCAACATAAGTACCATAAGCCAGGGAAGTCTTTGCGGTATCAGATCCTTCAACCAAAGTAGCGGCCGTAGTGACTTCTGTATTTGTTTCCTGTAAAGTGATCCTCACATTATTGAGTTTGTATTCACCTTGCAAACTTGACTTATCAACTTCGATTAAAACTTCAGATCTAGATTCTAAAAAATCATCTTTCATACAAGAGCTCATTCCGAAAAGCATCAAGCATAAAATCATCATTTTCAAGTTTGTTAAATTTTTCATTTCTATTCTATCTATTATATTTTAATATTTACTTCCATTCCAAAATAAGGGCTATCTTCCGCTCTATTACGTCGGATAAACTGATTACCATATTGCGAATAATCAGGCTTATAGATAAAGAGCCGGTTGACAAACATGGCTACCCTGATCCTATTTTTGATAACCTTTGTCGCTTTAAAATTGACCAGCAGATCAATAGGTTCCTTAAATTCATTGTATAAATATGGGTCAACCTTGCGGTCCAATAGGCGCAGGATGGGATCGTTTCTATCTGCCTCGGTATAGTTGTGGTAGTTTTGGTCAATGTCCAAATAGCCAATTGGCAGGTTATCCCTGAACAAGGATTGCTTGGATTTGTACCAGAAGCTCTGCACACTCATCGACAGGTTCATTCCCAACTTTGGTAAAAAGGAGTCAACAGTGAGATTGGTATTGAAACTTTCGTAATGACCTCCTGTGTTGCCATTGGCATAGACCCCTACATATTGCCTTACTTTTCCATCCGTAATTTCCAATGGACTTATTACCTCCATGACTGGCTGATTGTTGGCATTGAAGGTTCGAAACCAAGCCCCGTTTACTGTGAAACGCGTGTTGATTCCCTGGATCCGCTTGGAGCTGAAGTTGTATTCAAGTCCTTGCTTTTCCGTGATGCTCCCGTTTGAGTTTTGAGTGTAAGAATGAAATTCAGCTTGGTCAACATAAGTAAAATCTTCAATTGATGGTTTCGCTGTCAATGTATTGGGATCAACAGAAGTGACATTATATTTTCTTAGGGAGACAGCATCAAAAACGGAGATATTCCTAAATCCATTATCCAACTTTTCATTGAAGTAATTAATGGAGAAGGTATTCCCTTCGAAATCCAACTGGGTTCCGATTTCCCATTTTATGTTTTTCGCTGCTTCCAAAGCATAATTCACCGGATTGACAATATTGGTCGTTGCCCAAGCTAACCTATATGCTGGGTTATTATGATAATAGACCAGTTCCGGGATATCACGATAGAAGTTTTGAGGATAGAGTAGATTTTGGTTTGGAGCCAAGGTCTGGATCCCATATCCCGCGAAGACATTGGATTTCAATTGCTTTCCAAATACGCTGATTTGTGGAAGATGCAACCTTCCATTGTATCTTGGATCTACAAATACCTTACCTGACAGGGCATATTCCTTTTCTAGGTTAGTCAAGCTAAAGGCTCTTACACCGAGATTATTTTCGAATAGAAGATCGCCTATATTGATAAAGAACCTGTCTTCTGCAAAAAGGGAAAGGTTGCTCATGGCCGGAATGGACCTTAAAGATCTCGGTCTGGCATTTATGGAAGTGCTGATTGGAAAATCAAGGTCATATTGTGGTCCTAAGCCAAGGTTCTTGGCATAGGCATATTCAAGGCCGGCCTTCACCTGTTGTTTGAACAGCCTATTAAAGCTCCAGTTTCCTACAAGCTTAAGGTTAATATCCAATGGGCGGCTGTCCGACTTAAATTCTCCTACATAGGATGGGGTCATAAAGATAGCCTCATGGCTTCCTGAAACCATGGAGTTCATCAAAATAGTGGCAGTCCTTGCCTGCACCAGCTTTTGCATGTCAATCTGGTTGGAAGATAGCCTAGCATTAATCCCAAAAGTTACATTCCTGAATGTTGATTTAAGATTTGAGGAGAATAGTTTGAAGGTATTATTGAAACCGAAGAACTGCACATTGTTCTTGTAGCGATCCGTTAGTTTATAATCATTATCAGGATCTAATCGTTCATTGTCAATGGTGGTATTGAAATCCAGTCCATGGTTCCAAATGAAACGATAATTGTTTAAGTTCCAAGTTTTCTCGCCCCTAATGGAAGTATTGATTCTTTTGAAGGTATTATAGATATCCGTGACATTACTTCTGGAATTGAGGTAACCGCCATCAATGTTCAGTTTATAGGAACCAAATTCGAAGCCTTTACCAACTCCGAGCAATTTACTAAAACCATCAGCTTTAATTCTTGCAGCCCAAGGTTCATAACCTTTAATTCTATCGATCAGGACAACACCTGAAGTCAGGTTACCATACTCTACGGATGGAATCCCTCGGATAATCTCCACTTTTTCAATATTATCCGTGGCAATGGTCCGCATATCCACAGCAATATTGGCAGTGCTACGTCCATTATTCATACTCCCCTGACCTAATTCAAATCCTGCAGTTGGATCAACCATGGATTGGGAATTAAGCTGCATTCCATCCACCGAAAACATAGTTCCCAAGGAACCTGTGGAATAAGCGGACATGGAAGCGCCATTGGCTGTCCTCAGGTTGATACCGTTGACTTGATCAAGGACTGGACTCTTGGTTTGTCCACCTGGGAGCAGTTCCAATAAATCGGTAAAGCTTGATGGCTGAAGATGCTGCATGGCATCTCTCGTGATGATTGAGCTCGTACCTATATTCTTGGACTCTTTGGCCGTGACATAAACCTCATCGATATTGACTTCATCTTGGTTGAAAACAATATGGGTTTCACGATTATTGTCGAGCTTTATGGTTCGGGTAATGGGTTTGAAACCAATATGGGAAAACTTAAGTAGATAGCTGCCCTGAGGTAGATTGGGAATAATAAACAGTCCTTGTTCATCACTCAGGCTGCTAAAGTTGGGTTTCTCCGCAATCTCGATATTTACATTGCCCAAGGCTTGCCCCTTACTGTCCTTAATGGAACCAGAAATGGAGAATAACTGAGCAAATGATACAAACGGAAGGCCCAGGAAGATTAGTAATATGTAGATGTTTTTGAGCAAAGACAATTAAGACTAATTCTAAACAGCGCAAAATAACGTAAAAATATTTACTTTTAGAAATAGCTTTTCCTTTAACTCTAGGAAGTTAAATTGGGATTGATTGAACTCAGGCGTTGAAATTTATAAAAAAAGCTTGTTGTGATTATTCAAAATCACCTTCCCCAGCTTTGTTATCATTCTCCAGTTTCTGCAATAGTTTTTCTACTTCTTCTTCTGAAGCTGTTAGTTTCGCCTTGCAGATAGTCAACAATTCAGATGCCCTATTGATCTTGGCTGTCAACTCATCTACAGCAATATCACCAGATTCGATGTCTGAAACAATATGTTGAAGTTCCTCGAACGCATCTTTATAGCTGTATTTATTTTCCATGGTTTGATTCTTTGTTTATTACTTTAGAAATTATCTTTCCGTCTTCCAATTGGATTTCCAGTTCAGAACCTATTTCAACTTGGTCCAGCTTGTGGACAGATTTACCGTCCATCCGCACGATGCTAAAGCCTCTTTTTAATATATGAATGGGATTCACGATACCTAGCATTCTTTCCAAATGCTGCAGCTGGGCTTGATTTTCCTTTATGCTCTGTCTACTGAACCTGATCAAGTGGGCCTGTAGCCCGTTCAATTCCGCTTTATCTTTTAACAAGAGGGTTTTACTGTTCCAAGAAATTGAAGACACGATATGTTTTAATTTTAGATTTTCTTCTTCAAAGCTCCTTCTAACTGCTCGCAACATTCTTTCCAACGCATTATCCACAGGGATAGCAAAATTGTGGAACTTCTGTAAAAGGAAGTCCGCCAATTCGCTAGGCGTAATAGCGTTCTTATACGCGACCATCTCACTGACGGTTTCATTTGTGGAGTGACCTATCCCTGTGAGTACAGGAATTGGAAAGATGGCAATGGCCTTGGACAGGAAATAGTTGTTATAGGAACTCAAGCCGACATCTCCTCCTCCACCTCTAATGATGGCGACCGCATCAAAATCTTCTAATTTATTAGCAATGACCTCCAATTGCTTAATAATGGAGCTGATGGATTTATCCCCCTGCAATAAGGCAGGAAAGAGCGTGCATTCAATTTTATAGCCCCAAGGGTTACCGTTGATAATTTTAAAGAAATCGGAAAGCCCCTTACTGGTTTCAACAGAGATAATGGCCAATCGCTTAGGGATGAGAGGGAATGGAAGCCTTTTATTGGCGTCAAATATACCTTCTTCGGTCAGTTTCTTGATGCTTTCCCTTTTCTCTTTTTCCAGTTCTCCAAGCACAAAGGTAGGATCGATATCAACGATCTTCAGACTGAAGCCGTACAGCGGATCGTAGGATATACCCGCCTGGAATAGCATGGTAATACCTTCCCTTAAGGGTTCTCCAAGTACTTCCATGAACTGCCTGTTTATGCGTTCATAATCCATTTTCCATAAAATAGACCGCATTTCAGCAACCACCTTACCTTCTTTTTTCTCTAGTAGTTCGGGGTAGCAATGGCCTGAATAGGAATAATGGTTCAATTTGTTCATCTCCGCTTTAATCCAATAAAGACTCTTGTATCGCTCAGCAATCGTCTTTTGAATGCTTCGGGACACCTCTAGGAGAGTGAAAACGGTTTTATTGTCCATCAGTTCGGGCATTCTCAAATATACAGAATTATTACAGGTCGGGAATGCGTGTTTGTGCGTTTTATTAGTACATTTACAATAAGAAATCCTAAAAACAATTATGATTCGCTTTTTAAACCTCCTTACAATATTCCTGTTATGCGGGTATTCCATTAGTCAAGCTCAGTATAAACAGGTCATCAGCAATCAAACGGTTCTTCTGAACAACCAAAAGAACATCCTTCCCTTCAAGCGTTTGGATGAACGCAGAATAGCGGTCATAAGTACGGACAGTGTAAAATATGCACCCTTTATTCAGCAATTACAGCGATATGGTGAAGTAAAGAGCTTTGGTTTTGACCAATATGATGAACATACGAAATACTACAATACTATTATCGTTGCTGGTACGGAAGACGAGTTTAGACCGGATCAATTGGCGATGGTCATTCAATCTGCCGTAAATCGAAAGGATGTCATTCTCTGTAAATTCGGGAAGGATATCAATTACATCAATATAGGCTTGTCTTCTGCCAACTTAGGCCGATTTGCCAGCATCTTAACAGCACCTAGCTTAGATGAAGGTACCCAGGAGAATGCGGCAATGTCCATCTTCGGTGGGTTAGGTATCACTGCCGGAACGAATAAAACAACGCAAACCCGACTACAGTACAGCAAAGGCAGACAGTCAGGCCTGGACATCGCCAAAATGACCAATCAGATCGATGCCATTGCGAAGGATGCTGTTGAGCAGCATGCCGCTCCGGGGATGATGGTCATGGCCATAAAAGATGGTCAGGTAATCTTTGAAAAGGCGTATGGCTACCATACCTACGAAAAGAAGCAGGCCAATAGCATTTATGATATCTATGACTTAGCATCCATCAGTAAAATTGCCGGCACGACGCCTGTTGTGATGCACTTACAGGAAAACAACATCATCAATCTGGATAGCACCATGGGACATTACCTATGGCAAGCGAAACAGAGCAATAAAGCCAATATTACCCTCAGGACCGTACTTTTACATGAGGCTGGTTTTACTCCTTTTATCCCGTTCTACAGGAACCTGAAACCTGGTGACCTTCAACGCACAAAAGATGATTCCCATCAAGTCAAGGTCGCTGACAATGCCTATCTAAAGAATAATTACTACCGAGATTTTATGTGGCCAGAGATGTTGAATTCTCCGGTTAAGCCAATCGGAAACTATGTCTATTCAGACATCAGCATGTATGTAATGAAGGAAGTCTCTGAACATGAAACTTCCACTCCAATGCAGGACTATGTCCAAGATATTTTGTACAGGCCCATTGGGATGAAGACCGCGGGATATCTTCCGAGAGATCGTTTCAACAAGGACCAAATCATTCCTACCCAACAGGACACCGCCTTTCGGAAGGTCCTGTTGCAAGGATATGTGCATGATGAGGGTGCAGCCATGGCCGGTGGAGTGGCTGGACATGCGGGCCTGTTTGCTTCTGCAAACGACCTTGCTATCTACGGACAGCTATTGCTGAATCGAGGCGAATATGGGGGCGTGAGGTATTATAAACCGGAGACCATCGATCTTTTCACCTCCAAACAGTCGAAAACAAGTCGCAGAGGTTTGGGTTTCGACCGATATGACCCTAAGAAAGGCGCAGACTACCCTTCTAAATTGGCAAATCCATCTGTATATGGCCACACCGGTTATACAGGGACTTGTATATGGGTAGATCCGAATAACCAATTGATTTATATATTTTTGTCAAATAGAGTGCATCCGCAGGTATCTACAAAAATCTATGATCTGAACGTTAGGAGTCGTATACAGGATGTCATCTATGAAACCATTTTTAACGCTAAATAATGAAAAAGAAGTTTTTATTGACCTTCCTTCTCGGAGGTTCTATTTTTGCCAGTATGGGGCAGGATTATAAACAGATACATCAAGACCTGATCGTTGTGGATGGCCACAATGATGTGATCGTCGAAAGCATATTGCCTGGCAAGGACATCGGCAAAAGAATCAAAACCGGTCATACCGATCTACCCAGACTTAAAGAAGGTGGAGTGGATGTTCAGGTATTTGCCGTTTGGTCCGATGACAAGAAATGGAAGAAGAATGCCTACAAACATGCGAACGACCAAATTGATGCCTTGGAGAAACTGATTGCCAACAATCCGGATAAGATCGAACTGGCAAAGAGTTCTACAGATATAGAACGCATCAACAAAGAGGGAAAGATCGTTGCATTGATTGGAATAGAAGGCGGCAATATGATTGAGGAACGCCTTGATTATCTGGAGGCACTTTACGATCGTGGAGCCCGCTATCTGACCCTTACCTGGAACTACAACCTTCCTTGGGTAACGGCAGCTGCCATGGAAGTGAAAACCAAGGACAAAAAAGGAAAAGGCTTGACGGAACATGGCAAGGAAATTATCCGTAAGATGAACGACCTCGGTATGATGGTCGACCTTTCCCATGCCGGTGAACAAACATTTTATGATGTTTTGAGTATCACAAGCAAACCAGTATTGGTCTCCCACAGCAATGCAGCAGCATTGACGCCACATTATCGCAACCTGAAAGATGCTCAATTGGAAGCTCTGAAGAAAAATGGCGGTGTAGTAGGTGTCAATTTTTATTCTGAATTTCTTGATTCCAACTACCCGAAGAGAGTAAAAAAACTCTATTACAAAACCCACAAAAAAGACAGTACAAACAAGGAATTATCTATAGGCAAGATGTATGGTTCCCTTTCGCCAAAGCTAAAGCATGAAGCTAATGCCCCTTTTGAAAATGTACTTAAGCACGTAGACCATCTGGTCGCCAAGGCGGGCATAGACCATGTAGCCATAGGATCCGACTTTGATGGCATTGAATCTCCGCCTCAGGAACTAGAAGATGTCAGCAAATTCCCGGTCCTCACAAAAGCATTGCTGGAAAGAGGCTACAGCAAGGAAGATGTCGCTAAGATCATGGGATTGAACTTCCTGAGAGTATTAAAGGAGAATGAGAAATAGGTTATAGACAATAGACACAAGACATAAGACATAAGACATAAGACCCTTTCTAGCCTCTATCCGAAATGACTGAGATAGTAAGTTGGCACCCTTACCATTCTAATGTCTTGTGTCTGTTGTCTACTGTCTAAAAAAGGAAAGGGTGGATTTTCAAGAATCCACCCTTTCCTTTTTTAAATATTTTGTTATCTAGAATAACGGAACTGTTGTTTGTCCATCATTCCCATTTGGTTTTTCATCAATTTGATCTGCTCTTCCAGCAATTTGTTTTTATCAGCTTTCTTAGCTTCGGCCAGAAGCTTTTCAGCTTCGCGCTTATTACGTTTTGCCATAGCGATACCAGCAAGGCTTAACTTGGCCAATGCCACGTTATGATCCATATGCAAGCCCATTGTCAAGGCTTTCTTGAAATATTTCTCTGATTGTAAAGGCGCTCTTTGAGATTCGATCAAGCCCAAAAGCATATGGTAGTAACCATATTGAGCAGAGATCAATTCCGTTTCGTAGTTCTTGATTTTCTTCAACCAAACTTCAGCTTTGTCCATACGTTCTTTGCGCAAGAACCATTGGGCGATAAGCATCTTCTCGTTGAAGAACACGGTTACCCAAGCTAAAATAGTAATCAGGATTGCTAAAATCCCCCAGCCCCATTGACCAATCCAGAACAATGCAACCGTTCCGATCACCAACAAACTACAAATTATAATGCGAACTATATTTGACATAATTATGCTTAATACTGTAAGTTTGCAAATATCCGTTAAATTGCCGTAGTATCCAACTTGTTTACAGCAAAATAATGTAAAATTTTATATAAACATATGTCTGACCGTTTTGATTCTTCTTGGGAACCTATCATTAAGCCTTTATTCAACAGCACTGTCTTACAGGATTTATCCGAGTTTGTAATAAAGGAAAGAAGCCTGCACAAGGTTTTTCCTCCGCAGGACCTGGTTTTTAACGCCTTCAAATTGACCCCTTTTCAAAACCTGAAAGTAGTCATCTTGGGCCAAGACCCCTATCATAACGATGGCCAGGCACATGGGCTGTCTTTTTCGGTCCCTGCTGGAATTGCCATACCACCCAGTTTAAGAAACATCTATACCGAATTGGTGACTGACATTCCAGGATTTCAATACCCGAACCATGGCGATCTGACAAAATGGGCCAAACAAGGCGTTTTGCTCTTGAACGCAACCTTAACGGTTCGAGCTCACGAAGCCGGTTCGCACCAGAAGAAAGGATGGGAATATTTTACGGATGAGATCATCAAAGCGATATCAGAGCAGAGCGAACATGTCGTATTCTTACTGTGGGGAAGTTATGCCATCAAGAAATCAGCATTGATCGATAGCAGCAAGCACCTTATCTTAACCGCTGTACACCCATCCCCACTATCGGTTTACAGAGGATTCTTCGGATGCGCCCATTTCTCACAGGCCAACAGTTACCTGCAACAACATGGGAAACAAGCCATTGCTTGGCAAGTTTAGGCAACTACGCGTACCTTTCCAATAAATTTTTGAATTTATAATCCTCGGTAGAGAGGACTTCAATATGATTGATCCTAATCTTCTGGTTATGCTGCAGGATATGGGTAAACATCAGATGGCTATCATAGGTAATCTCCCAATCCTCATGAAAATCCACAGGCTGGGTCGCTTCGCCCAAAACAACGTATTCCAGGTTGCCTAAGGTCGAATATCGGCTGATCTCAATCTGCGCATCCGGTCTTTCGTGCAGGTAGTACCATGCCCCATCACCAACGCCGCCAAGATATTTCGCATGTTTAGGAACGGTGATAGGTTTAGACCCAAAATTAACGGCACCGATGATCAAGTCATTGGGCAGTAGATCCGCCTTGTTCCTGAACACATTATCTCCCAGCTGTTTAACCAGAAAAAAGAAAGACTTCCAACGGTCCATCTTGAATGACTGAAACCCGTCCGAAGGGCTATAGCTGTTCACCATCCTGCTCTTGCAAACATTCACGATATTGCTGATAGGGCTCGCTTTAATGGTTTCCGGCAGGTTGATACCGTGCCAGAAATGATATTTCTTGGAAGCCTTCATCAACATCCTGGTAATGAATCGGGAACAGTTGTTGTTATTCTTAGCGACAGCGCCATAGGGGTATGTACCCTCCTCTACGCATTTATCACCATAATCCTTGGCGATTTCAAAGTTGATATCGCTGGCCACGCTGAAAAAGACCCTTCCCTCACCATACATGGCACCTTTTAAGGGTTCGATTGCAGCAATGATCTCTTGGATGTTTTCGATCTGGCCATTCTTGAACTTAGCCTTGACCTTGATCTCCAGCATTGGGTCGGAATCCTTCGATCGTGCCCTTCCGTAACCTCGGGGGGTTATATAGCGGCCAAAATCATAAAAGAGCAACTCGCCCGTCTGGTGATTTACCAAGACAACACCTGTATGCCCAACCTTGAAGTTTAAATTTTTGACAATACCAATTTTTTTGAAAAACATCATCCATTTTTCATCTCCACGTATGGTAGCATCTGGCCATGTCAATATGATTGCAGAATCTTGATATGCCATCTTTAAAGATTAATATTCTAATGGTACAATTGGTTCTTTTTTACTGGTGGACATAATCATCATGGTTTGGAACGTCTTCACAAAAGGGATTTTTGAAATCTTCTCCATGATTACTGCCTCATATGCCTTAATGTCTTTAACATATACTTTCAGCATGAAGTCGCAGTTACCTGTTACGTGGTGGCATTCGGTCACTTCGGGAATGGCACGAACGGCTTCCACAAATTCAGGAATGGCATTATGGGTATGGAAATCAAGGGAGATCTGAATGAATGATTTTATTCCTAATCCTAGCTTTTCCTCATCGACAAAAGCATGGTAGCTCTTGATGAAACCAGAGTTCTCCAATTTACGGACCCGCTCCAATGTAGGGGCAGGCGAGAGACCAATATTGGTCGCCAGCTGTAAATTAGTTATCCTTCCGTTCTCCTGAAGAAGCTTTAGAATCTTCAAGTCCGTTTTATCTGGTTGGTAAGACATAGGCTTTTCAATAAAATTAAAGAATAGTAAATATACAAAATAATATTTGGTTTAACACAAAATGTATTTCTGAATTATTGGCGGGGTCTAATATAGACTGACTCAATCTATTGATTGACATTCAATTGATTTTATTTATATCAATCATTCTATTGTCATAATGTAATCATTCTAAATAGCCTTTAATGCAGAAGAAATGACATTTGTCATTTTTTTTGCGGTTTACTGTGTAGGTTGAACACAAAACAAGCTTTTTTCTGCATTATAAACCGTAACTTTGCAAATCAAAACCAATGGGAAAGAACCCATCATTAAAGTGAAAGAGATATGAGCACAAAAGACGACGATTTATTAAAAGAGTTAGAGCTCGAAGAATATAAGTACGGTTTTACGACCGACATTGAGATGGAGATCGCTCCAAAAGGTCTTAATGAAGATACCATCCGTTTGATTTCGAAGAAGAAAAACGAACCGGAATGGTTATTGGAGTGGAGACTGAAGGCTTTCCAACATTTCTTAAAAATGAGCATGCCGACTTGGCAAAACTTCAAGAACCCTGAAGTAGATTTCCAGGACATTTCCTATTACGCTGCCCCAAAACCTAAAAAACAACTTGATAGTTTGGACGAAGTGGACCCTGAATTATTGGCAACTTTTGCCAAATTGGGTATCCCCTTGGACGAACAGAAGGTACTTGCTGGGGTAGTAGCAGTTGATGCAGTATTTGATTCGGTATCTGTGAAAACCACGTTCCGTGAAAAACTGAAAGAACAAGGGGTTATCTTCTGTTCCTTTGGAGAGGCTGTACAAGAACACCCTGACCTAGTAAAACAATATTTGGGAACCGTAGTTCCTCAAACAGATAACGTATATGCGGCCCTGAATTCAGCTGTTTTCTCGGACGGATCTTTCGTATACATTCCTAAAGGCGTTCGCTGCCCAATGGAACTTTCCACGTACTTCCGTATCAACGCAGAAAACACGGGACAGTTCGAGCGCACATTGATCATCGCTGATGAGGATGCCTATGTATCTTACCTTGAAGGTTGTACAGCACCGATGCGTGATGAAAACCAATTGCATGCTGCAGTTGTTGAACTAATTGCTATGCGTAATGCAGAGATCAAATATTCAACTGTACAGAACTGGTATCCTGGTGATAAAGACGGAAAGGGCGGAATCTATAACTTCGTGACCAAGCGTGGTATCTGTAAAGGTGATCACTCGAAAATCTCTTGGACACAGGTTGAAACGGGATCTGCCATCACTTGGAAATATCCAGGAGTAATCCTGAAGGGAGACCATTCTGTAGGCGAATTTTACTCCGTGGCGATGACCCGTAACATGCAACTTGCAGATACAGGCACCAAAATGATCCACTTAGGAAAAAATACGCGTTCAAAAATCATTTCCAAAGGTATCTCTGCCGGCAAGAGCCACAACAGCTACCGTGGATTGGTTAAGATCGGACCAAATGCAGACAACTCAAGGAACTTCACCCAATGTGATAGTTTATTGATTGGCGACAGATGTGGAGCACACACTTTCCCATATATTGAGAGCAAGAACAAGACTGCTACCCTAGAGCACGAAGCAACCACTTCCAAGATCGGGGAAGACCAAGTCTTCTACTTGAACCAACGCGGTATTGATTCAGAGAAAGCCGTAGGGCTTATCGTCAATGGTTATGCGAAAGAAGTATTAAATCAATTACCAATGGAATTTGCCGTAGAGGCACAGAAATTATTAGCGATCTCATTAGAAGGATCGGTAGGATAGAAATATAGAATAGAATATGTTAAGCATTAAGAATTTGCATGCGTCAATCGACGATAAACAAATATTAAAAGGACTGAATTTAGAAGTTAAGGCCGGCGAAGTTCATGCCATCATGGGCCCTAACGGAGCTGGAAAGAGTACATTAGGAAATGTATTAGCGGGACGTGACTCTTACGAGGTGACGGAAGGTGAAGCATTCCTAGACGGAGTGGATCTATTGGAGCTTTCTCCTGAAGACCGTGCTCGCGAAGGTTTGTTCTTGGCTTTCCAATATCCTGTTGAAATCCCAGGAGTTTCAAACATCAACTTCTTGAAGACAGCAGTAAATGATATCCGAGAATACAAAGGTTTACCTCCAATGGAAGCGAAAGACTTCTTGAAGACGGTAAAAGAAAAACAACAATTGGTAGAGTTTTCTGCAAACCTAGCAAACCGTTCCTTGAACGAAGGTTTCTCGGGAGGAGAGAAAAAACGTAACGAGATCTTCCAATTGGCCATGTTGAATCCAAAGCTTTCTATTTTAGATGAAACGGATTCAGGTCTGGATATCGACGCATTGCGAATCGTAGCGAATGGTGTAAACCAATTGCGCTCTAAGGACAATGCATTTATCGTGATTACACACTACCAACGTTTGTTGGATTATATCGTGCCGGATTATGTACACGTATTGCACAATGGTCGCATTGTAAAATCGGGAACAAAAGAATTGGCACTTGAATTAGAAGAAAAAGGTTACGACTGGTTAAAAGAATTAGATACGCAAAATGCCTAATCAGTTGTATTAAGAAACGAGGTAATGAGCGGATTGACAACAAATAACATGAGTACATTAGTAGCAAACTCCTTATTCCAACAGTTGACTTCAACATTTCAGGAACTGGAAACAAGCAATGATACGGCAGCGGTAATGGCTCTTCGCGAAGAGGCTTACAGCCGTTTTCATGATCTTGGATTCCCTACTGTAAAGAATGAGGACTGGAAATACACGAATATCCATGCTCTGATCAACAGAAACTATCTGTTGAACGAGGATGTGGATGTTTCAAATTTAGATCTAAGCGCAGCGGACATCCCTGGATTGGATGCACACCGCATTGTGCTGATCAATGGTCAATATGTTTTGGCATTCTCTTCCTTGGAAGATGAGATCGGCTTGATCGTAAAACCTATCGAAGAGGCTCAAAATGAGCCGAAATTCCAAGAGCACTTTGCAAAACATGCAGATGCAACAGGAAGCACGACGGTAGCCCTGAACACTGCTTTTCACACTTCGGGAATCTTTCTGCAGGTGAATCGCAATAAGGTGGTTTCAAAGCCTATCCAAATCGTCCATGTCGCTACAGGGAACCAGGATTTCTTTGCACAGACCCGTAATCTATATATCCTTGAGCAGAATGCTGAAGTTGAAATCATCGAATCCTTTATCACAATGGATGGTTCGGCATTCAACCTGAACAACAAGGTTACCGAGATTGTCGTTGAAGAAAATGCGAAGATGCAACACTATTATTTGCAGTTAGCTTCAAATAACAGCCATTACATCAACCATACCGAGGTTTACCAAACGAAACACAGCTTGTACAACAACTACAACTGTAATTTCCCAGGTGTAGCCTTTGTACGCAATGATCTAAACGTTCGTTTGGACGCTGAACAGGTTGAATCGCACCTTTACGGGATCAACTTATTAGCTGACAATCAATTTGTAGACAACCATACCATCGTAGATCACATGAAACCTCATTGTGAATCATACGAATGGTACAAAAATATTCCACAGGACGAATCTACAGCTGTTTTCAACGGTAAGATCTTTGTTCGCGAAGATGCCCAGAAAACAAATGCCTTTCAACAGAACAACAACATGTTGATCGGCGACAAGGCGACTATCTATACCAAGCCACAGCTTGAGATCTTTGCAGATGATGTTAAATGTTCACATGGTTGTACCATGGGACAGTTTGATGATGATGCCCTGTTCTACTTACGTGCTCGCGGTATCGGTGAAGAGAGCGCACGTATCCTGTTAGTTCATGCCTTTGCTTTTGACGTTACATCGAGGTTCTCTGATGAAAACGTAAGGAACTTTGTAGAAGCCTTGGTAGCAAAAGGATTAGAAAGAAAATAATAGTAGTGTAGTTTTAGTATAAAGGCGTCTTGGCGAAAGTTAAGACGCTTTTTTTTGTGTCATCAGTTTTCACGAATACCTTAATCCCATTTCCATTTTCGCCTCTCTAGGAAAGTATTTTTCTTAAAACGTTTGAACTTCAGCCTCTTTGGTTTATATTTGCGGTATGAGCACTTGCCAATTTGCACTATTCTTTATTGACCCTTGGATTTATTGAGTTAGATAAATCTTACGCGGTTTAATGAATCAGCTAAAATTCCTTTTGGCTGCAGGTACAAACATTACAATTTAATTTCATGGAAAAGAAACATTGGTTTAAAACCTATATCTATATATGGGTAGGGCAATTTGTCTCCTTGATAAGTAGCTCTGCCGTCAACTTTGCAATGATTATCTGGCTGAGCCTTGAATTCAGGTCGGCGGAAGTCCTTGCCTTTGCCGCTATTTCGGGTCTATTGCCCCAGGCCATTATCGGTCCATTTGCAGGCGTGTATATCGACCGTTGGGACAGGAAGAAAGTCATGATATTTGCAGATGCCTTCATTGCCTGCTGTACTTTCATGATGACTTTCGCCCTGAAGGATGGAAACATCAATCTATCGCTGATTTATCTGCTGATGGTCTGTCGTTCCATAGGCTCTGCATTTCACCAGCCAGCAATGCAGGCAATTGCTCCGCTTTTGGTGCCTGAGGACCAGCTGTTGCGCGTTTCAGGTGTGAACCAGATCTTGCATTCTGTCAGTGCCATTGCCGGACCTGCATTGGGAGCCTTGGCCATAGCCAACCTACCGATCAACCAGGTCATTTACCTCGATGTGATGGGTGCAGCAGTAGCGATCACTAGCCTTTTGTTCATCAGCATTCCATATTTCAAGTCGGAAAGTAAAGCCTCATTAAGGCAGGTTTGGGGAGACCTGAAGCTGGGTTTCTTGGCCATCCACCAGAACAAAGGCTTAAACAGGATGTTTTTATACTCCATCATTGCCATGATGGGCATCCTGCCAGTTGCCATTATGTTCCCCTTACTGACCATCGAACATTTCAAAGGAGATAAATTTGAAATGAGCGTGATTGAAGTTATCTGGGGAGTAGGTATGTTGGTGGGAGGGTCTGCATTGAGCGCTTTTAAAGTTTCCTTCAGAAAGATCCTGCTGATCAATTACATGCATATCCTACTGGGATTGACCTTTGTGTTTTCTGGTCTGTTACCAGCGTCCATGTTTATGGTTTTTGTGGTATTGACAGGAATAGGTGGAGCATCCATGTCGATATTCAATGCGGTATTTATGACCATCATCCAAGAAGAGATTGCTCCGGAAATGTTGGGCAGGGTATTTTCCCTGTATTTCAGTTTTGCAATCATCCCAAGTCTGATCGGTCTATTATTCGCCGGAAACATTGCAGACCATATTGGCGTAGCCAATGCATTTATTATTGCAGGTGTGCTATGTGTGTTATTGGGGATAATATCGTTTATGACGCCGAGTTTAATGAGGTTAGGGATAAAGAAGGAGTAGGTTAGTTAATCCATTTGAATAGATATTCATCACGGTATTCCACATTGATTTTTTTTAAAAACTCGATGTATTCCATTTGAAATGTTCTATTTAAATGGATTTTCTCTTGGTTTTTGATATAATTATATACTTTGTTTACCTGAGAATGAGAATAGGAAAAGGCGCCATATCCATTTTGCCAAGAGAATTTATAGTTAAGCCAATTCTGTTTATTTATAAATATAGTAGAGTGCTTTTTTATGTCCCTAACCAAATCTGACAAGGAGATTTCTGGTTTTAGTTCTAATAGTATATGGACATGATCTTCCATCCCATTAATAATAATCGATTTTAACCCTTTGCTTTTTATTATTCCAGCCATGTATTTATAAACCTCTAACCTCCAAGGTAATTTTAATAGGGTTTCCCTATTTTGAACCGAAAAAACAATTTGAATATAGATTTGGGAGTAAGTATTAGCCATTGATTATTAATAAGATTCACCTATTGGCAAATTACATATTGAGGTGTATTGATATCATTATTTTTGTGTTAATTAAAAGTGTAATGAAAGTTTTGTTTTAAACGGTGGGACAAATCAAGGTTAATGGTTAAGTTAATTAACATAATGCAACCCCTAAAGGGGTAGTACCCTTCAAACACCATCGCTAAAATAATTTCACCCTTCCAGGGTGACAGGGCGA